>CAVYUP010000001.1:0-71242 GCA_963771705.1 uncultured Bacteroidota bacterium
ATGGACAACTGTAATTGCCGCTGCTGTACTTTTATCAAAATAACCTGAAAGTTACAACTCTTTTTTCCGGCAACCCCCCTTATAAATTCATATTGTGGCTTTGAAAGCTTATTTTTACATGACTTATTTATTGGAAAAAGGAGAGACTAGTCGTGTTCCGGTCAGGATATTCTACTGCAGTTAGGGGTTGTAACAATTATCTCAAAATCTTATTGATTCTTTTCTTAGTAATTAATACTTCCCGAAGTTATTCTCAGTCTGGATCTCTATCAGGTCATGTCCTCGATATAAAAACCGGGGAGCAAATTGAAGGTGCAGCAGTAATCATATCTGTTAACCGGTTAACTTATACAAATTCCAGGGGGAATTTCATTTTCAAAGGTCTTGACGAAGGGAAATATGAAATAAAAATTTCGCATGTAGGCTACAAGCCTCTATCTGGGGTTATCGCTATTAACGGGAACATAGAAAAAGAGTATAAACTTGAATCTTCGCCGATAGAATTTGATGAAGTAATTGTAAGCACACCACGTTTCGATAAGTACCTTCGATATTCTCCTTTTTCTGAAATTTTATTAAGCAGGGAAAAACTCCAGGAAAAACCATTTATCTCACTTGCTGCGGCACTTAAAAATGAACCGGGGATTTCTTTGATCAATGAAGGTGCCTGGGGAACAGAGATAAGCATTCGGGGACTTAGCCGTGAAAATATTGTTGCTCTTATTGATGGAAACCGGATTGCAACTTCTACAGATGTAGCCGCCCGATTTTCGATGGTTGATTTGAATGATATTGATAAGATTGAAGTGATTAAAGGTGCATCCTCTTCTATCTATGGTTCCGGGGCAACCGGGGGTATAGTTAATGTGATAACACGTGCACCTCAATTGCAGGATCATTTTAGTATAAGCGGAAATTTTTCATCTGGATTTAATACAGTAAACAACCTGTCAGCTTCTTCGGCATCAATTTACACAGGCGCCTCTGTTTGGTCCTCAAAACTGACCGCCTCATTCAGGAAAGCAGGTAATATAATGACGCCTGCAGGGGAATTGAAAAATAGTCAGTTCGAAGATTACAGCATATCCGGTAGTTTTAATACTTCGGTTTTTAATAATCATTTATTAAAACTTAATTATCAGCTTTTCAGAGCTGAAGACGTCGGAATACCCGGATCCCTTGTGTTCCCCTCCTTTGCAGATGTCAGGTATCCTAAGGAAAGGCGGGAATTGTTTTCAGCAGGGTATGAAATCAAAAACCTTACATCTGTTGTTTATAAACTGTCCTTGAAGTATTCTTATCAGGTAATTGACAGGGATGTTGAAAATATACCTCATATTGTTCAAAATATTGCAGGCACAGGTAATCTTCCTCCAAGAAGAGTAAGTGTATTAAAGATTACTCCCGAAGCCAGCCATTCTAATAATAATCTTCAGTTACAGGGAAATTTTTTGATAAACGATTTTAATAATTTGGCTGCGGGACTCGATTTTTGGGATAGAACCTATAAAGGATTCAGAAATAAATACCAGCGTATTGAATCCCTTAATGATCAGAATGAAGTGGTAAATACAGTTAATAAAATTATCGGTGAAATGCCCCTGCCTGATTCGAAATATAAAAGCCTGGGGCTCTTTCTGCAGGACGATAATGATTTTATTAAAGATAAGCTCACTCTCTCACTCGGTGCACGTGTGGATTTGATAAATATAAAAGGGAGTAAGGCATATAACCCTATTTATGAAATTGTGAATGGAATTACCAACAATACACCAGCCGGACAGAAAGTAATCTGGGAAAACACAGACATAAATGATGCTGCTTACAGTTCCAACCTTGGTTTGAGGTATTCTGTCTTACAATATCTTGACCTAACATTAAGCCTTGGTTATGCCTTCCGTTCACCCTCTCTTGAAGAAAGATTCCAATATATAGACCAGGGCAGTTATGTCCTGTTAGGCGGCCCTAACCTGAAATCAGAAATCAGCAAATCCGCAGACCTTGGATTTCGTTTTTATATGCCGGATTTTAAAATCATCACAAGTTTCTATCTAAATTATTTTACAGACCTGGTTTCTGAAAGAACCGGAGCATGGGAGAATAAACCTGCCTATATTAAAACAAACATCGGAAAGGCAAAGATATACGGATTTGATGTGCGGTCAGACTATAACTTTTATGATGACCTGGTTTTACATGGTGTAATCTCATATGTGCGCGGCGATGATATCACAGGAAATTCCAGTCTGCCCGGAATTCCGCCCCTTAATGCAAGTATTGGACTGGCTTTAAAAATATTAGAGAAGCTTGAGCTGGATATATCTTCAGATATTGCTGCGGTACAGAACAATATAGCCGACGGTGAGATACCAACACCCGGTTATACAGTTTTCAATCTGTCACTTAGTACTGAGACTATCAATATTTCTTCCTTCAGTATTAAATTATTTACCGGGGTTGAGAATATCTTCAATAAAAATTACCTGGATCATTTGTCTGCTCTAAGGGGAAATATTATTTCAGAGCCTGGAAGAAATTTTTATATCAAACTCTCAACTGGTTTTTAACTAATGATTATTTATTAGGGTATTAGCATAAATATGGACTGGTTCTGGCTGGCTTTTATTTCCGCAGTATTCTCTGCACTATCGGCTGTTGGAGAGAAAAAGGTACTATTCTCACTTGATGCGTTAAGCTTCGCATTCCTGATTTCCCTGGCCACCCTGGTATTTTCAATCCCGTTTTTTTCATCAATACAATATGAAGGTTTCCTTTCGGCTGGTATCCTGATTTTGGGTTTTAAAACAATATTAAACGCAGCAGCTTTTTTATTCGTTATGTACTCCATTAAAAACCTTGAAATAAGTGAAGCTCTGCCTTTGCTTGCACTAACACCGGGACTAGTCGCATTATTCGGGATATTGCTTATAGGCGATTACCTGTCATTCTTTGAATGGATAGGTATAGTTATGATGATTGTGGGGACGTATATCCTTGAAGCGAGGCCAAAGTCTCCTGGAACCAAAGGTTTTCGTAAATCTGTGAAAAATTATCTTCAACCGCTCACTTCTTTATTCCGGTTTTCCAGGTATTCGTATGTAATCATAGCATTATTTCTGTTTGCGCTGACTTCTATTCTTGACAGGATACTGCTGACTGACTATAAGCTTTCACCATATGCATTCATGGCATACCAGCAGATATTCTTCGCGGTTATTTTTTCAGTTGTTGTCTTAATAAGACACAGAGGCTTTGCCAAACCTTTTAAAGAAGTTACCAGGAAAACGGTTTACATGATACTGCTGATATCGGTATTTACCGTTGTTTACCGGCTTACCCAGATTGAGGCAATTAAGCTGGCACCTGTTGCGCTGGTTCTTTCGGTTAAACGGCTTTCTGTTCTGATGGCAATTGTTTTCGGCGGGAAGTTGTTCATGGAAAAAAGATTGATTAGAAGGGCTATTGCAGCTATAATCATAATATCGGGAGCAGCAATATTAATGAACCTGTAATTATTCCCTAATTTAGATGGTTTGAAGGTATCAGACTGTCTCTTCCGATTTTTCCTGGTTCATAAATTCTTTTATTTCGTAATAAATTTCGGGTGAGGGGGCCGCTTTGAAATTTCCTGCTGATATCTTTGTATAGAGTTCTTCCTTAGTGCTGTATTCCTTCAGATAAAAAACTCTTACTAGGTCGCGGTTCTTTATTAGCCAGTTCAGAGTAATTTTCATTTTTTCCAGATCTTCTTCTTCGGGCATTACAGACAAGTTTATTGTTCCGCTGAAATAATCATCAAGTGCTTCTTCGAAACGGTCTTCTCCGTTTACCGTATATTTCTTAATATATATCTTCCCGGAGAGAAGGAGCATATAATCATTCTCAAAACTCCCCTTAACCTCAAATAAGACATTAGCTTTATTAACTGGTTCTGCCAGTACTGAAGATTTATATGTCTGGTTCAGGATCATATCTATCACTTCCTTAACCTCTGCAGCCTTTTCATACTTCTGCTTATCGGAATATTCCTTCATCTTATGCAGCAGGCGGCTTAGTGCAAACTGGTTCCTGCCGTACAGAAATTCATAGACCTTATGAACTTCCTCCTGGTATTCTTCTTTTTCCTTATTTACACAGGGGGCTAAACAACGTTCTATATCTGCCAGAAAGCAGATTTTCTCTTTACCGAACTCTATATCAGTACACTCTCTTAATGCAAAAGTTTTATGCAGCATCTCAAGAAGTGAAATAGCTTTCTTTCTTGTGATGAATAGACCGAAATAGTCCCTTCCGTCGAAATCAAAATAATTACAGATATCAATACCTGGAAAGTTGTTCCCTGCATCAATCCTCAGGAAGTATTTATTACCGTATTCCTTCAGCTGAGTATTATGCCGGGGATTAACAAGCTTAATAGATTCAGCTTCCATAAGCAGGGCAGTGAGTTCAGTATTGGTTATCTCTATTTTGATGCGGGAGGCCTGCTGTACGATTTTTTTTGCTTTGCGGGGAGCAGTAGGGGAAAAATAGGATTTGATCCTGTCGCGTAACGATTTTGCTTTACCTATATATATAATATTACCTTTTGAATTCAGGAAATAGTATATCCCGGGGGCCTGTGGGAGTCCTGAAGCATATTCACGCAGAGGTTCTTTTATCCGGTTAAGTTTCTCCTTCGCTGCCGGTTTTTTATGATAGCTGATGAGGTCCTCAACCGTGATCACATTATGTTTATCCCTCAGTTCCTCAATCATCCTGATCAGCAGCTGGGCTGTTACTTTTGCGTCTGATAAAGCGCGATGAGAGTTTTCATTATGCAGTTTGAAGTATCTGCACATATTAGACAGCGATCTGCTGCGAAGATTCGGATACATCCGCCTTGCAAGTTTCAGCGTGCAGATATCCCTGTTATAAAGCATTCCTTTCCCGGCATAAAGAAACTCCTTTTTTAGGAAACTTTTATCAAAAGAAAAATTGTGTCCTCCTATTATATCCTCGGATATAAAATTCAGTATTTCATCGGCTGCGTCCTCAAAGAAGGGCGCATCATGCACATCCTCCTCTGTAATACCTGTGAACTGAGATATATAATAGGGGATTGGTTTCCCGGGATTTATCATTGTCTGGTATGTTTCCCTGATCTTCAGCCCGGATACTTTTACTATACCGATTTCAATGATATTATTGTAGCGTGCGGATAGTCCTGTTGTCTCAACATCAATGATAGAGAAGGAGGCTTGTTCAAGGGGTATTTCCAGCGAGTCTTTTAGCATTTTTCCAATCAGTTTCCCAAAGATAATATTTTCCGGGAAATATGTTTAACCTTTCACGGCGAATCTCCGTTTTTTTTAATTCTCTCACGATTTCAATATATTTATTAATTACTTTATGGTGATTATGAATCAACTTAATATTCTTTTTATCGGGGATATTGTTGGAAAACCCGGTATGGATATGGTGCAGACATGGCTGCCGGGACTAATCCAGAAATATAAACCCGATCTTGTAATAGCAAACGGTGAAAATGCTTCTGACGGAAAAGGATGTACTAATAAAGAGGGTGAAATTCTTCTGAATCTGGGGGTGCATGTTATTACCGGAGGAAATCATACCTGGGACAAACATCAGTCTCAGGATTATCTCAAAAATGAGCCCAGAGCAATCCGTCCTATGAACTATCCCCGTGGTGCATATGGGAATGGTTATTACGTAGCTGAGACTCCGAAAGGCAAAGTTGCCGTACTTAACCTTCAGGGCAGGACCTTCATGGCAACAATCGATGATCCATTTCGTACCTGCGACTGGATCATTCCGAAGCTGAGAGACGAAACCAATATAATTTTTGTTGATTTCCATGCAGAGGCTACTGCTGAAAAACTTGCACTTGTAAATTACCTGGATGGAAAAGTTAGTGCGCTAGTAGGGACACATACTCATATCCAGACAAATGATGAGAGAATTTTCCCGATGGGCACAGGCTATATTACGGATGTCGGAATGACGGGTCCTTATGACTCGGTAATCGGTATGAAAACTATAGCGGCAATCAACAGGTTTCTCTATCAGACTCCTCAAAAATACGAAACCGCCCAGAACGACGTGCATATATGCGGAATGTTATTTAAGGTCAATACCGAAAGCGGAAAAACTGTGGAAATTGAAAAGATACTATTTCCGGAGTTTGTTAAAAAAGAAGAATAAGATTTTATGATAAACTTTCCCTTGCCAAGGATCGATCTTGATGAGAAGCTCCTTAAACTACTGTTGCCATATTCACGGTTTAAAGTTGGTGATGTATGGGAAGACAGCACTTCAGAGCATAAAATTGCATGTATGGACAGCAGCGACGCAGAGGCAGTAAGCTCTCTTCAAGGCGGGAAAAAAGCTGCTCTTGCCGTTCACGATCCTCCGTATAATTTTGTTGCATTCAGGGAAACGGATATTGCGGCTTTTATTAACTGGAGCAGGGCCTGGATTAAAAATACCTATGATTTTCTTGATAAGGATGCCTCTCTATATATCTGGCTGGGGGCAGACCAGAATAATCATTTTCAGCCGCTGGCTGACTTTATAATAATGATGAGAGAATCAGGTTTTTCATCACGCAGTTTTATAACAATGAGAAACCAGCGGGGATACGGTACACAGAAGAACTGGATGTCTGTTCGTCAGGAACTCCTTTATTATACTAAAGGGAAACCTGTATTCAACCCTGAAGCTGAATACACCGATATTCCTAAAATAATGAATGGCTATTATAAAAAGGTCAACGGTAAAACAACACAGAACTTTGAGAGGAGTAAGTCTGAATTTATTCGTGCAGGTAATGTGTGGGTAGATGTTCAGCAGATATTTTACCGGATGATTGAAAATATTAACGGCTGTTATGCTCAGAAACCTCTTAAGGCTATTCAAAGGATTATAAAGTCGGGAAGCCAGACAAAAGATCTTGTGATAGATTTCTTCTCGCATTCCGGTACTACACTTCTGGGTGCAGAAATTGAAAACAGAACATGTTACACTATTGATATTGATCCGCTCTTTTGTGAAATAACGCTGAGAAGACTGGAAAACTACAGGCAGAACAAAATGACCGGCTGGCAGAATTCAAACCCCTTTGCAGAAGAAATCCTTTCTGACAGGAAGATAAAAAGATATTTAACTGACAATTATAATTTTGATTTTTCAAAACTGAATTCATTAAAAGAAATAAAATGAGGAATACATTAAAAGAATGACCATAATTGATGGAAAAAAGACAGCGTCGGATATACGAGAAGAGCTGAAACAAAAAATTGACGACCTGAAGGCTGAGGGTAAAAATGTTCCCGGACTCGTCACTATCCTTGTAGGTGAAGACCCTGCTTCACAAGTTTATGTTAGAAGCAAAATAAAGGACTGTGAAGAAATCGGGATGAGAACCAAAGCAGAGTTTCAGCCTGAGGATATTTCCGAGAAAGATCTGCTCGCTCTTGTAAAAAAGTATAATCAAGATTCTGATTTCCACGGTATTCTGGTTCAGCTCCCGCTTCCTGAGCATATTGATGAAAATAAGATAATAGAGGCCATTTCACCTGAAAAGGATGTAGATGGATTTAGTCCTACAAGCGTTGGAAACCTTGTAATCGGTAAGGATACTTTCGCTTCATGTACGCCGGCAGGAATACAGGAGCTGCTTATAAGGTACAATATCGAAACGAAAGGTAAACATGTAGTAGTACTTGGAAGAAGCAATATTGTGGGAAAACCTATAGCTAATATTATGCTTCAGAAAAAGGAGCATGCCAATTCAATTGTTACTATCTGTCATTCCGCCGCAAAAAATCTCCGGGATTATACAAAACAGGCAGATATCCTTATAGCAGCTATCGGACGGGCAGATTTTGTTAAAGAGGATATGGTAAAAGATGGGGTGGTGGTTATAGATGTCGGCATTAACCGCGTGGATGATCCTTCACGACCTAAAGGATACAGACTTACAGGAGATGTAGATTTTGAAAATGTTTCGAAAAAAAGTTCATATATTACACCTGTTCCGGGTGGTGTAGGACCAATGACGCGTGCTATGCTGCTTCAGAACACCTTTAAAGCTTATCAAAAATACGGTGGTCAGTATGAAGTATGATATATCAACAGAAGAAGTTTCACAGGAATTTTTAGAAAAAACGTTACGCGACTTCTACTGCAAAACAGAGTCATGTAAGGGGTGGGAGACAAATGTTGTTACTCAGCCTGAAGCTGTGAAGAATATTGTAGATGTTGGTGCGGAAAGGATTTCTGCCGGTATCGGGGTAGGACAAGTTCTGCAGGATAAGAAAATAGCGGGAATGATTGATCATACTGTATTAAAACCGGAAGCTACTCCCGATGATATAACTAAATTATGTGGTGAAGCAAGAAAATATAAATTTGCTTCTGTATGTGTTAATCCTTCCTTCGTACCCTTATGCAGCGAACTGCTTAAAGGGAGTGAGGTGAAGGTATGTACGGTGATCGGTTTCCCTCTTGGTGCAACTACAACAGAAGTGAAAAAATTTGAAACCAATCAGGCAATCGAAAGTGGTGCCTCGGAAGTTGATATGGTGATAAATATCGGCAGATTGAAAGCCGGTGATTACGATTACGTCTACAATGATATTTTCCAGGTAGTGCAAACCGCCCAAAAACATCATGTTATTTCAAAAGTTATTCTTGAAACTGCGCTGCTTACTGATGAAGAAAAAATAAAAGCGTGCGTTCTTGTGAAGAAGGCCGGTGCCGACTTTGTTAAGACTTCAACAGGGTTTTCCAAGGGCGGGGCCACTGTGGGTGATGTTGCTTTGATGAAATATGTCGTTGGGGCAGGCATGGGAGTTAAAGCATCCGGAGGAATACGTTCCCGGGAAGATGCTGAAGCAATGGTTGCAAGCGGGGCAGACCGTATAGGTGCAAGTGCCAGTGTGAAGATAGTCCTTGGTGAAACATAATTTGATTGTCGGTCTGAACGATGAATCAACGACACGGAGATAACTATGATACTGGATATAATTGTTAAAAAAACAGACGACGGATATACCGCCGAGATACCTGGAATAAAGGGATGCGAATCGTGGGCTCATGATGAGGATACCGTTCTGGATAAAATTATCGATCTTGCAGGCTATTATCTGAAGATAAGTTCCAGGGATAAATTCAAAATTGACAGAGCTCGCTCAGGTAAAAATAAAATTGTCTATAAATTAGTTTTTAATAAAAGCAGTTAGTGAAAAACGTAAGAACTGAAAAAAGAACCGCTAAAATAAACCGGGTTCTGCGTGCCCGTCAGGATTCACTTCAGGTGGTTCTTGAAAATATACACGATCCGCATAATGTAAGTGCAATCTTCAGAACCTGCGATGCGGTTGGAGTCCCCAGAATATCACTGGTATATAATGTCGAGCTTTTTCCGAAAATCGGGAAAAAATCATCGGCTTCTGCATTCAAATGGGTTGATAAAGATAAATATAAAACTATTGATAAATGCTATTCAGATCTTCACGCCCGAGGATTTAACATATACGCATCTGCTTTGAATGCAGATTCTTTGAGTCTTTTTGATCTGGACCTGACTGAAAGAACAGCCATAGTGCTTGGAAACGAACATAGGGGAGTTTCTGAAGAAGCTGCTGAAGCAGCCGATAGAACATTTATGATACCTATGTTCGGTATGGTTCAGAGTTTAAACGTATCGGTTGCATCTGCTGTTATTCTTTATGAGGCACTGCGGCAGAGGATGGCAAAAGATATGTATAATTCCGGCGAATTAAATGAAGAATTACGTGAAAAAGCAGAGGACTGGCTCAAAAAATGAGTAGAACACAAACCTTTTCCAGGATATCGGGTATCAATGGTGAACTTATCCTTCCCGGTGATAAATCAATTTCTCACAGAGCTGTTATGCTGTCGTGCCTGGCCTCCGGAAGATCGACAATTAAAAATCTTTCCCGCGGGGAGGATGTTGTTTCATGCATTAAGTGTTTTCGGCAGCTGGGCTTTTCTATTGAGGATAAGGGAGGCACTTTTATAATCGAAGGGAAAGGATTCAAAGGAGTAACAAAGTCCCATGATCCACTCGACGCAGGCAACTCCGGTACGCTGGCGAGACTGATAACAGGAATATTAGCAGCCCAGGATTTTGAAACCACAATAATAGGCGATAGATCTCTTTCTTCAAGACCGATGAAACGAATATTAGTGCCGTTGACCTCTATGGGTGCAAAACTGACTGCCACCCCTGATTCTACTCTTCCGATTAATATTTTTCCGTCTGAGAATCTTCATCCTATTCGCTATGAACTTCCGGTAGCTAGTGCCCATGTTAAAAGTGCGGTTTTACTGGCAGGACTGCATCTTGATGATACGACTGTTGTTGTGGAACAGTGGCCTTCAAGGAATCATACTGAAAGGATGCTGGATCTTAAAACTGAGGTTATCGACGGCAAATATTATTCATATGTATCAAAACAGAATTATCCTGGTCCAAAAGATTATTTTATCCCGGGTGATGTCTCCACCGCCGTATATTTCGTAATCCTTACTCTTTTGTCAAAAGATTCCGAACTATTAATAAAAGATGTTTCTTTGAACACTTCCAGAACCGGTATCCTTGAAATACTGGCAAAGATGGGGGGCGATATTCAGATGCTTAATGAGAAAGAAAACGCCGGTGAGATATACGGCGACATTCATGTTAAAAGCAGCAATTTGAGAAATATCAACCTGGAAAATTACCCCGTGGTTAATTTTATAGATGAGATTCCCGTTCTTGCCGTTGCAGGCATCTTTGCGGAAGGTAGTTTTGAAATAAGAACAGCAAAGGAATTAAGATTTAAAGAGAGCGATAGAATCAAAGCTGTCTGCGAAAACCTGAGGCTGATAGGTCTGGATGTTGAAGAATTTGAAGATGGATTTTCAATTTCAGGCAGTATTACTGAGAGTGATCCCGTGTTCGCAAGTTATGACGACCATCGTATTGCTATGGCTTTCGGTATTTTATCATCTGTGTTGAAAGACGGCGGGAAAGTTAATAATTTTCAGTGTGTTAAAATATCTAATCCCGGATTCCTTAATCAATTAAACCAGGTAAGTTATGGCTGAAGTAGTTCTTAAAAATGTGACAAAGGTATATGACGGCGGGCAGATGGCCGCTAAAGACATAAATATTGAGGTGAGAGATAAAGAATTCGTTGTGCTTGTCGGTCCTTCCGGATGCGGTAAGTCTACAACACTGCGGATGATTGCAGGTCTTGAGGAAATAACCGAAGGTGAACTGTTCATTGACGGCAAAAAAGTAAATGATGTATCTCCGAAAGACAGAGATATAGCAATGGTATTTCAGAATTACGCTCTTTATCCTCATATGAGTGTATATGAGAATATGGCCTTCGGTTTGAAGCTTAGGAAATTCGATAAGAATGAAATAAAGGAAAGGGTTAATGAGGCCGCAAAGATACTTGGACTGGAGGATTACCTGGACAGGAAACCAAAGGCTCTCTCAGGAGGACAGAGGCAGAGGGTAGCCGTCGGAAGGGCTATCGTGCGCAAACCGAAGGTGTTTCTATTCGATGAGCCCTTAAGCAATCTTGATGCAAAACTCAGGGTGCAGATGCGCACCGAGATATCCAAACTGCATCAGACCCTGGAGGCTACAATGATTTATGTGACCCACGATCAGACTGAAGCCATGACGATGGGAGACAGAATTGTGATTATGAAAGATGGAGTTGTTAACCAGGTAGATACACCGTTAAACCTGTACAATAAACCAGCTAACAGATTCGTGGCAGGCTTTATAGGCAGTCCGTCAATGAACTTCATAAAGGGAAAAATCGAGAATGGAAATGCATTATCTTTCAAGAGTTCAGCAAGCAGCCTGAACTTAGACCTGCCGGCAAATAAGTCGGATCATCTCAGGAAATATGTGAATAAGGATGTATGGTTGGGGATAAGACCCGAAGATATATATGATAAAGCCTCATCCGGCAGGAATGATCTTATGAACCTGGATGTGACTCTCGACGTGGTTGAACCAATGGGAAATGAAATATTTCTCTATTTCCAGCTGGATGAAATGGAGTTTGTTGCAAGAATTCCGGCACGTGAAGAGCCTCCGGCCGGCTCAAAGAGGAAGCTCATGTTCGATAATGAAAAGCTTCACTTCTTTGATGCTGCCACTGAAGAGGCAATCGTTTAAAGTTTGATTCCCTGATGCTCAAACTTATTAATTGAAAGCTCCTCAAATATTTTTTTGATAAAGTCCGTTCCGTAACGGTATGCAAAATAAATAAAGTTTATTTCCCTTTCCTGAAGGTTTGAAGCAGGAAATAGTGCGGTATTTAATTTGTCGATCTGCCTCAAAGTTACTTCATGTTTCTTCTTTTGTGCGTCAAGGGCCTTACCTTTTAATTCTTCAAGATAATGAATGCTTTTATGTCTGTACTTTGTGCTGGCATCAGCGATTGTCTTATCGAATTCAAAAAGCCTTTCTTTAAGTCTGTCGTATGTCAGATCTATTTCATTCGATACCTGCTTGAATACCTCATCGAGTGAATTGGGCGATATTACCTGAATAACTTTGTTCTTCAGTGTCTCCGGCCCGATAAATACATCTTCAAGGTTTAGATCGTATTTTTCCAGAATTGAAAGAATATTTTTCTCAATAATACTGGCAGAGGATCTTGGGTAAATTATAGGAGGTTCTACATCATAGATGCTGTATAGAGGTGTTACTTGTGCAAAATAGGATATCTCACTGGGGCCGCCGATATAAAATGCGGTGGGCAGCAGATAGTCCTGGCAGATTGGACGAAGCAGAACATTGGGAGAAAAACGCTCGGGTTCTTTTTCAATCAATAACTGCAGTTCATCATATGTAAACTTTTTACGTTTCCTTTTCAGCCTGAAATCATTTTCTACGGGCTCAATTAAATATCGTCCCTCATCTGTATGAAAAAAGAGGTTGATAGGCCTTACTTTAACCTGGGCATGATATTCTTCTTCAAGTTTGGCACTGACTATTACAAGCTTTTCTGAATGGGCCCTGAATCCCGATATTTCTTTCTTGAAAATAGGAGTTAAAAGTTTTTTAACTTCAGTATCCTGTGGATCGAAGATGATAAGACCATATTCATCAAAAAGCCAGAAAATTAAATCCCTGAAGGCATCCTTGAAAGTTCTTCCCTCCGGGTAAAAGGATTTTAGTTTACTTAAAATCTCATTTTTAAATTCAGTATCTCTTAGTTCAGCGTTAATATCCTCGAAAAACCGGTTTATATCGGCATTAAGCTTCAGGAAGCCGATACTGCCTTTGTTCTCCTCTTCGCTAATCTCATCTTCATATGAAATTTTCTTTAGGTTATTATTTTCATCGATTATGTTTATTGATTTTACTTCATCAAAATCATGATCATCTCCCTCGAGCCAGAACACCGGAACAAAATGAAAATCATCGTATCTCTCATTCAGACTGCTGCAGAGTTTTATTGCTGTAATTATTTTGTAAAAAGTATAGAGCGGTCCGCCGAGAATTCCCAGCTGCTGGCCGGTGACAACGGCGAGAGTGGTCTTTTCTTTTAAAGGGACAGATTATTGGCAGTTTTTTCTGAAGCCTGCCGGTCCTTATATTGATTATTAAGAATATCATGAAGATTACTGCGATTCTCACCCTTTATTTCAGACCGCTTCTTAAAGAGTTTAATATATTCTTCCTTGTCGCGGAAGTTGTATTTATAATAACTCTTTACTTTGTCGAAGTTGTAGAGGTAATCAGTAAATAACTGATGTTGATCCGGAAGATCAGCATAATTTATGAACATCCTGCACCACTCTTTATTATTATTGAATGGAAAAGTAAGAAAAACTCGTTTTCCTAACAAATCTCAGACGGTATCCATAATCTTTAACACGTTACCGGCGGAAATGTTTGTAAACTGCATGCAATTATTTATTTTCTCATATAAATTAATCGGGTTAAATGGAAATAAATCTCCTCAAATATTTTACCCTAAGAAGGTTCATCAATTCGCTGAAAATCTTACTTTCATACAATGTTTCGGTTTTGATAAAGAATCCGGTGGTCTGGGGTTTGCCTGTTAGTTATTCGGTTGAACCCACGAACCACTGCAATCTTAAATGTCCCGAATGCCCGTCAGGACTAGGAAGTCTTTCCCGTCCCCTGGGTCTTATGAAACAGGAATTCTTTGAGCAGCTCGTCAACGGGATAGGCCGTGAGGCATTTTATCTTCAGCTCTTTTTTCAGGGGGAACCTTATATCAATAAAAGCCTCCCCCAAATGATAAGGTATGCGCAGGAGAAAAAAATGTATGTTTCTGTTAGTACAAATGGACATTTTATAAATAAAAGTAATGCAGACAGGATACTTGATGCTGCCCCGGATAAAATAATATACTCAATAGACGGACTTGATGAGGAATCCTATCAGAATTACAGGGTGGGGGGAACTTTTGCACAGGCCGATGAAGGACTGCGTGCTTTAACTGCGGGAAAAAGAGCACGTGGAATTAAGAAACCATTTGTGGAACTGCAGTTTATAGTGATGAAACAGAATGAACATATGCTTGATAAGGTTCTCGAATACGGTAGAGCTGCAGGGGTCGATAAAGTTGTTTTCAAGACGATGCAGGTATCTTCTTATGAGAATGCTCTTCATTTTTTGCCCGAAAATGAAAAGTACAGGAGGTACGAAGTCGGCAAAGGTACATTCACTGTGAAGGGGAAAATGAAGAACAAATGTTTTGCCCTTTGGCGTACTTCTGTTATAACATGGGATGGAAGGGTTGTGCCATGCTGCTTTGATAAAGATGCCCGCTTTGAAATGGGTAAGTTGAATGGTGATGGGTTTAAGGGAGTATGGACTTCTGCTGAATACCAGAATTTCAGACGGAAGGTTTTATCCGGCAGGAAAGGGATCAATATGTGTTCAAACTGCACTGAGGGAATGAAAATGAACATACTGGAAGTGGAGCAGTAATGTCGGAAGCAATCCTTGCGATAAAGACTGTATATCTTAGGAACCGGAACCTCCTTCTGTTGATGCTTAAGATCCTGACTGCAGCCTGTCTCCTTACATATATATTATATTCAGTAAATATCATCCGGACTATCACGGTAATCAGAAATGCAGATAAGTTTTTTCTTTCGGCCGCCTTTGTTCTGAGCTTTGTGAATATCTATCTCCAGTATATGAAATGGAAAATGGTATGCGGTTATTTCCTTAATGAATATGATCGCGGCAAAATTATTAGTTCTTTGTTTTACGGATTTACTGCGGGTTCATTTACCCCGGCCAGGATCGGGGAATACGCTGGAAGAGCAGTTCCATTTACGGGTTTGTCTGTTCTCAAAGTATCATCTGCGGTTTTCATTGATAAGTTATTTAGTCTGCTTATTGTCTTTTTAATCGGGTCTGTTTCTTTTCTTTTTTTTATGAATTTAGGGATATTCTATGCTGCTTTGATAACATTATCATTGCTATTGCTGGCCTTTTACCTGGTTAGAGGTGCTGTGCTCACTCCATTTTTAAGAAAAATAATTTACAGCTACAGTTGGAGCAGGGACCTGTTTTCAGGACTCACAACACTCAGAAACAGTTCAAGCGAATTCAGGCTGAAGTTAACTTTCATTTCCTTTCTCTTTTATGCATGTTTTATTTTCCAGTTTGCACTACTGGTCGCTGCGTTTTCTCACCAAAATGATTTTATGAACTATATATGGAGCGGTAACCTGGTTATGTTTGTGAAAACTATTATCCCTCCAATTTCCTTCGGCGAACTTGGAATCAGGGAGGGTGCATCGGTCTATTTCTTAAGGCAGGTCGGTATAAATGCTGCTGCAGGCTTCAATGCTTCTATTTTTCTCTTCCTCATAAATATACTTCTGCCGGCTCTGACAGGTTTGATATTTTTGCTAAAACGAAAATGATATATCTTTTTTTAATATTTTCTCTTCTTGCCTTATACTATTTCTTTTTTTTATTAAAGATTTATAAGGGATTGGATAAAATATCCGTGCCTTCCGTAAATAGTGAAGAGGATAATTTTATTTCCATCATTATCCCTTTCAGAAATGAAGCCCCGAATATACCCGGCAGTATTGCCAGCATCGAAAATCTTAACTATCCACGCGATAAATTTGAGGTTATTTATGTTGATGATAATTCCGGGGATGATTCCTTCCGGATTGCTGAATCATTGAAGAAAGATTCAAATATTAAAATCCTAAAACTTCCTGTGGAAGCTTCGGGGTGCGGAAATAAAAAGCGTGCTTTACATTTCGGCATAGAAAATTCTTCGGGTGATATAATAATTACTACGGATGCAGACTGTATCCATAACGAAAACTGGCTGCATAATATTATCAGTTCATTTGACAGGGAGACAGCTTTTGTTTCTGGTCCTGTAGAGTTTTTGGAAAAACCAGGACTATTTTCCCGGATTCAAAGTACCGAATTTGGAGGGCTAATTTTAGCCGGGGCCGGATTGATTGGAGCAGGTCGTCCTCTTATATGCAACGGGGCTAACATTGCCTACCGGAGAAATGTGTATGAAGAAGTTGGTGGATTAAAAGATAATCTTCATCTTGCTTCAGGTGATGATGAATTCCTGATGCAGAAAATTGCGGGTGAAACAAAATATAAGGTCAGATTTTGTCCAAACAGGGAGGCTGTCGTTTATACTGATCCAAATTCAAATCTTGCAAATTTTTATAACCAGAGAAAAAGGTGGGCTAGTAAAAGTTTTTTTTATAAGGATAAAACTGTTACAGCCGGACTGCTCCTGATTTTTCTTTTTTACTTGGGGCTTGTTGTGCAGACGCTGTTGCTGCTATCTGGTTACCCGCTTTTTGCTATTACCTTCATGGGTAGTTTGCTGATTAAAATTCTGATGGAATTCCTTATTATCAGAAAAGGCGAGCGTTTATTCCTCTCGCCTAAAAAGATTTCCTCCTTCTTTATAACCGAGCTTTTTCAGGTTCCTTATATAATTATTGCGGCTATTGCTGGTTTAGCCGGAGGTTTTAACTGGAAAGGGAGAGAGATCCGGCGATAATTCATGTACACATAAGAAGCTGTCCTGTCCATAATATTATACACTCAATTCTTCATAATTCCTCCTTATTCGCTAAAAATAAACGATTATCACTGGTATGATCATTGGATATTAATTACTGTTCTAAAAAGCGAGGTCTAAAATGAAAAAGATACTTTTAATAGCAGCACTAATCATAACAGGTCTGAGTTTTCAGACCAGAGCCCAGGATTATTATGACCGGGGTTATGATGATAGTTATAACTATGGCGGTTATGACAACAATGACGGTTTCGGTTACTTTTATTCTCAGCTGTCACCGTATGGTTCTTGGATTGAATTCGGTGATGGGGTTTATGGATGGAAACCTGTTCAGATGAGATCCGGGTGGGCTCCTTACGCTAACGGACGCTGGATATGGACTTCAGATGGATGGTACTGGGATTCATACGAGCCATACGGGTATATCGTTTACCACTACGGCAGATGGTATTTTGATGATTATTATGGCTGGATCTGGATACCTGATTACCAATGGGCTCCTGCATGGGTAGAATGGAGATATGATAACAATTATATAGGCTGGGCACCTCTGCCTCCTTATGCGGTATTCTCTGTCTCAATAGGTATACATTTTACACACTCATATTATACTCCGTATTCACACTGGAATTTTGTAAGATATAATTACTTCTGCGATCCATATGTTTATAAGCATTATGCAGGCCCTAAATACAAATATAGAATCTACTCAGGAACCAAAGTGAGAAATAATTATGGGTTCAGAAACGGAAGAGTCGTAAATCGCGGAGTAGATGTAGGCTTAATAAGACAACGCGGCAAGGTAGATATCCGTGAGAGAAAGATAAGAACAGTAACAGGACTGCGTGATATCAACGACAGAAACCGTGTTACCAATAATGAAGTAAGAACTTTTATTCCCGATAGGAAAGATTTCACAAACGCCAGGGTTAAGGATATAAAGATTGAAAGAACGAACAGGAATACTGCACTGGAGACGTCGAAGCTGGAATTCGGAAGAAAAAATATTCAGAGAAATGAATCTCCTGCACAAAGAAAAGTGGATAAAAAACCTGCACAGGAAGTGAAAAGAACACAGGATACCCGTATCCAGAAAGCTGATCCGCGCGGAACGGTCGGGCAGGAAAGGAAAACTCCGGAAAAGAGAACGGTTCCTGATAACCGGGTAAATCCGAATGAAAGACGGGATGTTAAAACACCGGTCAGGAAAGAACCTGTAAAGAAAGAAACCAGAACTGTGCAGCCGAACAGGTCAGTTGCTCCTAATAAGACTGTCATTCCGAACAGAACAGTTGCGCCGAACAGAACGGTAACACCAAATAAAACAGTAGCACCGAACAGAACTGAACAGAAAGTAGAGAAGAGAGTGAACGAGAGGATTCAGCAGAAGTCGCAGCCGCCCAGACAGGCAGCAAAATCAACTCCTCCTGTTCAAAAGAGAACCGAAGTTAAGGTAAACCGTTCTCCGAATACAAGCCGTTCTTCGGGAAGAAGTTCAACTGTTCAGCGCCAGAATGACAGCAGAACGAAATCAGAACAAAAAAGAGAAACCAGCAGCGGAAGAAGTCGTAGATAACCCGCTCCGTTTTTCTGGTCCTCTCCTCCAAAAAGTACCGGTTTAACTGCCGGTACTTTTTTTATATCTCGTCAGCCTTTTTGTAATATATATCCTTTTACATATCAGTTTTGTGAATATTTTTATCACAAGTGAGAATCATAATAATATTTCTTTCCTTATTAATTAAATATCTGCAGAAATTGAAGGATTTATGAGGTTTTTGCTCATCTGCAGTGTGCCTTTAGTGGCACATTATGTGGGTATTTAATACGTTTGTAATAGAATTCTAATTCAAAAAGGTGAATGGAGAACATATACAATGAAAATTAGTAAAGAAGAAGCTCTTGAGTATCATAGTCAGGGCAGGCGCGGCAAAATTGAAGTCGTAGCCACCAAGCCATGTCTTACTTCAAGAGATCTGTCATTAGCTTATACTCCGGGGGTGGCCGAACCTTGCAGAGAGATAGCGAAGAATGATGACGACGTTTATAAATACACAGCTAAGGGGAACCTGGTGGCTGTAGTTTCCAACGGAACGGCTGTACTCGGACTGGGTGATATTGGTCCACACGCCGGCAAACCGGTCATGGAGGGTAAAGGAGTATTATTTAAAAGATTTGCGGATATAGATGTTTTTGACATCGAACTTAAAAGCAAAGATCCAAAGGAAATTATTCGCGCGGTTGAGCTTTTGGAGCCTACTTTCGGGGGAATAAACCTTGAGGATATTAAGGCCCCTGAATGTTTTGAGATTGAGGAGACTCTCAAGAAATCGATGAACATTCCTGTTTTCCACGATGACCAGCACGGTACAGCGATAATTTCATGCGCCGCTCTTATAAATGCTGCTGAACTGGCAAATAAAAAACTTGAAGATCTTAAGATTGTTGTTAATGGAGCGGGCGCTGCTGCTATTTCCTGCTGTAAATTATATATGATGGCTGGTGCGAAAAGAGAAAATATCTTTATGTATGATACGAAGGGACTTATCCACAAGGGCAGAAAGGACCTTAATAAATACAAGGAAATATTTGCTCAGGATAAGGATTCAGGTACGCTGGCTGATGGTATGGTCAATGCTGATGTGTTTATCGGACTGTCGATCGGCGGAGTTGTCTCACAGGATATGATCAAAGCTATGGCTAAGAATCCTATAGTGTTCGCTATGGCTAATCCTGATCCGGAGATCACCTACGAGGATGCTGTTGCTGTGCGTGACGATTTGATTATGGCCACCGGCAGAAGTGATTATCCTAACCAGGTGAACAACGTACTTGGTTTCCCGTTTATATTCAGAGGTGCGCTTGATGTTAAAGCCTCGGCTATAAATGAGGAGATGAAGATGGCTGCAACCAGGGCGCTTGCAGAACTTGCTAAGAAAAAGGTTCCTGAGATGGTGATAAATGCATACGGAGGACTCGATTTTGAGTTCGGACGTGACTATATCATACCAAAGCCTTTTGATCCGCGCGTTCTGTGGCATGTCGCTCCTGCTGTTGCTAAGGCGGCTATAGAGACCGGCGTTGCTCGTCAGCCTATCGACAACTGGGAAAAGTATGAAGAAGAACTGAAGGAAAGGCTCGGGTTATCTAAAGAGGTAATCAGGGTAATGATTCATAAGGCAAAAGAAGATCCCAGGAAAGTAGTTTATCCTGAAGGCGAAGAGGAGAAGATTATAAGGGCCGCTCATGCTTCTTATAACGAGGGTATTGCGTTCCCGATTCTTCTCGGTAATGAATTTAATATAAGAAAAGCTATAACCGATCTCGGCTATGAACAGAATGAATTTACTATTATCGATCCTGCAACAAGTCCAAAACGCGGTGATTATGCTACAGCATTCTATAAGAAACGTCAGAGAAAAGGCGCTACTTTAAAGGAAGCGAAGGACTTAATAGCTGATCCGAATTATTTTGGATCGATGATGGTTGAGATGGGCGACGCGGATGCTTTAATAAGCGGACTCACTTCTCACTATCCCGCTACAATTAAACCTGCTCTGCACTGTGTTGGCGTTAAGGAAGGCTTTAAGGTGGTCTCCGGTATGTATATAGTTGTCACTACAAAGCGTGCATATTTCTTTGCCGATACTACGGTTAATATAAATCCTACTTCAGATCAGCTGGCTGAGATTGCCATAACTGCAGCCGATACGGTGAAAGCCTTCGATCTTGTACCGAGGGTTGCTATGCTTTCTTTCAGTAATTTCGGCAGTTCAAAGTATCCTGAGTCGATTAAGGTGAAGAAAGCCGTGGAAGTCGTTAAGAATCTTCGTCCCGACATAATGATTGACGGCGAAATGCAGGCAGACACTGCGCTGGTTCCTCAGATAATTGGAAATGATTTCCCGTTCAGTTCCCTTAAAGGTGGAGCTAATGTGCTTATATTCCCCGATCTTAATTCGGGAAACATAGCTTATAAACTTATGGCAAGGATCGGCGGAGCTACTGTTATAGGCCCTATTCTGCGTGGAATGAATAAACCCATCCACGTTCTTCAGAGAGGCGCAACAGTTGATGATATCATCAATATGACGGCAATTGCTGTTGTAGATTCCCTGCATCTTGTAAAACCCTCTAAAAAGGTTCACGAAGAAGCATTGGTATAATAACTAATAAAAGTTATTGAAGCAGGCTTGGCAATCTGATTTGCCGGCCTGCTTTTTTTTGCCATGCAGGTTCTCCTCCCATTGTTTCAAGTTCAAATTAGCATACCCCCCAGCGTTAATTCCTCTCCTGATATATCCCATTGAAATGGTTCAATAAAAAGCTTAACTGATTTGATCCTCCGGAGTAATACACTCTTCGAAAATTGTACATCAGGAATGATCAATAGGAATTTAATGTTGATTCAACGTATTCAGAACGTATTCAGAACGTATTCAGAACGTATTCAGAACTATTTCAGAACGTTTTCAGAACGTTTTCAGATACTATTTGTTCCGTATCTATCCTCTGTCAGAGGTATTGATATCTGTCATATAATAGGATAACCTTGCCTTAGAAATCAGAAGTGCCCTTCTTACGTGAAACCCGCAGAGTTAATAATTAGGAGAAATATGAGAATATTATGGAAGGATTATAAAAAAGGGCAGAAAAGAATTTCTCCATCTGCCCGTAATAAAAAGTCAGTTTATTGTTCTTTAACGGTAGCGTTTGAAAGAAGAACGGGGTAGGAGTATCCGGCACCAAAATCCTGGTTGATCTCAACAGTACCTTCAACAACAACTATATTGCCTGCCTTAGTTGAATCAGGACTTGTAACCATCAGGTCAAAATCATTCCCGCTTCCGGTTCCATCCTGGATGTGAATCCAGTTACGCCCCATGATATTAGGATTGTACCTAACAACTTTACCTTTAACCTTAACAGTCTGACCGTTTAATTGATCTTTCTCTGCATATATCTGAGCGACAGTTTTTCCATCTTTCAAAGGCTCGATATTTACATCCTGTTTAGCCTGGTTTACCTGTGGATGAGCAACAGGCTGCTGGGCTGATGGGGGAGTTGGCGAAATATCCTGCACAAATAAAACTGAATCAAATGTTCTGTCCAGAGCTTCGCTTTTGAAGTTTTTCATTTCCATACTCTTGGAGAAGTAGAGAGTCTGTCCCTTTTCTGGCTGCATCTTTGTTACTGCTATCCAGAATTCATTACCATTCTCAGAAGCTTTTATGTATGTGTAATTAGGGGTTTGAATGAAGTCAGCTACTGTAATTTTATGAGTTCCGGCTGGAAGGTTTTCATTTGCTTCTTCACTTTTATTTTCACAAGCTGTGAATGTAACCATTAAGGCTATCAGGATAAGGGGGAGGATTCTTTTCATTTTTATCACCTTTTTAATCATATGTTTTATATTTATAGTTAAGAAATATCTATTAAATATACACAAACAAAACGACATACATAAGTTAAAAAACAAAGGATGTCTCTCAGGGTTTATAGGAGTTTTTTAACCTGCATCACAATCCCTTCTTCAAATGTTGTATAATTTAGCTTCCACTAAACAATATTGATTCTCTGAATTATTAAAATCTGAGGAGAAGATTTTGTTCATAGCTTCTACTCAACAATCCTTTGAACTTTGGCCCCTGCTGGTATATGCAGCCCTGGTACTACTGATAGTAGGGGGAATGCTTGCTGCATCCTACTTCCTCGGACAGAGACATAACGAAACACAAACAGATACTATTTTTGAGTCTGGTATTAAATCCACCGGGGATGCAAGACTGCGCTTTCCCGTTCATTTCTATATAGTCGCGATGTTTTTTGTCATCTTCGACCTCGAATCAGCAATTATTATTTCATGGGCTATCGCCTTCCGGGATATCGGCTGGGGAGGCTATATAGGTGCGGCTATTTTTATTGCTGTGCTGCTTGTTGTGTTGTTATATGAATGGAGAATCGGCGCTCTGGATTTTGGCCCCAGCGGAAAGAAAATATTAAAAGAATATCACAGAAGAATAAAGAACGGAAAGTAAATATTATATGAGATGGTGGCTGACGAATACAATGGACCCTGTTAAAACGGTGGACGGCAGCGGATCGTTTGAACAGGCTGTTCAGCAGACTGTGGTTTTAAGTAAGCTTGAATCATTGATCGCATGGGGACGGCAGAATTCTATGTGGCCGTTTAACTTCGGATTGTCATGCTGTTATGTTGAAATGGCAACGAGTATTACCAGTAAATACGATATAGCCAGATTCGGAGCCGAAGTAATTCGCGGAACTCCCCGTGAAGCGGATGTAATGATAATAGCAGGTACTGTTTTTATAAAGATGGCGCCTGTCATAAAACGTTTGTACGAACAGATGATGGAGCCCCGATGGGTAATTTCAATGGGTTCCTGCGCAAATTCAGGCGGAATGTACGATATCTATAGCGTTGTGCAGGGAGTGGATAAATTTATGCCGGTTGATATGTATGTGCCCGGCTGTCCCCCTCGCCCCGATGCCTTCCTTGAAGGACTGGTTCTTCTTAGAGAGAGCGTCGGAAAAGAAAAAAGACCTTTGAGCTGGGCTGTCGGTCCCGGAGGAGTAGAGAAAGTTCCAAAAATTTCAATGAAAGTGAAGAAAAGGAGTGAAAGAATGAAGATGACAACCTTAAGGCCTCCTGACCAGGTTTAATCAGGATCATCTTCAGACGAAGTATATGGCAAACTCACTGCTGAATGAACTGAAAAAACAATTTAATGAAGACGGTTTCCGTTATGAGGAAACAAGGGATGCAGTCCCTACAATATGGTTGAAGAGAGAAAAACTAACAGAAGTTTTGAGTTTCCTGAAAAATGATGTTATTAACCCATACAAGATGCTGTACGACCTTACTGCTATTGACGAAAGAACCAAATCCCGCATCAATAAAACTCCAGCCAATGATTTTACTGTAGTTTACCAGCTTTTATCATTTGACCGTAACGAGGATGTCAGGATTAAGGTCCCTCTTATGGAAGACGACCTCATACTTCCTTCTATAACCCATCTCTGGCAGAATTCCGACTGGTATGAACGAGAGGTGTATGATATGTTCGGAATACGGTTTGAGGGTCATCCTCACCTTCGACGGCTTTTGATGCCTCAAACCTGGAAAGGTCATCCTTTAAGAAAAGAACATCCTGCCCGTGCAACTGAAATGGGCCCATTTTATTTACCAGAAGAAACCGCTTTGGATGAACAGGATGTGCTTCAGTTTAAGCCGGAGGATTGGGGACTTGCACGCGAGGATGATGAAGATCAGTTCATGTTCCTGAACCTTGGCCCTCAGCATCCCGGCACCCATGGAGTTCTGCGCCTCGTTCTGCAGCTTGATGGGGAAGAGATCCTTCATGTTGTCCCCGATATTGGTTATCATCACCGCGGCGCGGAGAAGATGGGGGAGAGACAGTCTTGGCATACATATATTCCTTATACAGACCGGGTTGATTATCTTGGCGGAGTGCTGAACAACCTTCCATATGTGCTGGCTGTTGAGAAACTGGCCGGCATAGACGTTCCGCCCCGGGCTCAGGTAATAAGGGTTATGATGTGCGAATTCTTCAGAATAGCTTCTCACCTTGTTTGGTATGGTACTTTTGCGCAGGACCTTGGTATGATGTCTCCTGTGTTTTATATGTTCAGCGATCGCGAGAAGATCTTCGATATAGTAGCCGCTGTATGCGGCGATAGAATGCATCCTAACTGGTTCCGCATAGGTGGGGTTGCACAGGACCTTCCCTACGGGTGGGAGAAGCTGGTTAGTGATTTTGTTAAATACCTCCCTCCAAGACTGAAAGATTATGATAACCTCGTTATGAAGAACAGAATATTTAAAGCGAGGACGGTCGGTATAGGTGTTTATGATACTGCCGAAGCGATAGAATGGGGCGTTACGGGCCCCGGATTGAGAGCTACTGGCATGGACTGGGACTTCAGGAAAAAAAGGCCTTACTCTTCCTACGATCAATTCGATTTTGATATACCTGTAGGGAAGAACGGCGACTGCTACGACCGTGGGATGGTTCGTGTTGAAGAAATGAGGCAGAGTCTAAGAATTATTGAACAGTGCATGAAGAATATGCCGGAGGGTAATTATAAATCTGAGCACCCGCTTACAACACCACCTATGAAGCAGTATACAATGCACGACATTGAAACCCTTATCACCCATTTTCTGAATGTAAGCTGGGGCCCGGTTATTCCGGAAGGAGAAGCGTTTGCGGGAATTGAAGCTTCAAAAGGCAATAACGGTTATTATGTTGTAAGCAATGGCGACACTATTCCATACAGGGTACGCATTCGTACACCTTCTTTTCCCCATATTCAGATGGTCTCTTATATAAGCCGTGGGTATACGGTTGCAGATTTATTATCGATTCTCGGAAGTATCGATTTTGTTCTTGCGGATATTGACAGGTAGGTGTAACCCTGCAATGTTTAACAATTAAAGCAGTAATAACTGAAAGCTGATGTTAACTGAAGAAGAGAAAAAGGAAATAGATAATCACTTGAAAGAGTATCCGACCAAACGTGCCGGATGTATCGAAGCTCTGAAGGTGGTGCAGCAGAGGAAGAGATGGATCTCCGATGAAAGCCTTAATGATATCGCGGATTACCTGGAAATGACGGCAGATGAGCTCGATAGTGTTGCAACTTTCTATAACCTTGTTTTCAGGAAACCTGTAGGGCGGCATGTTATCCTGATTTGTGATAGTATCAGCTGCTGGATCGTCGGCTATATGAAATTATATGAATACTTAAACAAAACCCTGGGTATTTCATTCGGAGAAACTACAAAGGATGATAGGTTCACTCTGCTTCCGATTCCCTGTCTCGGTACCTGTGATCACGCTCCTGCATTAATGATAGATAATGATCTTCACCGGGACCTGAGCCCTGATAAACTGGATGACATACTAAAGAAATATGAATGAAAGAATGACGAATGCTGAATAGAATGTAAACATGAAGAAACCATTAACCCGAAATATTGAAGCTTTTGAAACTCCTGTTAGCCTGAAAAATTATGAGAAGAACGGCGGCTATCAGGCTTTGAGGAAAGTATTGAAGATGAAACCTGAGGATGTTCAGAAGACGGTGAAGGACTCAAATCTGAAGGGAAGAGGCGGGGCAGGTTTTTCAACAGGAATGAAGTGGAGTTTCGTTCCTATGGGCAACGATTTTCCGCATAAATATCTGATTTGTAATGCTGATGAGATGGAGCCTGGTACTTTCAAAGACCGGCTTATTCTGGAAGAAGATCCTCACCTTCTTCTCGAAGGAATGCTGCTGAGCGCGTATGCTATACAGGCCGACAAAGCATATATATTTTTAAGATGGGCTTATAAAAACGCGGCTAAGATAATTACGAATGCTATAAAAGAAGCTTATGATGCAGGCTACGTCGGGAAGAATATTCTTGGAAGTGAATACTCTATTGACCTTGCCCTGCATACCAGCGTAGGCCGTTATATGTGCGGTGAAGAAACTGGTCTGTTAAATGCCCTCGAAGGGAAAAGAGCAACCCCGAGAGCCAAACCGCCGTATCCGCAGGTAAGTGGACTTTTTGGAAAACCAACTATCGTTAATAATGTGGAAACACTTAGCTGTGTACCGGGAATTATAAATAACGGTGCAGAATGGTTTAAGAGTTTGTGCCTCACAGATGAGGGGGGTACTAAATTATACGGAGTAAGCGGAAGGGTGAAGAAACCTGGACTCTGGGAACTTCCTCTTGGAACAACAATGAGAGAAATAATAGAGGACTATGCCGGCGGTATGCTGGATGGTTATAAATTCAAAGGCGCTCTTCCGGGCGGGGCTTCAACAGATTTTCTTATTGAGGAGCATCTGGATGTAAAGATGGATTACTCTAACGTCCAGAAATATGGAAGTCGGCTAGGAACCGGTACAATAATAATACTTGATGATAAAACTTGTCCCGTAGGAATGGTTCATAATCTTGAACATTTCTTCGCTCAGGAATCCTGCGGATGGTGTACACCCTGCAGGGAAGGCCTTCCGTGGACGGAAAAAATATTAAAGGCGATTGATGATGGTGATGGAAGAATGGAAGATCTCGATCTTCTCGAGATGCATTCGAAGAGACTAGGACCCGGAAATACATTTTGTGCTCTTGCTCCTGGTGCGGTTGAGCCTCTGCAGAGCGCCCTTAAATATTTCCGGAACGATTTTGAAGAACATATACATAAAAAAACATGTCCCTGGAGATAAATTGGCTGTAATAACCATAGATGGTAAAAAACACGAGGTTGATGAAAAGCAGAACCTTCTGCATGTATGCCTTTCGCTGGGATATAATCTTCCTTACTTCTGCTGGCATCCTGCGATGGGTTCGGTGGGAGCTTGCAGGCAGTGTGCCGTTATAAAATATAAAGATGAAAACGATGACAAAGGTAAGTTGGTTATGGCCTGTATGGAACCTGCTTCCGACGGTTCAATTATTTCCCTGAAAAATCCCGAGGCTGAAGGTTTCCGCGCTGAAATTATCGAGTGGCTGATGACTAACCACCCGCATGACTGTCCCGTATGCGATGAAGGCGGGGAGTGCCATCTGCAGGATATGACTGTAATGACAGGACACGATTACAGACGCTTCAGGTTTAAGAAAAGAACTTATAGAAATCAGTACCTTGGTCCTTTCGTCAATCATGAAATGAACAGGTGTATTCAATGTTACCGGTGCGTACGGTTTTACAGGAATTATGCTGATGGAAGGGATCTAGATGCTTTTGCGGCCCATAATCATGTTTTCTTCGGAAGACACGAAGACGGAATCCTTGAGAATGAATTCAGCGGCAACCTGGTAGAGGTCTGTCCTACCGGCGTTTTTACCGACAAAACCCTCAAACAGCATTATACCCGGAAATGGGATCTTACAACTGCACCTTCAATTTGTGTTCACTGCAGCGTAGGATGCAATACGATCGCGGGAGAACGGTACGGAAGTCTTAGACGAATCCTGAGCCGCTATAACAGTCAGGTTAACGGTTACTTCCTGTGTGACCGGGGACGATTCGGTTATGAATTTGTTAACAGCGGTAAAAGAATCAAAAACGCTTCGGTAAAGTCTGGCAAAGGTCGTCAGGATTTAGATATTGAAACTGCGTTCTCTCATGTAAGCGAGCTTGTCTCAGGAGACACTACCGTAATCGGCATTGGTTCGCCCCGCGCTTCGCTTGAAGCAAATTATCTTCTCAGGAAGTTTGTAGGCCCTGATAATTTCTTTTCAGGCATTTCTCCTGAACAGTACAGACTGCAGAAATTACAGCTGGATATAATGAGGAGCGGGATGTTCCATTCTCCGTCTCTTAAGGATATTGAAGAATCAGACGCCGTGCTGATACTGGGCGAAGATATTACAAACACCGCCCCTATGCTGGCTCTTTCTGTTCGGCAGGCTATTAAAAAGGCTCCCAAAGGTCTCCTTTCAAAATTAAAAATTCCCGAATGGCAGGATGCGGCTGTTCGTGAAGCACTGCAGGAGGAAAAACTTCCGCTGTTCATCGCGGCATCTTATCCTACAAAGCTTGATGATGTATCAGCCTTGACAATGAACCTCGCGCCCGATGATATAGCAAGAATCGGAAATGCGGTAGCTTCCCGTTTTGATAATGCTCTTAAGGCTCCGGGTGATCTGACGGATATTGAAAAAGAATTTGTGGAAAATGCCGTCGGAGCTCTGCGCAATTCTGAAAAGCCTTTAATTATTACAGGAACAGGATCAGAATCTGAGAATGTAATTTATTCGGCGGTGAATGCTTCTTTAGCGCTTCAGAAGCTTAATAATAATCTGTCACTAAGTTTTGTTTTTCCCGGTTCTGGTAGTGTGGGACTAATGCTGCTCGACGGCAAACCTCTTGACGTTCTGGAGAATGAGAAGAATAAAGTGGTTATTAATCTGAAAAATGATTTGATGAGCTTTGATAAGGAACTGACCACGAAAATTTTCGATCGATCAAACCTGATCACAATCGATTCCATTGAGAATGAAACAACTGAAAGATCTGAGATCATAATTCCTTCAGGAACATTTGCTGAATCTGACGGCACCTTCGTAAATAATGAAGGAAGAGCACAGCGGTACTATCAGGTATACAAGCCTGAAAATAAAGAAATAATGGAAAGCTGGAGGATTATGGCCCGGCTTATATCTTCTGCGGAAGGAAGTGAAGCCCAAAATAGTCAGGCAGAAACATCCTCACTTAACTATGAGGATATTCTGGAAGACATTGCTTCTGAGATACCTGTTTTGAAGAGTATAACCAGCATTACACCCCCTCCCGGATTCAGGATAGTAGGTCAGAAGATTCCCAGGGAGCCCCATAGGTTCAGCGGAAGAACTGCTATGACGGCTGATATTAACGTCAGTGAGCCTAAGCCTCCGGATGATCCTGATTCACCTCTTACGTTTACAATGGAAGGGTATAGAGGCGAACCGCCTTCATCGATGATCCCTTACTTCTGGTCTCCGGGTTGGAATTCTGTTCAGTCAATAAATAAGTACCAGATAGAAGTGGGGGGACCCTTGCATGGAGGTGACCCCGGCAGGCGGTTATTCGAAAAGAACGATTCTGCAGAGATGAATTATTTCGATATCAACATTAAAAAATTTGAAAAGGAGAAGGATAAATACCTGGCCATACCCGTATACCATATTTTCGGGTCGGATGAATTGAGTAACCTGGCTCCTGCCGTTCAGCAATTAATTCCAGACTTTGGTTTGTGGATGAATCCTGATGACGCTGCGGCTGAAGGTATTACAAAAGACGACAGCGTGGAGATTTATTCTGGAGAAGATGGGGTTAAACTCCCTGTTAAGATAATGATGAATATGCCGCGGGGTACTGTTGGATTTTCCGTACTTCCTGGTAAAACAATCCTGCTGTCTACCCCGGTTAGAAGAATAATACCCGTAATAAAGTATAATGATTGGTTAAAAGTAAAGAGAGATGCTGACTGATATTATTATAAAAGTAGTGATAATACTTGGTGTATTGATAGTGATGCTTTCGATAGCAGCTGGATTGATATGGGTTGAGCGAAGGATGCTGGCTCTTTACCAGGATCGTTACGGGCCTAACAGAGTCGGTCCCTTTGGTCTCCTCCAGGTGCTTGCTGATACTCTTAAGATAATGATGAAGGAGGACTGGATACCCTCCTTCGTGGATAAGCCGGTATTTGTTGGTGCTCCCACTATTGTTATGATTTCAGTTCTGATGACATTCGCTGTGGTTCCTTTCTCTCCGGGCTTATTCGTCAGCGATATGAATGTGGGCATATTGTTCTTCCTGGCTATGTCATCCCTGGGGGCGTATAGTATTGTTTTGGCAGGCTGGGCGTCGAATAATAAGTACTCGTTATTAGGAGCCTTAAGAGGATCGGCACAAATGATTACATATGAAGTGTTTATGGGACTATCATTAATGGGTATTGTAATAATGAATGGTACTTTCAGTCTGAGAGGAATAGTTGAGGCACAGGCTGGATTATGGAATTTTATACCCCAATTTGTCGGTTTTGTCATCTTCCTTATCGCGGGTATAGCTGAAACTCACAGGCTTCCTTTTGATATCCCTGAAGCTGAAAGTGAACTCATCGCGGGATTCCATTCTGAATACTCAGGTATGAAATTCGGAATGTTCTTCGTCGGCGAATACCTGGGAATTACGCTGATTTCTGCACTAATTGTAACCTTTTACTTCGGAGGATGGCTCGGATTTGATTTTCTGCCTCCGTACATCTGGTTTTTAATAAAAATGTTCGTGTTTATAGCTTTTTTTATACTGCTCCGGGCATCACTGCCAAGACCAAGATATGATCAATTGATGGAATATGGATGGAAAATCCTGCTCCCATTGGTACTCTTAAATCTGCTTGTAACGGGAGCAATTGTATTAGCAACTTAAGAAACTTATGAGAAATTATGTTAAGTAATCTGAGAACAATGTGGGAAGCATTTAAGCATGCTTTCAGTCCGAGAGATACTGTACAGTATCCTGAAGAAAAACCCTATCTGCCTCCGAGATGGCGGGGCAGAATAATACTATCCCGTGATCCCGATGGAGGTGAAAGATGCGTGGCCTGTTACCTCTGCGCAGTTGCTTGTCCAGTCGATTGCATCTCTCTGCAGGCAACTGAGGATGATAATAACAGGCGTTATCCTGAATTCTTCCGAATAAATTTTTCCAGGTGCATCTTCTGCGGTTACTGTGAGGATGCATGTCCTACTTATGCGATCCAGCTTACACCCGACTTCGAGATGGCTGAGTACGACAGGCAGAACCTGGTCTATGAAAAAGAGGATCTGCTAATTGATGGAGAAGGGAAGTATCACGGATATAATTTTTATAGGGTGGCAGGATTAAAGATCGGCGGCAAGGATAAAGGGGAAGCAGAGAATGAAGAGAAACCAATTGATATAAGGAGCCTTATTCCCTGATGGATGTACTTTTTTATATATCGGCTGCTGTAGCTATAGGTTCGTCAATTATGGCTGTAACAAGAACAAATGCGGTCCACGGACTCCTTTACCTGGTTGTTTCGCTTCTTTCGGCAGCTTTCATTTTTTATCTGTTCGGAGCGCCCTTTATAGCGGCTCTTGAAGTTATAATATATGCAGGCGCTATTATGGTGCTTTTCATCTTCGTTGTAATGATGCTCAATCTCGGTAAGGATTCAGAGGATCAGGAAAAGAAGTGGATGAAGCCGAAAGTATGGAAAGGTCCCTCGCTTCTTATCGCTATACTGCTGGTCGAATTTATCATCATGCTATCCGGTGCGGGCGGTTCCTATTTTCAGTTCATTAAAATTGATCCGAAACAGGTTGGAACCTCGCTTTTTACCACCTATGTACTTGGAGTGGAACTTACCGCGATGCTGCTTATGTCCGGTATTGTTGGTGCGTATCATATAGGGCAGCAGAAAAAGAAAATGAGACACAGGTACCTGGAGGATAAAGATGAATAATGTACCTGTAATGGCTGGTTTGATATTGACGGGAGTGTTGTTTGTTATCGGTGTAACTGGACTCCTGATAAGACGTAACCTGATCTTTATGTTAATGTCGATCGAGATTATGCTGAATGCCGCAGGAATGGCGTTCATAGTTGCGGGCTCTAAATGGCTTCAGTCTGACGGACAGGTGATGTTCATTTTTATTCTGGCAATGGCTGCCTCTGAAGTTGCCGTAGGACTCGCACTGATCTTAAGGATTCATTACAAAACAAAGTCACTTGATGCTGATTCACTAAACAAGATGAAGGACTAGGAAAATAGTATAATGCTTAACTTGTTATGGGTTATAGTCGCTTTACCGCTGCTCGGCTTTCTGCTGCTTGCTGTTTTCGGTAAGAAAATTGGAAAGACCGCGGCGGGGACCATCGGAGTAGGCTCTATCGGTCTTTCTGCTCTTATAACCATTTTAATAGGTATCTTTTATACAGCAGGCGCGGGTTCAGCCCCGGTTTATGTTCAGACTCTCTGGGAGTGGTTCGATGTTGCGGGATTCAACCCCTCCATTTCATTTCATCTCGATTCTCTATCAATGGTTTTCATCTTCGTTATAACCTTCGTAGGCTTTCTTATCCATCTCTATTCGGCGGAATTCATGATAGATGATGAAGGATATTCGAGATTCTTTGCGTACATGAACCTTTTTATTGCGTCGATGCTCATCCTGGTTCTGGCCGATAACCTGCTTCTTCTTTATCTCGGATGGGAGGGAGTTGGATTATGCAGCTATCTGCTGATAGGATTCTGGTATAAAGATCCGGCAAATGGAGCAGCAGCTAGAAAAGCATTTATTGTTACAAGGATAGGGGATACTGCGATGGCGATAGGACTCTTCTACCTGGTAATGAATTTTAATACACTAAATATTAGTGATATTTTGTCAGCAGCTCAGCAGCAGTGGCCGTCGGGTTCGGTTATGGCCTTTACTGCTTCCATACTGCTTCTGGGTGGCGCACTCGGGAAATCAGCACAGCTGCCTCTGCAGACCTGGCTTCCGGATGCGATGGCCGGACCTTCTCCTGTAAGCGCACTGATCCATGCGGCCACAATGGTTACTGCGGGTGTTTATCTGATCGCAAGAACTAATGTTTTATTTATTCTTTCTCCGCCTGTACAGACCATTGTTGCTGTAATTGGAACACTAACGCTTCTGCTGGCAGGGTTCAGCGCTCTTACTCAATATGATATCAAAAGAGTTCTGGCCTACTCAACTATAAGCCAGATTGGCTATATGTTCCTTGCCTTAGGTGTAGGTGCATGGTCGGCAGCAATATTTCACTTCATGATCCATGCCTTCTTTAAGGCTCTTCTTTTCCTTGGTGCCGGAGCTGTTATATTGTCCCTCCATCATGAACACAACATGTTTAAGATGGGAGGACTTCGAAAAGAAATGCCGGTAACCTTCTATACTTTCCTCATCGGATCGGCTTCTCTCGCCGCTCTGCCGCTGATTACAGCCGGTTTCTATAGTAAAGATGAGATTATCTGGTACAGCTGGTCGGCTTCCAACGGCAGTCCCTGGCTGTGGATAGGTGCGGTCGTCGGCGCTTTTATAACCGCCGTTTATACCTTCAGGATGGTCTTTATCACGTTTTATGGAAGAACTCAGATGAAGCCTGATAAAAAACTCAGCGGGTTTATTAAAATACCCCTCGTTGTTCTGGCTGTATTGTCCATAATAGGCGGGTTCTTACAAACCCCCTCAACACTGGGTGATGTAACAATCTTTTCAAATTTTGTAACGAAGACGCTTCCAGAAGTTGTTACTCATTCTTCGGAAGGACTTGAAATACTATTCCAGGTGATTACCGCTCTGCTTGCCTTGTCAGGAATATTTATCGCGTATATCCTTTACGTAAAGAGGAGGCCTCAGGAACGGAACAAATCTTTTATTGCCGATTTTCTTTTCTCGGGATGGCGTTTTGATCAGATATATGACAGAGTTTTCGTTCGACCGGTTGTATGGATGGCTGAGATAGACAGGCATGACTTTATCGATTACTTCTATACGTTTATAGCCTGGTTAACTGGACTCGGGTATAAGATACTTTCGCTTACACAAACTGGTAATCTTCGGTGGTATGCGGCAGGACTGGTAATTGGCGCAATTTTAACAATATCTATTGTTTTATTCTCATGATACTCGTTTACATCATAATAATTTTATTTGCGGGAGGACTCCTTGCCTGGCTTATTTCTAATATAAGTAAAACAGCATCGAGATGGGTATCCCTTCTGTTTCTATCCGCGTCTTTGGTTCTAGCGGTATATCTCTGGCTCTCGGGCGGAGCTTCAACAAATATTAGCACCGGCGATAAATGGATCACAGAAGTGCAGTGGAAATGGATTCCCCAGTTCGGCATTAGTCTCCACTTTGCCGCTGATGGGTTAAGTATACTTCTTGTTCTCCTTACACTCTTTCTCGGCATCATCTCGGTCCTTATTTCATGGAAGAGCATAACAAAAAGTGTGGGTTTCTATCACTTCAACCTTCTGTGGATTCTTGCCGGGATCACGGGAGTCTTTACTTCGCTCGATCTCTTTCTCTTTTATTCATTCTGGGAAGTAATGCTCATCCCTATGTATTTTCTTATCGGGATATGGGGACATGAAAACAGGATCTATGCATCTTTTAAGTTTTTCCTTTTTACACAGGCAAGCGGACTCCTTATGTTCGTGGCCATACTCGCCCTCTATTTTATCCATGGTCATAATACAGGTACATATACATTCGATTACACGGAATTACTTGGTACTCAGCTTTCGCCTGTAGCGGGGATGTGGATTATGCTCGGATTCCTCATTGCCTTTGTTGTAAAACTCCCTGCGTTTCCATTCCACAGCTGGCTGCCGGATGCTCATACGGAAGCCCCGACAGCAGGAAGCGTAATACTTGCGGGACTCCTTCTAAAAACTGGCGCTTATGGAATACTCCGTTTTGTTATCCCCTTCTTTCCTGATGCAAGCAGGGCATTCGCGCCGGTTGCCGTCATTCTTGGTGTAGTAGGAATATTATATGGTGCAAAGCTCGCCTTTGCGCAGAATGATTTTAAGCGGCTTGTCGCCTATACAAGCGTTAGTCATATGGGCTTTGTCCTCCTGGGAGCTTTTTCATTTAACCAGCTCGCTCTTCAGGGAGTGGTGCTTCAGATGCTCACCCACGGGATCAGTACAGGCGCCTTATTTATTTTGGTCGGAGCCATACAGGATCGTACTCATACCAGAGACCTGAACAGACTTGGAGGCTTGTGGGACCAGGTACCCAGAATGGGAGGTATTGGGTTGTTATTCTCAATGGCGTCACTTGGTCTCCCTGCGCTTGGCAATTTCGTAGCGGAGTTTTTAATACTTGCCGGTTCATTCCAGGCATCTGTATTCTGGACTATCATTGCAGCTCTTGGTCTTGTGGCTTCTACTCTTTATTCATTAAGAATTATGCAGAAAGTATTTTTTGGGAAAAAAGAAGAAGAATGGAAGATATCTGATTTTGATGCAAGGGAGATTCTGGTGATGGCCAGTCTTATCATCGCAATTGTCTGGATTGGAATTTATCCCGGTTCATTTCTGAATACATCAAAAACTTCAATTGAGAGAATTCTTAATCAGAGCCGGCAGACTCAAACATATGAGGTCCTCAACGAGAGCAATAATAAAATAGGGGAGTTGCAGCTTTTTAAGAGTAAAGAACAGGTTGAACCACGATGAATGCACAGGATTTTTATGTACTCATTCCGCTAATGATAATCGCGCTTGTACCCATCGTTATCATGTTTACCATCGCGATTAAGCGATACCATGCAGTGGTTAATGCGTTTTCGCTCCTGGCTTTAATTGCTGCCTTCATCTCGCTCTTTTACATTACATCATATATGCCCCGTCAGGTTACTCCGCTGATTATTGTCGATAACTATACCCTGTTCTATTGGGGATTGATATTTGCAGCTTCCTTTTTTGTTGTCCTGCTTTCATATAAATATTTAAAGGATAAGGATATTAACAGTGAAGAATATTATATACTGCTCTTCAATGCTGTGCTGGGATCTTCCGTAATAGCTGCCAGCAATCACTTTATATCTTTTTTCCTTGGACTGGAATTACTTAGTGTTTCTTTATATGTATTAATAGCTTATCCGAAGTTCAGCGAGAAACCTCTCGAGGCAGGCATCAAATATTTAATACTTGCTGCTGCATCCTCGGCATTTTTGCTTTATGGAATGGCACTGGTTTATGTAGATACAGGCTCAATGTTTTTCCCGGATATAGTCAAAACTTTGATATCAGGAATAGCAGTATCACCCTTTGCTGTTTTCGGCTTCGCCATAATGATAATCGGAATTGGTTTCAAACTTGCGGTTGTTCCTTTCCACTTTTGGACTCCCGATGTCTACCAGGGAGCCCCCGCTCCGGTAACTGGGTTCATCGCCACCGTATCAAAGGGAGGCGTCTTTGCTTTCCTCTTAAGGCTTTTCTATGAACTTAACCTGTATAGTTTTAAACCCTTGGTTACCATTTTTATAGTCATCTCAATTGCGTCTATGTTTACCGGGAACCTGCTGGCATTAAGACAGCGCAATGTGAAGAGGATCCTCGCGTATTCATCTATCGCTCACCTTGGCTACCTACTTGTAGCCTTCCTCGCGGCTGGGGAAATGGGAGTTAATGCGGCAACCTTCTACCTGGTAGCCTATTTTATTACAACCCTTGGTGCTTTCGGAATAGTTACTATATTATCAACAAAAGAAAGGGAAGCAGGGGACATTGACGATTACAACGGGTTATATCAAACCAAACCGCTTACTGCTGCTGTTTTTACTGCGATGCTTTTTTCACTTGCAGGAATACCTTTAACTGCAGGCTTTATCGGGAAATACTATATCCTTCTTTCCGGGGTGAATATGGGTATGTGGCTGCTGGTAATAAGTCTGATTATAAATAGTGTGATAGGTCTCTTTTATTACCTAAGGATAATAGCTGCGATGTACACAAAACCCGATACATCAGAAGAACACTCATTCCCCGGTTTTACCCTGGGCAGCGGATTTGCGCTTGGAGTTTTAACAATACTGCTTGTCTGGTTTGGAGTAGCACCTTCAGGAATTCTCACTTTAATTAAATCACTTGTTGCCGGTTTAACTTGATCAAAATTTAGAATAATTTTGAGTATGCAGAAATTTCCTGGTTATTTAGTTTTATCTGTTTCAATTTTAATTACAATGTTCTCAACTATAATTACTTTTCCTCAACAGGAAAAGGGGGAGTATGATATGGAAATAGAAATACAATCGCGTTCGTTCGGTGAAGGAGAAAGCATTCCGTCAAAGTTTACCTGCGACGGGGCAAACGTTTCTCCGCAGTTAAGCTGGAACTGCAGTGTTGAGGGAGTAAAGACATTCGTACTTATTATTGAGGATCCGGATGCTCCGGGAGGAAACTTCACCCACTGGGTTGTTTATAATATTCCTGCTAATGTAAACTCATTGATGGAAAATTCTACTCCGACAAAAAATGTACGGGATGAAATCCTTATGGGAACTAATGATTTCGGCAGAATAGGGTACGGAGGTCCATGCCCGCCGTCAGGAACCCATAGGTATTATTTCAGATTGTACGGTTTAAATACCGCGGTACACCTTGATTCCGGGGCGACCAAAAGAGAAGTATTGAAAAAGATGGAAGGTCACATTATTGCCCGCGGAGAACTTATGGGCACGTATGAGAGAAAAAAGTGACCTAAAAATTTAATTTTATACCGATTCAACTTTACGGGAATCCTCATGAATTTCCGGAGTGCTTTTTATGTACTGAACCAGCTGGCTTATTACGAATTCTTTTTCATCTATCACGGCTTTTACTACATCCCCTATGGAAATAACTCCCATTAATTTGTCGTTCTCAAATACCGGAAGGTGACGAATTCTTTTTTCTATCATCAGCACCATGCATTCTTCAACCAGCCTGTCAGAATCAACATAGATTACTTTCTCAGACATAATATCACCAACAACAGCGTCTCTGGATGACTTGCCCTCCAGAGCTACCTTCCTGGCATAATCCCTCTCTGACATTATACCTACGATATTTCCTTTCTCCATTACCAGAACCGCACCGATTTTTTTCGCCGCCATCAGCTTCAATGCATTAAAAATTGTGTCGTCAGGAGATACCGAATAGATCTCATAACCCTTGCCCGATAAAATTTCTCTAACTGTCCTCATAAGATAGTCCTTTCTCGTTTGGTTAATGACGGGAAGCTTATCAGATAATAGATAAAAATCTTTAAAGAAGCACTATTAATTTAATGGGATGTAAATATTTACCTGTTCTTATGATATGACTCAATATTGCCAGATGGTCCGATAGAATGCCGTAATTTGTAAATAATGACAGGTTATCCATCCTGATAAGCTGAACCTCACATATTAAGTGAGTCAATCGTACAGAACGGGACAAAGCCGAAGCGTTTCCGAATATGGGAAGCATTTATTTAGAGACGGCTCAAAGACGGTTCATCACGTTTTTTTAGAATTTTTCGATGAAATGTTAAACAGTTCTTGGTGGGTAAATCAACAGTACAAATAAAAGTATCATCTCTGGATAACAAATGAAAGTTAATAAAAAATATGAATATGTGTATACAGGGATGAAATTTCTTTTTGCGAAGCGCTTCGTTAATGCAATTTCTCTCGCTTTTTAGTTATTTTTTGAATTAAATACTTCCAAATTATTTTAACGGAAGAAAAATGTTCAGAAAATTATTTTTAATCGTATTTATGGCAGCATTATTAAAAAATACATACGCCGATTTTCAGTTTGCCGGGGATGTTGTTTCGGCTGATAAAAATGAAAACGGAGTTGAGTTTAAACTCACTAATGCCTTATTCAACATTTATGTGGTTAATAACAATATTGTCCGCTTCAGGTTTACAAACAAAAATGAATTTTCCAGAGCACCCTCGTATGCGGTTATAAATTCTTCCTCAGGCGCATTTTCCTTCAGAGATGATTCGGAATATTATGAAATCGCCACAAAGGAAATGATTGTGAGGGTGGCAAAATCCCCATGCAGGGTAAGTATCTATGATATGGATATGAACCTGCTGAATGAAGATGAAAAAAGCTTCGGGATGGCTTTTGATGCTGATGAAGTACGCTGCTTTAAAAATTTATTTAAAGATGAATTGTTTTACGGACTCGGAGAAAAAACAGGCAGCTTGAAAAAAAACGGCCAGCAGTTGACTATGTGGAATTCCGATACCCCCGATTACACTGACAAACAGGATCCGCTGTATCAGTCGATACCCTTCTTTATAGGAATCAGGGACCATAAAGCTTATGGAATATTTTTCGACAACACATACCGCTCATATTTTAATATGGGTGCTAGCAATAACCGGTTTTATTGGTTCGGCGCTGAGAAGGGTGAACTGGATTATTATTTCATTAAGGGACCTGAAATCAAAAAGGTTATTTCTCTTTATACAATGATTACGGGTAGAATGGAAATGCCTCCAATGTGGTCGCTTGGTTACCAGCAGAGTAAGTGGAGCTATTACCCTGAATCGACTGTTAAAACCCTTGCTCAGACATTCCGCGATAAAAATATCCCCTGCGATGTAATTTATCTCGATATACATTATATGAACGGATACAGGGTGTTTACGTGGGATAATAACAGATTCCCGGATCCTGTGCGTATGCTTAAAGAATTGGCACAACAGGGGTTTAAGGTCATCACCATAGTAGATCCCGGCGTTAAAGCGGATACTAGTGGTTACAAAATTGCACAGGAAGGATTAAAAGAGGACCTTTTTGCAAAATATCCTGACGGGGTTGTTTATCAGGGAGAGGTTTGGCCGGGATGGGCCTATTTTCCTGACTTCACAAAAAAGGAAACCCGCGAATGGTGGGGAAAGAAAAATGCGGAGCTTCTAAAGCAGGGTGTTGCAGGGATATGGAACGATATGAACGAACCGTCTGCATGGGGACAGGCAATACCGGATATTATTCAGTTTGATGACAATGGTTATGGGGCTTCTTATAAAAAGATCCATAATGTCTACGCTCTTGAGATGGCCAAGGCTACTTTTGAAGGGATTAAGAGTAATGTTCCGGGTAAACGTCCTTTTATTCTTACACGGGCGGGCTTTTCGGGAATACAAAGGTATGCAGCTGTATGGACCGGCGACAATGCCGCGAGCGAGGTGCATCTTAAACTCGCCTGCACCATGGTCCAGGGTTTAAGTCTTAGCGGTGTCCCTTTCTGCGGCAGCGATGTAGGAGGATTCTTTGGATCTCCTTCTCAAAGATTATATACAAGATGGATGGAACTTGGTGCGTTTACTCCTTTTTATCGGGGCCATACGATAATTAACACCCGCGACCAGGAACCCTGGGCATTCGGTGAAGAGGTTGAAGGATGGGTAAAGAAAATTATGGACCTTCGTTATGAATTGCTCCCATTCTTCTACACTGAATTTTATACCGCTCATAAAACCGGTATCCCCATTGTCCGCTCTATGTTCCTGAATTACCAGGAAGATGATGAGTGCTATTCTGATGAAGCTCAGTATCAGTATATGATAGGTGATAATCTTCTGGTTGCCCCGGTGGTATCAGAGTTTGAGAATTCAAAAAAGCTTTACCTCCCGGAAGGGAAGTGGCTCGGATGGTGGGATAGTAAAGTTTACGATGGTGGTCAGTGGATTTTGGTGGAGGCGCCCATAGATATGATACCTCTTTTTATAAGGGAAGGCGGAATTATTCCGATGCGTGAAAAACAGGAATATACAGGTCAGCATGGAGATGATGTTAGTTTCCTGAAACTCAAAATTTTCCCTGGACCGGAATCCAACTCTCAATTGTACCAGGATGACGGAAAAACGTTGAAATACCAGGATGGTGATTACCTGGTAACTGACATTTCAGTTAAAAATGATAATGGACTTGATATAAACCTTGTTAAGAAAGAAGGTGATTATACTCCGCAAATAGTATCATACACTTTCGAGATTTTCAGAACTGACCCCATTAAAAACATAGCTGTGAATGGAAGCCAGCTCAAACCGTTCCCGCAAAAAGATTACGGTACAAGAAATGAATCAGGATATTTATTTGATTCAGAGAAAAACCTGCTTGTAATCAAATATGTCTCCGAAGGAAATGGTACCGGCAGTGATCCGGTTGTCCTCAACTACAAATACAGTCCTAAGATCGAAATCAAGGTTGAATAATCAGCCTACCGTTTTTGGTTTTTTCATCCACTGGTCGCAGTAGCCGTTGGGGTTAATCGGACCTTTAACCAGCTCGCATGTTCCACAGGGACCATTACCCGTAGGAGGTCTCCAGTGAAGGCAGTTGCTGCAGTATTCATCCTGGTTCGGTGTCTGCCCGGTATAGTTATATTGCTTCCGTGTGGAAAGCTCCGCGTCTGAAAGATTGCTTACATCGCTGCATGGGTCGTTAGCATTGGATTGTTCCCCCGCATTTTCATTTTCGGCAGGTTTTTTTTCTCCTCCTCCGCAGGCTGCTAGTAAAGTGCTTCCTCCAAGCAGTACAGTACCTGAAAAGAAAATGTTTTTGAGGAATGTTTTACGTGTAAGTTTATTCATGGTTACCTCGGGTTTTATTAAAACAATAAACTTCAGTTAGGAATTGAATTGAGATTATGGATCCCGAAACAAGCCTGATAGCCGCCAGGCCGGATTCATTATAAAAGATTAAACAAAAATATTTAATCAGGAACGCATAAATATTGAGATATTTCACAGAATAAACACAAATAAAATAAAAATCGGGGTGTGTTCTGATTTTTAATTATTCATTAAAATATTATCTTTGTGATCTAAAATTTATGAATTCAGCTATGGAGAGGTGGGTGAGTGGCTGAAACCAACGGTTTGCTAAACCGTCATACTGGGAAACTGGTATCGCGGGTTCGAATCCCGCCCTCTCCGCTCTTTTTTGCCCCTTTACATGTATAATATTTATGGCATAATAAAATGTGCCATTTTTTTTTGCAGCACCTATTTAAAATTACTTTTCCCTGGCTTGTCTGAAAAAAGAAAGTATCCTGTCATACCTACTACTATCCCGAAAGGACACAGGAAAACAGACATAAAAAATAAAAATTCCCTCACGTAATCAAGAAATGTATCGCGGTAAGATTCCCCTAACAGGTTATTAAATATTATACTAACCATAATTATGCCGGTGGAAATAACTGCCATTATCATATAGTATAAAGATTTTTCCCATCTATGAGTTAATGCGGTCACAAAAATAATTGCTCCTGTATAACTTAAGAGGATTCCATACGAACGCGAGGTAGAAGTGATTTGTGAGGCTATTAATATTATGATTATACTCAGACTGATATAGAAAAGTGTTTTACTATGGGCGAATGAAGGAAACATAATATTATCTCTGATTAAAACGTACTATAAATATTTGTTAAAGGCAATTAAACTGGAATGAGTTAATAAAAATAAAAAACCCCCCGCAGGTGTAACGGGGGGTCGCTCATCGTAACAGGATGATCCCGCTAATAAGAGCAGATGGCAAACATTTCTTACAAGTGTATTTTTTTGAAATTATCGTAATCGGGAATTCTGATGATTGAACCATCTAGTTCAACCACACCTTTCTTATGAAGTGAGTGCAGTACCCGGGAAACAGTTTCTCTTGACGTTCCTGCCATGTTCGCTATCTCGTGCTGGAACGGAAGATTCAGTTCAACGAGTCCATGCTTCCTTATTCCTGAGATTTCTGCGAGCTGAATTACAGCATTAATTATTTTATCCTTCGCTTTATTTAGTGAAAGTGATTTGATTTTATCATCTGCAGCACGCAGTCTTTTAATAACTTCATCAAGAAGGGAGGCCATAATTTTTGGACGTGACTGTATAAGATGCATAAACTCATCCCTTCCGATAAAAAATACCTCAGTATTCTCTGCAGCTATAACATTAGCACTTGGGGGTTGACCATCCAGAAGCGACATTTCCCCGAAATAATCGAATTCATTAAGGATAGCAAGAATAATTTCATTCCCTTTTGAATCGTTCCTTGTAACTTTAACTGATCCTTTTGTAATAATAAAAAGTCCGCTGCTTTCTTCCTTCGATTCATCAAGTATGAGCATATTTTTCTGAAAACGCCTTAACATACCGGCGTTTTCTATAACTTTCAGATCTTCATCCTCAAGTTCAAAAAAAATGGGTACATACCTGAGAGAAATCTTTGATTCAACCATTTTGACTCTGCCTGGATTTAATTCTGCTTTAAAGTAACCTTCATTTCCAACTAAAACTGTGATGTTGAAATATCGTGAAAAGTCAATCACATTGAATTTTATCCCCCTTATGAACTGAAACGATTATTCAAAGAGTTTAAAATACTTACTTTGATAGCTGGAAAGTTCAGGAAAATGGGAAAATCTTATTCCGAAGTTGAATTCCTGATCCTCAGGAGAGAGTTTTAGATGAAGCCGTTGAGTTTTTGAGAAATTTTTCGAGTGACTGGAGTAGTTTATTATCAGAAAGGGGTTTTGCTATGTATTCACATCCGGGATCTTCAGGCATAGAAAGTCCGGATAACTTGCTGTTGTTTCTTGATAAAAATATTATGGGAACATGAAACTTTGATCTTATCTGATATATCGAACTTATAAGTTTGCTGCGATCACTAACATCGGTATCAGCAATAATGAGGTCGGGAGGAGAAACATTAATTACTTCCTTCAACATATTCTCACAGGTCGAAAAAACTTTTAGCTTGAAAACACCCGCACCCATCAATACTTTCCTAATGTCTGATGCTGTGATACCATCGTTTAGTGCTAAAAATACTGATTTGTTCTGCATAGAAGTTCTTCTGACGAATAAGTAGTAATGAAAATAGATTGGTTAAACAATAAGAGATTTTTACTCACATGGATAGTAAGAAATAAAAAACTAAGATTCAATATATTTCCCATATTATAGTAAATTAGTTTTCTACTGAATGGAAGCCGAAATGGTGTAATCCTTTAATACGTGTGTTGCGGGGGTCTGCTAGGTGACTTTTATCAGTTGTTTTCTCAAAATAATATTTTACAATACGATTGTAAATTTTTGGAGATAATTATGCTGTTAATATCATCGATTAGAACAACAGGCGACTTAATTTCCTGTTTGCCGGAAGATATGGACAGAAAAGACATGGTTCTTGATATTGAATCTGAACGGGCTGTAATAGCCTCCCCTGGTATAAATGAACCTGGTAAACATTTTCCCTTTCTTTCAAAAAGCGAGGAATTGAAAGAGAATAAAATATAGTATTTGATTTTAATCACATAACAGGAAAAATATTTAGAGTAATTATTGAAGGGAGATTCATTCCTTTTTCCTTATATATTCTATACTTCTAATATGGACTTTCTACTTAATTCAACAAACAGCACTCTTAACAGTAAGATAAAAAAGGCATATAGAAAGTATGGCCTGGCTCTTGACAACTTAATTGAGGGATGTGCCATACTGGATAATGACTGGAATATTCTGTATGTCAATGAAGTAAACGCGCGCCACGCTCACAGTACCGTGCAGGAGATGGTTGGAAGGAAATTATCAGAAGTTATTCCTGGAGTCGAGGACTCTGATTTCTTCAATGCATACAGGTGCACAATGGAGGAAAGGAAACCGCAGACTGTAGAAAGCTGTTTCGAGTTTAATGATGGGAGTAGCGTATGGTATCAGGCTCGTTCCTTTCCTGTCCCTGAGGGAATTATTGTGCAGTCAATGGATATTACTCCGCAGAAGCAGGTTGAAAATGATCTGAGCAGAAGAGAGGAAATGTTTAAGACACTTGCCGATAATATTTCTCAATTGGCTTGGATGGCTGATGAAAACGGTTCATTATTCTGGTATAATAAAAGGTGGTATGAATATACCGGTACTACTTTCGAAGATGTGAAAGGATGGGGATGGAAGATAGTACATCACCCTGATCATATTAACCGTGTTGAAAAGAAATTCCTGGAACATATCTCAAGAGGGGAGGCCTGGGAGGATACTTTTCCTTTGAGAGGAAAAGATGGAGAATTCAGATGGTTCCTTTCGAGAGCACAGCCTGTGCGGAACGAAACGAATGACATAATACGCTGGTTCGGAACAAATACAGACATTACTGAAAGGAAAACTGCCGAAAGTAATCTTAAAGAGGCATATAGAAGGATTGAGAATCAATTGGCTGAAAAGGAAGTGCTTCTGAAGGAGCTGCACCATAGAACCAAAAATAATATGCAGATTATTTCATCACTTTTAGGATTAAAAGCTGAATCTGTAGAGGACGAAGTGGTTAAGGAAATAATCAGGGATATCAAGACCAGGATACGCTCCATGGCACTTGTACATGAAAAACTATATAAAGCAGGTAGTCTTTCAAAAATCAATCTGGGAGAGTACGTAAAAGAGCTTGCTTTATTAATTTCTGAAGGCTATGTGAATGAAAGCAGCCGAATTAAAATCGATCTTAATGTACAGGACACTGGGATACTCATAGACAAGGCTATCCCCGTGGGTCTTATAGTAACGGAGCTGGTTACGAATTCATTTAAGCACGCATTTCCGGAAAATAGGGGAGGGAAAATCAGTATTTATCTAAAGAAAGAAAACGGCGATTTTATTCTGGTCGTCAAAGATGATGGAATTGGTTTCGACAGGGAAAAGACACTACAGGATGGTAAGCTGGGATTACAGTTATTTGAAAGTATTGCTGAAGGTCAGCTTGATGCTCATATAGATTTGGATAATTATGAAGGGGTGTCATGGACTCTAACTTTTCCAGTTGGCCATAATAAAGCCAGAATCTGAAATGTATCTTGCGTACTTGAGCCTTAACTGATCTCATTAATTAATTGTTCAAGTGACATTTCATCGAGAGGTTTTGTTAGTATTCCGGCTGGATTTAACTCTTCTGCACGCCGTAGATTTTCAGGGTCGGAAAAAGCAGAAATAAATATAAAGGGTATGTTCTTCGCTTTCAGCCTTTTTCCAATCTCAATTCCCGAAACATCGTCAGCAAGTTTAATATCAAGAAGTGCGAACAAAGGTTTTTCTGAGTGAAGAAATTGAATAGCCTCTCCTCCACGAGTGAAAACCTGAGACACCGGGAAACCGTTTCTTTTAAGTATGGTTTTTAATTCAAGTGCAGTTATTAACTGGTCTTCAACAATAAGAATCATTTCTGTGATGGTGAAAATTAAAGCGTTATAATAAGAAATATTGTTCTAAAAAGAAATAAAATAAATTAAAATTATGCCCGGCTTTGAGGGCACAAAAGCCGGGCCGAAACCCACCCCGGTGTATTATAATTACTAAAATAAGTTGTATCATTACAATACAAAAAAAGAGTGCATGTTGAGAAGTGTGACTGTTTTGGTAAAATAAAAAAACCCGGTATCCGGGACGGAATACCGGGTTTTGTCACGAGAGTAGTAAAAAAAGATATGATCAAAAATAATAAAACATTAGCTGAAAATAAAAAATTAGAATAAAAAAAGCCTCCGTTTTTTAGGCGGAGGCGGCAATTATCACTCACCAATTAACTTCTTCATCGTAGCTGCCCCTAATATACTCATCGTATAATAAAGTGAAGTGATTTATAGCAACGTCAAAAATAAGCTTCGGCAGCGCCAAATTCTTTTATATAGCTTTATTCTCTTCTTCGGTTGTTATGTAATAGGGGAGTCAGAGTTTCCAAATACATGCTGGATCATTGTCATCATATTGATGTCGCTTTGACCCCGTAATAAAGATTGGTAACAGTAAAAGTTGATGAATTTAATATTTGACTATAGAAATAAATATTATTAATATTGTATTAGTATTGAAAACATACTGGATTACAGAGGGAGATTCGGAACAGATTTATTAAAGCTGATCTTATGTGGAAAAAATAAATCTTAATATGGTAACCAATCAGGTTTTTACGCCAACAACATCAAGATTATTATTATTAAGAAAATCTATTTTACTTGCACGGATATAAAACGGAATATTTAATCTTCTGTATCAGGATGTTAATATTTCAGAGAAGGCCCTGAAATGTTTTCTGTAGTAATCTCAAATATTTTCCGGTGTTTGTCTATACCTTTGGTTCATAAACCGAATCCGGGTTGAGCTGATATCGGAAAAAACAGGGCGCGTTGAGGGGCCGATTTTTTGAAATTAAAATAATTTGTACTCTTAAATACGGTTTTAATTGGCTTATAATAGAGCCCTTAAATGATGAGTATTCGGGTAAATTTCATATCTCTTAACCTGTCGGGAGTCCCTTTGAATGGACTGCTGCAGGTGCATTCCAAAAATATCAACCTTAAATTAATATCCGGAGGAACCTTGAAAATAAACTTCAGTAGGTTTATTCAATTTATTATCCTCTTGTCTCTTCTGACTATTCCGAATAGTGCATTCGCACAGAAGGACAAAGCACAAAATATGAACGCAAATATAATGGAAATAAAGGAAGAGGTGTTGCCTGCTTCTGCCTTATCAGTATATATCAATGAGGACTTTTCATCTTCATCTGGAAATACACCCCCGCAGGGCTGGACTCAGAATATAATTTCAGGAGAGCCGGGAGTAGATCTATGGAATTTTGAAGTTCCGTCTGGTACGCCGGTAAATTTTCCTATGTCTTTGCCTGTTGCCATATTTGAAAGTTATAATTCCTTTAATAATCAGGCTGAAGATGTAGCCCTTGAATCTCCGGCCTTTAGTATAGATGGAGGCGCCGGAGCTATTCTTGAATTTGATCACTATTATAATCATCGGACAACGTCAGAAATATTTGTGGAGGTCTGGAATGGAAATTCGTGGGTGACAGTATTTAGTTCAACCTCCACTTCACAAAATCCGGAGCATGTGCTGGTTGATATTACATCCGAAGCCTCTGGAGTCGCTAATTCAAAGGTACGGTTCAGATGGACAGGTAATTCATCTCAATTCTGGATTATAGACAATATCATGGTATATAGTGCAGAGCCGCCTCCTGTACCGGCTTCTCCTCTTTCGCCTTCTGATGGAGCTGTTGATGTGGATATAAACAGTCATCTTCTCTGGGAATCAGGTATTGGTCCGGTTCCAACCGGCTACAGGCTGTATTTTGGAACTGACGGAGGGGGTGTTGCTCCTCCTGCCAATATCGTAAACAATCTGGATATGCAGCTTGCCGCAGAATATATACCTGATGCGCCGCTGATATATAATACTTTATATTATTGGATGATTGTTCCTTACAATGAAACCGGTGATGCTTCCGGGGTTCCGATATGGTCATTTACCGTAACTGAGGACCCTCCGGTTTCAACTTATCCGTACTCTGAAAACTTTGAAGGATCCTTTCCGCCGCTCTATTATATAAGGTATATAGGATTATTATCTGACCCGGTCACCGTCAGTGCTACAAATGCAGGATGGGAACAGAGTGACTGGCGCAATATTTTAACACCTGTAAATAAAGCTGCTAAATTGAATATTTCTGGTACGTCTCTGAATCACTGGCTGATGACTACGTTTGCGGATTTTGAGAATGATACTGATTACCAGCTGGAATTCGATCTGACATTAAATGCAGCAGGAACGTCAGGTCCGCCTGAAACTGGTGGTATAGATGACCGGTTTGCAGTAGTAATATCAACAGATTCAGGTTCAACATGGCTTGAGTCAAATATCCTTGAAGAGTGGAATAACAGCGGGTCGCCGGATGTTTATGATGACATAAGTTCTCTGGGTGAACATGTCGTTATAAATCTGTCCGGTTATTCAGGAATGATTCAATTGGGATTCTATGGAGAATCTTCTGTTGCAAATGCGGATAACGACCTGATGATTGATAACCTGGAAATAAAGAAGATCTTGATGCCTCCTGTTATTTCAATAAATCCTTCAGAACTGGATTTTGGTTCCATCGGGGTAGGTACAACCCGAACTCTCCGTTTGGAAGTAAGCAATACAGGAGATGAAGATCTTGTCATAAGCAATATCGTTTCTGCTGATGAGGAATATACATTATCTCCTGAAATTTTCCCGGTTACTATTACTTCCGGAAATATACAGGCATTCGATGTTACGTTTTCGCCTGTTGCTGTGGGCGTAATTAATTCTTCGTTGGAGATTACAAATAACACAGCAGTATCGCCGGTCTCCTTTAATCTTCAGGGATCAGGTTCTGATGACGGACCTGCGTTTAATGCATCACCGGTTTCTCTGAATTTTGGCCTGACAACTGTAAATACTACTAAAAGTCTCAACGTTATAGTGAGTAATACAGGTCTTATAAACGAACTTCAGATATCTTCAGCATTAATAGCAGATTCAGGTTATTTAGTTACTCCTTTGTCCGCTAATATCCCTGCAGGAGAAAATCAGGTTTTTACTGTGTCATTTTCACCTGGTTCGGCTGAAACTTATTCGGGCAGTCTTGTTTTTACATCAAATGATCCCGCTTCGCCGCATACTATCCCTCTTACAGGGAAGGGAGCTGGTAAAAGCGGTCTTTTATTTAGTCAGGATACTGTTTACCAGCTGGAAGATGATATATACACATCTGTTATACAACTTAAGGGATTAGATCCGCTCGGAGAAAGGGTTCAGGCTATTCAGTTCAGATTAACTATTAACAAATCCTTTGATGATAATACGATACTGACTTTCAGAAATATCCGGAAAGGTTTGGATGTTTCAGACGAAAACTGGGTGCTCGATTATAACTTGTTCCGGGGTCCGATTACTGCTAATGGGGCTTCGGTAGATTCAGTTTATGTGCTGCTATATAACCTTCAGGAGGATGGAGGTCTTGATCCGGAAGCTGATTATAATGATTTGTTTAATATTGAATACAGGATTTCAAATCTTCCGGCTTTGAACGATACATTAAAATCCTCCCTGGCTATTTCCAATGCCTCAGCTACTACCGGTAATGGGTACCCTGTAGATATATCCTCTCCGGAAAATACAATGGTAGTGATGGCCATTAATCGCGTCTCATCCCGTGGTGATGTAAACGGTGACGGTTATATTGATATACTTGATCTGATTATGGTAGTTGATCATATCATAGGAAAAGATTCACTTGCAGGAGATTATTTTAAAAGAGCTGACATCTCACCCTGGATACCTGGTGTACAGGAGCCTGAACCGGATGGAATTGTAAATGTTCAGGATCTGTCGCTGATCCAGAATATTATTCTGACAGGATTTTATCCTGATGATAGTCCTATCCGGAAATCAATCTCAGGATTGTTCGCGAAGATTACCGGAAATCCTGATGCTGAAATTAAGGCTTATATCACGTCTGAAGGAATAACTTTGTATGTCGATAGTAAGTTTGAGATACGTGGTGCACAGATTGAATTCGAAAACATAAACACTTCTGCCGGAAATCTGAATATTAATACTGATCTTGGACAGGGATATTTTCAAATGGCTGATTCGTCTTTCAGAACCCTGTTATATGACAGGCTGGCCGCTGAATCAATCGAGCCGGGTAAGCATTTATTGGCAGATATGCAGTTCAAAATATCTGATCCGCTGAATGTCGTCCCGGGCAGGATCCTGCTGGTCGACGCGGACCGTCATCGTCTTAATAACGTTGATATTGAAATAATTAATGAAAATGCCCCTTCTTTACCTCACAGTTACATGTTATATCAGAATTATCCAAATCCTTTTAACCCATCTACATCAATTAAATTCCAGGTCCCAGTGTCGTGTTATGTGACCTTGAAAGTATATAATATGCTTGGTGAGGAGATAAGAACATTGTTCTCAGGCCAGGTTATGCGAGGGACTCATACCATCAACTGGGACGGCATCAGCGGTACAGGCGGTAGATTAAGTTCAGGCACTTATCTTTATCGATTGACTGCCCGGGGAGAGGGACAGGAAGAATTCTTAAGGGTTAGAAAAATGTTATTACTAAAATGAGCGGAGCTAAAAAGTAATATGGGAAGGGGGGTGATAAGTTATATTAACTTAATTAATAATAAAAAATAAAAAGATGTAAAGAATAAACCCGGATACCCTCTTCCGGGTTTATTCATCATTATTTATCAGCAATTCTTTTTAATAACTTAACCGGAGCATTTTAAACCCGCCTTCTTTAGTTTATATGTCCCGACACCCTGGGTTGAGTATTTTGTACAGCCATAGACCTTATTGCTTTTACTACCTGTCTGACCATTTTCAGGGTCGGTCTACCATAATGATGTTTGCTGAATAGCTCTTTCACTATTCTTTTTGGCTGCGTATAGTACTTGACGTAAGCGTTCCTGCATAATTTTTCCAGCTCTCCAGGTTCCACTTCATTACTAAAAAAGACTGAATGCATACAATCATACTTATCCCAATCACTGGTAAATATTCTTGTATTGTATTCCTGCCACAATTCCGTAGCCGGGAAAGGAGTCAATATTGAAAATTGTGCTACCCCGGTGTTTAAAAACTTTGCGTAGTCAATTGTGGCCATTATATCCTTACGGGTTTCTGCTGGTTCACCCATCATATATGCACCCCAGGTTTCTATACCCTGGTCTTTTAATAAATTAACAGCTTTGATGGAAACTTCTGAGGAGGCTTTGCCTCCTTTTCGGTATGCTTTTAATATTCTCTTTTCAGGACTCTCAATTCCCATAAACATCAATCGTACACCGGCTTTCTCCATCTTCTCCGCTGTCTCAGGAAACTGCAGAAGGTGATCTGCTCTTCCCATTACCCACGACATTACTGGCAGATGCCTCTCTATAAGTGCGTCGCATAATCTGGTAAGCCTTTTTGCGTTAAAGTTTATAATATCATCAAGGAAAAGGATCTTCTCCTTTCCATAATGATTAACTAAGTATTCCACCTCATTTACTATATTTTCAATCGATCGCTGGCGGAATCTTTTACCTGCAATTACATTAACGTCGCAGAATTTACATCCATAGGGACAGCCCCTTGTGGTTATTATAGGATAGTCAATATCATTATGTGATTGTATCCTGCCGCTTTTCCTCCAGTTCCCCTCCCTTAAAGGGAAGGGTATAGCATCAAGTTCCTGGATAAAAGGACGAGGTTCACTATGCCTCACCTGGCCGTTCTCTATCCATGAAAGTCCTGAAACTTTTTCCGGGTTGAAATGCTTGGGATCTTTCAGTCCTTCCAGTAGTTCTATGGCGGTTAACTCGCCCTCTCCCCGTACAACATAATCAACGTAACCGCTTTTCAGCGCTTCCTCCGGACGGCTGGTTACATGAATACCCCCCATTATAACTGTCTTACCTGCCTCTTTAGCTGTCTTGGCAACCTTTATTCCAGGTTTGTATTGTATGGTCAGGCAGGATATTCCTACTACATCTGTATTATCAAAATTTATTTTAGAATCAGGATCTTCAAGAATTTCTATTTCAACTTCGTGCCCTGCCTGTCTAAGGGCAGAACCAACGTATGATATGCCGAGCGGCTGCATTGTAACACCGCTGCTTTCAAAGATTGCTCCTCGATAGGGCGAAACTAACGTCACATTCATTTTAATACCCTTTAAAATAAATCTGAGGTAACTGAGAAGCAGCACTGCTTATTTAAGAGAGCAGGGCGCATAAATCAAACTGGTTTATACGCCCGCTCTGTTCTACAATCAAACCGCCTGCTTTTCTTTCTTGTTTACGGTAATACTTATAGGTTTCTGATTCAGCGTTGAACTCTCAGTATTGTTGATCTTTTTCTTTCCGCAAGAACAATATTCATCTTCCTGCCTGATTTTTATTGATGGTGCATTGAGGTCGATGGGTATTGGTCTTTCTCCGGCATAGATCGGATGCCTTCCTTTATCCTTGTACCATTCTTTCGTTGTAGCATTCATGTGTTTATGTTCAATTATCTGTCTCCATCCCATACCGGTATTATATGCACAGAAGGAAATTTCTCCTTCCTGGGTTCCGTATGGCACCGAGCACATCTCTGTTCGGCGGAAATCATATGTCCATAGATCCTGGAACCACATACCTCCGCCCCAGATGAGGATCCAGTCTTTTTGTGGAGGTCTGTCACCTTCGGTAAGAGAACCATGGAACTGATGCTGTATTAGTGTTATTAATTCCTTGAAGTCGAAACCTTCCGGTGCTTTCTTATCATCGAAATTACGTGCCAGCGACACAGCTAACTGCACCTTGGTGAGTTTTTTACTACGGGACGTATCGGTAATAAGATCAACGTCCTTAATAAATCGGTCGAGATCGAAGAACTTTGTAAGTGTAGCCCATTTTTTTGTTTTTTTGTTGGCTACTATATATATGCAGGATCCGCAGTCTGGATGACACGATACGCACATTCCGCCCCAGTGATCTGCTGCGCTTGCCATATGATCGGCAAGATTCGTCAGGGGAACACCTGCCCCGAGAGGGTACCAGTCGCGATGCATGTCAATTTCACCTTTCGACCACTTCTCCAGTTCATATGCCAGGTGTGAGGTTGTGAAGCGCTGCGAATGCCGCTGTTCATCGGTGATTTCTTCATCTCTTCCTGTAAATGAAACAGGCTGAAATGAAATTGCATCCATCTTATCACAGTTGTCAAGAAGGAATTGCATCAGAGGACCTATCTGCTCGGTATTAATACCATTAACTATAGTGGTTACAGGTGTTACCCAGATTCCTGCCTGGTAAAGATTTTCAAGAGCCTGCCGTTTTATATCAAACAGGTTCGATATGTGCCTGTGCTGGTTAGCTTCATTTGTAACGCCGTCAAGCTGGAAATAAACCAGGTTAAGCCCTGCTTCCTTCGCCTTAAATGCAAAATCCGGCTCCAGTGCGAACCTTACTGCGTTTGAAGCAGCCTGTATGCCCGTATAGCCTATCTCTCTGGCATACTTGCATGCGTCAAGAAAGTATGGTGAAATTGTTGGCTCACCTCCCGAAAATTGTACCTGAGCTACTCGCCTTGGCTGAAACGATAGTGATCTGTCTAGTATCTTTTTGATGTCCTCCCATGAAAGTTCATGTACGTAACCAACTTGGTTGGCGTCCATGAAACAGGGATTGCACATCATATTACAGCGGTTGGTTAGATCTATCGTAAGAACAGGACCCCTGCCGTACTTAATACTGGAAGTTCCATGATCGTGTATCTTGTCATCACAGGCTGTCTTGAAGTCTCTGCCGTAAAACCGCTGTTCCTGTATGCGGCTGAATTCGGAATCAATAGAGAGTGTGTCTTCAAACGTTCCATGCTTCGGACACGTCTTTCTGACAAAAATATTTCCATTTTCTTCAACAAGATGCGCTTTAATTTCAGCATAATGGCCTTTTATGAGCTCTTGTATGCTGATTTCCCCATCTATTACTTTCTCTCTGATTTCAAAAACGCATTTGGGACAAAGAGAGTCTGTTTCCCTCGGAAACCCTAGCTGAGGCATCGATCTTTCTCTGCTTTTCGGCAGGGGAGAGGGTGCCCATGCGGGATGGGGACTCTTACCTTCCTTTAATCGGGTGTTGACTGATTGAAATACATTCCATATAACATTTGCTGATCCGCTGATAAGTGCATCTCTCATACTCATTGATTCCTCCGTTGATTATTTTTCATATGTTATCTAAAGCATTTTCATATTTAATTAATTATCTGCATCATCTGATCCGGGCACTATTGAATTCTGCAGAACAAAGCAATAAGGACTGCTTCGGGAGAGTATTTCGATTTGCTGATTGCCAGTAACATGTCTCTGACTTTCCGCCCTCTCGGAGTAGTGAACAATTGAACACCTTTGAATATTAACATACTCAATTGTTGTTTCGCATTTAATATATATTTTATGCCTGTAAAGTCAACGCTCATTCTTTGATATTTAATCTGTGATGATTTGAATCAAATAGATGGTTCTGGTGTGTTCTGGGAGACCATATCATTAAAAGTGAGGTCCGGGAACGGACCTTGAAAGTTTGCTTGTCTTGCCTATATCGCTTAATTTTAACGATTAAATTATAATTTGTAACTGAGGGATAAATGATGAGATTTTCAGGTGTGGATTACTATAATTTGGAATCTCTTTTGACAGAAGAAGAGATAATGATCAGAGATACTGTGCGAGATTTTATTTCTAATGAGGTTATCCCTGTAATCGAGGAATATAACCGTAAAGCAGAATTTCCCATGCAGCTGATCTCCCAAATGGGGGAACTGGGTCTGTTCGGTTCGAACCTGCCTCAGAAGTATGGTTGTGCTGAAATGAATAACGTTGCGTATGGACTTGTTATGCAGGAGCTTGAAAGGGGTGACAGCGGGCTTAGAAGTTTTGTGTCAGTTCAGAGTGCTCTTGTTATGTATCCGATTTTCTCATTTGGAAGTGAGGAACAGAAAAATTACTGGCTTCCTCTCCTTGCCAGGGGTGAGAAGATAGGGTGTTTCGGACTTACGGAGCCTGATTTTGGCTCTAACCCCGGCGGTATGGTTACTAAGGCTGAAAGAACTGAAGGCGGCTTCAAACTGAATGGCGCAAAGATGTGGATAACTAATGGAACTATAGCAGATGTGGCTGTGGTGTGGGCAAAACTTGATGGAGTTGTAAGAGGATTCCTTGTTGAGAAATCTTTTGATGGTTTTACTGCTCCTGAAATGAAGGGAAAGCATTCGCTCAGGGCATCTGTTACTTCAGAACTTATTTTTGATAATGTTTTTGTTCCCGAAAAGAATATCCTTCCGGGGACCTCGGGACTGAAAAATGCTCTTATGTGTCTTAACCAGGCGAGGTACGGTATTGCCTGGGGTGTTGTTGGATCAATGATGGCTTGCTACGGTGCCGCCCTTAATTATGCTAAAACGCGTGTTCAGTTCAGCAAGCCGATCGCGGCTTACCAGATGACGCAGGAGAAACTTGTATATATGCTTACTGAAATTACAAAAGCTCAGCTGCTCAATCTTCAGCTTGGAAGAATGAAAGATAAGGGTACAATGAAGCATACCCAGGTTTCTCTTGCAAAAAGAAATAACTGTGAGAAAGCACTTGAAATAGCCCGTATCGCTAGAGAAATATTCGGTGCGAACGGCATCCTAGACGAGTATCCCGTGATGAGACATGCGGCAAACCTTGAATCTGTGAAAACCTACGAAGGAACTCACGAGATGCATACACTGATCGTCGGGGAAGATATAACCGGTTTCCCGGCTTACGATTAACTAACTATAGGAAAAATTTATGAAGCAGAATGAAATAGTAATTAAGGAAGGTTTAACTTTTGATGATGTTCTGTTAATACCGGGGAAATCTTCCATACTTCCAAGAGAGGTAGACCTTAGAACTTTTTTCACTCCGGCCATAGAATTAAACATTCCTATTGTTTCTGCGGCAATGGATACGGTAACTGAATCCTCTCTGGCTATAGCCCTGGCAAGGGAAGGAGGAATAGGTATTCTCCATAAGAATATGTCAATTGAAGATCAGAGTATAGAGGTTGATAGGGTTAAAAGGTCAGAAAGCGGAATGATACAGAATCCTGTTACTCTCCGTCCTGATAAGACTATCGGTGACGCGCTCGAAATAATGAAGAAATTCCGGATCTCAGGCATTCCTATTGTTAGTGACGGCGGAAAACTTGTAGGTATTTTAACTAACCGTGATCTCAGGTTTGAACCGAATAAGAAGGCCATTGTTAAAGATCTTATGACTAAGGAAAACCTGATAACTGCACCTGTTGGAACAACACTAGAGAAAGCCGAAAAGCTGCTCCAGAGGTATAAGATTGAGAAACTCCCCGTGGTTGATAAAGAGGGGATACTAAAAGGTCTCATAACTTTTAAGGATATCCAGAAAAAGAAGAAGCACCCGAATGCCTGCAAAGATGAACACGGAAGGCTCCGTGTTGGCGCTGCCGTTGGCACAACCCCCGATACAATTGATAGAATTGAATCTCTCCTTAATGCCGGTGCTGATGCTATCGTAATCGACACTGCACATGGCCATTCAGCTGGCGTTTTAAAAATGGTAAAGGAAGCTAGAAAGAAATTCAAATATGCCCAGTTAGTTGTCGGTAATATAGGCACTTATGAGGCGGCTGTTGATCTGTTGGATTGCAAGATCGATGCTGTAAAAGTGGGTATAGGTCCGGGATCAATTTGTACAACCAGGGTGGTTGCCGGTGTTGGTATTCCGCAGATAACTGCCATTCAGGATGTTTTCAGAGCAACAAAATCTAAAGGCATTCCTCTCATCGCTGACGGCGGTATAAAACAAACTGGCGATGTACCTAAAGCCCTGGCAGCAGGAGCAGATTCGGTGATGATAGGTGGTCTTTTTGCGGGAGTTGAGGAAAGTCCCGGTGAAACTATATTATTTGAAGGTAGAAGCTTTAAACATTACCGTGGTATGGGTTCGCTTGCTGCAATGAAAAAAGGGAGTAAGGATAGGTATTTTCAGGAAACTACAGATGAAATTGCAAAACTTGTTCCTGAGGGCGTTGAGGGAAGGGTTCCCTATAAAGGTTCATTGGCTGAAACTGTCCTTCAGCTGATTGGTGGTCTGAGGGCTGCTATGGGATACTGCGGTGTCGGTACTATAAAGAAGCTTAAGACAAAAACGAAATTCGTTAAGATTACTCTCGCGGGATTGAAAGAGAGTCATCCCCACGATGTCATTATAACAAAGGAAGCACCGAATTATCATTCATAAGCATGATGTCGTAATTATTTTTATTTTTGGAGGTGTTATTAATCAGGGAGTTCTATGTTCAAAGTTCTGGTAATATCATATTATTACCCTCCGATGGGGCTTAGCGGAGTTCAGCGGACACTTAAGTTTACAAAATACATGAGGCAGTATAACTGGGAGCCTGCTGTGCTTACTACAGGGAGTACAGCCTATTATGCTCATGATAATTCTTTGCTGAAGGAAGCTGAAGAGGCTGGAATTAGAATAATAAGGACTGAAGGTAATGACATAAATTCCAGGCTGAATAAGAAGGGAACAGTCAAAATTCCTCCTGAATGGATGAGAAAAATTTTAAGTAGGATGAGTGCTTCTGTGTTTATTCCAGATAATAAGTCAGGCTGGACCTCAAAAGCGCTTGTCACTGCAAGAGAACTGCTTAAAAAAGAGCAGTTCGATATCATTTTTGTTACAGCACCTCCGTTTTCTTCATTCAATATGGCTGTAAAGCTGAAAAAAGAATTCGGTGTACCAATGGTCGTTGATTACAGGGATTTATGGTACGGTAATCATTTTGGATTCTATCCTACTCCTCTTCACAGCTATCTTCATAAATCAATGGAATATGCGGCGTTGAAGGCGGCAGACCGGATTATCGTAATCAATCGGAGAATGAAAGAAAAGGTTATGGACGAATACAGATTCGTAACTTTTGAAGATGTGTTCATTATTCCCCAGGGCTACGATCCGAAGGATTTTGAAAACCTGGTCCCTGAGAAAAAAAATAAAAGTAAGATGAGACTCACTTTCTCTGGGTTATTCTATGAGTTTATTACACCGAAGTATTTCCTTCGTGCCTTTAAGAAACTTGCTCTTGAGAGACCGGATATTGCCGCAAATATTGAGCTTCATTTTGTCGGATTCCTCCGTAACGAAAACAGAAAACTGATTCGTAAACTTGATCTCCAGGATTTTGTAAAAGAATATGGCTATCTCGAGCATAATGATGCGCTGACCAAAACCATCACAAGTGACGTTCTCTGGACTATGGTCGGACGTGGTAGGAGCAGCGATACTGTTTCAACCGGGAAAACTTTTGAGTACCTGGGTACAAGGAAACCCATCATTGCTTGCGTACCTGATGGAGCGGTGAAAACTGCGATGGAGGAATACGGTGCCTCCTTTATCACTCCTCCTGATGATGTTGAAGCTATTAAAAATGCGATCAAAAAAGCGTACGATCTTTTTACGGAAAATAATCTGCCTGTCCCGAATGAAGAATTTATAGAAAAACATCGGAGAGATTACCTTACTGAACAGTTGACGAAACAGTTCCAGTTCTTGATAAAGGCAGAAATATAATGAATGTTCTCTTGCTTGGTTCCGGCGGAAGGGAACACGCCATAGCATGGAAAATTTCCCAAAGTAAATCATTAACTAAGCTCTTTATAAGTCCCGGAAATCCTGGTACTGCTTCCCTGGGACAAAATGTGAACCTGGGAAATGAACATCAGGCAATTGCCGGTTTCTGCCTTTCCGAAAGTATTGACCTCGTCGTTATCGGACCTGAACAGCCGCTGGTTGAAGGTCTTGCTGATTTTCTTCGACAAAAGGATATTACAGTGTTCGGACCCGGGAAAAAAGCCGCGGAGATTGAGGGGCGTAAATCTTTTGCCAAGCAGCTGATGGTTAAATATTCCATCCCTACCGCTGAATATAAGGAATTTGATAAATCACATTTCGATGATGCCTCTGAATATCTTAAAAGTGTAAGTTATCCTGTGGTATTGAAGGCCGACGGCCTTGCGGCGGGAAAAGGTGTAATCATTTGCGGCAGCAATGATGAAGCAGAGAAAGCCCTGAAAGATATTTTTGTGGATAATGTATTCGGTGAGGCAGGGGATAAAATCATTGTGGAAGAATTCCTTGAGGGTGAGGAAGCCTCTATACTGGCTGTAACTGATGGTGATGATTTTATCCTGCTCCCGTCTTCTCAGGACCATAAAAGAATCGGGGAAAATGATACAGGAAAAAATACGGGTGGAATGGGTGCTTATTCGCCTGCCCCTGTGATTGATAATAAAATGCTTAACAGAATCAGCAGTGAAATAATTAGACCGGTTCTTAATGGATTGAAATTAGAAGGACGGAAGTTTTCGGGCTGCCTTTATGCGGGACTAATGATAACTCGGAAGGGACCAAAGGTTGTTGAATTTAACTGCAGGTTTGGCGATCCTGAAACCCAGGCGGTTCTTCCTCTTGTTGAGGGAGATTTTCTTAAACTTCTCTATTCTTCGGCTTCTGGGAAGCTGGATAAAAGTGCCGTGAGCTTTTCCCGTGGAACGGCTGTATGCGTTGTTGCTGTGTCAGCAGGTTACCCTGAAAGTTATTCTAAAGGTTTTGAAATATCAGGATTGGAAGGACTGGATTCCCCTCAGATAATAGTTTTCCATGCGGGAACTTCAGAAAAGGATGGCAGGATTTTGACATCAGGCGGACGCGTTATCGGAGTCACTGCGGTACTTGAGGAGAACGATCTTCAAAAAGCCAGGACTTTAGTCTACGGGGCATTGAATAAAATTAAATTTGAAGGTATGTATTTTCGCCGCGATATTGGTATGAAAGCATTGAAGAGGCAGTAGCTCACTGCTTTCTCCATTCACTTTTTCTCTCCATTATTCTAAATTTCGGAAAAGACTGGAATAAATGATACCTCTGCATGTACATTCTAATTATACTTTGCTTAAAGGTACTTCCCGCATCGGGGAATTAATTGAGAAAGCAAAGGAAAATAAGCTGGATTCTCTGGCTTTAACCGATACGAATGGTATGTACGGACTCATTCCTTTTGCAAAACAGGCGAAAGAGCATGGTATTAAACCTATCCTTGGCTCATTAATTGATCAACCCGGTGATAATTCAGTGTATGTCCTTCTTCTTGCCAGGAACAACCGGGGGTTTTCGGATCTTTGCAGGATCATTACCTCACGTAAGCTTAATGATGACTTTGATCTCTTCTCTCTTGTTAGCCGGCCTCTGAATAATTTATTCATTATTACTCCTTCCCTTGCTCTGCTTGAAAAAGCAGGGAAGAGGGATAACGTTTTTGCTGAACTTACTATTACCTCAGCAAATCGGAATAATGCACGAAACCTTTATACTTATGCGGAAAAAAACGGGATTCGAATGGCCGCCTCAAATCCGGTATTTTTCCTCAATGAAAATGATTTTGATTTGCATAGAGTGGTTACTGCTATAGGACTAAATAAAAATTGCGATAATGTCACGAACTCAGAATTAGCCGATAGAGAAGCTTTTTTCAGGGAAGTAAATGATCTAAAGGAGATATACCGCGGGGTTCCTGAGGCTGTTTCAAACACAGAGTATATTGCCCGGAATTGCAGCGTGGATCTCAGGCTTAATGAGTATAAATTTCCGAAATTTGATGTTCCCCCTGGTAAAGATTCTTTTACCATGTTATGGGAGAAATGTTTTGAAGGCCTGAGCCGAAGATATTCTCCGATGCTTGATGCTGCTGTAGACCGGTTGAAAATGGAACTTCATGTGATCAGGGAAATGAACTTTACAGATTATTTCCTTGTGGTCTGGGATATTTTAATGGAGGCAAAGAGAAGGGGAATGGTAACTATCGGCCGCGGCTCCGCTGCTAATAGTATTGTCTCCTATTGTCTTGGTTTAACTGAAGTCGATCCGATTAAATATAATCTTTACTTTGAAAGATTTCTTAATAAAGGAAGAAGCAGTCCGCCTGATATTGATATCGATTTTTCATGGAAGGAGAGAGATGAAATTATTAAGTATGTGTTCGATAAATATGGATATGAGAATGTCGCGATGATCTCTACTACTGTTACTTTCCGGGCAAGATCAGCTTTTAGAGAGGTTGCAAAGGCATATGGTTTTACAAACAGCGAAATATCAAAATACAGCAAATATATTCCTTGGACAGCTGCAGGAAACCTGTCTAAAATATCAGATAAGTTTCCTGAGGCAAGGTCTCTCAACTTTAAAGTAGAGCCCTGGAAATCAATTGTCTCTATGGCAGAGAGACTGGCGGGTTTTCCCCGGCATCTGAGTATTCATCCGAGCGGTATATTAATTACTCCGGGCCCGATTACAAATTATACCGCCCTTGAGTATGCAAAAAATAAGGGATTAGGACTTATCGTTACTCAGCCTGATATGTATTCGGTTGAAGATCTCGGTCTGATAAAAATAGATCTTCTCAGTCAGCGTTCACTGGGGGTTCTCAGGGATACCATGGATGCTATTGAGAGGAATGGCTAAAAGGGCTCAGGTTCCTGTTTCTTTACTTTGTTGGGGTTCAGAAGGGCAAGAAAACCCGGACCATAGACCGATAAAGGAATAAATCCGATAAATATGAATACATCTTCGATAATTTTCAGAAATCCTACCCGGCTGCCGTCATTTGTCCCGAAGCATCCGCACTCAATATCAAGTCCTCTTGATACCGCGATTCCTATTGCCGCAATAAAAACTATCATTAATCCTCCGCCTAGCAGAGCACTCTCCCTTACATAGACGCCCGTTATTAACAGCAGACCGATGATAAGTTCAAGCCAGGGAATAATCAGGGCAAAGAAATTTAGATACTCTTCGGGGAGGAGTTTATAGTTATAAAGTGATTTCGCAAAATATTCCAGATCGCTTATTTTCGTTACCGCCGAATAAACAAACAAACCCCCTAAAATAAGTCTTAAGGCAAATAACAAATATTTATTTGATAGTATTCCTGACATTTAATTTAGCTGGATATTTGTACCTGATGTAACTACAGGATAATTGGCGTCTTTCCACTCTTCCCATCCACCGAAAAAAACAAATACTTTTTTGAATCCTTTTGAAAACAGTTCATTTCCCAGCCTGATGCTCATATCGCAGTCGGAACCTTCACAATAAGTAACAATGGGCTCTGATTTATCCATAGCTGTGAGAATGCTGTCGTACTCGTTAAGATGGAACAGGGGGAGGTTTACCGCCCCGGCTATATGCCCGTCTTCATATTCTTCAGGGTCCCTTGCATCCACAAACATTATGTTATCTTTGTAAAGCTCATATGCCTGTACCATTGAAATCAGCCTTGGCTGATTAAAAACATCCTTTGTCAGATTATTTAAATTCAGCCCGTTATCTTTGTCTTTAGTTTTACCTGTTTGAATATTGTTTTCATCCTTCATAGCCAGGTCTGAATCCGTTTTATACTTATACTGAGGCAGGAGATCTTCGTCAATCTGCACTTTGTCCTTTTCCATAGCTATTTTGTTATGATCCGTCTCAATAGTGTCGGGCGCGATTTCATTAACGGCTTTTGAGGGAGGCTGCTTATTTAAAATCTCGTCTGTGCGGAGAGTCGTCTTTTTGTTGAATAACGGCAGGCCGTCGGGCTGAAGGTAATTAACCAGAAGTGCCGCTGCAATGGCAACTAATAAAATTAACAATAATTTAGTTAATGAAAATCGCATAGCCTCACTCGAAGTTTAATATTTGTTGCAAATTCCCTCAGAATCGGGTTCTCTTAGCTGTAAAATATAATGCATCGAATATTTAATATGAATGAAAACTTAATTATAATCATTTTGAAATCAAACATAAAACCAGGAAGCTTTAGTCGTTTTTTCCGGACCTTGGAAGGAACGGAATAATAGGCAGCAATTTGCAGTATATTTTGTAAACTGATTTAATAAGGGGATTAGGAAATAAAATTATCGAGGCTGGCAGCTGTACAATTTCTCCGCCGAACCCGAGTTTGAAAAATGTTGATGTTCTGATTATCTCCTTTGGTAACTTTTTCTGACCTCTGATCTGCTCTGAGGTCTGCGTATCAATAGAAGCAAAATCAAATACATTAAATCCTTCTTCCTTTGCCAGCATTATGGAGTACCAGAACAAAGCTGCGTTTGGGTTTGATTTAGGATATTTCCCGTCCCATCCAATCTTCCAGATAATAAAACGATCCCTGATTATCAGCATTACGGCACCGGCAATTATCTCTGTTTCCTTTTCAATAAAATAAAGCCTTATCATGTCATCGCTACAAAAGTTTTTCCATATTGTTTCAAATATCTCCAGGCTCGAGGGATTGGGAGAAACGTCCTGTCGCCTGCAGGTCTCTAGCATTAACTCGTAAAATAAACCCAGTTCCTCAAATTTCCCTTTGCGTAGTTTTAACCCTTCAAGATGCCTTACGTTATTGCGCAGAGTTTTCCTGAGATCTTTCAGTAGCGATTCGGAAGATTTTTTCAAATCTATCTCAAGCGTGCTGTCGATAATCGTAAAAACTTTATTTTCCGGAAAATCGTTTTTGTCAAATGTAAATATGTTTGAATGGCCTCCTCCCGGAGGAGAGATAATTAATAGCTTTATACCATAATTTTTTGCTGTTCTTTTTAGCTCAGAGATAATCAATTTCTTCAATTCCAGGTCGTCTGAATCGATTAATGGTCCTTTATTAAGGAATCCTACAGTACCTGCAAACTTCTTTTTCTTAAGCAGTATCTGGAAACCGCCTCTTATATGCTGATCCTGAATAAAAATGACCCTTAAGGGTTTCCAGCCTTCCAGGGATTTAGAAGCTGCCCAGCCGCATGTTTGTTCATGAAACCCCGATGGATTCGACAGTACAAACAGATCCCATTTACGGTCATTTGTATTCTCAGATATTATTGATTTTATCTGTGAGGCGGATTTAGTGTATTCTGCAGATGGAAAGTCCATACCTTTGTTCTTTTTTGAACTAAAATATAAAGCAAAAAAACTTTTTATGTGATATAGGATAATGAGATGTGATTTTATTCCAGGTTATTTCCCCGTCCGGCCTCGAATCGGCACGAGATATAAGTCCCACCAAACAAGAAATTCCGTATGCTTGACGGCCCCCCTCGAACCGGCACGAGGTGTAAGCCCCACCAAACAAAAAATTTCGTATGCTTTGATAAAGTAAATTTTTTGGTTGGCGCGTCGATGGGTTATCTTATGGTAGAGTATTGGCAGAACTTAAAATGGTTTTAAGAAACCTCTTACCTGATGTTGACTTAAGGTATTTCTCCCTTTCCCGCGCTGTTATCCCATTTTGGCAATTTTCAGAATATATTAGCTCGAAAGGGGAGTATCTTTTTGTTGACTTAACATATCCTTGGTTATGTCGGAATAATCTTCTCTCTAAATTCTCGGTCATTCCAACATAGACGAAGTTATGATTCAGGCCCTTAAGTGCATAGACCGTAAACATATGTGTACCGAAGGCCGGATTCAATATTGATAATTTTTCAATTCCCGCAATATGTCTGTAATATCAATAAAGAGAATGACTTACTAAGCTTCCCTAATAAAATACTTTCCTATAAATTCCCGAATTTTCCCAACACTTCAGAAAAAATTTGACACGTATTTGTCACTTTTTCTATTCGTAAAAGTACCAAAGTGAGGTCATTTAAACAAGTTCATTTTTTCTTCACATGCTCCAAAAAATCATCAAGGTCCTTTCTTCTGAACTTACCACCTTTTAATGATCTTAATTTACCCTGTGATGCGTAATTCTGCAATGTTTTTTTAGATCTCCTTGTATAAACAGCGGCTTCATCAGCAGTTAATATATCTTTTCCCGTTGTCTCAGATTTTTTTGAGGTTAATATTGTCTCCTGGCTACTTGATAAGGCTCTTGTTACAAAATAATGTCTCCAGATTAAATCTTCTGGTTCGGCCTTTAATTTTGAATATACTCCCTCATTATCCTTTTCGATTGCTGCTTTAACGGAAATAGAATTCCTTTTTGTAGAATTATAGAAACTATATATCAAAGTATCCTTCGGTCCTATATAAATATCAACATCAATATCTTCAGGATTTACAATTAGTTGTTTTAGTTTATATCCTGGTCGAAGCTCAAGATAGTAAATGCCTTTCGGACCAACATCAGGAACTAACTTTCCTAGACCTTTCTCATTGAAAAGGGGAATGTCTGAAATCTCTGGTTTGTATTTACTGATTTGTGATTTATCCTGTGGAACTAATTCTTGTAGCATACCAGCAGCAAAAGGGAATTCAATCTCAATACTAAGGTCATAAGTATATGACTCATAACCCCAGTCCCAGTCACGCTGGAAGATTATTTTGTTGAGTTTGTAAGACATAATGCCGAAATATAAAGATATAATTTGTTCAATAGAAACTAAGAATGTCAAGATATCAAAGAGTGCTTATTATGATATTATTAAAGAGACTGTAATATGATATAATTCGGTCCTCTTTATACTATTCGCATATCTTATTAATTTGATAATCAAAAAATAATTTGCAGGTATAGAATATGGTATATCAAAATGATGAATTTGAGTTTAAATTCGAGCTACCCGTTTATCGGTTGAATCCTACAAATCATTCATATAATTCTGACCTAGCTAAAATGATAAGAAAAGGACATCCTTTTGAAGAAACATTTTATATTATCGGAAAAGGGATTGATAATAAAGAAATCGTGAAAATAATCAATAAAAAGGGAAATGTTATATATTGGTTAATGGAATATGAAATTCTTGGTGGCTCAAATACAAATGGGAATAAATGTCATGTTAAGACAACACCCGTGAAACAAGTCGAGATTGAAAAAGAACATCCCGATAAAAAGGGGTATGTAATATTAAAGGGTAACTATAAAAAACTCTAGTTACTCACCTGTTTTTATTTTTATAGAGTACTAGAACTGAAAGGATTGAAGAATCGCACGCCCAGAGCTCCGTATACATGCTCTGTGCTGCTTTTATACCGACACACTATAAGGCATATCCCCTTAAATACTTTTCATGATCACGGGACCCTATTGAAGTCATACGACAAATCACGGTTATCCGAGAATTATTTAAGATCTCTGAAAGGGAAAATGTTAGAGGTAGTCAGTCAATATTTCGAATATGAGCTGAATTCTCAGGTCGCTAACAGCATCTACCTTAAAGTAAATTATTCTGTTAGTTTTCATAAGTGATTATATTATAAGCACTTAAATTTAAGAAAAGGAGGGTCACTATCATATATAATATATTTATTATTATTATAATATTATATATATACCTTACTCTATATATGTAATACATATTCTTATTATATATATAGGGATTTGGCCAAAGATTGGGAGGAGATATTTTACTCTACTACCCTACCTAACCCCTTTAAATACTTATACTTATCGTCACTTTACGTCAAAATCCATACTGTTAGGGCTTGGAATTTAGCTTAAAAACACATCTTTTTACTAGCGGGTGGAGTTAGGATAATTTGCAGATTTAAATACTATTTTTTTGATCTTAAATGCCTGCGGGTCTGACCGTAGAACTGTTCCCCTCTAAATTTATTCTGTGGACACAATTTACTATTAGTTTTATTACTTTTTATTTTAATATTTCAACGTATTAGAAAATTAGCAATTAAAATGTTGACTAATAAAAATCTGAAAAAATCTACTTATAGCATTAAAGGTTCTTGTATTATCTATAAAACCAAGGAAGAATTTGGTGGCTTGTCCAACATGGCGGGGGGATTTCCTTTAATTATCAATAATATTCAAATCAGAAATACAGAGACATTGTTTCAGATTTGCAGGTATCCTCATTCTCCTAAAATACAGCAAGAAATACTTGATCAAGCAAGTCCAATAATAGCAAAACGCGTAAGTAAAAGAAATCGAGATAAAACCAGAGATGATTGGGAGGATGTAAAGATAGAATTGATGAGATGGTGCTTAAAAGTTAAGAGCGCGCAGCATTATGATAGAATAAAATTAATTTTGGATTCAACTAAAAGTAAATCAATTGTTGAGAAGCATTGGAGAAAAGATTACTGGGGGACACTTATTGACAAATCAGATCCGACGAAATTAGTCGGTTATAATGTTTTAGGTAAACTATGGATGGAGATACGTGATGACTTCAAGAAGAAAAGTAAAAATCAATTACTTGCAGTTAAAACCTTAGACATAGATAATTTTTTATTTATGGGTAAGCCAATTGAAAATATTAAATGATAGTTCTAGAAATTATATGTATAATATTGAACCAAGCCCAAATCGATTAGAACACTCACTAATTACAAAGGCCATCAGACGAGGTAATGTAGCGCTAGTTGAAAAAGTATTTAAGTATTTACTGACAATTAAAGGTCAGGACAAATGGCTTAGAAATAGATTGGCAGTAATTGGCTATGAAGAATGCTGGCCTTATGCTAGTACATTAAATTTCACCGGCACTGATTATCAGCTGCTCGAGCAGTATAAAGCAATTGCTTGCAGAGTAAAAAATAAAGATTGTGATGGGCTTGCTTATTTGGCCAAAAGATTGAATCAAGGGAATGAAAATGCGGTCATAGGAACTGAGGAACAACAATTAGCCATTCGCAGGATTGCTGAAGCGATAAAAGATGATACTCTATTCTGGTCCTGGATAGAAAAACAACCAGTATATGAAAGTCATAGACAAAGAATTGAGGCTGCAAAAAGTGCAAGGAAAAAAAACCTGATGCAGAAGGATAAATCAATAATGTTTGCAGCGGCTTATTTCTCGGTGACGAATCCGATTCCTGATGTAGAAATTATAGAACCAAATAATGATCCAAATTTTGAATATTGGGTTGCAATTGACAAGCATACTACTGAAGGAGAAGAAATTATTGGAAGAGCTTCTGAAAAAATCAAATTACCTATACACGATGGTTATCTTCTTGCATTCTTTTTTGCTGGTGCCCTGTGCAATAAAAATCAACAGGCACCATTTTTCGAGCTATTTAAACAATATAGATTTGGGTTAATGGGTTTTACAAGCGAACAGGCTAAAGATAAATGGGAAGAGTTAAAACCTCTGATAATTCAAATGTCCAAGGCTGAGGTTGACTTGATGCTAAATAGAATAAATAATGTAAAAGATGAATCGGATCAGCTGGAACTAAATTTCTAATTTAACGCTCCTCCAACCCTTAATATTTAATACGTAAGCCTACCCGGGATTTCTCCTAGATGATTACTAAATTTGATCAAAAATTTTATGATTGAAAAAATTTCGATTAAAGTTTTCACAGCAATTGTGAATTTAGAGGAAATATTTTCTTAAGCACTTGACCGCATGAGGGCAAAATAGTTATATTCTAATTAGTGCCGTTCTTTTGAAACCTCGAAAATTGAAAATTTAAAGCTTATCTGACAACATACCTTAAAAACTGACGACTAAAAAAATTTACTATTCCGGGAATAGTCCCGGTCGTTAATCATTAAATAAAAATGAAATTAAATATTAAAAATTCCGAATTGCCGGTTTTAGGTTATTCTGATTTATCCAAGTCTAAATTCTACGAAGAAATAGAAAAGAATATGAAAGATGGTAATCCTATAATTTACAATACTGTACCTGAGCTCCTTGATGAAGAGCTGTGTGCATACGTTATCTATAAGGATTTTGAAAAGGGCTCGATTTCGGTAGTATACAGCGGGAGAGTTGAATTCATTGGTATTTACCCTGATCATAAAAGCCCGTTAGCCTGTGTATTTCTCCCGATGAAAAAGATAGATATAGAGAATGTTATCTACTGTAAATGCTGCGGAAGACCGGACTCAGTAATATTGAAAACGAAGAGACTCTGAGACTTGACTCGGTTATGTTACAGGACTATATTATAATATACGACAGAAAACGGGAAAAAATTAAAACCCACCACAAGACAATCAAGAAAACTTAAACTTATTAGGAGTGCTCTTTCGATGAGAGGGCATTCCACCAATTCAAAGACAACATCAGAGGAAATGAAAATGTATTACAAGACAAAAGACTTCTATCTTACAGCGGTACTCACAATGTACGGCTACAAGATAAGTAAGCATATAAATGAGAATAATAAGTCCGTATTCTTTTTCGAGGAAGATGAAGGGCTACGTGAATTAGTGCAGGATTACTTTTACGACAAGCTAAAAGTCAGTCCCCATCAGTTTCAAGTAGTGTAAAAACTGTGAAAGCACTAATTTACAATTAACCTCCAAACCATTATGGGGGTAAACAAAATGTTTAATAATAATGAAGAGAATGCTTATAGAAAATTAAAATATTCCTACAATCCACAATTAACTTCCGAACTATCAAAAGCCGATGGCGGTAAAATTACCGAGGGATGGATTCTGTCAGAAATTACCTGGAATAAACAAGATTTAGATAAGTTTGTAAAAACAGTTTCTTATCTGCCTTCCAGGCTCACTGATGGTAAAAAATTAAAAAAGAATGTTGAAGAGGTATACTTCCTGACTCTGGATTTTGATAAAGGTGAGCCATCGATGAAAGATTATATCAAGGCCAGTAGTTCAGTAAAATTCAGCTGGTTTCTTCATACAACGATTAACCATCAGAGAACTGTCACTGATGACGGAATCGAGATCGACGCAAGAGATAAATACAGGGTTATTATTCCTCTTTCAAGACCTATTTCATATAATGAACTTCAGGATATAAAGAAAATATTGATCGAACGATATCCATCTATTGATAAGACTTGTTTTGATGGTAATCGTTACTTCAAGATGAACCCCGGTGCAATTACAGATTTACATAATTATACTGATCCTGAAGGTAATGTCGTATTCCTTGATCCAGATGAGATTGTCCCAGAAAAGAGAAAACCTGGAAGACCTAAAAAGGAAGAAGAAACATTCTCTCTGAATGATGAAGTGATTCTTGAAGCTGGTAACACAAAAGAAATAATTGGAAACATTACAAGTAAGACTAAAATATTTTGTCCGTTCTGTGACCCTGCGGCACGTACTCATCCAGATAAACATAATGCGTTCATCGATATAAATGATCTGGGTCAGTATTATATATACTGCTCATCCGAGGATAAAACCTACTGGCAGGATAAAAAAGAAATAGATGCGGCAAAAAGTAAACTCTTCTGGAATGAGTCTGTAGGCGGTCCATCGATGATAGGGTATGAGAGTTATAATGGTGATGGTCCACTTTACATATTCAAGAACAATGGTGATTTTGAAAATTACTGCGTTCAGAATAGTATTGATCCGAATATTCGGTCTTATTTGCCGCGTAGGGAAATAATATTTAATCCAGGCTTGCCTGATGGTCTGAATGAGAGATATTATAATTTGTTTGAAGAAACTGAATATATGGGAAAGGATTACTCTACCCTACCTACCCTGACCTTGAATAATGTAGTTAATGAGGTGAGAAAAGATGTAAGGTCATTTATGTGATTATGGTAAATATATTCGGAGAAAAGGAGTATCTTGAAAGATTTCTGAATTGGATAGCCTACATATTAAAGGAGAGAACGAAAGCAGGGACAGCCTGGCTTATTACTTCCAAGGTTCAGGGTATAGGGAAAGACCTGATGTTCATTCG
>CAVYUP010000002.1:0-394434 GCA_963771705.1 uncultured Bacteroidota bacterium
GGCAATAATTCGATCTTGTGGTCTAATGGCATTAAGGCATACGGGTTTATAGGTAAGAATGTGGGGTTTGATATTACTTTTTATGATAATCATCTTCGCGGGGATTATTTTAACGGGAGACGGCATTTTTCTCCGTTAACGGGATTTGAGTTTCACGTCGGAAAAGGGGATGGGATTGATTTCGACAGGATGAATGCAAACCTAAATATTTCGTGGGACTGGGGAAGTTTTACTCTCGGTAAGGATTTTAATTATTATGGAACAGGGGAGAGCGGGAAGATTATTTTATCTGATAAGGCTCCTTCGTTTCCTTTTATAAAGCTTGAGGCTCATCCGGCCGACTGGTTTAAGTTCTCCTACATTCACGGAATGCTAAGCTCTCTCGTAATCGATTCTTCTACTATACGTTACGGTCCTTTAAGGGATCATTTCGCTAATGTTGAGAAGTATTTCGTTGCTCATATGGTTTCGTTTACTCCGCTTGAGTATTTGAATTTGTCTTTGGGTGAATCTGTTGTATACAGCGACAGGTTTGAGCCTGCTTATCTTATTCCTGTTGCTTTCTTCAGGATGATTGATCATTATCTTACAAAGCCTGATGAGGCTGCGGGTAATGCTCAGCTGTTTGCTTCTTTCTGGTATAAAAATTATTTTTTGAGAAGTAAATTTTATGCGTCCCTCTTTATTGATGAACTTAATACGAGCGGACATTCAAACACAAGGGCTATTGCTTATAATACGGGTGTCCAAATTGTTGATCCTTTAATTCCTGAAAGTGATTTAATTGTTGAATATACGAGGATAGATCCTTTTGTATATTTTCATTCCGACCAGGCACAGACTTACGCTAATTATGGTTACCAGCTTGGGCACTGGATAGGAAGTAATGCCGATCAGGTTTACCTGGCTTTTAAGAAGCGGATTATGAGAGGACTGGATGCTTCTTTGTCTTTCAGTTATATAAGGAAAGGTGATGAGCCTTCTTATGATGAGAAGCCTTATCAGTCGGATCAGAAGTTTTTGTTCGGGAACGAGGAAGGATTTCAGGAGCGTGGGCCTGGATGTGAATTATGAGATTCTGCATTCGCTGTATGCAAAGTTTTCGTATCAAATGACAAATATTCCTGCTGTTGAAAAGACTGTTTTGAGAGTGGGGGAGATGAAGAGTTATATTAGTGTTGGAATTAGCCTACGGGTTATAGAGCATAGTGCATAGATTTGAGATTTTCCGAATATGGGGGATTTTGGTCTATATAAAAATGAGAGATTCTTTCCTGCGGGTAAGAATTTCAATGAGGGAAACGTGGTTATTGGTAGGTTCAGAAATCACACAAAAATTTATTAGGTAAATATTTAAGTACATTTAGCAGAATTACTGAATGAAGGATAGAATCTGGCTTTCTTCTCCTCATATGGGAGGCGCGGAGATACGATTTATTGAGAAAGCCTTTAATGCTAACTGGATAGCTCCCCTTGGTCCGAATGTTGATGGATTTGAAAAGGATTTGTGTGAGTATACAGGTGTGGGTCACGCTGCTGCTCTTTCTACCGGCACTTCCGCAATTCACCTCGCGCTTATTCTCCTTGGTGTTCAGCGCGGACGATGAGGTTATCTGTCAGAGTTTTACTTTCTCGGCTTCGGCTAATCCTATCATATACCAGGGTGCAAAACCAGTTTTTGTAGATAGTGAAAAGGATACATGGAATATTGATCCTGTACTGCTGGATGAAGCAGTTAGATATCGTATAAGTAAAGGAAAGAAGCCTAAGGTTATAATATTTGTACATTTGTACGGAATGCCCGCTAAAGTGAATGAGATAAAGACTGTCGCTGACAGGTATGATATCCCCGTTATTGAAGATGCGGCTGAAGGAATGGGATCGCTTTATAACGGCCGGCACGTTGGTACTTTCGGCGATATCGGTATTCTGTCGTTTAATGGAAATAAAATTATTACTACCTCGGGCGGGGGCGCTCTTCTTTCGGATAATGAGGATTTTGTCAACTAAGGCCCGCTTCCTTGCAACGCAGGCCCGCGATAAGGCTCCTCATTACCAGCATTCTGAAGTTGGTTATAATTATCGTATGAGTAATATCTGCGCCGGTATAGGGCGGGGACAGATGCAAGTGCTGGATGAAAGAGTAAAACAGCGAAGAAAGAATTTTGAATTTTATAAGGATGTGTTTTCCTCTTATGAGGGTATCTCATTCCTTGATGAACCGGAAGGTCACTTCAGCAACCGCTGGCTTACTACTATTCTGGTTGATCGGGAGAAAACGGGAGGAGTGTCCCGGGAGGATATACGTCTGGCTCTGGCTGACGATAATATTGAGGCACGCCCGCTCTGGAAACCGATGCACCTTCAGCCTGTGTTTAAAGACGCCTTTTCGTATACTAATGGCGTGTCTGAGAGTTTGTTTAATAATGGTTTGTGCCTGCCTTCGGGCTCAAATTTATCTGATAATGATCTTAAACGAGTAAGTGATATAGTTAAATCTTTACTAAACTAAAAATCAGGGTGTAATCATGCCGTTAAGCGCATTGAGCAGGTTCATATATAAGGTAAGAAACAGACATTTTCTTCTGCTGGACCTCGTTATAGTTTTCAGTACTCCTTTTATTGCTATTTATATAAGGCAGGAAGGGATTGTAAATTTTGAAAGCTACATGCCTCAGCTCCTCTATATTGTTTTTGTGGGTTCTGTAATTAAACTGTTTATCTTCTATTCTTTCGGTATCTACAAACAGGTATGGCTGGCCGCCAGCATCGACGAGCTTGCAAGAATGAGCTTTGCCGGTATTCTCTCGGTAATTGTGGAGATATATGCTTTCCATATTATGTCGCTCTTCAATTTTACTCTGCTTGATCGTTTCCCTATTTCTGTTCCTCTGCTCGACGGGCTTACTGCAACGTTCTTAGTTTCAATGTCGCGTTTCAGCGTTAGACTGGTGGAGCGTACTAACCAGAGGTTCAAACGGACAAATGGTGAAAAGAAAATAGGTATTGTGGGGGCGGGTAATGCGGGAATTATGGTGCTCCGTGAGTTGTTTAACCAGCCCCACCAGGGAAAGGTTGTTGCCTTTTTTGATGACGACCGGCATAAATTTAAAAAGAAAATTCTCGGCGTCCCTGTAGTGGGTGCTATTTCTGACATGCCTGAACTGGTGAAGAAGTACGAGATAACAACTATTATTGTCGCGATGCCTTCTCTGCCGGGTAATTTTATAAGAAAAGTTGTTAATACCTGCATCGGAATAAAAACGGATATTGAGGTGCTTACTGTGCCTGGACTAAATGAGATTCTTGACGGCCGGGTTAAATTCGACCAGATACGCAGGGTTCAGGTAGAGGATTTGTTAAGACGCGAGCCTATTAAAACCGATATAAGAAAGGTTGATGAGTCGTTAAGGGATAAGGTTGTACTGGTTACCGGTGCCGGGGGATCGATAGGCAGCGAGCTTTGCCGCCAGATTATTTCACACTCGCCCCGGGAGCTGGTGCTTGTAGGACATGGCGAAAATTCAATTTTTGAGATTGAACGGGAGCTGAGACACCGGGTATTGCGTCATATTTATCCCGGCCAAAAAATTAAGATTTCCAGCCGGATAGCCGATGTAAGGTTTAAGGACAGCCTGATAAGAATTTTTGAGGAGAAGGGTCCAGAGATTGTATTCCACGCCGCGGCTCATAAGCACGTACCTTTGATGGAGGCTAATCCTGTAGAGGCGGTGCATAATAATGTCCTGGGTACAAAGAATATGGTTGAGGTTGCCTACGATTATAATGTAGAGAGATTTATTTATATATCGACGGATAAAGCTGTTAATCCTACCAGCGTAATGGGTACCACGAAACGTATCGCGGAGATGATTACTCTTGGTATGGCAAAAAAATACCAGCGCAGGTTTTCCGCCGTTAGGTTCGGGAATGTGCTTGGTTCGCGCGGAAGTGTTCTGAATACGTTCAGGCAGCAGATAATGCAGGGTGGTCCTATTACTGTTACTCATCCCGAGGTAATCCGTTTCTTTATGACTATACCCGAAGCTGTGCAGCTTGTACTTCAGGCTTCTGTGCTTTCTGAGGGCGGGGAGGTGTTCCTGCTTGATATGGGTGATCCTGTGAAGATCATTGATCTTGCAAAGGATTTTATAAGGCTCTCGGGTTTCAAAGAGGGGGACGATATGCATATCGAGATTACCGGAATGCGCCCGGGTGAGAAATTGTTTGAGGAGTTGTTCATCAAAGGCGAGAACTATGTGCCTACAGTGCACGACAAGATCCTTATCGCCTCAAATGCTTCCAACGTAGTCCTGGACGATGTTGACGGCAATATAGATGAGCTGCTGTACGGATATGCTTCTGAAGACCTTGAAAAGGTATTCTACCTGCTCAAGGCTATAGTCCCCGAGTTTAACCCGGTTAACCCCGAAACATTTAAGCTCGCTGATTTTAAGGTGCTCAACACCAAATACCTGAACAAACCGGAGTAAGGACCCAAGCGATTTCATCTCGGCCGCTCCTGTCATCTCGACCGCAGGGAGAGATCTTAAAGTTCTCTCTGTCGAAGACTCCTTCGGGATGACCCAATATATACTGCACCCCGGGAACCTTTTACACTTTCCCCTTGTTATATATTTTAGAACTTGTTCACAGAGGTTTACCCCTGCCTCGTGATGTTAAAAGAGTTCTGCCCGGCAGCACCCCCGTTGCCGGGTTTTTTTTGTTAAACCATTAATGGTAAAAGAAATGAAGTGATTTTTTCAAATGATCGCCTTGGGAATATAGTGGGTTTTAGGACCCTGACGCGTCTAGGACTTTTTGTAAATGTGCCGTTATTTTGCGTTTTATGTACATAAAATCGACCAGAATAGTCAACTCTCTTCCCGCAACTGGATAAAAAGTTGCTGATGAAATACGCAGTGTAACTATGAATCCTATTAACAGGAAAGCCAGCCAGTAAGAACCATAGAACGTCGGCCCGAATGGTGTTACCCATAACGCCGCCTGCCCATGTAACGCCGAAAATGATTACCAGTATGAACACAAATGGGATCCCCCACACACTCCTGCCAAAAATCGCCGCCAGAATGAAAGCAAAAATAACCGCAATTATCAGCGCGGTAACAAATTTCAGGTTCATTTGATTTCCCGGTTCCGGGTCTACATTATTCCCCCGATGAAATTTATTATTCAAATGCTTTATTTGAAAATTTTATATATTTATTAAAAGAGTATTAATATCACCGGGCTTTTTATGATAATGGATTACAATAATACCCCGCAGGCGGAACTTGAGGGATTTACTCCCATGGATATGCACTTGATACTCTATTATCCTTTTGATCCCCGCTGCCCGATAAAGCTGAATAAACTGAAAAAAGAAACTCTGCTTGAAGCTTCCCCGATCCTGAATATTATTCGTGAGCTTCTGCTGATGGTTAAAGCAAAAAAAATAAAGCTCACTCCAAAAGGGAATCTTCCCCAAAAAGTAATGACTGAAATTTATGCCAAAAGGTATTTGCCGGATAGATGGATTGATACGGGAATTGTTCACATAAGAACAGAGACGGATTGGATAGTGATTCATAATGTGAAGCTCGTTCTTATTCTGGCAGGTTTGCTTAGAAAACAATACAACTTTTTAATGCTTACTAAAAAAGGTGCTGCTCTAATGGATAAGGAGGATTACCAGCGCGTATTTTATGAATTCCTGGAAGCCTATGCATTAAAATTTAACTGGTCTTATAACGATGCTTTCTATGATGAGAACGTTGGTCAATTGGGCTTTTTATATAGTTTATTCCTGATAAATAAATATGGCGGCGAAAAAAGAGATCTGGAGTTTTATACCGATTTGTATTTTAAGGCACTCCCGGCATTTGTTGAGTATGGTGATGAATACAGAGGCGACATGAGATTTGCTTACCATACAAGGTTTATAGAGAGATTTGCTCTCCGGTTCGGATTGGTGGAGGAGGAACTTACTCCCAACCGTACAAAGTTTATAGATGATTCTAAAATCAAAAGAACAAATTTATTGGAGCAATTGCTATCGCCCCATCTCTGACGAATTTTTCTTTTTCCTTTTCACTTTTTTCTTGATTCTCCTGTCTCTTTTGTACAGGTAGGGTGGATAGACTGGAGATAGAGCGGGGAAGAGCAGGGTCCGCAATTACCAGGATCGCCTCAGAGAGGTTATTTTCTATAAAGGTATCCAATCACCCCTCCCACCCAAAAAACGCCCGCATACGTGAAGAATACGACCTAAAGCTACGCTATCCTGCACCGTTTTTCCGTCCCTCAGCTCTATGCCCGAATGCCTTTCCTGCTTTTTCCCTATTCCTTGCTTCCCCCATATTTCCCCTGGCTTTGACCCGGGGTTACAAACCTACCAGCTCCAAACCCTCGTCACGCTCTGCGCGGTACCCCCTGCATCCACCCACTAATATCCTGCTCATCCCCAAAATACATCAATTCCTTGCACAAATAGTTGATATTAAATATATTTGTTACGAGAAATTAAAAGTTTTTCCTTCTTAACCACTAAAAGAAAAAGAATAAGAAGTAAATGGGGAGGGTAAAGTTAAAGAGGGAATCTTCCGCAAGACTGACTACCAATCATAGTTGGTTACCCATCGGTATATCTAATCCTTAATTTAAATATATAATATAATATACCCCCCAGACCCCCCCCCCCGTTTAGAGTCGGACATGCCGCGTCCACGCGTCCAAATTGCTCTAAAGTTGCGAATACAGGCTGGAATCGTACAAAAAGTTGGACGCGTCATTTCTTTTACCGCGTCCATGCCCCGTCCAAATGCCTCCTTGCCGCGTCCAAAATAGGTTTTTCCGCCGCATTTTGCTGAATTCTTCTACAATTGCCCGGGCTTTCATTCTCGTACAGTACATTCCATTGCCCCGAGCTTTAGCCCGGGGATCCAACTCCCAGAGTCAAACTCCACGTCCCGTTCTGCGCGGGATCCCCCTACAGCCTCCCGGTAATATTCCGCCAATCCACGTAGATTTCTGCAGCGTCTTTGCCCTACGCGCTTTGCACTTTATTCCACCTTTATTAAGCTGCTTTGCCGTCGGGCTGGATCACTATCTTGTGGTAGTCGGCTTCCCGCTGATCGAAATGGGCGTAGAAATCCGGTGCTTCTTCTATCCCTATGTGCTGCGTTACTATTGTGCCCGGCTTCGCTTTGCCTGCTACGATCAGATCCCTCAGCATTACGTTGTATCTTTTAACGGGACATTGGCCGGTGCCTACGCTTATTGCCTTATTCCATAGCAGTCCCAGTCGTATATCAAATATGCCGTTGCGTAGCTGCTCGTTAGGTGCGCCCGGGTCTTTGGGCATATATACGCCGATAAGCCCGATGCTTCCGCCGGGACCTACAATGTTTATCAGGTCTTCTATTACTTCGTTGGCTTTTTCTTCTCCGGGATTGTCAAAGTTGTGCGACTGGTATCCTACTGCATCAATTCCGCTGAGAACATAATCGAATAATTTTTCTTCTCCACTCCTTAACATATTGTTCAGCGGTTTGTTGTTTTTCCTTCTTTCCTGGATCTGCTCGCTTGGGGGTCCGTCGGTAAAGTTAATGGGGATTGCGCCGAGTTCTTCGGCTTTCTTTAAACGCGTTTCTTCCCGGTCTGCTATATAAACCTCTGCTGCTCCTCTTAGCCGTGCCGACATCACCGATAGCAGTCCTACCGGACCTGCACCGTAAATTGCCACGCTTCCGCCGGTTTCAACGTTTGCCATTACATTCGCATGCCATGCTGTGGGGAATATGTCGGCCAGCATCAGAAAGTCGTCTTCGTGCTCATCGTAAGGTTCGCCGGGGAGCTTCAAAGCGTTGAAATCGGCATGCGGTACCAGTACGTATTGTGCCTGCCCTCCGCTGTAGGGACCCATTCCGGCATAGCCGTAGGCCGCGCTGGGTGCGTCAGGGTTCATAGTGAGGCACATATTGGTGTAGCCTCTCACACAGTTGTAGCATGTTCCGCAGGAGATATTGAACGGGAGAACAACTCTGTCGCCCTTCTTTATCTGCTGAACGGCATCGCCTGTTTTTTCAATTACTCCCATTATTTCATGTCCCAGCACTGTCCCCTTATCCACGTTCGTTCTTCCGTCGTACATATGGAGGTCGCTTCCGCAGATGGCCGCCGAGGTTACGCGCAGAATGGCATCGGTTGGATTGGAAATCCCGGGGTCTTTCACATCATTTACCCTTATGTTTTTCTCACCTTCATACACTACAGCTTTCATACATCTTCCTTTCTTTAGTTTAATTATCGTATCGTTTTTACAGTATAAAATAATTCGGGAGTAACACTGTGTTAAATATCAGCCATCGGCCGAGGGATGATTAATGTCTTCTGTGTCCGGCTGTCGGTATGGCAGCTCTGCGGTACCTCTTTCCGCTGCTTCGTGATAATTTACATTTTTATCGTCTCCCCGTTGGTTATTTCCCCTGTAGATCTTACAGGGGTATTGTTTTATACATACCTCCCGGAGCCCGTCCCTCCGCCTTCGTTATTTTTTACAATTTTATGACAATAATCCTCTTCCTTCCCCTTACCTTGCCTCTATGAGACTTCTCAATTAAGCAAAATCTAAACTTATCATTAAAATCAGGAGGAAGTTATGAAAAAGTCACTCTGTTTATTCGCATGTCTGTTTGCTATTATTTTATTATTGAGCGTTCCGGATCTGAAAGCTCAAACCGGAGATGAAATGTCAGCTGTAAGTAAGAGGGCAGCTGAAGGTGATACTGTCTGGGTGCTGCTGAATCATGTTAAATATGATAAGCGTCAGCAATTTGAGAATTTTATTGAGGAAACTTTCTGGCCGAAAGCAGCTGATTTGAATGCCGGCGATCAGATGGCTTTCAATCAAACCCGCGTACTTTATCCCGCGGAGATGAATGGTGACAGTACTTACACCTACATATTTATTATGGATCCGGCAATTTCCGGAGAAGATTATTCGGTTTCAAAGTTTCTCACAAAAATGTACGGTGAAGAAAAAGCAGCGGAATATCTTAAAACGTTTGAAGACTGGTATGCCAGCCCTCAGATCCGCTATGTTCTCCTGCAGACGAAATGGTAGGTAATTTCAAAAAGCGTACTTAAGCTGTTCCGTGCTCCTTGCTCCCCCTTATTGCCCCGGGCTTTAGCCCGGGTGTTAAAATATCCTGTCCATAATCTCTATTTGCCCGGGTTTGAGCTCAGGGATCCACACTTACCAGCCCCACCCGCTCTGTCCCGCTGTTAAGAAAATCATTGTTCAACTAATAATACTAAGTAACAAAGTTACTAAGCAGCTTCTGGCTGAGTCTCCTGAAAATAACCTTCAAAGTTTATGTTTACTGTGTTCATCCTGGATAGGCTGCCCGCTAAACAGAGCTTCAACATAATGGATAAAATGAACATACGATTCCACGTATTCTCTGCCGGCAGCTAAATCATCTGTTCCGTAGTTCTTTTTTGATTGCAGTTCAGTGAATAATTCTTCGAGTTCCTGATGGTATTTTTCGGCAACATGACCCTGAACGGCAGCAATTGAGTTTTCCCTGATGGCGACGTCAGCCGCCTCGATACCTTCTGCGGGTTCGTAATCAACCGGCTTCAGGCCTGTATAGCTTACACCTTCTCCCATACGGTGTATTCTTACCACCGTTTCGAAAAAGTACATATCTGCCAGTTCTTTTGCTTCCTGACTAAGGGTTCTGACTTTGCTAACTTTGTCGAAAATTCCTTTTATCTCCGCCTCATCTTCCGGCCTTACCCATATCAGCACATAATTAATGTTTCCGGTCTCTAAAGCTTTTTGTGAGGCCTTTACAACAGGTCCCTCTACAGAATCACAGTGGGCCGGTGTATTGCTTCCGGAAATGAGTAAAAATGAAATAAATAGAAGGAAACGCATTGACTTAAACCTGGTGTTCATAATTCTCTCCCTGAAATTATTTTATATCTTATTAAAGTTCATAAGAACTTACCCCGTCGGGGATGCATAATCATTGACTTAAGTCAAATTTCCTCCGATTCTCCACCCGGTAGAAAGTAAAAAGGAAAAAAGAAAACTGGAAATTTTGCCCCTAAGCAAAAATGTTCGCTAAGATTTTTGCTTTAAAGCAAAAATATCCGTAAGATATCTTCCAAAATGGTAGATTTTGAAGCAATTTGGTATGGAGAGACCAAGATATTTAACCGGATACGCAGCCTTCGCCGAATACTTTTTACTTTAAGGAAAGACTGAAAATTCCTTATCTTTTTCAGGTTGTGATGAAGAAGGATACGGACATTATTAAAGACGGTATCCGGATAATCTCTGCAGATAAATTTCTGACCGCGTTGATATAAGTATTCGGTAGATTTCAATGCTTCGGGTCTGGCAAGCGGCGTTTATGTCTACCAGGTTAGAGCCGGGGATTATGTCAGTTCGAAAAAGATGTTATTGCTATAGTAAATAGCAGATAACCGCACCGAAGAACTCGGCATTGCGAGGTACTATATTATAAGTAAAAATTATAGTGAGACTGAAAGAACTGTCTTCCCGATGTTTATCTGAAGTACGTTAATAACCTACGATAGAGGGTAAAAGCCATTAGAATCAATAAATGTATCCACTTTATAGTTAAGAATCTTATAATAAAAAAGAGATATAACCACTATAAAGTTGAAATTTATAAAATTTAACTATATATTTATATGAGCAATATGAATAAATCCGAAATTGAGAGTTTTTTAAGTGATTTCAAGGCTAAACTAAATATTTATGATGTTTTCTTTAAGAACAGGGATAAAAATGAGCAGGCACTATACGATCTTGAAATTACTGCGGGGCAAAGAAAAGAATTTCTTGCAAATCTAAATGTTGGTGATTATTCCGGTGGTCCTTTTACCGATGCATTCGATCCCGAAAGTCCAGCGAATTATGAATTTGGAATTATGATTAAAAAAAAGGAAGTGTATATAAAGATAAACATGGGTAAAACTGGTAAAAGTGTAATGTGTATTTCATTTCATATTGCTGAATATAAAATGAAGTACCCGTTCAAAAAGAAAGAAAAAGAGGAATAAAAATGAAAAAAGTAATCGATTGCCCAATGTGCGAAGGAAAGGCAGAATTGAATTTTGAAATAAAAACACGAACCTTTAGAAAAGAAAAATTTATACTGTACGAGGCATTTTATAAATGTGATTCCTGTAATGAAGACTTTACCAATACGGAAATAGATGAATACAATGTTTCGCAGGTTTACAACCAGTACAGGGAAAAACATAATATCCCATCGCCGGAACAGCTTACTAAATTAAAAAATACATATGGTCTTAATTCTACTTCATTTGCCAGACTGCTTGGTTTTGGGGTAAATCAGTACGCGAATTATGAAAAGGGGGAGATCCCGAGTGAAAGCAATGCTACATTGTTAAATATTTGTATGAGACCTAAAGAAGTACTGACAATTGTGGAGGATAAAAAGGATTTATTTTCCTCAAATAAATATAAAAATGTTAGGCTGAATTTATTAAAGCTCTGCGACGATGAGAAAAAGGATAAGGCCCATATATACAGGAGTTTTTTTAATGAAAATGTCGTGCCGAATAAATTTAACGGTTATAGTGTGCCGTCTTTTGAAAAATTTGCTAACATGGTCATTTACTTTATTGGTAGTGCTCCATTTAAAACGAGATTAAATAAGTTACTTTTTTATTCGGACTTCGCGTACTATAAATATTTTGGTAAATCAATTACAGGTTTGGAATATGCTGCTATTCCTATGGGGCCGGTACCGGAGCAATATGAAATGAAGTTTGGATTGCTTGCTAATAATAATATTATTTCAACTGCATTCGAAAATATTAATGGTATTGAAGCAGATAAATTCGTAACTCAAAATTCATTTGCTAAAGAACTCTTTAATGAAAATGAATTGAATATAATGGAGCAAATATTTAATCACTTTCGATATAAAAAAACTGAGGAAATTATTTTAATCTCTCATAACGAAAAAGCATGGGTGAAAAACAAAGAGGGAAATAATCTGATTAGTTATCCGGAATATGCTCCGCAGCTAATTGAAATTTAAGGTGGTTGGTGTAGCCTAAGAGCCTCGGCCGCATTCAATCCGCATTGTACTGCCAGTGTATGTACAACCATTTCCCAGGCTCCCACATCTTTGCCGTCACTTGGGAAATTTTGCAATCCACAAATTACCGTTTTTATCTTTTATACTTGCCTTGGGACGAGCACCTCCTAGTGAAGATCCGGGGGCCATAAGCATATTTAACCACTTAAGGTGCTCATCGTCAGCCGCATCTTCGTCCACTTCTAATTTTAAGCTTATTGCCTGTAATTCATTAATGGATGACCAGGGGGGTGCCGCAAGTGATTTGTCCTGATTTAAGAACGGACCTGATTCACTTTCCTTAAACTTAACCCGCCGATCCGGTTTTCATCATAGACCCCTAATAAGTAATCAGATTCCATCAATGCAGAGGCCTTCCGGTTATCCCTTCTTGCGAGCACTGCTTCTCTTCTATTCATTAAAACTCTTCCCCAGCGATCAGGAGATGAATCTAAAAATATTCCGAAGTTCTCTTTTTCATCATTTGGATAGTGAGGTCCGGAATACAGTTTCAGATCCGGATCAATGACTTGTGCAAATTTTGATTTTAACCATTCATTTGAATACTCAAAGGAAAATATTTCTTTGCCTCTGACTATTTCAGAATACAATATTCCCAGTAAAGCCGGAGGCTCTTTAATTCCTATCCAATCTGCATAAACCAATATCTCTTTATGTGCTTCTCTTTTTGTCATTTTTGATTCTCAGATTTTCTTTTCGGGGCTCTCACTTTTACTGTTAATTCTGCATCCTGCAGTTTCCTGCCAAGGAGATCATCCCTGGCGACAATTAATAGACCATCCTCCAGCCCGAGAACTGATAAAACCTGGGCGTAGTTACCTATACTCACTTTAGCTTTTCCGCTTTCAATATCATACAACGTCGGGCGGCTGATACCTGCTCTTTCAGCTACTTGCTGAGTGCTTAATTTTCTTCTTAATCTGGCGAGTCTGATATTCCCGCCTAATTCTTTTAATATTTTATCCAATTTATTCAGCGCCATTTTATTTCCTTTATAACGTAAATAATGCCCGGACTTATCGGCTGACAAAACTCTTTCTTACAGATTGAAGCAGATCGACTTCGACGGTTCTTACCATTACAGCCCCGCCGCTGAGGTTAGCCCTTATGCTGCCGCGGGTTATTTGCTGGAACAGAATTACCCGAATCCTTTTAATCCCTCTGCTACTATTAGCTTTGCGGTCCCGGTAGACGGACTTGTAAAGCTCAGCGTGTTTAATGTGCTGGGACAAAAAGTGGCCGGGCCGTTCAGTGGCATTACGAAAGCAGGGATTCATCAGGTTGAATTCAACGCTCAGGAACTAAGCAGCGGAGTTTATTATTACCGTATGGACGCATCCGGCTCATCAATCACCCGTAAGATGCTCCTCCTCCGCTAACCAGCTTAACAAAAAAAGCCCGCAGTCTTAAAGAATACGGGCTAAATCTACGTCATGTTGTACCCCAACCCCCGAGGCACCCCTGACCCCGGGAGCAAAATTTAGCGCACTCCTTCTGCAAGTTTCCCTTGACTACGCCCTTTAACTCTGGAAAATCTTTTTTTTAACTTTAACTTTTTTTACCAGCCACCTTTTACAGTGCTTACAGCGAAGTGCCCTCTTCCTGATTTCTTGTCCGCAGTAGATGCATTTTTTGATTTCATTTTTCATCAATTCCTATAGCTGCATAACCACAGTCAATTTATACCGCAATAAACAAAATGGGGATTAACAAATGGGTTAACGCGAGGGTTAATTTTTGTTTTTTTTATTCAGAAATAAGCTTTTGGAACGATTCGGCGTATTCTTCGTCGTATAATCTCTTGTATTCCGCAACAAAAAGGTCATAGTTGGATTTTGCCTGCGAAATTTTCCCCTCCTCAGTTAGTATCTTCAACTTCAGCTTAAACGCTTTTTCTTCTACTAAATCAATTTTGAGTACCGCATTCACTATCTTAAGCAAAATCTCTTTGTCGTCTCTGATAGGGGGGAGCTCCGCTAAACTCAGCAGTACTTTTATCATCTCCTCGTCAATTGAAACTTTGTACGCGTCTAGCCAGCCGTAGCTTAACCCCCTCAGGTAATCCCCGTGCGAAATCAGATCCAGTATCTCGTCCACTTCTTCTTTTTCAAGCTCGGTTTTCCCCTCCCCGAACTCTTTCAGTTTTTTGTACTCTGAATAGTCTGACCGAAAGTTTTCGTCATCGAAAATCAGATGCCACGACTTTTCCATAAATTCAAGCCTGATGGGAGCGGATTTTATTATGTTCCTTATCTTGCTGATCGCTACCCCCCGGTTCGATTTTGAATTCCTGGGTGATGCGTCCGGCCATAGTATGCCTGTCAGTTCGTCCGAGGAGATCCCGCCGTTGTTGTAGTTTCTTAAATTCGAGGTCAATATCAGCAGGAACAGCTCTTTCAGCTTGCTGCTGAATTCTATGCTTAGGTCGCGCCCCTCCGCATCGTATAAGTGAAATCCCCCGAAAACCTGGAGGAAGTTTTTGCCCGGACCGGTACCCTGATGACTGCCGCTGTGTCCGCTCCAGAGGGTTGCTTTTTTCCCGCGCCGCTTCCTGATCAGCAGAAACGTCCCCATTAAAATTATCAGTGCGGCGGGGATGATAAATAGGTATGCCCGGTTGTTCCCCGCTGTGGTGATTTCAGCGGGACCCGCGGCCGGAGGATACAAAAGACTATATATTTTAATTTTCTGGTCAGCGTTGGAATATGTCGCAAGGATGAATTCATTTGTCTTCCGGCTTAGATAAAAATTGTAATTCGGCATAAGCGAGTCTGACCCCATTTCGATTCGTTTCCCTAAATTAACAAATGACTTTCCGGGGATGCTCCCTTTTAATATGTCGCAGTAAGTTCTGGCCGAGTCGATGTAGCGCCGCATTATATAAAAACTGCTGTCGGCTTTGTTCAGGTATAAATTTTCCGATAGGTACATATAAGGGATGCTGCAGTTATCTGGATTCCATATCAGCTTGCTCCTCTGTTCATCCATATTCAACCGGTGGAGGTCGTAGTAAGGCCGGAATTCATGTTCTTGTTTTCCGCTTTTGTTTCCCACACCTCCGAATAGCAAAAATTCCCCGGGGTGAAGTCCTTCACCTATAGCGAAATCGAATCTGGGAGTAAGGGTTGTATCTGCTATACTTATTCTATCCCAGCTTTTACTCCTGAAATCATACCTCATCAGCGAGTCTTTGGCCGTGTACCATCCGTATCCTCCGAACATGAATATGTTTGAATCGCTGATAAATTTTCTGCATCCATAATACCTCCCTTCATTTTCATCGCTTGTATCGATGGACTGCCAGTACCTGGTTTCAAAATTAAATTCCGATACTTCGCCTTGTGAAACGAAAGTGGAAAATAATCTGTTCGTTTCGGTGTCGTATAGCAGCTGGTGATACTTGCCGGGACGCTCATTCTTGTATCCGATCGTTCTCTCCGATTCATCCTTTAGATCATAAATCAGGAGTGAGTATTTCCTGTCGATGAATAATCTCGCATTTACACTGTCGAAGGCAAACATTGGGGGCAGGGGAGAGTTGATTTCCTTAATCTCGTTCCATCGGTAGTGGGAATCGGCCAGCCAGTTTATATTCTTCCCGGCGATTTTACTCCCGCTTATCTCATCCGTCAGGCCTTCCCCCGAACCCGGATTCAATTTCCACAGATACTTCTGCTTTGAACCGTAACGGATAGAAATATTTTTAACCGCGATCCCCGGGATATCATAATCCGTATAATTATTAAAATCCCTTATCCCAAAACAGAAAATAAAGCTGTCTTTCTTCAGGTTGAGATCGGCTTCACCGGAACTGTCCGCGGCCCGGAGAATTATCTTATTCTCCTTAACATTAAACCTCAGCTTAATGTTGATCCAGTTATTTCTTATGAGTTCTTTATGCTCGAAAGGAATATCGATGAGCAGTTTTTCATCTTTGAATAAATGCAGAGAAAAAGTATCCTTTTTTTCGAACTGGTTGAAGATGAGCCTGAAGTCCGTTCCCTGCTTATTATAGATCCGCAGTATATGTCCAAAGTACCTGGTTTTGTGGAAAGAAATATCAAACGATATTTGAAAATCACCGTCAATGGTGATGGGTTTCCCCTCATTCAGGAGAAAGGAGGTTCTGTTTAGTCTCGCCACATTTTTCGAATTAAACAGAACACCCGGAAAGCTGTCGGTCTGCGCGGAAATGGTACCCAGCAGGGTAGTGAGGAATATTAAAAATAGTATTTTCAATCGTTAGGAGGTGAAAAGTTAAATTCAAAAACAAAAACTAAACATGAATCCCCAAAAATAAAAGCCCGAAAACCCCGCCGCCTCCTCACTTATTCCTTTTAAAGAAAGTGCGTTTACGCACTGTAAATCGTGCGTATATACTCATTCATCCGGCCCCGCAGGATCCTATGTTAGCCTCAGAACTCAGAATCATTTTCCACGCGGTACTAAACAACTTATTTCATAAATAAATTTGGAGAACTACTATGAAACACAAGAGACCTTTACTTTCTATTTTCTTCGGGCTGATGTTAAGCCTTGTATTCTTTACAAACAGCAGCGCCCAGGTGCAGATTTCTTGCAATACCCAGGGATGTATTGATTATTACGGTTCCCTGGGCGACACAATTGTTAGTGCTATTATGATCAACGGCGGCAATTTAGACCTCACTCCGCTTAGCGGCATTAAAATCGTTACCGGAGACCTGATGATTAGGCAAACTCAGATGACAAACCTTCATGGATTGGAAAACATTACTTCCGTCGGAGGAATAATCCAAATTTATGATAATACGGCGCTCACAAATATTGATGCTCTTCAGAACATTACTTCCCTCGGAGGAGACCTTTATGTGGGGTATAATCCGGTGCTGTCAAATCTTAATGGACTTCAAGGCATTACATCCCTTAATTATAATTTAGCTATCGTAAGTAATAATGTTCTTACAAACCTTAGTGGACTTCAAAACATTACATCGGTTGGCGGGGGAGTTGAGATTTCAACAAATAATGCTATGACGAACCTTACCGGACTGACAGGCCTTACATCCATTGGTGGTTTCTTTGTTATCTCACAGAGTGATGCACTCACAAGTCTGATTGGATTGGAAAAACTTACATCCATCGGTAATGATCTTCGAATCAACAACAATCATATACTGACAAATCTTGATGGATTAAATAGTCTTTCATCAATTACCGGAGAGATTAATATTCAGTATAGCAAATCGCTGAAAAACCTTGATGGACTGCAAAGTCTTACAACCCTTGGTGAAGCCTTAAAGCTCATGTCCTGTGATTCACTGACAAATCTTGATGGCCTGAGAAATCTTTCATCCGTCGGTGGATCTGTATATATTCAAACGAATCCTTTGCTGACGGGTTTCTGCGGGTTGTATCACCTCTTATCAGAAGGGACATACAATGATATTTATATTTATTCAAACGGCGTTCTTTTTCCCTTCCCCCCGGCCCGATTGAAACCATAATTGCCGGTGGTCCCTGTGCCTCCGATGCTGCTGTTGTTTATGTGGATATCAAACCGGAGAGCTGCCCTAATGCTTTTAATGTGGGTAAAAAAGGTGATATTTCGGCAGCTATTTTAGGCACGGATGACCTTGATGTTCAGAACATAGATCCTTCCACATTGCTGCTTGAAGGCGTTAGTCCTACCCGCTGGTCTGTTAAGGATGTTGCGGCTCCTTACAGCGGGGGAGAGCCATGCGGTTGCACTACTGCAGGACCGGATGGTTATAAGGACCTCAACTTGAAATTTGATGCCCTTGAATTAGCTGCTGCACTCGGGGAGGTTAATGATGGTGATGAACTGGAATTAACTTTAACAGGCAGTATGACAGACGGTACGTCTTTCGAGGGAAGCGATTGTGTCGTCATTTTATCCAAGCCCCCTAAAAAAGACATTGATGGAAATTTAAGTAATGTGCCCTTAGAAAATGCACTGTTCGAAAACTACCCGAATCCTTTTAACCCTACTACAAAGATAAAATACTCGGTTGCACAGGCGGAAAATGTAGTTATAAAAGTGTATGATATCCTGGGCAATGAGATAAAGACATTGGTTAACGAAAATAAGGGAACAGGAACTTATGAGGTAACCTGGTATGCGGAAAACTTGCCAAGCGGAATTTATTTTTACCAGATGAAATCCGGCAGCTTCACCCAGATCAGAAAGATGATCCTGATGAAATAGTGAAGGCTGATCGATAATTGTTCTGTCCTGCAAACCCGCCAAAGGCATCCTCTGGCGGGTTTGCAATTTCCTTACCACTCATCGCGAACCCCTCCTTCTTTTCCCTCACCTTACTCGTCATCGCGAACACAGTAGCCTGTCCCGCTTCGAGCGGGAAAGCGATCCCTCACCTCACCCAGTTCCTCTCTCCCCCCGTCATCGCGAACCCCGCAAAGCGATCCCTCACCTTACCCTGTTCCTCTCCCTCGCCGTCATCGCGAACCCCGCAAAGCGATCCCTCACCTTACCCTGTTCCTCTCCCTCCCCGTCATCGCGAACCCCGCAAAGCGATCCCTCACCTCACCCCGTTCCTCTCCCTCCCCGTCATCGCGAACCCCGCAAAGCGATCCCTCACCTCACCCCGTTCCTCTCCCTCCCCGTCATCGCGCACCCTGCAAGGCGATCCCTCACCTCACCCAGTTCCTCTCCCTCCCCGTCATCGCGAACCCCGCAAAGCGATCCCTCACCTCACCCCGTTCCTCTCCCTCCCCGTCATCGCGAACCCCGCAAAGCGATCCCTCACCTCACCAAGTTCCTCTCCCTCCCCGTCATAGCGAACCCCGCAAGGCAATCCCTCACCTCACCCAATCTTCACTCCTCCTTGCCCTTGCATATCTGTCCTTGATATTACGACAAATATACGTATATTTGTAAAAAAAACGATACAAATATGCAAAAACGATATCTTTTCTATGATTTGCTGAAATATCTGAAGCATAAAAATGCTTTAATAATCACGGGAATGAGGCAGGTGGGGAAGACAACTCTTATGAAACAGTTGTTTGAGGAGGTTGATAGTCCCAAACTATGGTTTGATTTTGAGAACCCGCTGGATCTCCTTCACTTTGAGGATATAAATTATGATGCTATTTATAACAGGCTGAAACAAGATGCAAAGTTAGTAAGCGGGGAAAGGTTATTCGTATTTATCGATGAAATTCAGAATTTCCCGGATATTACGAAAATTATGAAGTATCATATTGATAAGTTCAAAGTAAAATATGTTGTCACAGGCTCCTCAAACTATTACTTGAAAAATCTGTTCCCGGAATCTTTGAGCGGCAGGAAATTTCTCTTTCTACTCAAACCGCTGAGCTTCAATGAATATTTATTTTTTAACGGTAAGTCAGAACAATCAATCCCTGATAAAACACTCGGGTTGAAGAATTCCTATTCATTGCTTGATTATAAAAAATATGAAACAGATTATAATGATTACCTGGAGTATGGGGGGTTCCCTGAGGTCGTGACAACCGGTGACGCTGAGACTAAAAAGCTTATCTTAAAAAATATCTTCTCGTCTTTCTTTGAAAAGGATATTAAAATTCTTTCTGATATTAAAGACATTAGGGAGATGCGGGACCTGATCCTTATGCTTGTTCCGCGAACAGGAAATCTGCTCGACATCACCAGGCTTTCGAGTGAATTGGGTATTGTGAGAGGAAAGGTGTATGAATATCTTGAGCTGCTGCAGGGTGTGTTTTTTATAAAATTAGTTCCGAAGTATTCTAAAAGCATCGATAAATCCGTTGCGGGGGGAAGGAAGGTTTATTTTGAGGATACAGGATTGCTTAATACTATCGGTAAGGTGAACGACGGACAGCTTTTTGAAAATGCGGTCGCCAATCAGTTGAGCTATTACGGTGATCTGTATTTTTATAATAAACGCGGCGTTAGTGAGATAGATTTTATCCTGGATAAGAAGATAGCGTTCGAAGTTAAATTGAAATCGTCTGTAAGTGATCTTAACTTATTAAAAAAGAGAGCTGCTGAACTGGATGTTCAGGATTATTATCTGATTAGTAAAGGTTATAGTGAAACTAAAAAGACTGTTTTTGGAATGTTCCTGTGAATTATCACCCTTTTCCCCCACGTAGTGAAGCGATCCCTCCTTACTGCATTCCCTCCTCTCCTTTCCTCTCCCCATTGTCATTCCGACCGAAGGGAGGAATCTCCTACCTTAACCCTTCCCGGAATATCCTCCTTCTGTTCTCCTCTGTACTTTTCCCTTCTCCCTTCTCCCTTGATCCCCTCTCACCCAAACAATGCCTCAATCGACAAATACCTTTCCCCCGTATCGTAGTTAAATGTTAAAACCACCTTTCCTTCATCAATTTCCTTCAGCTTCTTCGCTGTTGCCGCAAGCGCAGCCCCCGTTGAAATTCCTCCAAACAGTCCTTCCTGCAGCGCGGCCTGTTTTGTATAATTAAACGCCTCTTCTCTCCCTACAGTAATTACCCCGTCAAGCAGCGAGGTATCAAGAATGGATGGAACAAATCCCGCTCCTAATCCCTGGATAGGGTGGGGACCAGCTTTGCCGCCCGACAATACAGCCGAATCTTCTGGTTCAACAGCAAATACTTTTAATTGAGGGAATTCTTTTTTTAGCACTCTCGAAACTCCCGTAATGTGTCCTCCCGTTCCTACTCCCGTTATGAGGTAATCAATTCCGTCAGGGAAGTCGGCCAGAATTTCTTTTGCTGTATTCCTTACATGCGCCTCAACGTTCGCCTCATTATTGAACTGCTGCGGCACCCAGGCGTCAGTCATACTCTCTGCCATTTCTTCGGCCTTCTGTATCGCCCCTTTCATTCCAAGCTCCTTCGGCGTTAGCTCAAATTTCGCTCCGTAGGCGGCCATCAGATTTCTTCTTTCAACCGACATAGATTCGGGCATTACAAGTATGATCTCATATCCTTTTACCGCAGCTACTAAAGCCAGCCCGATTCCTGTATTCCCGCTGGTGGGCTCGATGATGGTGGTCCCTTTTTTTAATATTCCTTTCTGTTCCGCGTCTTCAATCATCGAAAGGGCTATTCTGTCTTTAATGCTTCCGCCGGGATTTTCTTTTTCTAGCTTGATCCATACTTCGCGGCCGGCCCCGAACAGCTTGTTTATTTTAACGTGAGAGGTATTGCCTATGGTTTCGAGAATGTTATTGTATTTCATCTTTTTAGCTCCTAAGGATAAAGTTTATATTTATGTGAAATCTGAAACTCTTCTGCCTGGCTTTATCATTTCAAAAATTTCAAATAATAAATTCCATCGTATCGAAATATTGCTGATTCGACCTCACCCTTACTTCCATTTTACTCGACACGAAAGAATTCGCAGGTATGCTCTGGGTTATCCAGGCGTTTCCGCCGATGATACTGTTGTTGCCTATCACCGTGTCACCCCCCAGAATAACAGCCTGAGAGTAGATGATTACATTATCCTGGATTGTTGGGTGCCTCTTTGATTTCGACATCGACTTTTCAACGCTTAACGCGCCGAGGGTAACACCCTGGTAAATTTTTACGTTCTTACCTATTTCGGTGGTCTCCCCTATTACTACTCCCGTTCCGTGATCAATAAAAAAGGGTGATCCTATCTTTGCACCCGGGTGGATATCTATTCCTGTTAGTTCATGCGCGTATTCGGTTAAGATCCTGGGTATGATCGGCACGTTCAGTTCGTATAATTTGTGGGCGAACCGGTAAATCGCTATCGCGGTAAAACCGGGGTAGGCTAAAATTACTTCATCTATGCTTTCCGCCGCGGGATCGCCTTTATAAATTTCATTAGCGTCATTCCAGAGCATGTCATTTATGGCAGGGATTTCTTCAATGAAGTCCTCAACTATCCCCGTCATATTCTCGTTGCTGCTGCTGCCGTTCCTCATCATCAACAAAGTAATCAGGTCCTTTTTTAGTAATCTCAATTTCAGAACTACATCATTGGTATCGTATAATGGTTCTGTTGAAAAGTGGGGGAATAAAAAGGTGATGATTTCTTTTATAAACTCAATGGATGCCGTTTTTAGTGAGGAATTGATTGAGTGTAATTTTCTTTTTTGTAAAAGATTTGTAGCGAATATATTAAAAGTGTCGTCCTTTTTGTGTTCCTTATTCATTCTAGACTAATCCTTATTAAGAATAAAATTATCTGAACCGGAGCAATGGTAATGTTCCTAATATACCAGCAAACTATTGAAGATTCCTGAACTATTTCAAATTATATCGCTCTGGATCAGCATTATGCGCCCTTTATTTGATGGCGGTCACCAGCGGCCCTTTCAGCCGCAGCTGATATGGGAGATTCCCTGTCCCGATTCATACTTGAATACTTCCGCGCCACGGAATACTTTTTTCTCCCTGGTCTGCTTCCATAGCCAGCCTCCGGTGTTGCATAAACTGATGGGTGTGCCGGAAGGGGAGTGCATTATGATCGGATTATCCATTGTTACTGGTACGTGTGTGTGCCCGAAAATCATTTTGTAAGGGACGGGGATGTCAATATTGTGGATTTGTTTCAGTTCTTCTGCTTCGACAAGACAGGCATTATAGAAAGTAAAAAATCTTTCCTGTACTTCAGGCAGCATAAAGTATTCTTTATTGTATCGTACTTTTGTTTCTGAGGCGAGCATTCCCAGTACTATCTTCTTTGCCTTATTCATCGCAAAGCCCGACGCCGCTTCATGAAGCAGCTGATACCATTTCCTGTAAACAAATACATTGTCATCCAGGTAGCTTACCAGGTTGTCGAGGTAATGACGCGCGTTTTTTGTTTTGCCCGCTTTTATTTCCTGCTGTACACGGGAGAGTGTTTCTGAAAGGATTCCCGCCTGGCCTATCCCCGAGCAGGCGAACTGGTTGAATGGGAAGTTCATTCCCACCATCTCTTTGATGTCCATATGAGTTCCGAGCTTAAGGTCATTGCCGAAAGCGGCCGGTGCAAATTTGGAGAGGAGCGACCAGTAGCTTCCCAGGTACTGCCCATGCGTGATGAGGAATGTTTCGTCATCGGAAGCGAGGTATAGGTTGGGATAAGCGAATATAAAATTTGATGGCTCGTCTGTTATATGATCTAAAAATAATCCGCCGTATGTGTAAGGACCGTCGGTTCTTTTCCCGACGCCGGGAAGCGTGAGGCCGGGACTGCGTGTGTTTGTTCTGTCATCCAGTATCCCTGGTACTGCCGTTCTGAATTTGCGCGGGATTTTCTCCTCCCTTATCTGGAGAGTAATGTTCACCTCATTCTCAACTATGTTCCAGATATCGTAATCGTGATTACCAGGAACGTAAATAATCTGATCTGCTATCTTATCCTTCTGAAGGAGTGTGAAGAAAACTTTTGCGGCGGCGTATGCGTCTTCGTAGCCGGCTACCGAGAAATCGAGGATGTCGCCGAGTAGGATGAGGTAGTCATTTCCGGTTCCTGCCGCTTCACAGAAGTCGCGGTACTTTGATCCTTCAGCATATTCATTTCCGTTCCATTCAACAAGTGAGCATAGGGCATTGCCGAGGTGTATGTCGGATGTAATTGCGAGTTTCATTAAAGCTTCCCTTATTATTCATTTTGTCACCCCTAAGGTAAAAGAATTATTCCTTCCCGAACGTGTTTTATGTGGTCATCGCTCCTTTTCCCCGTCCCCCTTTTTCTTTATCAGAATTTTATTATCTTCAGTTCCGAAGATTTTTTATATCTTCTTACATTTCTACAACATACTATTACGAGGTATTCATGTACAAAACTTTGACTCTTGTCCTTGCACTGGCGTTCGGATCATTTCTTTATGCTCAGAATATCAGTGTTAATTCTAATCCACCTTCTGAAGTTAAAGGACAGATGGTCCTTCCTTTGGCTCCGAACTCTATGACAATTACAGAATCTACTGATCCTGTTAATATTGTTACTGGAAATTCAGTTTCCTGTAATGCCGGTGGTCTTCACGCTGATAACAGCTACTTCCGCGCATTCACCCTTTCTGATTTCGGAATTACCGATGATTTCACCGTCTCACAGGTAGAAATAGGTGTTGAACAGGCAATTGGCGCTACCGGAACTCAGCCCGTTACCTGTAATCTTTATACTTCAAGTCAGGTTTTTCCTGCAGGCTATCCGGGTTCTCTTACCCTTATCGGCACTGTAGATGCCAGCGTTCCTGATCAGTCACTTACTCTCTATACTTTCGATGTAAGCGGCGTTGCTCCCGCAGGTTCTCAGCTGGTTGTTGAGATCTTCACACCTGATGGTCAGACAGCTGGTAATTCTTTTTATATCGGTTCAAACACTGCTGGTGAATCAGCTCCTTCTTATCTTCTGGCAGGTGACTGCGGTATAACAACTCCTACAGCTACCTCTGCTATCGGTTTCCCGGATATGAATATTGTTATGAGCGTTACAGGTGATATGGTCGTTCCTGTTGAATTGTCATCTTTTAATGCATATAGTGTTCAGGGCCAGGTTAATGTAGAATGGTCAACTTCTACTGAAACAAATAACAATGGTTTTGAAATTCAGAAATCTGTTGATGGACAGAATTTTGCTACGGTTGGATTTGTTAAAGGTCATGGAACCTCTACTCAGTCACATTCTTATAGCTTTGTTGATAAGAACGTACTGAATGGTACTGTTTCCTACAGACTGAAACAGCTCGACTTTAACGGTGTTTCTGTTTATTCTGATGTTGTTACTGTTAATGTTGATGCTCCTGCTTCATACCAGCTTTCACAGAACTTCCCTAATCCTTTCAACCCTACAACTCAGATCAGCTTCGCTCTTCCGGTTGACGCGGGTGTTAAGATTACGGTATTCAACTCGCTGGGACAGGAAATGTCTAAGATAGTAGATAATACTTTCACGGCAGGCAGTCACATTGTTAATTTCAATGCCTCAAATCTCTCAAGTGGTCTTTATTTCTATACTCTTCAGGCTAAGGGTGTTGATGGATCGAGTTATTTGATGAGCAAAAAAATGATGTTGATGAAGTAATATAATTGCAGGATAGCAAGTTTCTTTAACCCCGGCGCAAGTCGGGGTTTTTTTTGCTTTTCCCCCACTTTTTCCTTGATTTCCCTTTTCCCTTTTTCCTTCTTCCCCATAGTCATTGCGTACCAGTGAAGCAATCCCTCCACCTTCCCTTCCCGTCATCGCGAACGCAGTAGCCTGTCCCGCTTCGAGCGGGAAAGCGATCCCTCTCCTTACCCCATTCCCTCCTCCTCCTTGATTCCCCCATCGTCATTCCTGTGTCATTTCTCACGTGCATGTTAATCCTCATTTTCTATATTCGTCTGTCGTTGCCGGATTAAAACGTCTTCCATAAAGAACGTTTTTATATAATCATTTGACAATTGACAAAAAAAGGTAATCATTTAATAAAATTGAATTCTGTCAGTTTGCCGTCGCGGGTGAACTGTTGCTCCTTTATGAATACTATAACCTCAACAGACTATAAGTCGCTCTTCGACCTTAACCCGCTTCCGCTAATTATCTTTGATCCTGAAAGTTACCGGATCCTCGAGGTTAATGAAGCAGCGGTGAATCTTTACGGCTATTCACGTTCCGAACTACTTTCTTTTAAACTCTCCGATCTTTTTAACGATAGTTCGCTTAACGAGATAAATTCTCCCGATAAGCTTAACGGCCATTCGCGTTTGTATCACCGCAAAAAGGACGGAACAAGATTTCCCCTTACCGTAAAGACGAGGGATATCACTTTTAATAATAAACCTGCACGGCTTGAAACTGTTATCCCGGCTGCCCCGGAACCATCCGCCGATTATCTTCGCCTTCTTTTTACCTCAATTATTGAGTCCTCAGACGACGCGATCATCAGCAAGGACATGGATGGCATCATCCTCAGCTGGAATAAGGGCGCGGAGCGTATGTACGGCTATAAGGCGGAGGAGGTGATAGGCAGGAATATAAATATTATCGCTCCGCCTGATAAAAAGGATGAGATTAAAGAGATAATGAGAACTTTGGCCACGGGGGAGCGCTTCGATCATCATGAAACGAGAAGACAAACGAAGGATGGCAGGATTCTTTGGGTGTCTATTACTGTGTCCCCGCTGAAGGATATTTCGGGGAAGATTATAGGTGCTTCGGCTATTGCCAGGAATATTACAAAGACTAAAGAATCTTTGGCAAGGCTGCAGGAAAATGAGATTGTGTTTAAACATCTCATTGAAAATCTGTCTGAGGTCTTCTATGTAAGTAATCCTTCGAAACCTGAGATTCTTTTTATGAGTAATGCTTACGAAGAGGTTTTCGGCGAGCCCGTGCAGAATATTTACCAGAATCCTATGGCGTATCTCGATTATATTATTGAGGAGGACCGCGGCAAGGCTAAAAGGGCAATAGCCAGTCAGCGGAGGGGGATTCCCACCGACTATACTTACAGAATAATCAGACCTGACGGAAAGCTTAAATATCTCCGTGAACGCGCTTTTCCTGTTAAGGATGAGTCCGGCCGGGTTACCAGGGTGATTGGTATCGCCGATGATATAACAGAAAGAATTGAAACGGAAGGTGAACTCAGACGGAATGAGTACCGTTATAGGAGCATCTTTGAATCGACAGCAGTATCATTATGGGAGGCCGATGATTCTCTAATGGTGGAAATGCTTAATGAGCTTAAAGCCGCCGGCGTACAGAATTTCAGGAAATATTTTAACGAGCACCCTGAATTTGTTTCTGCCTGCTATAACAGAATGCGGCTGATCGACGCGAACCCGCGCTCGGTACTGATGTTTAAAGCGGCCAGTAAAAAGCATCTTCTTCAGAATATCGGTGATATTTTAACAGATGATTTTAAGGAAAAATTCATCGAACTCCTGCTCGTTCGTGCTAACGGCGGAAAGCATTATGAAACTGAATACGAACTTAGAACTTTTACGGGTGAACCGATCTTTCTTTATTCTATTTCAAATTTTCCGGATGAGAATTCCCCCTACCCTTACACGATAGCCAGCATTGTGGATATTACCGAGCGGAAGTATACTGAACGCGCGCTCTCAGAAAGTGAGCAGCGTTTCAGGGTAATGGCCGATACTGCACCTGTGATGATATGGACAGCCGGAGCGGATCGTCAGTTTTATTACTTCAATAAGCCTTGGCTCGATTTCAGAGGCAGGACAATCGAACAGGAAGTTGGAGAAGGCTGGCTGGAGGGTATTCATCCAATCGACCAGCGGGCTTTCATAAATGCTTTTAATAACGCGTTCGACAGGAAAGATGATTTCCATTTTGAGTTCCGCCTGATGAGAGGGGACGGCAGGGAAAGATGGCTGATGACGCACGGAGTGCCTCGCTACTCTCTTGATGGCGTGTTCCAGGGTTATATCGGCTCCGCTGTTGATATTTCTGAACGAAAAGAGGATGAGGTTGAACTTTCAAGGGTGCTTGCAAATGAGCAGAGAGCTCTTATGCAGGCTGAATTGGTTCAGGCAAAGCTTAAGTACCTTGCGGAGGCAAGTTATATTCTGAATTCTTCTCTTGATTATAGCGAAACTATCGGGTCGCTGGCGCAGCTGCTTACACCGGCAGTGTGCGACTGGTTTGCGGTTGATCTTAAAAAAGGGGATAAGATAGAACGGTTGCTTGTATATCATAATGACCCTGAAAAGGTGCGGTTTGCTGAAGAGCTTCAGAATAAGTATCCTCCTAAAATGGATGAGCCCACCGGAGTGCCTAATGTTCTCAGAACCGGAAGGTCTGAACTTTATTCTGAACTCAGCGATGAATTTCTGCGCAGGACGATTAAGGATAAAGAGCTTTACATGATATTTAAAAAGCTCGGGATAAGATCGATAATGCTCGTCCCGCTGGAGGTGCGTGGAAAGGTGCTGGGTGTGCTCACGCTCTGTACGGCGGAATCGCGTAAGAATTATGATGAGGATGATCTCAGATTCGCGGAGGATATTGCGATCCGCGCCGCTATGGCGATTGATAATGCTTCGCTGTTCAGCCAGATAGGCGAGCTGAATAAAAATCTGGAACAGACAATAAAACTTCAGCAGCAGGAGATAAGGTACCGGAAAAAGATTGAACGTGACCTGAGGGAGTCGGAGGAAAGGTTCAGGTTGATAACTGAAAATTCAAGTGATTTTATATCGTTGCTGGATGAGCATGATATATTCATTTATGCTAATCCGTCACTTATTAGAGAACTGGGGTATGCGGAGAATGAACTGATAGGGAAAATTAGTCCTAACAACCTTGTATATGAAGAGGACCTCAGTCTTCTTGATGATTATGTCCGCCAGCGTGTAATAGAGATTCGCTATCGGAAGCGTGACGGCGGTTTTGTGTGGGTTGAGAGCAGCAGCCTTAAGGTTAACTACCACGGCAAAGTTGTCACGGTGAGGATATCGCGTGATATTACGGAGAGGAAGAGAATTGAAGTGGAACGCGTCAGGCTTTATAGTCAGCTCGAAATGCAGCGCATACGCATCGATAATCTTATTGCGAATGTTCCGGGAGTTGTTTGGGAGACCTACGGTTTGCCTGGTTCGCCTGAATATCGGCTCTCGTTTATAAGCAGGTATGTTGAGAAACTTCTTGGCTATTCGATAGAGGAGTGGAAGGGCAGCCCTGAATTCTGGAAAGAAATTATGCACCCTGATGATATTGAGGAGGTTACGGAAAACGCACAGCTTCAGTACAGAGAGAACAGACCGATGACGGACAGATACAGATGGATTGCGAAGGACGGATCGGTTCTCTGGATTGAGTCTCAGTCGAACTGCATCTGTGATTCTGACGGACAGGTAATCGGACTCCGCGGTGTAAATATCGATATCACAGAACAGATAAAGTTTGAACAGCAGCTGAGCGCCTCGCTGAAGGAGAAGGAGATACTGCTGAAGGAGATACACCACAGGGTGAAGAATAATATGCAGGTGATATCGAGTCTGCTTAGCTTGCAGGCCAAGACAATAAGCGACAGGCGTACTCAGGAAATTTTCGATGACAGCAGGAACCGGATTAGGTCTATGGCCCTGATACACGAGAAGCTTTACCAGTCGAAGGACCTCTTCAATATCGATTTCAATACCTACGTAAATGACTTGCTTGATAATCTGGTGATATCGTACGGATTGAAGGATAAGGATATTCAGACAAAGGTTGACATAAGAGATATTTCTTTCGATATAAATAGTGCTATTTCGCTGGGACTGGTTATAAATGAGCTGGCTTCAAACGCATACAAGCATGCTTTTAAAGGAAGGGACAGCGGCGAGATCTGCGTATGTATAAAGCAGGATCCCTCGACTGCCGATGATGAGCAGCCGTCCCGCCGACGCAGCTATGAATTGATTGTAGAGGACAATGGTGTGGGGCTTCCGGAAGAGGGATTTAATAAGAACGACTCCCTCGGCCTCCAGCTGGTTGAAACTCTTATTGATCAGCTTGACGGCACCTTCGAAATTAAATCCGACAACGGCACAATAGTAAAAGTAACCTTCTCCCTCGAAGACTGATCATGATATTCAACCTGGAAATTGTGCCGGGAATTTGTAGTTACTTTAAATTTCCTATTTCTTTTGGCCCTTATTCTGTGCACTCGCATTATTCTTACCACTCTTTTCCTATTGCACTTAAAACCTTGTTTTCTAAGTCCATTACCTCTTTCCTTAATTTTCTCATCTCTTCTTCCTCTGGCTTTAATCGTCCGTTTCCTGGAAATGAATTCTTGGGATCTTCCCTGTATTGTTTCAGCCGCCTATATAGTACATTTTCATTTATTCCCAACCCCTTTGCTGCCTCGCTGGCTCTCCGACCCCCTTCTATGACTAATTTTACTGAATCTCGTTTAAATTCAGCACTTTAAATTCTACGTCTTTTCCCTAGTTCCATATTAATTCTCCTCTTATTTACTTTCTCCTTTCGTGAACCCAGCGAAGCAATCCCTCTCCTTACCCAATATGCCCTAAACCCCATGCCTTTGTCCTCTACCCCGGGCCCCTTTCCCTCTACCAGCAGCCCCAGCCTCTGCCCCGGGCTATCTGCACCCGGCCCCATACCCCTGGCTCTCTATTCCTTACTTTTTCCTTTTCCCTTGCTTCCCCCCTTTATTTCCCCGGTCTTTAGCCCGGGGATCCGGCAATTTCCTTTTCCTTAATTTTCCTTTACTAGCATTATCGTCTGTTTTAATCAACGGATACCTGTTTCCCCCCACCAGTCATCGTGAACCCAGCGAAGCAATCCCTCTCCTTACCCAATATGCCCTAAGCCCCATGCCTTTGTCCTCTACCCCGGGCCCCTTTCCCTCTACCAGCAGCCCCAGCCTCTGCCCCGGGCCATCTGCACCCGGCCCCATACCCTTGGCCCTCTATTCCTTATGCCTTTTTCTTTTTTACTTTTTCCTTGACCCCCCTTTATCCTTGATTTCCCTCCCTCCCAATCCTTAAATTACCTCATTAAATAAATATCCATAACTACACTATGAATACCGATCAAATACAACGATTAATCGATGTTAACCCCGATCCCGTCCTTATCGCGGCTCGTATTTCAGGCCGGATCCACTTCATTAACAAAGCCGCGGAGAAGCTAAATATTCCTGCTCCCCTTACCAGCCGTCAGCAGTCGGATGCTCCCATCTTCCCGGATGGCGACGGCGCATTCCTTAGTCTTTTCGATCTTATCACCCCGCAGGAAAAGGAAAAACTCTCGTCCTTTCTCAGCGCCTCATCAGGATCAGCCAATTTCTATTTCAGGATGGACAACAGTACTTCCGTTCCTCATAAACTTTGTGCGGATGAATTTGACGACGATAAGTTAATAATAAGCTTCAGAGCCGACGATTCCTTTTCCTCTTACGAATTCGGATCAAGACTCTTCGACAATCTTAATGACGCTGTTATAGTGACAAATCCTTCTTTTGAAATTACAGCCTATAATAAGACAGCAGAAAGGATCTATGGATGGACAAAAAGCGAGGCGGTCGGTCAGCATATAAGTCAGCTTCTTAAGACTGAAATGACCGACGCGGAATTGAAAAATTTCTACTATGTTATGTCGGTTGACGGTTCGGTTAAATGGACCGCAACGAGAAGAAATAAAAATGGAGAGCCGGTTTTTACTGAGGTGACTACTTTTTCCACCCGCGATGAAAGAGGCAGGTTGACTGGCTACGTTTCTGTTAATAAGGACATTACTTCATCCCTTATGACTCAGGAAAAGCTGAAGCGAAGCGAGGAGAGATACAGGAATATTTTCGACGAAAACTCCATGCCGATTATAATTTATGATGAAAGTGACTATTCCATTCTCCGTGTTAATAAGGCCGCTGTAAGTAAATATGAGTATAGCGCTGAGGAATTCTGCATGCTTAAGCTTCCCGCTCTCGTCCCGCCCGACCAGAGGTTCATCTTTATAAATGTCACTGAACAGGCCAAGCTGGAAAAGAGGAGTGCCGAGTTTGAGACAATAAGCAGATCGGGAAAACGGATTTATATTTCCTACACATCAACCCGCGTGAAGTATAAGGATTATGATGCGAGGTTGGTTGTAATAAACGATATAACGGAAAAACACAGAGCGGAAGAGAAGCTTCAGGAATCGTCTTCTAAACTCGACCGCATCGTAAATAATCTTCCTATGGTTCTGCTGGAGCTCGACAGCGGTGGAAAGTTCGTGCTGCAGGAGGGGAGGGCCCTTACGGAGGCGGGATTTCAGCCCGGACAGTTGGTTGGAAGTTCGTTCCACGATTTGCTTGGGTCGGTTAAGGTTACTCAGAACAACGGTGAGGTTATCGATGCCATGGAAGCGTTTAACCGCGTGATGAAAGGTTATTTGGTTGCGGGTCAAACAAATATTGCCGGGAGGTATTTCGATAACTATTTTGTGCCGGTAAGAAGGGGCGATGATAAACCGTCGGGACTGCTGGGGATATGTCTTGATATTACTGAAAGAGTGAACCTTGAAAAGTCATACCTTAACACAGAACAGCGCTTTCGTCTTATAGCTGAGAATACAAGCGAACTGATATCTATGGTCTCGGAAGGCCGCTATGTATATATCAGTCCTTCTTACGAAAAGCTTTTCGGATACACTATGGAAGAGATCAGGCAGATGGGTCCCCTGGCTCTGGTTCATCGCGATGATCTTCCCCTGCTTAACCGCTGGCAGACGAAGGGGATGGTTGAATTCAGGGTGAGGAATAAAAGTGGTGATTATCTTCAGGTTGAGGGGGAGAGCTTCAAAATTTTAGGCGAACCTGAAATTACGGTCGGTATTGCGCGCGATATAACAAAGCGTAAAGCTGCTGAGGAAGCCCTGAAGGACAGCGAGGAGAGATACCGTATGCTGTTTGAAAGAAACCCCCTGCCTCTGTTTGTCTATGATGAGGAGACATTCAGATTCCTTGCTGTCAATGAATCGGCGGTTGAACATTATGGTTATTCCAAAGATGAATTTATGAGTATGACAATTATGGATATTCGCCCCACCGAGGATATTCCGGTGCTGAAGGAAGTGTTAAGGACACAGAAGAAAGGGATGAAGCGCTTCGGGGTGTGGAGGCATATTCTGAAAAACGGGGTTATAATAAATGTGGATGTTACTACTCATGCTATTACGTTTAATGGGAGACCTGCAAGGCTTACTCTGGCTGATGATGTTACGGCTGAAGTAAAGGCTGCGCATGCGTTGAAAGACAGTGAAGAAAAGTACCGCAGGATAGTGGAGAATGCTAACGAAGGGATACTTCTTATCGACACAGAGGGAATTGTTACTTTTGTGAATAATAAGCTTGCCGAGATTGTCGGATATAGTCGTGAGGAGATAGAGCAAAGACCGGTAACTGATTTCGTTTTTGAAGAAGATCAGTCAGGTGCTGAAAGGTATATTCGGGAAAATTCTGAGGGCTCCAGGACTTCATTTGAGTTCAGGTTGAAGCATAAGAATGGATCGGAAAGACGGTTGAAGGTGAATGCCGTTCCTGTTTTTGATGAGCAGAGTGTTTACGCGGGGGGACTTGCGCTGATAACTGATATTACTGAGCAGAGAAAGGCTGAGGCAGAATACCAGCGCCTTAATGAGATGCTTCGCTCGCTGATAAATTATTCACCGCTTAGTGTAGTTATTCTCGACGGCAGCGGAAATACGGAATTGTGGAACCCCGCCAGTGAAAGGATGTTCGGGTGGAGTAGTAGTGAGGTGCTGGGCAGACCGCTTCCCTTTGTGCCTCAGGAAAAAATGGAGGAGCACCTTTCGCTGAGAAATACAGTTATGAAGGGGGAGAGTTTCACCGGCAGGGAGGTTGTACGCCAGAGAAAAAATGGTAAGAAAATAAATGTAAGTATTGCGGCAGCTCCGTTGTTAGATTCAAACCATTCTCCTATAGGAATTTCGTCTTTCCTTGAGGATATATCCGAAAAAAAGAAATCGGAGAAGGAAAGGGAGAAACTCTTTAAGCAGATAACTGCGGCCCGTAACCGGCTGAAGGTGCTCTCCTCGAAGCTGATTAGCGTGCAGGAGAGTGAGAAACGCAGTATTTCCCGGGAATTACACGATGAGATTGGTCAGATGCTTACAGCAGTAAAAATCGACCTTCAGAGGATCAGGGACGGGAACCATCTGGATGAAGTGATAGAGCTTGCGGATGACTGCACTAGCCTGGTGGAAAACACGATTTCGGTAGTGAGAAATCTTTCTCTGGAACTTAGGCCGGCCATAATTGATGACCTTGGACTCGCGGCTTCGTTACGCTGGTACCTTGATAAATTCCAGCAGAGAACAGGAATTAAGGTGAATACTGCGTTTAAGAAGATTTCAAATGTTCTGCCTCCTGAATGCGCTATTACTCTTTTTAGAATATCCCAGGAGGCCCTTACGAATATTGCAAAACACGCCGAAGCTGGTTATGTTTGGGTATCATTAAATGAAACTAAAAGTTCCTTAGTTCTTACTATTGAGGATGACGGAAAAGGTTTCGATACTCAAAAAGCATTAAGGCTGGCTGCCCGGGGTAAGAGTCTGGGACTAATAAGTATGCAGGAAAGAGCCGAACTCCTCGGTGGGAAGTTCAGTATAAAATCAAAAAAAGGTTCCGGAACCATTATTATGGCAAGCTGCCGGATAAAAAATGAATAAACCTATTAGGGTTATATTAGCCGATGATCACAAACTCGTGCGGGCAGGAATAAAATCTCTTCTCGAAAATTCTGATGGGGTAGAGGTCGTTGGTGAGGCCGATAATGGTCGTGAAGCAATTAAGCTTACATCGGAACTGAAACCCGATATGGTTTTTCTGGATATAGCCATGCCCGAACTTAATGGATTACAGGCCGCCGGGATGATTAAGAAAGACCATCCTGACGTTAAGGTGGTGATCCTCTCGATGTATCTTGATGAGGAGTACGTGATACAGGCACTAAAAGTAGGTGCCTCCGGATATCTGCTGAAGGATTCAGCACCTGGCGAGCTTAAACTGGCTTTGGATACAATAGAGAGCGGAAAGGTGTATATTAGTCCAGCTATCCCGCGCGAAATGATTGACGAATACAGGGAGTATCTGAAGCGGGCCTCCTCCCCGGAAGAAGAATTCAGAAAGAAGGAGGAACTTACTACGCGCCAGAAAGAAGTGCTTCAGCTGATCGCTGAAGGGAACGCAACAAGGGAAATTGCCGAAAAGCTTTTCATCAGCATCAAAACCGTCGAAACCCATCGCTCACAAATCATGAAGAAACTCGGAATAAATGACATCCCCGGCCTCGTAAGATACGCCATGAAAATAGGCCTCATCAAGTAAGAAAAGAAATTTGCCTTTTTGCTTTTGCCTTTTTACTTGAAAAATCAGGTTTTCCCTGATTGCCCCCTTCTTCCTCAATCCTTAAGTTTTACATATAAATTTTGAACATTCATCGCAGGAGACTAAGGAGTTTCGGTTGCGGATTTTACTGGTTGATGATAACGTAGATTTTCTGGAAACTCTTGCAAGGTATGTAAGGACTTTTCCCGGCGTTGAAATTGCCGGAAAAGCCGCCTCAGGTAATGAAGCTGTAAAATTGTGCGCTAAGCTTAAACCTGATCTGCTGCTGATGGATATAAAGATGCCCGGATTGAATGGCTTTGAAGCCGCCAGGATTATAAAATCCATGGACAATCCGCCGAGAATTCTGCTCTTATCTTTTAATGACCACCCCGAATACAAGCTTGAATCGGTCAACGCGGGGGCAGATGGTTATCTATCAAAATCTGAAATCAATTCGGGGCTGCTCCGGCAGATATCCTCTATATTCTCTATAAACTCCGGGGCGGCCTCATAATAAAATATTTAAACGTCCCGTGTTCTTTAATACGGTGGATCATCGAAAAAAAAGTGCCCTCTTCTTTTAGAAGATCCTGATCTTGCGGACAAAGAACCGGTGACGTTTTATTTTTTATAGATATCCTGTTCTATTAACTAAATTCGCTTTAATATTAATTTTATTTTTACTATTGCCAGGTAAGCTTGATAATGCATGAAACCTGAGTACAAGATCGATAAGAACAGTCTGCCTGTGTTGGCGGCCTTTATTGTTTTTTTATTTTCTGCCGTCTTTGCCGCTGGGTATTTCTTTTCACGTGACCAGCTTAAAGAAACCATGGAGGAGGCTGAATATAAACTTAATGCCATAGGTCATTTAAAGCAGGCACGGATTGGGGCGTGGCTAAAGGAAAGGATGGGCGACAGCAGGGTAATAATTGAAAGTTCAGAAGCTGCTGAGCGTTTTTACTATTATTCCTTGCATCCCGGTGCAGAGAACCTTAAGGAGTTGAAAAAATGGATGGATGCACGCCTTAATAGCTACAATTATGAGAATATTTTCTTCTTTGACGCCCATCTTAAATTATTGCTGAGGAGTGGTGGTAATCAGGAGAAAAGTTTTAGAGAAGAATTCTATTCTTTGCTGAAACAGGCGGATACTACAGATCAAATAATTTTTTCCGGCCTATATAAATCTTCAGATAAGGGGAATTATGATGTTGATTATATTATCCCCTTGTCAATTAAAGGAAAATTTAAACGGCGCGCTGGATTCATTGTGCTTCGGTCTGATCCGGAGGATTTTCTTTTCCCGGTGCTTAATAATAACCTCTTTTATAAAAGTACTTCTGGTACTATGCTGATGCAGAACATTCCCGGCATAATGGAGATGTTTAACCCTGCCGACAGCATCTACGGGAAGGTTACTTCAATTCCGCCGATTATTTCCGATAATATGGGAGAGTCTTTGCCCGACACTGTAATCCAGACGGAAAATGAAGGCAGGAAGATTGTAATGGTGATTAACAGGGTCCTGGGTAGCAGCTGGTACCTCGTTTCAACTGTGGACAGGGCTGAGATATATGCTCCCATTAAAAGACAGGAAATCCTGATACTCATAATTGCGGGTCTGTTTGTTGCTGCGGCTTCGGTGGGAGCAGGACTAATATGGCGGAACAGACAGGCAAAGCTCTATAAAACTTTGTACCAGGAACAGCTTGAAAAGGAGAAGATAAACCGGGAGCTGCTGAAGGCCGAGGCAAAGTTTAAACGTCTTATTGAAAATAACTCGGATGTTATAGCATTGCTTGATGCGGAGGGCAATATCCTTTATGAGAGTCCTGCAATACAAAAAGTTCTCGGATACGAGCCGGACGAACTGGTAGGTATTCACGCCCTCGACGTGCTTCACCCTGATGAACTAGATTATGTTGCGGGTCTTCTTAAAGAGGTTGTCTATAAACCCTTGAAACAAATTGAGGCCGTTATGAGAGCCAGACATAAAAACGGCGAATGGAGGTTTATTGAGGTGGATGCGAAGAATCAGCTTGAGGATGAAGCAGTTAAAGCTATCGTGTTGAATTACCGCGATATTACAGAGAGGGTGGTGGCGGAGAAGAAGATTAAAGAACTTAATTCCAGCCTCGAAAAGAAGATTAGAGAACGCACACACGAACTTGAAACTGCTAATAGGGAGCTTGAGGCTTTTGCCTATTCTGTAAGTCACGACCTCCGTGCGCCCCTCCGCAGTATAAATGGTTTCAGCCAGGCCCTGATGGAGGATTATGTCGAGAAGCTTGATGATACCGCCCGCAGTTATCTTTCGCGGGTTCGTGCCGGTAGTCAGCGAATGGGACAGCTGATAGACGACATTCTGTCTCTTTCGCGTATTACTCGCAAAGATCTTGAGCTGTCTGATGTCGACTTGAGCGGGATGGTGAGGTCAATTGCTGATGAACTGGTTAAAATATCACCTGAGCGGAAGGTCGAGTTCGTTATCGAAGAGGGCATTTTGACAAGGGGAGATAAGGGACTTCTGTCTGCCGCCCTTAATAACCTGCTGGAGAACGCCTATAAGTTTACTTCAAAGCAGGCGGAGGCAAGGATTGAATTCGGATGCACAAAAGCAGACGGCAGGAGTATTTGTTTTGTGAAGGATAACGGCGCGGGGTTCGATATGAAATATGCGGATAAGCTTTTCACGCCCTTCCAGCGCCTTCATACTACTGAAGATTTTCCTGGTACTGGAATAGGTCTGGCGAATGTGCGCAAGGTGATAAGAAGACACGGCGGAGATGTATGGGTTAAATCTGAAAAAAATAGAGGAGCCGCTTTCTATTTTACTCTGCACGAAAAATATACAAGGGAACATGAAGAAAAAAGTTATACTTTTAGTTGAGGATAATCCTGATGACGTTGAACTTACATTAAGAGCTTTCAGGAAGAACAATATTGCCAAAGATATAGTTGCGATAGGTGACGGCGAAAAAGCGCTGGATTACCTCCGCGGAAAAGGGGAATATACCGGCAGGGATATCTCTGACCATCCGAGCATCATCCTGCTCGATTTAAAACTTCCTAAACTGAACGGTATTGAGGTTCTGCGCCGGATAAAGGCGGATGAGGCGTTAAAGCTGATTCCGGTGATTATACTTACTTCATCCCGTGAGGAACAGGATCTTGTGCAGAGCTACTCGCTTGGGGCTAATAGTTATATAAGAAAACCTGTCGACTTTGATGAATTCCAGGAGGTCTCTAAACAGCTTGGGCTTTACTGGCTTATATTGAACTCCTCATTTGAGGATTTGGTTTGAGGAAGGGAAGAGTAGTAAGTAAAATCATAAGAGATGAATGAAAATGAATAAGAAGGTTAATAAAGAGATTAAAATATTAATCCTGGAAGACCTGGATAGTGACTTTGAACTGGTAAATCTTGAACTTAAACGATCGGGAATGGTATATGGATGCCGTCACGCAAAGTCCGGTGAAGATTTTATAAAAGAGCTGGAAAATGACAGCGACGTTATACTGGCTGATTACAACCTTCCGCAGTTTACTGCACTCGACGCTCTTACAATTATTAAAGAAAGAAAATTAAGGATACCTTTCATTCTTGTTACCGGTACGCAAACCGAGGAAGTTGCCGTTGAGTGTATGAAGAGGGGTGCCGATGATTATATTCTTAAGGCTAACCTTACAAGGCTGCCCACTGCAATTGAGCACGCTCTCCATAATAAGGAGATAGAGGACGAGAAAGAGAGAGTTCAGCGGGAGCTGGAAAAATCGGAGAATAAATTCCGTGCGCTCTATGAGTCGATGCCTTTATCTGTTATAATTTACGATCCTGTTACTTTCGATATTAAGGAAGTCAATACGGCTGCGGAGAATCTTTATGGTTACAGCAAGGAGGAATTCGCTTCTAAAAATCTGGCTGATATACGACCCTCAAACGAGGTAGATAGGCTGGCTAAAAAGAAGGATATGTATTTCTCCGATCGTGCCAGCTATCTGGGTGAGTGGAAGCATATGAACAAAGCGGGGGAAGTGTTCATTGTGGAGATCAATAATTATCCCATAAACATCGACGGCAAGGAACTTCGGGTTTCAATTATTAGCGATATTACCGACAGGAAAAGGACCGCAGAGGCGCTGCAACGGAGTGAAAGAAAGTACCGTTCTATTTTCAATGAAGCTCCAATCGGGATAAGTAACATTGACGCTAAAGGAGGTATTATTAATGTGAATAAGGCTTTCGCGGAGATGATGGGCTATACCCATGAGGAGATATGCAGACTCTCAATGTTCGACTTAACTCATCCCAGCGACAGGTCCTCGAGTAAAAATCAGCTGCAAGACCTTGTTTCAGCAAAAATTAAAAGTATGAAGTTCGAAAAGAGATATCTGAAAAATTCCGGTGAGGTTTTGTGGGCAAACGCTACGGTAACCGCGGTTAATAATGATGATGGGAAGTTCCTCTATACAATATCTATGATTGAGGATATCACCGAGCGTATAAAACACGAAACCGCTCTAAGGGAAAGCGAGGAGAAGTACAGGGAGCTGGCCGACTCGCTGCCGCAGATAATATTTGAGACAGATGAACAGGGCAGATTGATATACGTAAACCGCCAGGGCGCTGAATTTATGGGTTATGAAAGAGATTACGTGGAAAGCAGACCTCTTGTGCTTTCTTTTGTCCATCCTGGTGATAGAGTGGAAGCATCTGCCAGGCTGAATGCTATCTTGAAAGGTTCTGAAACAAGGGGGAAAGAGATCAGGATGATTCGTAAGGACGGAAGAGAAGTTGAAAGCATGATTTATTCTTCCCCCGTAAAGAAAGAAAATGAGATTATAGGTCTTCGCGGTATAATCGTCGATGTTACCGAACGAAAGCAAATGGAGGAGGACCTGAAGGAGGCGAAGGAACGGGCCGAGGAAATGAATAATCTTAAATCGGTGTTCCTCGCTAATATGAGTCACGAACTCCGCACCCCGATGATTGGTATTCTCGGATATTCTCAGATGATAGCAGAGGATGTTAAGGATCCTGAGATAAAACAGATGGCCGGAACGATTTTAAAAAGCGCTAACAGGCTTACTGATACTCTTAACCTGATACTCGATCTTTCTAAGGTTGAGGCAAATAAAATCGATCTGCGTCTCCATTCTGTAAATATTAACGGGTTAATTGAAGAATCCTTAAACCATTATAAACTCGCCATTGAGGAAAAGGGACTAAAGGTTAGGTTCAAAGCAGCTAAAACAAATGTTGTCTGTGCTGTGGATGAAAGGTTGTTTTCTCAGGTGATGGGAAATCTCATTAACAATGCTGTTAAGTATACCCAGGAAGGAGGTCTGGATATTGATCTGAGCGTCGAAGGCAAAGAGGCCGTAATTAAGGTTAGGGATACAGGTATTGGTATTAAGGAAAGTGACCTCGGGGTTATATTTGAACCTTTTCGTCAGGTGAGCGAGGGCTATAACAGGAGGTTTGAAGGAACGGGTCTGGGACTTACAATAAGCAAAAAGTTCGTTCAGCTGATGAATGGTTCTATAATAGTTGAGAGTGAAGTTGATAAGGGTTCGGTGTTTACGGTAAGACTGCCGTATATAATTATGGAAGGAGACGCCAAAGTGGTTGAGACTAAAGAGAGTAGATTGAATAATAGGGTGAAAAAGAAAAATTCACGGCTTCTTTTGGTAGAAGATGACAGGATAAATGTTGATGTAATAAATCTTTTTCTCAGGGATTACTGCAGTGTTGATCATTCAATGTCAGCCTCTGAAGCACTTGAAATGGTGAAAACAAAAAAATATGATGCTATACTAATGGATATTAACCTGAAGGGTATGTCGGGACTTGAGGCTGTTAAGCTTATACGCGAAATGGATGATTATAAAAATACTCCGGTAATAGCGGTAACTGCTTATGCAATGGCAGGGGATAGGAAAAAAATCCTGAGCGGGGGCTGTTCACATTACCTCGCAAAACCATTCAGCAAGAAAGAGCTTGTAGAGCTTCTCGAAACAATATTAAATTAACTCTCTGCTCCACCCCTCTGTCTCCACCTTTGCCCCATATCCTCCACGCTCATCTCTCTCCCCCTTGCTCTATGCTCTTTACACTCTCTACCCCTTGCTCCTCACTCCACTTCGCGCCCTGCCCTTACTCCACTCCGTGGCAGTCCGTACAAGTCAGATCCTGGATATCTTCGCCAAGGTCAACCGGGTGCTGGAACGATAAACCGTCAAGCTTTACCATCGTTGTGTCGTTAATTGTCTGTGCTATAATAGTGTGGCATAGATTGCAGTCTTTCGATAATACATTTCCGTTCTGATCCTTATGCTCGCCGTCATGGCATCTGAAGCAGCCGCTGTAATACATATGCCCGATGTTATTTGGATATTTTTTCCAGCTTACATTCATTGAAGGAAAGTAATTGTTTTTATAGATATCCTGTATTGAACGTATGCTCTTGTCAATTTTGTCCTGACTGGCGTCAGGGTAATACTGGGCGTAGAAATTATTCACATGGATTTTAATGCTGTCCAGCGCGACTTCTTTGTCTGTATACGGCTCTTCAAGGGCTTCAACCGCCGTGCTCTTTATATACGGCAGGGTAGTATCTATGCTGTTTATACCCATAAATACATTCACCATCCTGTTAGGCTGATTGTAAATGTGCGAAGGGCGGTTGTGGCAGTCTATGCAGTCCATCTTCCTCAGCAGACCTTCATCCAGCATTTTCTGTTCGTCGAACTTAACGTCGCCTTTGCTGTATATGGTAACCTTTCCGGTTTCCCTGTTCTTTGCCCTTACCCAGTTGATGATCTGTCTTGATGAATCGGCAGCCAGATACGTTACTTCATTGTCGATGTTCATATGCCAGTGAATGCCCGTCTGCTTGGCAATGATGCTGTTGCCGCCGCCGACTTTAAGCAGCATCGTAACTTTAGAATGCGTGTTTTGTTCGTCCGACAGGTAGTAATTAAAATCAACTTTCTTCTCCGCGAAGAAGTTCCTTGGCCAGTGGCACTGCTCGCAGGTTCCCTGGGCAGGACGTAGGTTCCAGATAGGGGTCGGTATCGGCTTTGAATATTTATTGAATAAAACGGAGTATACCTGGTATGAACCTGAAATCTTGGATTTAACAAACCATCCCGCTCCCGAACCTATATGACACTGAACACAGCCTACTCTTGAATGGGGTGAGTTCTTGTAAGCTGTGTATTCGGGATTCATCACCTTGTGGCAGATTGTTCCGCAGAACTGATCGGTCTCTGTATACTCATATGCTTTGAAACTACCGAAGGCTGTGAAGAAAAGAAGCAGTACCGTGCCTCCGGCGAATATTAAAAACGACGTTCTCTGTTTGGGGTCGTTTAGGTCGATCCTGGGCAGACTTTTTTCTTCAAACGTGCCCGCGTGCTTTCTCTTCCTCGCGTTCCAGATTCCTATGGCAATAAGTATAAGCCCTAAAATCAGGAATACGGGGAGTATTATGAAGGTTACAATTCCTGCGTAAGCATTGGGCTGCGGGGTGAATGCTTCAACAACTGTAAGAAAAAGAATAAGTCCGAAACTTAGAAGCGCGAGTGCGGCGCCGATAAACGTAGTTGTGTTATAAAATGTATCGGGGAAGCGTTTGGTTTTCATTGTACCTCGATGATTTGAATATTATTTATAGGCAAAGATCATTGCATAAATTATCCATACAATAATACTAAATCCCGTCGACAAAGCAATCCATCCGAATATTTTTATCGATCTTACAACGATAGGCGGGTATGATTCAACTATATGTTGATCCAGTGTTCCTGCGCTAACGAGCTTTGCATATTCATCAGGTCTGTCTAATTTTAACTCTTCAACGGGCATTCGACCTGAAAATATAACAATATCCATTGGAAATTTCTCAGGTCTCAGGTGAGTATTGAAGAAATGTACGGTAAAAATGAAACCGGTTGCTAGGAGAGCTTCGTCACTATGTATGATGGTGGCTACATTAATGAACCAGCCGGGGAGGAACCGTGTGAAAAATTCGGGCATCCATAGCGATAATCCTGTTGAACCGATCACAAATATTCCCCAGAAAACAGCGAAATAATCAAACTTTTCCCAGTAGGTCCATCTGCCGTACTGCGGTCTTTCACCCATACCAAGAAACCATTTCATTGAACCTGTAAAGTCTTTCCAGTCCTTTTTATTGAACATGATTCCGTCCGGATCGAAGATCATCCCGAAAAATGATTTATGCTCTTTTTTCTTTTGAATGAAAAGATCGGTAATGTGTGTGATAAAGACTCCGAACATTATAACAGCGGCGAACCTGTGTATAAAACCGGCACTCTCAAATCCACCTAGTATATGGGAAAGGGTTTTTGCCCAGCTGGTGTAAGAAAATTTAAGCGTCATCCCTGTGAGGGCAAGACTAAGGAAGCTGACGATCATAAGTATGTGCAGAACGCGGTTTAGCCTGGTAAACCTCTGAAACTGCCTTTTACCGTTTCCGTTTTTTGTATCATTCATTTTCAACTCTCAGGATTATCATTGTTTTCCGGATTATTCTCTTCCTTCTCAGCCTCAGCTAGTTTCTTTTTAAGCTCTTTCCGGTACTGAAGTGAGCGTGGCAGCCATAATAGTGTGTGTACACCGGCTACGAAGAATGTACCTACAAGAAGTATGGTCATTCCCCAGAACGACCAGAACAGCCAGGGGTATTTCTGAGGATCGTGGTGGGTAGCGTGCGTAAAGTAACCTGCAAACTGTCGTGTAGCAGTCTCGTGGCACTTCTGGCAGGTTTTAAGAACATTTTCATGGCTGAGGTGTGAGCGGGGATCTGTTACACGAAGTATGTCGTGTGAACCGTGACAGTCGTAGCACTTTGCCGTTTTCGAATATCCGAGCTGCGAAACTTTACCGTGGTATGTATCAAAATATGTTTCGGCTATCTGCTTGTGGCAGTTTCCGCAGGTGTTCATTATCTCCATTCTGAAACCGGCCAGGTCGGTTCTTTTAATGGTATGAGCAGTATGGCAGGTGTTGCATACAGGGAGTTTTTTATTCGTCTTGGTCATCAGGGGCGAGTGTACGCTCTTGTTGAAGCTTTCCTCTATGCCGAAATGACAGTTGCCGCACGTGCCGGCGATGTTGCCGGGATAGATGCTTGAAGTGCTGTCAGTATGCGGAAGTTCGTGATGGGCGGTATGACAGTCGGTGCATGTAGCCGTAACAGTAAGACCGCTCTTTATCAGTCCCTTTCCGTGAATACTCTCAACGTAATGATTTATAATATCTTTTTCTGTTCCTGTATATCTAACCGCGGCCTCTTCACCGTCCCTGTGGCATCTTCCGCAGAGACCCGGAATGTTGGTTGCGAAGATAGGCGACTTTGAATTTTTTCTTCCCATTACACCATGAGTTCCGTGGCACTCTTTACATGTAGGTGCGTTCTTATCATTCTTTGCGAAGAGCTGTCCGTGCGTGCTTTCAGCGTATTCCTGGCCAACAGCCTCATGGCATTTGGAACATTCTACGTTCTTTGTTATGCTGTCGCATGGTCTGACGTGTGAACTGTTAACTTCAGAGTGGCACTGACTGCAGGCTATCTGCTTGTGCATGGAGCCTTTAACTTCGTCATAGTTGACGAAGAGCGATCTTCCGTCCTTGCTCGACTTAATATCCTTCTTAGCATGACAGGTGAGGCAGTCGTTGTCTGCCATCCCCTGATCATAGAAAACTTTTCTTGCCTTGTGAGGCTGATGACAATCGACGCACGCCGGAAGCACGTTTGCCTCTTTCTCCCAGAGTTCTCCTTTGATTACTTTCCTGTGCACCAGTTCAATTTCAGAATGACACTTGGAACAGGTTGCCGCGATGTTTCTTCTTGCGATTGAAGATTTTGGATCTGTATGAGGAAGAATATCATGCGGCGTATGACAGGAGACGCAGGTAGCTGCTACTGCCAGTCCCTTTTTAAGCAGACCTTCCCCATGCATACTTTCTGAATAGTTCTCCAGAATGTGAGTTTCGGGGATATTCCTCTGAAGTTGTACGGGCGACCCTTCCTTATGGCATTTGCCGCATACGTAGGGAACGTTTATGGGCGCTACTCTCGATTTGGGATTCTTTACAGGTATAATGTCGTGTGAACCGTGACAGGTCTGGCAGGTGGGCGCAAGGTTGTCGTGCTTTGCTTTGGCCCGCCCGTGAAGACTTTTATCGTAATGCGACTGAATATCATCGTGGCATGCATTGCATTTTGCGGGCTGAACGTTTTCGGTATGAGGGAATTCGGTTCCTTCAAGGTCCTGGTGGCACATAATGCAGTCAACATCTGCGTGTACTGAATTGCCGAGCTTTTTCTCATCTACGAAAACAGAAAAAGAGTGTCCGTTCTTTGTACCCTTTAAGGTATTGTCGGCGTGGCACATCAGGCAGTCATCATTCGCCTGAGCCTTAACGGCAGTAAATGATGACAGCAGAAATATTATTGTAATGAACAAAAGTTCTGAGGTAATTTTCCGCAGCGGCATAGTTCTTCCCCGCACATAATCTGTAGTTGTCATAAAAATCAGTTTAAGCTAAGTCTTGTTCTTGTTCTTCTTCTTTTTCTTCAGCCTGACCCTGCTCTTTTTTAATTCTCTCGAGCTCTTTGGGGTGTTCTTCAGCCATTTCTTCTTCCGAGATGGTTCCTTTAAGCCATGCGAGGTTCATCGGATAGATCTCGGGATTAAAGATTACAAAATAGAAGTGCCATACAACAATTGCGAGGAAGGCAAGCCATGCTTCGTAGTAGTGAACGGTTCTTGCTATATCCCATCCAAGCTTTGTCAGTAATCCTATAAACGTATTATCAAACCACATAATGAAGCCGGTAACAGACATCACTATGGTTCCCCAAACGAGGGCCCAGTATTCAGCTTTTTCAATGTAGCTGAAGCGGTCGAGTTTGGGCTTCACGTTAGAAAACCCGAGGTTGAATTTGGCTACCGCTATCGCGTCCTTCGCGTCCTGTAGAACAGGGAAGAGGTCTTTTACGAGCTTCCGTCCACGTTTTGTAAACGATATATAATATATGTGGTAGAGACTGGTGGCAACCATTACAACAGCCGCTATCCTGTGCAGGATGCTGCGGTATTCAAATACATCGCTATTTAAATCTCTTATGTGCGATACCCACCAGGCATCAGGGAATTTGAGCATAAAGCCTGTGATGACCAGGGTGATGAAGCTGACGAGCAGCGCTATATGCTGGACGCGTTCATTCACCGCCATTCTCAGGTAAAGCGCGTGACCATGTTTCTCTTCTTTTATCAACCCTCTCTGCTTCATCTTTTTGATCTTGGCTTTCTTAATGAAATCGAAGATGTTGTGCAGAAGCATAAACCCGATGGTTGAAATAATAAGGATGATATAAATTGTCGCGATCCAGTAAAGGATGGGTTCATCCTGTTTGCTCATTATTACATGGATCTTGCCTTTTGTGAAGTTCTCGTTTGCGCCTGGATGACAGGTGCCGCAGGTTTTGGCCAGGTTATTTTTATTAATAGTTGATGTTGGGTCGCTTGAAGGCTTTATGTTGTGAACACCGTGGCAGCTCGCGCAGTTTGCAACAATGGTTGATCCGCCTTTAAGTGCCAGGCCGTGATAGCTTTCAACGTAGGTCTTGTACCTTTCGGTAGGAATACCGTATTTCTCTGACAGTCTTACAGAACTGTGGCAGGGCGAACATACCCTCGACGCAAGATTCTGATAGGCGACGGGTGAATTAGGATTTGTATGTTTAAGAATATCGTGTTCCCCGTGACAGTCGGTGCATGAAGGCGCGTCTGTTACATCCTTCTGTAAAAGTGCCGTACCATGAATGCTTTCCCTGTACTGTGCGGAAACTTCTGTATGACATTTTCCGCAGGTAAAGGGAATATTAAACTTGTTAATGGAGGAATTCTCCGATGAGGGTGCTTCAATATCGTGATGATTGTGGCAGTTGACGCAGCTTGGGGCGTCTTCATTACCCCTGGAGAGCGCCATTCCATGGACGCTCTGTTCATATGCCATAATAAAACCTGCGGATGGTGTTGTCTTGGCCCGGATTTTAGGATCGTCGAGATGACATGACAGGCAGAGTTTCTGCTGGTTTAGCTTTGTTTGAAGGGAGTTTTTACCTTTGTTTACAGATACTATCGAGCTTTGATGACAGGATATACAGTTGGGCGCACCGTCAACACCTTCCGCAAAACCTTTTCCATGTTCTGAAAGAACATATTGTGCTTTTGCATCCTTATGGCAGCTGCCGCAGGATTCTACTAAATTCTTTTTGTTCCATTTTCCATCCGGACTTGAGGGGGATGATACATTATGTGTACCATGGCAATTTTTACAGGATACGTCCGGGGTTCCGTTCATGCCGTTTGCCTTCACCATCTGTGGATGGAATTTATGGATTACCTTCGCATCCGTATGGCAGTTGAGGCAGTTTACAGGCTGAATATTTTCTTTATGAGGAATCTCCTCAGGGTCAAATCCGACGTGACACGATACGCATTTTAATTTTCCGTGAACCGAGTGCTGAAAGACGTCCTGTTTAACGTAAAGGGATACTTCCTTTCCGTTTTTTTCCATCGTCATAGTGTCGTCGCTATGACACATTAGACAGTCATCGTTGGATTGAGCGTTAACGGGAACCGCTGTAAAGAACAAACTAACAATAATTATAAAGAACAAATTGACGGCAGTAAATTTTGATAAGAACGTCTTCATCTCTGTATCAACTCAGTTTTGAATCTGCAGCCTGGCTGCGTATCGGTTAAAGTAATTTTAAGAACACTCATTTGTTTAATTAAAAATCATGCCATTGAAAATGCGAAACCAAATAATGCAACTATCGACACCACAAAAAGCAAATAGAATACAATATTTTTCATTTTTATCAATTTCCTTAAATGAGTAACGTTTATTCGGTTGTAGATTATTCAAACATAATACCATAAATAAAAATCGTAAATAGTTGAAAAAATGAACATATTTTTGATTTTTTTCTCAGGAATGGGAGAGGCTGGAAATGGCCTTCGCAATCCTTAGAATGGATTTTCGGCCTGATTCCGCTATAATGTTCGAAAGGAGCTGTGAGGCAGAGTACAAAGGGCGGCAGGATTTTGTTATGAAAACGGGAAATTTTATGTTTCCGATCTATTTTATTTTTATGAGGTTCTCGTGCCGGCACAGGATGAAATTGTTATCAGCACAGATAAATCACTCCTTGATCTTGATATTATCTATAATTTTCTCTCTGGTTCCTACTGGGCGAAGGGGAGGACGCTTTCAATTGTGAAAAAATCAATTGAAAATTCGCTCACATTTGGCGTATACCGGAAGAATGTACAAATAGGATTCGCGAGAGTAGTAACTGATTATGCCGCCTTCGCCTATATCGCTGACGTATTTATACTTGAAGAGTATAGGGGGAAGGGATATTCTAAAGAGCTCATAAGGCAGATTATGACTCATCCCGATCTCCAGACTGTGAAAAGGTGGATGCTTGCAACTAAAGATGCTCACAAACTTTATTCACAATTCGGCTTCAGAATACTGCGTAATCCTGAAAGGTTTATGGAGATAGTGGGACTTAAGGACTGTTTCGATACGAAATTTTAATATCTGTGCTGCTTATACCATTAAAGAGGCCATCTTCATAGTGACCTCATTTAGATCGTACGGCTTGTAGAATATGGAGGTTACATACTGACGGAGTGAAGGTTCTATGTCTTTTATCTTCTTATCAAATACATAAGTAATGATTACCGGCACCCCCGGCTTAAGCTGTCTCAGGTCTCTGCATAGATCAAGGATCTCCTTGCCTGGAGCGTCATCTAGAACTACCAGATCGAAATCAGACGAGGCTGCGAATGCTCCTATTGCCTTCAGATTGGTAGTTGCAGTAACTGAATATGATTCCTGCAGGTACATTAGAAGGCTGTAGCAGAGGTTAAAATCGTGACTGTAAAATAATACGTTCTTCATGAATCTGTTTTAATGTTTATTTACCCCCGGACTGACCGTGGGAATGATGGTTTCGGCTGGCTATAAACGTGCCAAATAACCCTTTTATCTGAAAATGATTCAAATTAGTTGTTTATAGCGGATTTGTGCGTGAGGGTAAATTCTTTTTCACTGTTGAAAAAGTGCCCGTTTCTCGCAAATAACAAGAAGGATAAAAATGTTTTTCAATTAATGAGAAAGATATTTCAGGTTTTAATATCCAGTTCTTTTAGTTTGCGGTAGAGTGTTGAGAGTCCTACCTGCAGATCCTCGGCTGTTTTCTCCTTGTTGAGTTTATTTTCCTCGAGGGTTTTCATTATGAGATCTTTCTCATATCGCCTGATAGCGTCATCGAGCGACATCTTTCCTGTTATGTTGACGGGTGCATCATTCGGCTTGAATCCTGATGGAAGATCCTTCAGGGTGATAAAGTCGCTTTTGCAGAATATAACGGCGCGTTCCATTACATTTTCCAGCTCCCTTATCTCGCCTTTCCATTCGTAATTCATCAGGGCCCGTATAGCCTCGCTGTCTATTCCCTTTATGTTCTTGTTCATTTCCTTCCGGTATTTGTCGAGGAAATGATCCGCGAGCATGGGAATGTCTTCTTCTCTTTCTTTAAGTGAGGGGAGGTTTATTTCTATTACATTCAGCCGGTAGAAAAGGTCTTCGCGGAAATTGCCGGCCGCGATCTCATCTTTTAATATTCTGTTGCTTGATGCGATAAATCTTACGTTCACCGGGAGTGAGATTGTGGTTCCTACAGGAGTATATTCTTTTTCCTGGAGCGCCCTGAGGAATTTCACCTGGAGTTGAAGGGGGAGTTCGCTTATCTCGTCGAGGAAAAGAGTTCCGCCTTCGGCCGCCTTCATAAGCCCTTCTTTATCTGAAATCGCTCCTGTAAAGGATCCTTTCTTATGACCGAATAATTCGCTCTCTATAAGATTCTCGGAGATGGCGCCGCAGTTGATGGCGATAAATGGTTTGCTCTTCCTTTTACTTTTGTAGTGGAGCGAGCGGGCAACAAGTTCTTTACCGGTGCCGCTCTTTCCCGTAATGAGAACAGTGCTGTCGGTATCGGCAACTGTATCGATCATTTCATATACTTTTTTAATGGCGTGACTGCTCCCGATTATATTCTCGAAATCATATTCACGCTGTACCTCTTTCCTTAATACACGGTTCTCGATAAGCAGGTTTTTCATTTCGAGAAGTCGTTTTACCTTTATTATCATCTCGTCGAATTCAACCGGCTTGAGGATATAATCGCTTGCCCCGCTGCGCAGCGCTGCAATTGCTGTATCGAGCGAGCCGTAGGCCGTAACAACAACTACTACAGTGTGAAGATCGAGTTTTTTTATCTCTTCAAGGAGCTGGATGCCTTTCATCTCGGGCATTTCAAGATCGGTAATTACAATATCATAAGATTCCTTGAGAATCATTTCGTAAGCCGCTCTTCCGTTTTCAGCTTCTTGTACGTTATAGCCTTCTTTACTTAAAACGTAAGAAAGAGATTCTCTTATTATTTGTTCATCATCTACTACGAGTATTCTTTCGTTCATTTTTATATAATCCTGTTATTTTACGTATTTTAAAGGGAGTGTTATTGTAAATTTTGTGAATTCATCCGGTAAGCTGGAAACTTCAATGTTTCCCTGGAAACTCCTTATGATGCCGTAACTTACCCACAATCCCAGTCCTGTTCCTTTTCCGGGCTTCTTTGTTGTGTAAAAAGGTTCGAAGATCTTGGAGAAATTCTTCTCCTCTATGCCGGGACCGGAATCGGTAAAGTTCATAACGATTTTTTCGTTTTCCATATGAGTGTTCACTCTGATTTGTTTTTTCCTGCCGGATGACTTATCCTCCGACATCGCGTCTACAGCATTGATCAGGATATTAATGAAGACCTGCTGTATCTGATCAGATATAAGCGGAAGCAGAGGAAGGTCTTGCTCCAGCTCTAGTATAAAATCAACATCTTTTGCACGAGCGCCTACCTTAACTATCTCTACTGCTTCTTTTATAGCTTCATTCAGATTTATAACCTGAAGCTCATAGTCGGACGGACGGGAGAAGTCCACAAGATCCCTGATAATCTTCGAGATTCTTGTAACCTGGCTCCTTACAAGTCCAAGCTTGTCCTTTACAAAATCATCTTCCGTGGTTCTCAGAACTACCTGCACCAGAGCTGAGATGGATGCGAGAGGGTTGCCTACTTCGTGAGCAATTCCTGCGGCTAGTGTTCCTATACTCTCCATTTTCTGGGTGTGTATTAGCTGCTTTTCAAACATACGCTTTTCGCTCAGGTCGCGGTGTATGCCGAAAAATCCCCATATCCTTTTTTCTGAATCAAGTATCGGGGAGATAAGGAGCTGGGTATAATATGGTTCGCCGTTTTTGCGCCTGTTCTCAACTTCGCCTACCCATACTTTACCTGCGTTTATGGTATCCCACATCTGTTTCCAGAATTTACTGGAATTTTTTCCGCTGCTGAAAACACTGGGGTTTTTCCCGAGTAGCTCATCTTTTGAGTAGCCGCTTGCTTCCATAAATGCCGGGTTAACATAAATCATCCGTCCTGTAAGATCAGTTATCTGCAGGGGATTAACGGTGTTCTCGGCAATGTTGTAGAACCTTAGCAGGTTCATTTCTTTTTCTTTTTCGGCCGTGATGTCGTGAGCCATTACAAAGAAGTAGAGCTTCTCTTCTTTACCCACCTGCTGAAGGGTAGGAGTAAAAACTACGTTGGCATCAACATTTTTGTCGGTAGAGTTGAACCTTGCCGTGAGACTTCCGCTTTTATTGTGATCTACACAATTTTGAAATGTTCTACGAACTGCTTCTGTGTATTCGGGTTCAACGAGGTTGAAGAATTTTCTTCCTTCTATCTGGTTTAATGGAACCCCAAGCTTTATGGCACCGGAGATATTTACATCAAGGATTTCGGCCGTCTCAGAGAGAATGAAACACATATCCTGTAGACTGTTAAAAAGATCGAAATCAAACTTAAATGTTTTTTCCAGCAGCTCTTTTCTTAACATATAGTGACTGACCTTAGGGGTTTATAAAGAAATCTTATAGGTGTAAAAATAAATGCTAATTGAATCTGTTAAAATACAAATTTTTATTCTCATTTCTGAGAAGGAGAGGCGATTTTTTACAATTTTAGTGCTTTCTATCCGATAAATCCGTTAACTTTCATTAGTTCTGCACAAAGAAGCGCACCCCCCGCCGCGCCCCGCATCGTGTTGTGTGAAAGTATTACGAATTTGAAATCAAAAAACTTGTCCTCTCTTAGCCTTCCTATTGATACTGCCATTCCTTTATCCAGGTTCCGATGAATCTTAGGCTGCGGATAATTTTGTTCATGGAAGTAATAAATAGGTTTTGAGGGGGCTGAAGGTAGTTCTTTTTTCTGCGGTTCTCCTGAAAAATTGTTCCAGATTTCCTCTATTTCATTTTTGGAGGCCTTTTTCTTCAGCTTTACCTGTACGCATTCGGTGTGCCCGTCTATTACCGCCACCCGGTTAACCTGGGCATCTATTTTAATATCAAGATCTTTAATACCCCTACCGGTCAGGATTCCGAAAATTTTGTTTGGTTCTGTTTCGATTTTTTCTTCTTCGCCTCCGCCGATGAAAGGGATGACGTTGTCTATTATGTCAAGACTAGAAACTCCGGGATAGCCCGCGCCTGATACTGCCTGCATTGTTACGACATTCACAGATTCAATGCCGAAAGCATCGACGAGCGGTTTTAAAGCTAGTACAAGTCCGATTGTTGAACAATTCGGATTTGTAACAATACAACCGTTGTTTTGATAGTTCTGATACTTGATCAGTCCAAGATGATCTGGATTTATTTCCGGAACGAGGAGAGGAACAAATTTGTCCATCCGGTGATTCTTTGAATTTGAAATGACCGTATAACCGGCATTGGCAAAGTCTTCTTCTATCGTTCCGGCCACAGATGAATCCAGTCCTGAGAATGCGACTTTGATATCGTCTGCGGGGACACAGTTCTGAACTTCAAGCTCGCCAATTTCGGGCGGTAGTGGATCGCTTAAAATCCAGTTGACGGCATCTTTATATTTTTTCCCCGCGGACCTGTCGGAAGCGGCTGCCATTTTCACTTCGAACCATGGGTGATTGGAAAGCAGGGAGATGAATTTTTGTCCCACGCTCCCGGTAGCGCCTAGAACAGCAGCAGGAATCCTGGATGGAGTCATACAAGTAATTATTTTGTTGATAGAATTTTATGGTGCAAAGATAAGAAGAAGATTTTACACTGCATAGCACAAGGGCATAGCAAAGCCTCCTGTCTCCTATGCCCTCAGCACTATGACCAATGTCTTTTTGACCTCTGCTATTTAATCAGAATCATTTTTCTTGTTTCATTATAATTACCGGCTCTCATTTTATACATGTACACTCCGCTGGGCAGATTGTCCGCGTTAAAGTTCACTGTGTAATTTCCGGCTTCTTTAGTTCCATTCACAAGCGTCCTCACCTTCTGACCAATTTCATTGAATATTTCAAGACTGACAACCGATTTTTCCGGAACGGAATAACCGATAGAGGTAGAAGGGTTGAACGGGTTCGGATAATTCTGGGATAATTCATACGACAGGTTCTGTATATCGGCATTGGCAATTGAAGAATAAGTAAAGCTTCCGTCAAAGTCTACCTGCTTCAGCCTGTAATAATATTTGCCGCTGATTAGGTTGTCGTCGGTATAAGTATAAAAAGACTTGCGTGTTGTGGTGCCGTTTCCTTGCACATAACCTGTGCTTACAAAATTATTGCCGTCTGTACTCCGCTCTACTTCAAAACCGCGGTTGTTTGTTTCGGTCGCAGTGCCCCAGTTAAGCACAACGCTGTTCCCTGAAACAGATGCTGTGAAAGATATTAGTTCAACCGGTACGGTAAGACTAAGATCTCCGTAAACGCCGTTATGTCTCTCATTATACTGGAAAACAGGTAGTGTATAATTATCACCGTTAAAAGGATTTCCTGTGTTCCATAAATGTATTAGCACCTCGGCTGTCGATCCGAATCCCCGGTTTCCGGCTCCGAGTATATCAAGTATCCCGTCGCCATTAACGTCCGCAAGCGCGGGCATTTCGTAAAAGGTCGTTTCACCGTTAACCATTATCGGCCAGCCTGGTAAAATGGACCCGTCTGCGCTGTAGCCATGATAATAGGGAGCGCCGTTATCGTCAGTTATCAGGTCTGCCATTCCGTCATTATTAATATCACCCAGAATGATCTGGCTGTTGATTGCGTTGGTCGGTCCGATAGGGAATCCTGATAACGCTGTTCCGTTAACATTCCATGCATATACATAATCAACGGGAGTTGCGCTCAATACCTGGTCGCCAACAGCAATATCAAGAATGTTGTCGTTGTCGATATATCCCACTGCTGGAGGAGTATATACCCAGTTTCCGGTGATTTTAGGCCAGCCGGGGTAAACGCTGCCGTCGTTTTTCAGTATATGAACATAGCCCTGTCCGTTATCTGCCTGTGAACCGAAAATTATTTCACGGATGCCGTCGCCGTCAACATCTGCAAGTACAGGTGATGAATAGGAATTCGTTACTCCTGAGGGAAGATCGAACGGGAAGCCTGGCAGTATGTTCCCGGTGTTATCCATAGCGTAAAGACTAAGATATGATTCGCAGATGATCTCTGGAACACCGTCACCAGTAATGTCACCTACTGCCGCACTGGATGCGGGAACATGATTGAGCGATTGTGTCCATAGAACGGAGCCGTCTCCTTTATATGCCCATTCCTCGCCTAGCGGATATATCCTTTTGTTCACAATGATTTCCATAGCTCCGTCATTGTCGATATCGGCCAGTACGGGTGTTCTTGTTGAGTAACCATGACTGACAGGGAAACCCGTTACCAGTGTTCCGTCTTTGTGCCATGCATATATGTTTCCCTGTGAAGTGCCAAGAAGAGAAGTAACAACAATCTCGCCCTGGCCGTCGCCGTCAATGTCGCCGAAAGCCGGAGCACTCTGGGTCGGCTGTGGTAAGGTTTTAGGCCAGCCCGGTACAGGTGTTCCATCCATATTGAATGCCTGCACCGTATACGTGATACAGTATACAAACTCAAGCTCGGGATCGTTATCCATATTGCAGAAGATTCCTCCTTCAACTGAAGCTCCTGAAATTGTTATAGGAAATCCGCTGAATAACGGAAATGAATCAACCTCCGAAGGACTATTGGCTCCTGCCGGAGGTATGTAATTAATCCTTCCCATTACATCAGGTGTAACATGGGAGCTTCTGAACAACTGCTCTACTCCCTCTATGTCAGTTGTAATCTTAGCTTTTTGCGGGTAGGCTAATGATGTTAGAAGAAGCAGAATGGCTGAAAGGGTAAAGAAACTTTTCATCATAGTATCCCTCTCTTTTTTTAGTTGAATAGATAATGTAATTTATAGTTTGAACGTTAAATAATATGAAGAATAATTCTAAAATGAAACAAGATGTGAGAATTAAACAATGAGAGCAGGATTAGTTCAGTACGATCCCGAATGGGAAAATAAAAAAATGAACAGCGATAAAATCAGCTGGGTGCTCTCTCATAATTATGAGAAGCAGGATCTGCTCGTGTTCCCTGAGATGACTCTTACCGGCTTTACAATGAAGGCAGCAGATTATGCCGAAGAACTTGATGGCGAAAGTTTTAATTTTTTCTCGGAGACGGCTCAAAAATACTCGGTGCATTTACTGGCAGGACTAATAGAGAAGAGTGAAAAGAAATTTTATAATACTCTTGTCCATATAAATCCCGAAGGGAAGCTTATTAAAACATACCGTAAAATCCACCCCTTCTCCTATTCTACAGAGGATAAGAATTATACGAGGGGGGAGGATACAGTTATCACAAAGATAGGAGATTTAACAGCGGGTTTATCAATATGCTACGACCTCAGGTTCCCCGAGCTTTACCGCAGGTATGCAAAAAAGAAAGTAGATTTAATTATAGTGATAGCCAACTGGCCTGATACAAGGATAGAGCATTGGCGTACATTGCTTAAAGCGCGTGCTATTGAGAATCAGTGTTATGTACTGGGAGTGAACAGGGTGGGGGATGATCCTACGCTGAAATATCCCGGATACAGCAGCATAATTGATCCGATGGGAAATGAACTTGCCTCCGTTTCGGCTGAAGAGAAAATTGTAACAGCTGAAGTACTTAAAGAAAAAGCGGATGAGGTTAAGGCTTCCCTGCCGTTTTTAAATGATATAAGGATGATATAAATTCCACAATTTTCAATTTTCAATTTTCAATTTTCAATTTTCAATTTTCAATTTTTCATTTTTAATTGATATATGTTTACTAAGAGAATCAGTTTTTACGATTGTGATCCTGCGGGAATATTGTTCTATGGCAGGATTTTCGAATTATGTCATTCGGCTTACGAGGATCTTATCAGGTCATTTAAGCTGAAATCAAATTACTGGGATAATGAAGAGTATGCTGTGCCTATAGTTCATACGGAAGGTGACTATATGCTTCCCCTAAAGCCGGGTGATGAAGTGACTGTTGAGGTTAGTGTGAGTGTACTGAAGGAAAGTTCGTTTGAACTTTCATATGTATGCAGAAACGGTAGTGGTGAGATTACAAATAAGGTCAGGACGGTTCATATTTTCGTTGATAAGAAGCAGTGGAAGAAAAGGCCGATCATCGATGAAGTAAAATCAGGTTTGCAATTGCACACCACCTGATCTCTCCCGCTGCCCCATGCTTCCGCTCAATGCGTTTTACCTTAGGCCTCTGCCTCTCAGTCCTCTACCCATTACGCTTTGCCCCCTTCGCTCTGCCTTCTGCGCTATGCCCCCGCCCTACGCGCTGCACTCTTCCCTCACTTTTTCCCTCAATATCTTTCCCAGCGGCGACCTTGGTATCTTTTCAACCGGATAAAATCTTTTCGGTATCTTATAACTGGCAATTTTTTCTTTCAGGAATCTCGCTATTTCTTCAATGGAAAGGTTCTCATTTAGTACCACAGCCGCTGCAACTATCTGTCCCCATTCTATATCGGGAAGTGCGAATACACAGCTGTCGCTGATGCCAGTCATTTTATTTAACGCAGACTCAACCTCAAGGGGATTTACATTCTCGCCGCCGGTTATGATCAGATCGGTTCTTCTGGCCTCTACAAACAAATCACCGTCTTTATCTATGTGGCCCACATCGCCCGTAAGATATCCATGGGGAGTTAATTTTTTTGATGTTTCTTTTTCATCTTTATAATAGCCATGAAACAAAGCATTGCTCTGAATAAATATCTCGCCGCTTCGGCCTTCTTCTTCTTCATTCATCTGATCGTCTATAATAAGCAGTCTGTTGGTGCCAAGCGCTTTTCCAGCAGACAATGGCTTCCTGCTGGTTCCTACAGGGGAATTGGCGGTAACAAAAGCAGAGGTTTCTGTTGAACCGTAAACGTTTGAAAGGGGACATCCGGCGGCTGCGGCCTCTTTGATCAGTTCTTCATCCGCGAATCCTCCGCCGAGGAGTATGTTTTTCAATTCTGCCGAAGGTTTCCACCCGCTTTCAAGCATTCTCTTCAGCTGGGTAGAAACAAGAGACGCGAATGCTGGTTTGAGATTATCGAAAGCGCTTACCAGACCGTCATTTTTCTGTGATGAGGGTATAATAAGGGATGAACCGTATCGGAATGTCCTTATAATTATTGAGAGTCCTCCGATGTGATAAAAAGGAAGACTTGCCAGCCAGCGGTCTGAAGGTTTTTGGTTCAGCAGGCTCCGGCTGTTATCTGCGCTGTTCAGCAGATCATTTAACGAATGCATCACTCCTTTTGGTCTTCCTGTCGCGCCCGAGGTAAACATAATGAGCGAGATTTTATCGGGATCTATGCCGGGAGCCTTAAAGTCAGTGCTGCCGGACGAATGAATCCTTAATTCATATTGAGGAATTTCTGTATCAGGCCGGCGATTCACCTCATCGCTGTAAAAAAGAAACTCAGCGTCTGAGAAATCTATAATTCCTGTCAGTTCTGAATCGGATAGCATTATGTTGAGCGGAATTACGCAGGCGTTCAGGTTCCAGAGAGCAAAGAGGAGGATAACGTAATCGGGAGAATTGGTGCTAATCAGCACAGCTTTTGTATTCTCTCTTACTCCGATGGAATTCAGCCATTCGGATGTACTATGTATTTTTTCGGTAAATTCTTTATATGGGGTTACAGCGGAATGTGTTATTATGGCGGCACGGTCATCCCGGTTACCGGTATCTTCTTTAATGATATCGCCGGGTAAAATCATTATTATCCGATCTTTATTAAACCATTTTCTACAGGGAAAGGATCGTTAACGATCGTATCTTTGAAATAATCGTGAACAGCAAGACCATGAGCTGTCTGCTGCTTCAGAACAGCGGCCGCGAATACAGCGGCGGATCTTCCGATAGACGACTCAAATGAGGAAGTGATAACTATCTTTATCCCGTTCTTCTCCGCTTCCTCGATGATCCTGAATGTGTGTGTCAGTCCTCCCAGCATCATAGGTTTAAGGATAAGTACAGAGGCAAGCTTCGGAAGGATTATGTTCACTGCGTCATTATAGCTTCTGACAGATTCATCGGCAGCAAGAGGAATAGTGGTTTCAGAACTTACAACAGGGAAGTCGTTGATATCCTTCACCGGCTGCTCGGCATATTCTATATCAAATTGCTCAAGCTGTTTAAGATTAACGGCTGCTTCTTCGGGCAGCCATTTACCGTTAACATCAATACGCAGGTTGGTGTTTCTTCCCGCTTCTTTCCTGATCTCTCTGATTATTGCAAGATCGTCTTCAAATCTGTCTCTGCCCGCCTTTATCTTGAGTGTTCTGAACCCTTTTGATTTTAATTCCTTTGCTTTATTCAGCGCCTCATCTTTACCCAGCATTCCAATCACACCGTTTACCGCAATGTTCCTGGCTACCGGTTTATGGAATAGTTCGCTTAAAGTTGTGTTCTTTTCTACACAGACCAGGTTGAGGATCGCCTGTTCCAGCCCGCTTCTTAAGGCGGGAAGATGGTCAAAATCAGCCAGACTGGTTTCAATTGAAGGCATCACATTATTAAGGTCCAGCCTTAGATTAAGATGAATGTTCGCGAGAGCTTTCTCATCATCCTCAAAGCTTTCTGATCCGAATTCCGGCAGGGGAGCGGCTTCACCGATACCCTGTGCCTTGGAAATGTTTTTTAATGAAATAACAAATCCTTTTCTTTCTTTGATCTCTCCTCTGGAGGTAACGAACGGCATCGAAAGTTGAAGGTGATAAGGGGAATATGTAAGCTCCAGGTTTGTCATAGCGCTAATCCCGCAGAGAACAGTATGCCGAATAAAGCTGAAAGCTGGGCCGTCAGCTCAAGTGTTTTGTTTAAGTCTGTTCCTTCCAGCGTGGTGATCATCTTTATTGCTTTGGCCGCGAAGGGCAGCGTTATATACGGAAGAAAGATCCATACGGTATAATCGAAGAATAAAAAGAGCGCCAGAGGAATAAGAAAGGAAATAACAATAAGGAAGATAAACTGGTATCGGGTAAAAGTTCTTCCCATCTTTACGGCCAGCGTGTTTTTGTTGGCGGCACGGTCTTCTTCAATATCGCGGTAATTATTAACCACAAGGATATTCGTTACAAGCGAACCTACGGGCACTGAGGCCAGCATAGATACAAAATTTATTTGATGTGAATGCAGGTAGTATGTGAATACGGTTCCCACTACACCGAAGAAACCGAAAACGAATATGTCGCCGAGTCCGTTATATGCTAGAGGAAAAGGACCGGCTGTATAAGCGATGCCCGCAATTATTGAAAAAACACCAACTGCTAGAATTATCCATCCCCCTACATAAACAAGGTAGAGACCGAGGAGAAAGGATACAAGAAAAGTTATGACGATAGCAAGTTTCATTTCGGTTATGGTTATAAGTCCGCTTGCGAGTACTCTTCTCGGGCCCTTGCGTTTTTCGCTGTCAGCTCCTTTCGTGTAATCATACAGGTCATTCGTATAGTTTGTCCCTATCTGTATAAGTATAGAGCATATAAGGGCTACAAGTGAATACAGCGGAACGAATATGCCTTCGCTGATTGCTACTCCCGACCCTACAAACACCGGAACTATAGCTGCGAAAAGTGTTTTGGGTCGACTCGCTATTATCCAGCTTTCAATTTTTGTCGGAGTTTCTGTCTGCTTTTCCATTAGTCTTTCTTTTAAGGCAGTTTTGGAAATTTATTAAATTCGGGTTTTCTCTTTTCAAGATAGGCTTTTTTGCCTTCCTGCGCCTCTTCGCTCATATAGTATAACAAAGTTGCGTTGCCTGCTAGTTCCTGTATTCCCGCCTGACCGTCAAGCTCCGCGTTAAATGCTGATTTCAGCAGGCGGATTGCAAGGGGACTTTTCTCTAATATCTTCTTCGCCCATTCGACCCCGGTTTTTTCAAGTTCTTCAACCGGAACTACTTTGTTCACCAATCCCATCTGAAATGCCTCATCAGCGCTGTATTGATCGCAGAGGTACCATATCTCACGGGCTTTCTTCTGTCCTACTATCCTTGCAAGGTAGCTTGAACCGAACCCTCCATCGAAACTACCCACCTTCGGTCCTGTTTGTCCGAATATAGCGTTATCCGCGGCAATCGTAAGGTCGCATACTACATGCAGTACGTGGCCCCCGCCTATGGCGTAGCCTGCAACAAGCGCTATTACCGGCTTGGGCATACTCCTTATCAGTTTCTGAAGATCAAGAACATTAAGCCTTGGCACCCCGTCCTTTCCAACATAACCCTGGTCGCCGCGTATCCTCTGGTCGCCTCCGGAACAGAATGCGTATTTACCGTCTTTGGCGGGACCATAACCCGTTAAAAGAACTACACCTGTTTCCTGGTCCTCTCTTGCGTCTGCAAAAGCATCGTACATTTCAATTACAGTTTCCGGGCGGAACGCGTTGCGTACTTCGGGACGGTTGATGGTTACTTTGGCAATTCCATCCATTTTTTCATAAATAATATCCTGGTATTCCTTAGCTTTTTTCCAGTTAAAAGACATCTTTACCTCGAATTTTTAGAAGTATCTGTTAAAAATATTGAAAAGTTGTGAAAGTTAGAATAAATATAGTATATGGAAGTCTTAATTGACAGGCGGCACAGCACAGGTATTTAAGACCAAATATTAAATCTTCAATTAAATATCTATCAGATCCTTAGTTAAAAAACCCATCCAAGTGATACATTCCAATCAGGCACACTTGTAATATCTCTGTCGAACAGGAACTGTGCTCTCAGTCCTGAAGGGTGCCGGAGTTCGCAGCCGAAGTATATTGATTTGGCAGAGGTCCATCCGTTATTAAACATATTGTTTCTCACAGTATTATATATATTTAAGTCTGAACCTGACAGATTGGAAAGACCCTCGATGCCCCACTTTATTCTGTTCTCATAATATCCGTAAGAATAATTTATTCCGCCGTAAATTGAAATATAATCTGCAGGTGTATAGTCGAGATATACAGGAATTGTTAAAGCCGCATTGAAGGATCTAGAAGTGTTTGTCTCAAGTATGTAGCCAGGGTAGTGATAACTTTCATCTATGAACCCAAATTTTTCCAGGTGACCTGATAACCTGATTCCTGAAAGAAATGATAGATCCTTACTCTTTTTTGAAATAGCATATCCTGTTGAGAATTGAATCCCCCAGTTGTCTCTGTCCAGTTTATCATTATATATGGCAGATACCGTATCTCCGGTCGAAGGCTCAATCTGTGAGTAAAATCTGGTCTCAAATTCGCTTTTATAAGTTATTGTTCCAAATGAATAAAAAGCCTTAACAGAGAGAAAAAGATTATCATCAGGGAAAATGAGGTCTGTGTTATGTCGGAAAAAACTATTCAGGTTAATAAAAGATGGTTTCTGAGCTGCATCGTTGTACGAGCGTGTTATCTGCAGATCTGAAGCTGTAGTGCCATTATAAATGCTGTCGGAGCTCGTTGAGAGTACATAGATGTTTCGGATAATGGAATTGTCCCGAACTTGATAATCAACAGAACCTGTATAGTCCCAGCTGGGTCCGCTGGCTGTAAACTCCAGCCCTATAATATGACTCTTATCTCTTTTATCAAACCAGATTATCTGCTCTTCATCAGCATGGCTGTATCGCCAGCTGCTGTCGCTTCCGGTGCCCTCATAATGATAGGTACGATTGGAGAGATCTCTGTTTCTCCCGCTTGATCCGTTCGAGAACAATATACCATAAATTCCGGCTGAGACTTTTGTTTGACCGATAGTAAAAATGCGGGATACCTTTAAGGAAGTTAAACTGCTGTTGCTTGTAGCCTGATCTTCGTTGCTGTATTCGCTCAAATCATAATAGCTTCCGGGTACAATGATCCTGTTTGTCCTATCGAAGCTGTTCAGGTTGCTGGTATATTTGTTTATCCCGTTAGAAAATTCAAGAAGCCATTTAGCTTCACCTGAACCGAAAAGGGAGACAACGGAAAACGAAGGATTTTTCATATTGACATAATCCTCGGTGTAAATGTCGGGAAACATTTCATACCTGTAGCTTCTCCCTATATAATCCGAGAGATAGTTTACATATACAAATCTGCTTCCGAAATCGTTGGCTCTTGCAGGATTAAAAAGGATCTGAGTTGCTGTATCAGGAGCGAAAAGGAGGAACTCTTCAGGCACACCCGCAGAATGAACAATAAAATTTTTCTTAAACTGGATCGCTTCGGGCCCGCTTGTCTGGGCTGAGATACTGATTGTTAAAAAGAATGATAATATTAGAAGGCCGGCAGTTTTCATTTTACTCCCCGTTTGTGGTAAATGATTATTTAACTACGCTTTAAGATAAAGCAAAAAAGTAAAAAGTAAAAAGTAAAAAGCTTTCTCAGATGTCGATGTAGGCTTTCAGGAATTCGTTAACTGCGGTGGTGAACTTCGCGGGTTCTTCAAGATGCACCGTGTGGCCTGCATTCTTTATGATGATATGTTTTGCAGTTGGAAATTTCGTTACTATGCTTTTATTCAACGTTGTAAATTTTGTGTCGAGTTCCCCCGTAAGAAGAAGTACTTTCATGTTCATCTTTTTCACATGGGAATAGAGAGAGGGCATCTTTCCGGTGCTGAAGCCGAGCAGGGAGTTCGACAGCCCGATTGGATTATTCCTCATCTTGCTCTCTTTTATTTCCTGTCTCTTTTCTTCTGAGAAACGCAGCTGGGTAGTAAAGATCTCTTTGTTGACCCAGCTTTCAATAAACTCATTAACCGGGATGGAAGAAATTATACGGGAAAGCTGCTCATCCTCACGTATTCTTTTTTCTCTTTGTCTTTTATCTCTGATGCCGGGTGAAGAACTTTCCAGTATTAGCCCCAGTACACGTTCGGGATAAGTATAAGCATAGCAGAGCGCAAGGCGGCCTCCCATAGAATATCCGCAGAGAATTACCTTTTCTTCTGTAAAACTGGTGATGATTTTGTTAAGCTGTTCTACCTGGAGTTCCCACGAATAAAGGGATGGGTCATTAGGAAAATCGCTTTTGCCATGACCGAGCAGATCGATCGTGTACTTGTTGAACCTGTTGTCTATTTCAGGCAGTACGCCATTCCAGTCATTTGAACTTCCGGTAAAGCCGTGAAGAAAGAATATATCGGCCGCGGATTTATCTGTTTTTTCGGGTGGGTTAACGTTCAGAAATACATTGGAATACTTTACTCTCATTTAAGTCCTTCTGGCCGGTTCGCTGCTTTGCTGAAATAATCTTTTCTCATTTTAACGGAAGCCTTCATATCCGTTTTTATTTCCAGCACCGTAAACTTCTTTTCCTTGAAGGCGGCTGCCATAGCTTCTTTCAGCTCTTCCCGGCTGCTGATTAATCGGTGATTTACTTTGAAGCCTTTAATAATGGCGCTGAAGTCGAGGTTATGCTTATTGACAAAATAATCCCTGAATTTTTTCCCGTAGGATGAAATCGGGAGCATTCCGAATATTCCTCCTCCATCATTGTTAATAAGTACTACAATCAGAGGGATCTTATACTTTACAGCAGTGGATAGGGAAGTAAGGTCATAGTAAAACGCCATATCTCCAGTTATAAGTATGGCAGGTTTATTTACAGCCTTCTGAATACCCAGGGAAGTCGACATCATCCCGTCTATCCCGCTGGCGCCGCGGTTGGAATGCACAATTATATTTTTCTTCGTCTGCGGAGAGAAGTAATCAAGATCCCTTACAGGCATGCTGTTGGATATAATCAGGTGCGCGTTTTCCGACAGACTGTTAATAACTTCAGGAATAATTGTACACTCATTTGATAACGAAGCTTTAGCCAGAAGTTCTGCTTTCAGTTTTCCCGCGTCGTCATCGGCTTTTGTAAATTTATTGAGCCATTCAGTATTGCCGCTCCCGACGGTATCGTTCATCAGCATTCCGCAGAAAAGCTGAGGGGAACTTTTACAAACTCCCGCAGAATTATTCCACGGATCGAAGAGATCACCATGCTCATTGATGATATAACGCCTTGAGGATATTTTCCTAAGCCATTCTTCCAGTGCCTTTGATGAAGGGGTTCTTCCGAAATGAAGGATGAGATCAGGACTGTTTGATCTTACGAATTCTTCGTTTCGAAGGAAGGCTTCATAATTAATCATAATATTAGCCGACCTGTTTCCATACCTTAGCTGGGAACAGGCATCTGCTATAACTGGATAACCCAGTTTCTCCGCAAGATGTAGCAGCTGCTTTTTTGCCTCCTTGTCGTATTTCATCGGGCCTGCCAGTATCAGACCTTTTTTTGACGTATTTACGGCACGCAGAATTTCTTTATAGATGTTTCTTCCCGGTCTGATTTTTCTTTCAATGACATTAGTCTCATGAGCCCGGTGAGTTTCAATCATATTTAACGTTCTTTCATTCAGCTCATCGGTATATGCGTCGGGTTCAAATGGTTTCCGGAAAGGGAAGTTAATATGAACTGGTCCTCCCGCGCTGAAAATGAAAGCCTCTACCGCATATTTCCTTATTCTTTTTATGGCATAGGCTGATGTTCCGGGAAGTCCCGGATCCTTAAAATAACTAATGTGATTGCTGTAGAGGTTGTGCTGGTTAATCGTCTGGTTTGCTCCACGCCCTATTAATTCAGGAGGACGATCGGCTGTGCATATAATAAGAGAAATCCTCTGCTGGTATGCCTCAATTATGGCAGGATAGAGTTCGGCTGCCGCTGTTCCCGAAGTAGTTATAACTACTACCGGTTTACCGGATGCTTCTGCGAGTCCCAGCGCAAAGAATGCACTGCTTCTCTCATCAATGTGAACAAAACACCTGAGTTTTTTAACTGTTGACGCGGCCAAGGTTAAAGGAGTGCTCCTGGAACCGGGCGAGAGGCAGACGTTCCTCACCCCCAGATCAGCTAGTCTGCTGAAGAAGTTTTCAGCCCAGAAAGTATTCCTGTTAATTTTCATTGAAGATAGTAAGAAATGGTTTCAGTTTTAATTCGGTTTCTTTGTATTCCTCATCGGGACTGCTTCCGCTTACCAGTCCGCACCCGGCATAAGCAATAAGCTTATTTCCCGAGGCAAGAGCGGAACGGATTGCCAGAACGAACTCTCCTTCATTCTGCAGGTTCAGCCAGCCGATTAAACCGGCATATAAACCCCGCTGATGAGGTTCTGTTTTCTTGATGAAGCTCAGGGCAGCGTCGCGCGGCGCTCCGCAAACGGCTGGAGTAGGGTGAATTTTTCCTATTACGTTTATGAATGACATCTGGTCATCCAGGTCAAGCTTAATTTCCGATTTCAGATGCTGTATGTTCATCAGCTTTTTGATCCCCGGTTCGCTTACTTCAATTTTTCCGGAAATCTTCTGAAGATTTTCTCTAACATTATCTACAACTATCTTATGCTCAGACAGGTTCTTTTCATTCCTGAGTATATCTCTTTCAATTTCCTCGTCTTCACCGTTGTTCTTTCCCCGGTCAGCTGAGCCGGCAAGTATTTCAACTATTATCTCCTTGCCGTTAATGCGTGCGAGTGTTTCCGGAGATGCGCCTACAAACGATGACTTGCCGATGTGGTAGAGGAAGAGTGTGCATTCGGGATAATTAGCAAGAAGACTTCTTAGTACCGGTTCTGCGGAAATTTCTGATGTGAAAATGAGCTCTACTTTGCGCGATAAAACCACTTTTTCCAGTCCTCCGTCACTTATCTTATCGAGTGCCTGGGTGACCTGGTTCTTCCACTTCTTCTTGTCTTTGGGCTCATCTCCTGTTCTTTTAAGTACTCTTAATTCTTTTGACTCTTCTACCGATGTTTCAGAAAAGAATACTTTAAGTACACTTTCAAGTTTTGTTTGGAGTGCATCCGGTCTGATCTTGGAAGCCGTAAAACAGTTGAAAACGAAATAAAATTTGCCGTTATTGTTAACATAGATAAGCTCTGGAATGAACCAGGTTGAATCCTCAAAATCTTTCCAGTATTCATCCGGGTGTTCTATTGTAAATTTCATCCCGCCCATAAAAAGAGGAATTGAAAAATCGTAATCGCTCCCGTTTGAAATATAATTTTCTCCTGTTTCTTTTATTCTCTTCTCCAGGGATGAAAACCGCTTTTCGCCTTTCTCGGTAAGGGTTAATATTGAGTTCACCCCTAGGAAAAATGTATTCCCTGAAGGTTTCCCGAAGTAAAAAAGTACCTCCTGCCTTTTCCGTAGCGTGTTTATCCTGCTGAGTATTTCGTATTCTTCAGCTGGAAAAACATAGCTGATAAGGACTTGTCCATGCCGGGACTTTAATGATTGTTCATTTTTTTGAAGGAATTCAGCAAAGGAGGATGCCGATGAGGTAAATATGTTATCTTTCATTAAATATATATTGCTTATTGAGACATCGTAAATTTGTGACAAAAAGATCAAAATTTCAATTAAAATCTTGTGCTATGGATTACCTGAAGTTTATATCATCCTCTATGGTATCGAGTATCCGGAGGTAGCTGTCGTAACGAAAGGGTGAGATCTTTTCTTCGTCAACCGCTTCCATAACAGCGCAGCCGGGTTCATGGTGATGAGTGCAGGTATTAAATTTACATTCATTAAGATAGGGAAGGAATTCTGGGAAATAATGTCCAAGGTCCTCTTTCCTTATTCCGTAAGGCTCTACTTCGCGTATGCCCGGAGTGTCAATTATATAGGTGCCGGGTTTAACCTTTATCATTTCTGCTGTAACCGTGGTATGAGTTCCTTTATCGGTAAAAGAGCTTATCCTGCCTGTCCTTAAATCCAGTTCCGGATATAGCTTATTCAGCAGGGATGATTTACCGACACCGGAATGACCCCAGAATAAGTTTATTTTAAGGGCCAGTGAAGATTTTAGTTGATCGATTCCTTTTCCGGTTTCGGCACTTGTTAAATATACATCATAGCCGATCGATCTGTATAAATCAGCCCATTCTTCAATTTGATTTTCTTCATCCAGGTCGGTTTTATTTATTACCAGGTTAACTTTGATGTGAGAACTTTCTCCGGTTACAAGGAAGCGATCTACAACCTTGTTGTTGAAATCAGGTTCAGAGACGCTGCTGACTATATAAAGGTTATCTATGTTCGATGCTGCTACCTGTTCCAGCCTCTCTCCGCGGTAGCCTGCGCCTTTTATCCGGGGAGCCTTTCTCGAAAGATAGTTGGTCCGCTCTTTAACCGTGTGGATGGAACCTGTACCGTCCTTATTAAGATCGAATTCAACACGGTCGCCTACTACAACAATATCAGTTAAATAAAGTTTGTCTTTCTTAAGGTTGAAGTCTTTTTTGAACTTTCCCCTTAGCAAGCATCTTATTACCTCATCTTTTTCTTCGCAGTAGACATAATAATCTTTGCTTTCAGCTCTTAAAACTATTCCTTTAATGACAGCTCCTGTTAAAATAAAAAAGCATCTTACCGAAAGATAAGATGCTTTGAATTTTCAATCAATTATAAAGTATTTAATACTACTTAAAACCTGTAAGTAGCTGTAAGAATCACTTTATTTACCGTAACGTCCTGGTACGTTCTTGATACATTTACGTCGTAATTATCACCGTAATTTTTCCACCATCCGTGTGCGACGCCAATATCGAGTCCTATCGTTTCATCTGCCAGGAATCCGATTCCTCCGGTTACATACTGATGATCATATTCCGATGGATCGCCTCTGTAAGGTGATGGCTGAGCCATATACCCGGCTCGCAGTCTTAACCCGATAACCGGGAAAGTATATTCTAGTCCGAGGTTGTAATTCAATACGGCTGTCAGCTGATCTTTTATATCCTGGTTTAACTGCTCAACAAGGGTGGTTCCCAGACCGTTTACATCTTCGAATTTCATCTGCGAATAATCCATTAGAGTTCCTTGCAGGCTTGCAATGAGCCCTTTCAGGTTTATCGAAAATCCTGCACCCAGTTCAAACGGTGTGGTTATGTTGTATTCAACCTGGTCGCTGTAATCAGGACTGTTAAGTGATACTCTTTCACTTGCAAAATCGCTGTACCCGTTCACTGTAAACTTTTCTTTTATGTCATATGATTTCGGAAATTGAATAGTAAGGCCGAACCGCGCTATATCTCTCATCTGGTATAGTATCCCAAGCTTGGCGTCCCAGCCTGAGAGGTCCCAGTCGAGTACTCTGTTAAGGTTGAAAGTCTGAAAATCGGTGTGGTAAGGGTCGGTAGGATCAACTCTGCCATAAAACCCCCGGGTATCATCTTCATAATAATCATTATTCGAAGTATATGTGCCTGTAATGATATTAAGGTTTAATCCCACGAAAAGATTCTTGTAAGCTTCAATAGCTCCTGAGAATGTCCAGTTTTTAATATCTCCTGAATTCAGTATCGTTCCGCTCTGGTTCAGTTTTCCGTTTACCAGCGTCTGGTTGCTTGAGTCAGCAAGGTAAAGCTGGTAGGGGATATCTGAGGGGTAGGGACCTGAAAGCAGCGACTGAATAAGCGAGTTATTTCCATTGTTGAAGCCGTCAAATTTTACAGCTCCGGTAAAGTCTTTTGTAGTGTGATATGACAATCCGAATACAAGACTTCCGCGGGTAGTAGGGAAGGGGAACGCGAAACTCAGCCTGTCAAGCGAGGTTGAACTGTTAGAATAATCTGTACTTGTGTTAAAGAAATCTGTTTTGTTGCCGAAATTGGTGTAATCAAGCCCTCCGGATATTTCCATCCTTTTCAGTAATCCGAATCCGGCGGGATTAAAATATGCTGCCGATGCGTCATCACTTAACCCTATATAACTGTCACCCATTCCCAGTGCGCGGGCATTCGCTCCCAGTCCGGGTATGCCCAGCCTTACCGCGTCATTTACATTCTGCGGGTAAGCTGCGGCCGCTCCGGCAAGGATAATAAATAAAACAAGCTTCGAAAATCTGCCGTGTAAGCTTTTCATGTTATCTCCTTCCGCCTGAGCTTCTTTCACCGTTGTTATTTCTTACGGAACTTCCGCTGGATGAACTCTCCCTTGATGCTGAACCTGAGTTCGAAGTAGAAGAACTTCTTGTGGTTTCTGTAGATGTTCCTCTGTTCCCTGTATTTCCTGAACTGCCGGTTGACGGGGGATTTATGTCCCGGGTCGGAGGAGCTGTCTCTATGATCACCGGTCCTGTTGGTGTGCCTCTTCCGCCGAGGTCTCTTACAGGAGCTGTCTCATTTCCTCTTTCAGTGCTTGCTGCGGCAGGTGTATAGTTATATTCCCACCACCATGGGGTGTCGTAGAAATAATAGTACTCACCGTAGTAAGTATCACCGTAGTAGGCACTTGTTACGGAGTTATCTTCTGTAGGTAATTCCGAGTCCGGACTCCAGATTATTGTGTAGCATCCGTTTAGTCCCATTGTAATTAAAGCAATAAATAATGTTTTGAGTAATAGCGTTTTCATTTTCTTAAAGCTCCTATCTTCTGCTTCTTCCGGAACTGCTGCCGCCGGAACGGCTGCCGCTGCTGCTGGAGGATGGAGGACTGGAGCTCCTCTGCGGCGGTGAATAGGAACGCGGTGTTGAATTCCGCGGTGGATTACTTCTCTGCGGCGGACTATAAGTCCTTGGAGAACTGCTCCTTTGAGGAGGAGTGTAGCTTTTCGGCGGAGCTTTCCTCTGCGGAGGATTGTATTCTCTGCGCGGAGGACTGTAGCTGCGAGGTCTTACATTGCCGTTGTCTTTTCCGCTTTTATCATTCTTGCGGAGATACGGAGGAGGACTTGCTCTCCTTGTATCTTTTCTGTTGTCGTTTCTCTTCTCTATCCGTGGAGGTGTTCTTCTCTGATCGATCCGCGGTGCGGTGCGCCCGGATGGTCTTCTAACTCTTTCACCTTCTTTTGTCCCTGCGCGGAGTCTGGGATCTTTCTGAGCTTCTCTTACCCTGGTGTCTCTTCCAGATCTTCCATCTTTTCTCATGTCGCGGGTTGCGGTACTAAGCCTGGTTCCTTCATGAGTACGTTTGGAGATACTTCCATCCGTGTTCCTGTCCCTCGATACAATGTCGCCTCTCGTTCTGCCGCCCCTTAGTCCGTCAAGATTCCTTATACGCCTGATATCCCTGGTTCTTTCTCTGGAAGTATAATAGTAATTCGTGAAAGAATGATATCCGCCGTAGTAGTAATAATTATAACCCGCATACCAGGGAGAAGGGTAGTAGTAATAGTATGGCAGACAGCTCCATCCGGGGTAAAACCAGCTGTTCCAGTAGAATGGATCATTCCAGAATGGACTGTAACAATAACTTCCCCAGCTTGCACCAATTACTATTGATGGCTGATAGCCCCAGAAATATCTGCTGTAGGATGGGTACGAATAGTAAAAGTCATCATAGTAATAGGGTGAATTGGAGCCTCCGTAATTGTAATCACTGTTGTCACCATATCCTCTGTCATCATAATATGCTGTGCTGTCGTCGTAATACCCGGTGCTGTCATCGTAATACTGATCGCTGTAGTATTCCGAGGAATCATCATAGGCGTAAGCGCCGTCTTGATTGGAATAGCCCTGGTCATTGCCGTATGTGCCCTGCCCGTATTTATCCTGACCTCTGTCTGTGTAATCGCGGTCCCTCGTCGAAAGCTGTGTATAACAGCCGGTAAAAAGCAGGGCCGATGCTGCTAAGATGTAAATAAAATTTTTCATGATCTTTCCTCCGAAAATAACTACCCTAATATGCGCAAAAATCAAGCCTGATTAAAGGATTAAATTACTATAGTATAGACAATTTTTAGAGGGTTAAAGTTTCATCAACGGGTGTGATGTATAGAATAATGGATTCTTTTGTATATAATATTCTACAATATGGCTTATTTTAAAAAATAGATTTAATATACTCTATCTTTAAAGCCCTGTCAGCAGCTGAAGGAGTAAGTTTTTTGTTGCTAAGAAGATCACGCAGATCAAACTCGAGCGTAAATCCGGTACCAACCGACCATCTGAGTCCCGCATTCAGATAACCATTGTCGCCGCCGTAGTATTTCGTTCCATTATCGTTGAAGGCAAAGTTGTACTCTGCAATAAGTGAAACAGAGTTCCCCAGTGTTTTTTCGGCCCCTATGTATAAATCAATAAAATTATCTCCGTCTTTGGATTCAAGGGAATAAGATCCCGTCGCATGTACGCTGAGATAACCAAGAAAAGCAAAGTTTTTGCTGGCTGCTGCATAAAAACCCGGAGATTTAATATCGTATCTGCCGGATGAGTCGTGGTATAGACCCTTTCCCTGTGAATCAAAACCTACTGCAATAGCAGGGAAGGTTAATGCTTCATTGAATAGCCTGAAGCGTATATTAACTCCCGGAAGCTTGTACCAGTCGATTTTCCCCTCTCCTATTACATTGGCTCCCCCGTATGATATCCCGAAACTAACATTATCAAAAACCCCAACCTCCAGCTTCTCAATAACAACACCCAGAGGAAGCACATCTGTACTGGCGCCGACATAGCCTTTTTCAAGGACCCCAGCTGTCGGCATGTCAATCAGTGTCCTGTATTCAAATTTCGCGTTTTCTCCGGCTGTTCCCTGGGAAAAAGCATTAACAAATAATAGTAGTATGGAAGCAATGGCGGTTATGAAAGTTTTCATTTTTCCTCGAAGAGTTTTTTCTTCATCACAAATATAGTAATTATTTCATATTATTCCATTTACTTAATGTGTTACTTCAACAAGATTAGGATATATGTCAATAGCAATGGGTGAGGGGAGCAGAGCAAACTTCGATTTAGCCGTAATTCTAACAATCCCCGGCTTATCTTTTGCCCTGAGAACCAGCACTCCCTCTGCTTCATCATTCTTAATAACCTCAACCAGGTTTTTTCCTTCTGTAAGGATATATTCAGCTCCCGCTTTTCTGAACCAGGCTCTTCCTCCCATTCCATTAATTGGAACAGCAGTTACAGTTACTTCCGATTTATAATCCGCGTAAAGATTTTGCGGCTCAATCCTGTAAATTACTTCGTAAATGCTTATCAGGTAATTGTAAACAGCAAAGGCGGCAATCAGCAGGATGAGTATTATAATGGTGGTAATAGTTGCTCTCTCTTTCATCTTCAGACGGAAGATTTTTTTTGCAGGGTGAGTTTCAGCATATTTTTGATGATGTCGTTAACAATGTTATCCGGAATGCCGTCGTAGTGCCCCGATTTCATTCTCATATCGCATTGATCGTTTACATAATCTATAAGAAGGAAATTGTCATCTTCTGTAAGAACTATTTCTGTTGAAAAGAAATCGAGAGATGTAATTTCCGCTATCTTTCTTGTAATCCGCCGCAGGTTAGTCAGCCTGAAATTCTTATAATGTTCCGGAAGTATCTGCTCGTAAAGATGGGTCTGATCATCCCACCAGACGGGGATTGCCTTCCCGAAAGCCCAGAACGACCGGAACCAGGCTCTTCTTCCATCCAGTATTTTGGGATATATCTTTTCCTGCAGCAGGTACTTATCATCCGAATTTGTAACTCTTTCATCAACTATCTCTTTCAGCGTTTCTGCTCCTGTAACTACGCCCACCCCTCCGCCGGTTGTATTGCAGGGTTTTATAATAAACGGCCTTCCAAGCTGCGCCAGGTCCTCCAGGGATATAAAAAGATCTTCACTTTCACTGTGAGGCGGAATTATTATGGAATAGGGAACGTGCAGTCCGGCCGTAATAAATTCAAGATGCATACTGGCTTTGTCAATTGCATGCAGAACTTTTTTATAAGGATTAAAGATGGTTCCTTTGCGGCGCGTGAGAATCCTGCCCAGGTTTTCAAACCTCTCATCTACATCCCAGGCGCGGTCGAGGTAGAAATGAAAATGAAGTTTTCTTTTAAGGACCAGTTCAAGAACTTCGTCTATATTGTAGTCGGAGATTATATAGGTAGAGAGTCCTGCTTCCTGGAACTTCTTCTCCACAAGATTTATAAAATCTGTATCGTACTCCCAAACATATGCAAGTGCAAGATCGTAAGTCGTCATTTCCTTCAAAAGTTTTTGCAAAGATATAGTTTAGTATATTTGTACGCAAGAAAATTGGCTGAAGGCATTGCGGAGCCTTTTGATATACTCAAGTGCCTTGTAATTGAATGTTCAGAGCAATATTTTTTCTAAATTAACCCTGGATATTATGACAAAAATCTCGTTGCTGGTTTCAGCATTATTTTTACTGCTATATGCCGGATGTTCATCGTCGGAAAAGATGGCAAAGACTGAAGAAGAAATTCAGAATGATGAACAGATAAGCGAATCTGCCGGCCCTGCCGATGCTAAAGACAAGGCGATGGAATATTTTATTAATGGTTCGATCCTTGAGACGAAGGGCGATTATTCGGGAGCTATTCTGGAATTCCAGGATGCCCTGAGGTATGATAGAAGCGCTGGAATTTATTATGCGCTGGGTAAGAATTATTTTTATCTTGGAAAAACTCCTCAGGCTCTCCAGTATACCGAAAAAGCGGTTCAGCTGAACCCCGCCCGCCTCGAATATAAGTCTCAGCTTGCAGATATATTCTCCTCGGCCTCTCAGTTCGATTCTGCCGCGGTTGTGCTAGAGAATATGATAGCACAGGATTCTACTTCGCTCACTTCCTATTACCGGCTGGCCCGCATCTATGAGAATTCCAAACCTCTCAGCGCTATAAGGATTTATAAAAAGCTGGTGGGTGTCATCGGTGCCGACTGGAATGTTCTGGTCAGGATCGCCGATCTTTATGAAAAAATGGGAAATATTGATGAAGCGGCAAACACTATAAAAGAACTTCTTAAGATTGATCCGGGGAATGCTTCCCTCTATAAACTTCTGATAGATTATTACACTAAGGCTGAGAAATATGATGAGGCTCTTTCTGCTGCCGATGATCTCCTTGAGCTTACCCCCGATGACATGGAAGCAAGGGAGAAAAAGGCTCAGGTTTATATCGATAAAGGCGACTGGGAGTCTGCGGCGAAAGAGTATTCCTACATTCTCGATAAAACTGATATCCCTCTTGAAGCAAAAATAAGGGTGGGAAGATCCTACTTTTTGCAGTCGCTAAAAGATTCTACTCTTACTCCGGTTGCAAAGGAGTTCTTTGAAAAAATAGATAAGGATACTACCGATTGGGAAGTTAAGATGTACCTCGGGGCAATAGCAATAAATCAGCATCAGGATTCTACGGCCATTGAACTTTTCAAACAGGTTACTAAAATGGCGGGCTGGAACGTTCAGGCCTGGGTGAGACTTGGAGGACTCTACTTCGATAACAAGAAATATGATGAAGCAGTGAAGGTGATGAATGAAGCTATTCAGCTCTTTCCGGATGATTTCACCGTTAATCTTATACTGGGAATTTCCCTGGCTCAAAGCAATCAGGAGAAAGAGGCGGAACCATATCTTAAGAAAGCTGTGGAACTGAATCCTAATGATGTCAACGCCCTGTCAGCTTATGGTTTTACCCTTAATCAGCTTAAAGAAAATGAAAAGGCCGCTGAGTATCTTAAAAAGGCACTCCAGCTTTCACCCGGGAACGTGAACCTGCTGGGTACATTGGGACTTATTTACGACGGCCTGGAAAACTGGGAAGCATGCGATAGTACTTATGAAGAGGCTTTGAGTATCGACTCAACAAACGCTCTTGTAAATAATAATTACGCTTATTCTTTGTCTGAGAGAGGAATAAGACTTGATGACGCTTTACGGATGGCAAAGATTGCCATTGAAAAAGAGCCGTTGAATTCTTCATACCTCGATACTATTGGCTGGGTTTATTTTAAGCTGGGGCAGTATGAAGAAGCTAAAGAATATATTGAACAGGCTATAAAAGTGGGCGGTGAAAGTTCGGTAGTGCTTGAACACCTCGGTGATGTAAATTATAAGCTGGGTAATAAAGACAAAGCAAAAAAGAACTGGGAGAAGTCGCTGAGTCTCGACTCAACCAACAACCGGGTTAAAATAAAAATTGAAAAAGGTGAAATTTGAAAAAATATATAATCCCGTTACTGCTGCTCATTGAAATTATCCCTTTCCTTATTAACGGCTGCGTTCCTTCCCAGCCTACCGGGGATATAGAACTTCTTCCGTCTGAAAGGCTGATAAATAAGCTTGAAGTTAACCGGCGCCGTATAAAAAGTTTTGAAGGTTATGGAACTATTGCCGTAAAATCGCCTCAGATAAATAACAGTGCTAATTTCAGGGTGGTTATAAACAAACCTGATTCAATTTACCTTAGCATTATGGGCCCCTTCGGCGTTGAACTTGCCCAGGTACTTGTTACAAAAGAGAATTTTATTTTTTATGACGCTCTTGAGAACACTGCATATGAAGGAGTTCCAAATAATGAAACGCTTCAGAACATCTTTCATATTGATCTTCCTTTCAACGATATTATCGATGCCTTTGCCGGCTCTGTAAATCTTACAAAGAATCTTTACAAGATGCCGGATGAATATAAAGTCGACTACGACCAGTATGTGCTTACTTACGTGGATTCGGTTACGAACACTAAGACCCGGTACCGTGTGGATATAAGAGAACTTGGAATTACCAGGTATGATCTCTGGAACAGCAACGGTGAACTTGCGCTTACCGGAAATTATTCCAAATTTACTCTTATGCAGGGTGTCCCTGTGCCGTATAAGATCGAGGTTGAACGGCCGCAGGAGAACCAGCGTATTAGTATAAATTATAAAAATATGAATGCGAATAGTCCTGAAATCTATATCGACTTTAAGGTACCAAAGGACGCGGCTTTAATTAAGATCTGAATCTGATGGGCAGAACTTTATTCAAATACTATGTTATTGCTCTGATCCTTCTCTCCGCTTCCGTAAGCATATTTCCGCAGGAAGAGGAGATTAAGGCTAAGCAGAATCAGCTTTCCTCTATCAGGGAGGAGATCAATTCTCTTGAAGCAGAGCTGAAGAGCAAGACTAAAAAAGAAAAAGAATCTTTCTCGGCAATTGAAAACTACAGCCGCCAGAGTTTCCTGCTTAATAAGCTGATAGGGTCATACCGTAAAGAAGAAAAACAGAAAGAAGTAAAGATCCAGCAAAGCCGGCAGAAGATCGCTCAGCTTGAGGATAATATTAAAGAGCTTCAGCAGAATTATGCTAAGTACATCAGGGCTGCTTATATCAACGGCCAGCCTGATGAGCTTGAAATGGTTGTTGACGCTTCTTCGGTCAGGCAGGCTCTTTTAAGACTGAAATATCTTGAGAAGTTTTCCGAACAGAGAACTAAAGATATCACACAGCTTAAGGAGAGCAGGGAGGCCCTCATAGCGGAAAAAGAAATTCTGAAAAATGAGAAAGAGGAAAAAGCAAAGCTTGCGGCGGTCAAGGAAAAAGAAGAGACAACACTGCTTACCCGTCTCGATGAACGGAAGAAAATCCTCAATGTTATAAAACATGATAAGTCAGAGCTTCAGAAAGAAATTCAGGCAGGGAAACAGGCTGAAATAAAAATAAGAAGCATGATCACTAATCTGATTGCTGAAGCTGAAAGAAAAAAGAAAGAGGAAGCTGATCGTCTGGCAAGGGAGAAGCTTAAAGGTGACGTCAGACCGGCAGGTGATATCGCCGATATAAAACCTGAGAACGATGTGAATGAATCCTCCGTGTATGATGTTAATCTCTCAACCTCAGGATTTGCTTCTTTCTCGTCGTTAAAAGGCCGCCTGAACTGGCCCGTATCTAATGGTAAAATCATTAGAAAATACGGTGAGAATAAAAACAGTAAAACCAACACAATAATGCTGAACTACGGAGTTGATATCGCTGCTTCGAAGGATATCAACGTTAAAGCGGTGAGCGAGGGAGTGATATCGGCAATCGACTGGATTCCGGGCTACGGCAGTGTTGTAATTGTAACTCATAAGGGGGATTACCGGACGGTTTACAGTCATCTTTCCGAAATTTATGTTAATGAGGGTGACAAAGTAAAGCCCGGGAACGTGATAGCACAGGTGGGCGACAGCATCGAAGGAAAAATACTTCATTTTGAGATCTGGAACTCACGGGAAAACCAGAATCCCGAAGTCTGGCTCGCTAAAAAATAAACCCCTCTCTAAGAAATTTGTCTCTCCTCATAATGACAGCCCGCTTACAATAAAAGTTAAAATCATTATATTATCGGAACTGATATGATAATATTATCCGGGAGGATAGAATGAAAAGTTATTTTACTGTACTGTTGGTCGTTCTCATTTCTTTTTTCGCTGAGGCACAGTATAATGAGTACCCGCTTCCTGAGCATGGAAAGCTGCAGGGGGGACTCGGATTAAACTGGATCGACGGCGAACTGTACTACACTTTTCATTTTACTCCTGAACTGTCCTTTGCAAATTTCGGGGTGGGACTCGATCTGATGCTGGATATCGACAAAAACGGGAACCTCCGGAAAGAGAATTTTAATACTTTCTCAGATTACCTCAGCGTTATCCGCTACGTGCGCTACGGTTTCAAAAATGACCCTGTCTATGCTAAACTCGGTGCCCTTGATTATTATACACTGGGACATGGAAGCATAATGTATGCTTATAATAATAGCCCTACTATTGACGCCAGGAAAACAGGATTGATTCTCGATATCGACTTCGGCCAGATGGGGTTTGAATCTATCTACAGCTCTTTTTCTGAGGCAGGTGTTCTCGGCTTAAGAGGTTACGTGCGTCCTCTCCAGTTTACTTCTCTGGCTCCGATCCCCATAATCGGAAATCTTGAAGTAGGCCTCTCGTATGCCGCCGACTATAATAACAAAGCCGGTGTCGTTTCAGGAAATTATAACCCGGCAACGGATAACTTTACGGCTACTGATGATAAAGGTTCTGTAAATATAATTGGTGCCGATATAGGACTTCCTCTTTTGAAGTCAGAAATGCTGAATGTTGAACTTTATGCTGACTACGCTAAAATACTTGATTACGGCAGCGGCGTTTCAACTGGTATTCTGGGAGAACTGAATCCGCTTGGACTTATAAGCGCTCACGCAAAGCTTGAAAGAAGGTTTAATCAAAAGCATTATCTCCCTTCATACTTTGGACCTCTTTATGAAATACAGCGCTTTCAGCTTGGTCAGTCAGGTATTGTAAACAGCAAGATCCAGCGTCTGGAATTAAATGAAAATGCGGATAACGGAATTTTCGGCGAGCTCGGTGTTAATGTACTTGGGATATTCGATATAGTAGGTAGTTATCAGCGCCTCGATAAAACTCCGATGAGCGGCGTTCTTCATCTTTATACCGAGATAGCTCCTGAAGACGCACCTTTTTTGTTAAGGACTGGCTATGATAAGACCAATATTGGAAATGAATCTGCTATTTTTAAACTTGATGATAAATCGTATCTTTTCTTTGAGTTAGGGTATAAACCTGTCGATTTCCTGGTTGTTTCTATTGTGTATGATTGGACTTTCACCCCGGTTTATGATAATGATAAAAATATTATTGATTATATGCCTCAGAAGAGAATCGAACCCCGTGTCTATTTCGTCTATCCCTTCCAGTTCGGAGGCCAGGGCGGCTAATTTCCTTGCATTGTCATTCCGGCCGGAGGGAGAAATCTCCTTCTTTTACCTTTCCGTAATGTAGTCCTTTTCTTTGTCATTCCGACCGCAGGGAGGAATCTCCTGCCTTTACCTTTTCATCAATGTAGCATTCCCTTTTGCTTGGCTGCTTTTTCCCTTTGCTTACACAGTATTTACAGGCCGAGATGAGGCCGGGATGAGGCCGGGATGAGGCCGAAAGAAGCTTGTCTTTACCCCCACTTCCAAAACCTTCAGTACTAATGTAATAATAATTTTATTGGTATCTGCTAATTGAAAGGAACCCATTCCGTCTTTGCCCGGTGCCTGCTCTACTTTTGCCTTAAAAAAAATCCCCTCCCTCAAAACTAATTCTTAGATTTATATGGGGGAGGAGACTAAGGAGTGGGTCGAGGGTCAATTAACAAAAAATCTTTCAATTCCGCTACGCTGTTAAACACATAATCACTCTTCATCTTTAACACGTGATCTTTTGCAAGACTATCCCATAAAACAGAGGCTACTTTAACGCCTGCGGCATTTGCAGCTTTAATATCTGAAGGTGAATCCCCGATCATTATCACATCCTCTTTTTCCAGGTTGAACTTTTTCAGGAAGAGCTCAATTCCCTCCGGTGAAGGCTTATGTTCTTTTACCTCATCCCCGGTGATTATAAGATCAAAATAGTCGTAAACCCCTATCTTTTTTAGGGTTATGGCTGCTGCTTCTCTTCCTTTGCCTGTATAAATTGAGAGCAATACACCCCGCGATTTAAGTTTTTCAAGTATTTCCTTCATACCAGGATAAATATCAGCCATGTAATGATTATCCGAATAAAACCTGTAATATTCCTCGCGGGCTTTTTCATAGTTATCGCCGCAGAAATCCTTTAATATTACATCCTCAGTGGGACCAAACCAGCTGACTATTTCCTTTGGGGAATATGTCTTCCCCAGATACTTTTCTGTAATGAAGTTAAACGAGGCGAAGATCAGGTCATTTGTTGAGGTAAGAGTTCCGTCTACGTCGAAAATGATTCCTTTGAATTGATTCATATTTTATTTCTGATTTTTAATAAGTTAGCAACTCAGCTTAGCTGTACAAACCGGCTGTTTCTCTCTCCAAATATACCTCTAATTAAATGATACACAGCAAAAAGCTCAAGTGAGAAAGGGAGATACCCTATATAGCCTAACAGCGGCATTTCGAAAACGTGCAGGAAGTTTACCATTGGAAGGTGATAATACCATTTGGGATACGAGTAATAATTCCACATCTCCCAGAAAAACGCGCATATAAGGCAGCCGATCCACAAGGATACGACGGGGCGCCAGTTACCTTCCGCTGTATAGAGCAGAAGATTACGGTTTTGCAATTTAATGTTTACCGGCTCAACCAGTAAATAGACTGTTATCCAGATGAAAGGGTAGAATACTTTAGGGTAGAGGAATTCCAGTATGAGAGTAAGGATACCGAGGGATAAGAACCAGCTGATCGTTTGATTTGACGGTTTCAGTTTCCTGTAAGGCTTAAGGCTGTTTATCCATTTGAAAGTGCCTGCAAGTTCAGCTGATTCAAAGACGGCAGGAATGACGGTTGAGAAACTGATTGATGCGAGGATAAAGAATTCGAAGTCCGTGAAGTACCGTCTGCCGTCATAGAACCAGTTTTGTGTGAAGGAATTAAAAATCTCGAACAGCCACCATACGGGAGCTGAAATTGCGAACAGAAGGAGATACTTTCTCAGATTTCTTGTGAGCAGGGAGGTACCCTTGCGGAAGAAGACAAGTCCGTCTACGGTAAGGCAGTAGCCGAGCCATAATGGGAAGAAAGCCCAGTGGGTTCTTAGTCCGCTCAGATACCAATTAAGATACCAGGACACCAAAACCAACAGGAGCCCTATCCAGCCATAGACCGGAAATCGCTCCTGTTTATGTTTTCCCATCCTCACGAACAACAATTTTAAAGATTTTCAAGTTTCTTCTGAACACTTTTTATTTTTTCATCCATGGTCTGATCTCTGTCGGTGCTGGTTCCAAGATGAAGGGTGGTTGAGATTCGCGGGGCTCCCATATCATGGATCTCCTCGTGGCATTTTTTAATGGCGGCAAACACATCCTCCCATTCACCTTCGATATTCGTTCCATAGGAATGGAGGATGGTCTTCAAACCGGCATCTTTAAGAATTTTTTCACATCTGGCAATATACGGCGAGACAGAAATTCCCACTCCTATCGGTACCACACATAAATCCGCTAAAACTTTCATTAGGTTCTCCTTTTAAAATTTTTTTTTCTTCTCTCTCCGGCAGACCGACGGCCGCAGGAGGGTTAATTTCCCGTATTAGGGATAAATTGGCACTATATAATGTATTATAGCGCCAATATTTATATCTTATATACAAACAAAATTACAAATAATAAGCAACTCTATGAATGCCAGTATACAACTCAAAAAAAATGAAGAACGAAGAATAAAAGCAGGTCACCTCTGGATTTTCAGCAATGAAATAGTTTCTGCTGAAGGTGATCCGCAGAACGGTGATACGGTTGAAGTGTTCGATTCAAAGAATAATTTCCTGGGAACCGGCTTCTATAATAAGAACTCCCTGATCGCGGTGCGGATTATTTCCTCTGTAAAAGTAGAGGATCTGAAGGTCCTTTTCCAGAACCGACTAAAGACAGCCTACGCCCTGAGAAAAAGCCTCTACCCTGAAAGGGATTCGTTCAGGATGGTATTCAGTGAAAGTGATTTCATGCCGGGACTCATAATAGACAAGTACAATAACACTTTTGTGCTCCAGGTTTATTCCGCCGGGATGGAAAAAAATATCGGTTTGCTTACTGACATTCTTAAGAATGACTTTTCAGCTGAAAATATTTTCTCAAAGAATGAGGATTATTTCAGGACGCTGGAGGGTATTCCCGTTGAAAATAACGTATACCTTGGGGAAAAGAAGAATGAAACGATAAGCGATGGCTCTCTTAAATATGAAATTGACTTTGAAAAAGGACACAAAACGGGATTCTATTTCGATCAGTCGGATAACAGGTTCTTTATCGAAAGACTGGCCCCGGGAAAGGAAGTACTGGATGCGTTCTGCAATTCGGGCGGCTTCGGTTTGCATGCTGCCGCTGCGGGGGCTGCATCGGTAACGTTTGTCGACTCTTCCGCGAATGAGATCGCTAATGCGGAAAGTAATTTTAAGCTGAATGGCTTATCGTCCGTTTCGCAGTTTATTGCCGATGATATCTTCGATTTTCTTGAAAAGTGCGTTAATGAAAAAAGAACTTTTGATGTCGTGATGATAGATCCCCCCGCTTTTGCCAAAAGCAGGAAGTCTGTTCCTGTTGCCAAAAAAGGATATGAAAAATTGAATCGTCTGGCTATGCAGATCGTTAAAGAAAATGGATTCCTGGTTACCTCATCATGCTCTCATCATATTAAAAGAGATGACTTTATGGAAATATTGAATAATGCTTCCATAAAAACCGGAAGAAAAATTCAGCTCGTACACTTAAGTTCTGCTTCCCTCGATCATCCTCAAGTCCCATCGATGTCTGAAACAACATATCTTAAATTTGCGGTAGTCAGGGTTATAGTTTGATGGAAAACGGATACTATAAAAGAAAAATATCTGGATTTGATTTCCAGAGGATTTGATATAGTTTTTGGTTTTCCTGGCTGGCGCATTTTTTTTGCAAAAGAAATGCAACATTTTTATGTTTGGAACCGTCTAATCTGACTACCGGGTATTTATTATATTTTGCTTATCTTTTTAAACGATAACTCACAAAAATGATGAGGTAAAACTTGGATATTTCTGCTCTTAATGAAAAAATCAAACAGGAAAGCGCGTTTATTGATCTGCTGATGGGCGAAATCGGCAAGGTGATCGTCGGACAAAAGGCTATGGTGGAAAGCCTCATAGTAGGTCTGCTCGGCAACGGCCATATTCTGCTTGAAGGTGTACCGGGACTGGCTAAAACTCTTGCTATTAAATCTCTTTCTGCGGCGATGAAAGCAAAGTTCCAGCGTATACAGTTTACACCCGACCTGCTTCCCGCCGATCTCGTAGGAACAATGATCTACAACCAGAAGGAAGGCAATTTCTTCATTCGTAAAGGCCCTCTCTTCGCCAATTTTATTCTTGCTGATGAGATCAACCGTGCGCCCGCTAAAGTGCAGAGCGCCCTTCTCGAAGCTATGCAGGAGCGGCAGGTTACTATTGGTGAGGAAACTTTCTACCTCGAAGAGCCTTTCCTCGTTCTTGCTACCCAGAACCCCATTGAACAGGAGGGAACATATCCACTTCCTGAAGCACAGGTCGACCGTTTTATGCTGAAGGTGAAAATAACTTATCCTTCCCGCGATGAGGAACTAAAAATAATGCGTAATAACGTAAACCTTGTTGAAGAGAAGATTAACCCTGTGATTTCTCCGGCTGATATTCTGAAGGCAAGAAGTCTTGTGCAGGATGTGTATGTCGATGAGAAAATTGAAAAGTATATCCTTGATATCGTTTTTGCCACTCGTTCGCCTAAGGAATTCGGATTGAATAATCTTACAGACCTGATCTCATACGGGGGTTCCCCTCGTGCTTCTATAAATCTTGCGCTGGGTGCTAAAGCTATGGCCTTCATCAAGAGAAGAGGCTATGTGATCCCCGAGGACGTTCGCGGGATATGCCAGGATGTGCTCAGACATAGGGTGGCTGTTACTTATGAAGCGGAGGCAGAAGAGATAACCTCAGAATATATTATTCAGGAAATTCTTAATAAAATCGAAGTCCCTTAAGCGGCTTCAATTAAGCAACTAAACAGTTTAACAATTAAATAATTAAATAATTCAACAGCGTGCTTACAAAAGAATTACTTAAACAGGTAAGACAGATAGAGATAAGAACGAAGGGTCTGGTGAACCAGGTCTTCTCCGGTGAGTATCATTCCGTTTTCAAGGGAAGAGGTATGGAGTTCTCTGAGGTCCGCGAATACCAGTTCGGAGATGATATCAGGAATATCGACTGGAATGTTACCGCCAGGTTTGGACATCCTTTCATTAAAATATTCGAAGAGGAAAGGGAACTGACCGTTATGCTGATGGTCGATTTAAGCGGTTCTCTTATTTTCGGGACAAATGAAAAAACAAAGCAGCAGGTTGCCGCCGAACTTAGCGCTATTCTCGCTTTTTCCGCTTTGAAGAATAATGATAAGGTCGGTTTGATCCTGTTTACGGATAAGATCGAAAAGTTCGTCCCTCCCCGTAAGGGGAGAAGTCACGTTCTCCGTATTATCCGTGAAGTGCTTTCATTTGAACCCGAAGGTAAGTCGACTAACCTGAAGGCTGCTCTCGAATATCTTAACAGCACGGTTAAAAAAAGAAGCATTGTCTTTCTGCTGTCGGATTTTATGGACTCAGGCTATGAAAAGATCCTGCGGATTATTGGTAAAAAGCACGACCTGATCGGGGTTGTGCTCAATGATAAACGTGAGAGCGAGATACCGAAAATGGGACTGATAAAACTTACAGATGCTGAAACCGGCGAGGAACGATGGGTGGATACGAGTAGTATAAAGGTCCAGAACAGACTGGAAGAAGTCAGGAAAAATATGATTCAGCAGAGAAAGTCGTTGTTTATTTCCAGCAGGCTCGACAGCATCGAGGTACAGACCGGTGACGATTACGTAAAACCTCTTGTTCAATTCTTCAGATTACGTGAAAGAAGATGGTAAAAAGATTTTTTAATGTTCTGATTATCGTTTGTGCGCTGGCGGTATTTGCTTCTGCGCAGAATATTTCAGTCAGTGCTTCAACTGATACAAGTGCGTATAAAATCGGCGACTATATTCATTATACGATACAGGTAAAAGCCCGTCCTGAAATTAATGTTAACGGGCCCGCTGTAAGTGATACTCTTGCGGGAATGGAGCTTATAAATCAGCAGGTTCCTCAGAAAGAGGAAGCGGACGGAAGACAGGTTATCACTTATAGTTATACTTTTTCAAAGTATGATTCCTCGGATGTAACTGTTCCTCCTGTTCTGGTTTACTACAGAGCAAAGAGTGATACAGCCGTGAAGGTGATAACTACTAACGAAGTTTTCTTTACCGTTCGCCCCTTAAAAGTAAACCCTGAGGCCGGCATAAAGGATGTTAAGGCACCGTTAAAAATTCCGCTCGACTGGAGATGGATAGCGCTCTGGGTATTAATAGGTTTGATAGTCTTGGCCGCGGCATACTACGCGTACCGTAAATATCAGGAGAGAAAAGCCGGCTATGTCCCTGAAAAAGTAGTGGTTAAAGTTCCTGCACACGTTGCTGCTTTGAAGTCATTGAGAAGTCTTCGTGAAAAGCAGCTTTGGCAGAAGGGTATGGTTAAAGAATATCATTCTGAAATTACAGAGATTATCAGAAGATACTTTGAAGAAAGATTTAACCTCCCCGCACTGGAAATGACCTCGGGTGAAGCCGTTGATGAACTTCGGAAAAGAGCAGGGACTGAAAAAATAATAACAGATACAGAGAATTTTTTAAGCAATGCCGATCTGGTGAAATTTGCTAAGTTCCAGCCGATGGCATCTGTAAATGAAGAGATGATGAAACAGGCAGAAGAAATAGTGCGGAAAACAAAGTACGGATCTGATGAAGCAGTAACCGAGGTGACCGAAGATGTTCAATAATATAACGTTTGCATATCCCTGGATCCTTTTTGCTTTAATTATAATCCCGGTAATGGCTGTGTGGTATTTCTGGAAGGGGGTTAAACGTCAGCCTTCGGTTAAGTATTCTTCACTTGGATTTCTGAAGGGATTTGCTCCTACTATGAAAGAACGGATGCGCCATATCCCGTTTATATTGAGAATGCTGGCTGTCACTCTCTTTATAGTTGCGCTTGCTCGTCCTCAAACCTTTTCCTCAGGTGAAAATATATATACCGAAGGTATAGATATTGCGATGGTTCTTGATATTTCGGGAAGTATGCTCGCGGAGGATCTGAAGCCGAACAGACTTGAGGCTGCCAAAGATGTTATAAATAATTTTATTAAAGGCAGAACATCCGACAGGATCGGACTTGTGGTCTTTGCAAGGGATGCGTTCACACAGTGTCCTTTAACCGTCGATTATCCTGTGCTAAGCAATCTGCTCAATCAGGTCAAAAGTGGGATGATAGAGGACGGAACTGCTATAGGGAATGCGATCGCTAACGGCGTAAACAGGCTGAAAGACAGCGAGGCGAAAAGCAAGATCATTATTCTTTTAACTGACGGTGTTAATAACGCCGGCGAGGTAGATCCTGTTTCTGCGGCTGAAATTGCGAAGACGTTCGGAATAAGAATTTATACTATCGGTGTGGGAACCAGAGGTAATGCTCCTTTCCCGGTCCAGACTCCTTTCGGCATTAGGTACCAGATGGCTCCTGTTGAAATAGACGAGGCGGTGCTGCAGAAGATTGCCTCAATAACAGATGGCCAGTACTTCAGGGCAACTGATAACAGGACCCTCGAAGATATTTATAATAAAATTGATAAACTTGAGAAAACAAGAGTTGAAATTACCTCGTATAGAAATGCTAAGGAACTTTTTTACGGCTGGCTTGGCGGCGGTATCTTCCTTCTATTCCTCGAGGTATCGCTGTCACGCACAGTCTTAAGAAAGATCCCGTAAATCATCAATGGCTTAATAATAAATGTTTAGATTCGCTCATCCTGAATATTTAAATGCGCTCTATGCGATCCCGGTGCTGGTGCTGCTTTTCTGGTACCTTAGCCGGAACCGTAAAAAGCTGCTTGAAAAGTTTGCCGACAGGAAACTGCACAGGGTGCTTTTCCCTGACTTCAGCATAGTCAAAAACTGGTTTAAGATTGGACTGGTTCTCTTTGCCCTTATATTATTAATTTTTGCGGCCGCTAATCCGCAGGTGGGAACCAGGGTGCAGGAGGTTAAGCAGTCTGGTATAGATGTTTTTATAGCTCTTGATGTTTCCCGCAGCATGCTCGCTCAGGATATTAAACCTGATAGGCTCGATCAGGCTAAATACCAGATATCCAGTCTTATAAATAAGCTGAGAGGCGACAGGATAGGATTGATAATCTTTGCCGGTGAGGCTTTTGTTCAGTTTCCTCTTACAACCGACTATTCTGCTGCTAATCTTTTCCTTTCGGCGGTGGATGTTAATTCTGTCCCTCAGCAGGGAACTGCAATAGCTTCGGCAATTGACCTTGCGGTTAAATCATTCGACTATAAGGCAAGTACTCAGAAGGTATTGGTGATTATAACAGATGGCGAGGACCACGAAGGGGATATAATGCAGGCTGTGGAAGGAGCGAAGGATAAGGGAATAAAGATTTATACTATAGGTCTTGGGTCGCTTACCGGGGCTCCTATTCCTGTTTATAACGCTCAGGGTCAGCAGGTTGACTATAAGAAGGATGATAGTGGTAATATTGTTCTTACTAAACTCGATGATACTACATTAAAGCAGATTGCTTCGGCAGGCGATGGAAAATATTTCCAGGCAGCAACATATGACGATTACCTCGATAGGATTTACAGCGATCTTTCATCGCTGGAAAAAAGTGAGTTCGGCGTAAGGAAAGTTACTGATTACGAGGACAGGTTTTACTATTTTTTAGCTCCGGCAATCATTCTGCTTGTGCTGGAATTTTTTATATCAGACAGAAGATCGCTGCTTTTTGATAAGCTTAACAGAAAATTAGGAATTGATCAGAAGGTATAAAATGAAATCTATGTATATAATATTAAGCTTCATTATCGCGTTTTCAGCCGTAAGTGCGCTGCAGGCTCAGAGTCTCCGCAGCCTCAATAACAGCGGCGTGGAAAAGTATAAAGACAAAAAGTTCGCCGATGCTGAGGTCAATTTTAAAAAGGGACTCGATGAAGCACCTGAGAATTTTATTACCAACTTCAACCTGGGGGATGCATATTATCAGCAGCAGAGATATGATGAAGCGTTAAATTCCTATAAAGCTGCTCTCTCTCAGGCAAAAAGCAGAGAGGAAAAGGCTAAGGTATACCATAATATCGGCAACTCGCTGCTGAAATCGAAAAAGATTAAGGAAAGTATAGAAGCGTACAAAAATTCCCTGAAGCTTAATCCAGATGATGAGGAAACAAAGTATAATCTCTCTTATGCTCTTGATTTACTGAAAAATCAAAAGAACCAGCAGAAACAGAACCAGGATAAAAACCAGCAGAATAAAGATCAGAACAAAGATCAAAAGCAAAATAAAGATCAGCAGCAGAATAAGGATCAGCAGAAAAAAGATCAGCAGAATAAACAGAATCAGCAGGATCAGAAAAACCAGGAAGCTAAACAGGATGCAACTCAGCAGAAACAGCAGGAGAATAAAATAACTAAAAAAGAGGCTGAAAGGATTCTGCAGGCTTTGAAAAATAACGAGAAAGCTATCCAGAAGAAATTGAGGAAACAGAAAGGTACCCCTATCAAAACTGATAAGGATTGGTAATTCCGGGTGAAATGAAAAAGTATTTATCATACATACTATTAATTATTCTTCTTATCCCCGCGGCAGTCGTTGCTCAGTCATTTTCCGCTTCGGTGGATAATACAACAGTAGAATTAAATAACCGTTTTCAGGTTACTTTCAAATTCGAAGGGACCGATATAAATAGTCTCAGCGGATTTAATGCTCCCGATTTTGCGGGTTTTATGGTGTTGAGCGGACCAAACCAGTCAACCAGTATGCAGATCATTAATGGTTCTGTTTCAGCATCCGTTTCTTATTCATATTATCTCCAGCCGAAGAATTTGGGAAAGTATACAATAGGGAGCGCTGTAATAAAATATAAAGGTACTCCTTATAAAACCGATCCTCTCACTATTCAGGTTGAAAAAGGCTCGCCTGCTCAGGCGGCACAGCAGAACGGTAATCAGAATTCATCAGGTGCCGGCAATGAGGAAATTGCAAAGAACGTGTTTGTAAGGGCATCTGCCGATAAGGCTAAAGCTTATATGGGCGAACAGGTTACTGTTACTTATAAGCTGTATACAAGATTGAGTATTGCTTCCCAGATGTCGATAAGCAAGCTTCCCCAATACCCCGGCTTCTGGGCAGAAGAGATGGAAACTCCTAATAATATCTCATTTACTACCGAAACATATCAGGGTAAGAGATACAGAGTGGGTGTGCTTAAAAAGGTAGCGCTTTTCCCCACGCAGACCGGAGAGCTTAATGTTACTCCTTTTGAGCTTGATGTGCCTGTCCAGATTCAGAAAAGAAGAAAAAGCAACGATGTTTTTGATGATTTCTTTAATGATCCTTTCTTCGGGTTAGGACAGACGGTTAACTTCACGGCAAAATCGAACTCGCTTAAAATAAATGTTCAGTCCCTTCCATCTGCAGATGTTCCGGATTCATTTAACGGTGCAGTGGGTGAATTCTCAATTGATTCTCAGGTAGATAAAAGAACAACGAAAACGAATGAACCGGTAACTATGAAGCTTACAATAAGCGGAACAGGGAATATCAGCCTTCTCGATATGCCTAAAGTAAGCCTGCCGGCAGGATTTGAACAGTATGAACCGAAGGTTAATGAGCAGGTGAACAGGAACGGAAGAATATCCGGGAAGAAAACCGCCGAGTATCTCATAGTGCCGCGTGATGCAGGAAAGAAAGAGATCCCCCCTGTTAAGTTTTCTTATTTCGATCTGAATAAAAAATCTTACGTTACTCTTAGTACCCCTGCTTATTCTCTTAATGTTGAACAGGGGACAGCTAATTCTCAGGAATATGCCGGCAAAGAAGATGTGAAGATGCTCGGAGAGGATATACGCTATATTAAAACTGATACTGAATCACTTCATAGAAAGGGGAGCTTTATCGTCAGCCGGTTCGGCTTCTGGGCTGCTGTGGGATTTCCGTTTATACTTGCACTGGGACTTGTAGTCTGGAGAAGAAAAGAGGATAAGCTTGCGGGTAATGTACAATTAATGCGGTACCAGCGTGCTCAGAAGGTTGCCAGAATGAGACTCAAAAAGGCTAAAGTTCTCATGGATGCAGGTGACCATAATGCTTTTTATTCGGAAATATCGTTGGCGCTTTTCGGATATCTTGAAGATAAATTCCATATCCCTAAATCGGAACTAAGTGTCGACAGGGCTTCTGCGGAACTTCAGAAAAGAGGACTCAGCCCGGATCTGATTGCCGAGTTTGAAAGGGTTGCTAATAAATGTGAGTTTATTCGGTTTGCGCCTAAGGAAAGCGAGACTGCGGCAGTTGCTGAAATGTATGATGAACTTTCTCATATAATTACTGAAATTGAAAAATCTTTATCTCTTAAGAAAAATGCTGCATAAAATATCTATTCTGATTCTGCTTCTTGTTCCGGCTGTTCTTACTGCACAGCCTCAAAAATTTATGGAACAGGGGAATAGCTTTTACCAGAAACAGCAGTATGATAAAGCTGTGCAGGCCTATAGTAAAGTTCTTAATGAAGGTTATGAAAGTTCGGAATTATATTATAACCTGGGTAATGCTTATTACCGGAAGGGAAATCTCGGTTACGCCATTCTGAACTATGAACGCGCTCTTAAATTGTCTCCGGGCGACGAAGATACCAGGCATAACCTTGCTCTTGCGAATTCCAGGACGATTGACAGGATAAATACACTCCCCGACTTTTTTATTTTTCAGTGGTGGGAAAGTTTCCTCGCATTGTTAACTTTTTCGGGATGGGTGTACCTCTCCTATATCTTTTATCTACTCCTGATAGGACTTATTATTTTTTATTTCTTTACCCGTCGTGCCGATTACCAGAGACTTGCCTTCTTTACGGGTGTTGCTGTCCTGGCCTTATTTGCTGCATCTGTAGCAATATCCGTAATTAAATTTAACCGTGAGTATAATATCAAAAGGGGGGTTGTAGTACAGCAGTCGGCTACAGCAAAGCTTTCTCCTGATCCTGACAGCAAGGATGCCTTTGTAATTCATGAAGGATTAAAGGTTAAGATCGAGGATAAGGTTGATAATTACTATAAGGTCAAACTTCAGGATGGCAAACTTGGATGGCTTCCTCAGAATGATTTAAAGATGATATAAGGCTTTATTTAGTTTTTAATAATGCTTTTTGTATTTTGCGTCACGAGATGAGTTGAGCTTAAATCCGGCTCTCCTTAAATTATCCTGATGAAATCAAAAAAATATAATAATACGAAACTTGGCATCAGTATAGCCAAAAGTGTGGTCAGCTTTCTGCTTATCATCGCTTTCGTTTATTCTCATGTCAGCCTTGCGCTCGAAAAATTACTGGGTTATTATATCAGCAATTCGTACTTGCTGTTCCTTGCTTTCATTCTCATAAGCGGTATGGCGGCAATTATTCTCTTTTTCCCTGTTAATTATTATAAAGATTATTACCTGGAGCATAAATACGACCTCTCTAACCAGACCTTTGGTAAATGGATATTTGAAAACTTTAAAGGATTGGTGGTTTCACTCGTTATCGGCATACCTATACTCCTTGTTTTCTACTTTATCCTGAATAAATTCGGTTCACTCTGGTGGCTCCCCTTTGCAATAGTCCTTTTTATTATATCGGTAGTATTCGCTCGTTTGCTTCCTGTAATTGTTCTCCCGCTGTTCTATAAAATAACTCCTGTCGATGACGAGGAGCTTAAAGCGCGGATTACCCGTATTGCCGCTGATGCGGGCATTACGGTTGAAAATGTATTCAGGTTTGATATGAGCAAGAATACCAAAAAGGCAAATGCTGCTTTTACGGGACTTGGAAAATCCAAACGGATCCTGCTTGGTGATACCCTCCTTGACAATTATTCGGAAGATGAGATTGAGACTGTAATCGCCCACGAACTTGGTCATTATAAAAGACATCATATCATTAAGAATATTATTATCGGTACGGTTGCAAGCTTCGGTACCCTTTTCCTCATTGCTTACTTTTACAATCTGTCAATTTATTGGTTTGGTTTTTCAAGACTGCAGGAAGTTGCGGCCTTACCCATCCTTTCGGTCTGGGCTATGCTTATTGGACTTATTGAAACTCCTCTGACGAATATCTTGTCAAGAAAGTTCGAATATGAAGCGGATGAATATGCTGTGTCTGTAACAGGTAAACCTTCAGCATTCATCTCAACTCTGAATAAACTTACTGATCAGAATCTTGGTGATAAAAATCCTCATCCATTGATAGAATGGTTTTTTTACAGCCATCCTTCGATATCCAACAGGGTAAGTGCTATCAGGAAGTACGTTATGCGGTACGGTATCAGGAAAGACAATATTTCTCTCGGGGAGACCTAGGTGTTTTACGTAAAAATAGGCCTCATTATCCTTTATACAACATTTATCTCGGTTATCGCCCTGCTGTCAGGATTGATTGACAGGTCCTTTTTCACTTATAAATATGTTTCTAAATTATTCGCCGGCGGAATTTTATTTATAAGCGGCGTTAAGGTTAAGGCGGAAGGATTGGAAAATATCCGCGGTGACGGGCCATTCATATTTGTATCAAACCATATCAGCCAGTTCGATATTACTGCGCTTCAGGCTACCATTCCTCTTAAATCTGGATTTGTATTCAAGAAAGAGTTGGCAAAGATTCCATTATTCGGATGGCAGCTGTTAATGGGTCCCCATATCGTGATAGACAGAAGCAATGGTGAGAAGGCTTTGAAGAGTATCCACAAGGCAAGACAAAAGATGAAAATGAAGGCTGTTTCTATGATCCTGTTTCCCGAGGGAACAAGGAGTAAAGATGGAGAACTGCAGAAATTCAAAAGAGGAGCTTTCCATCTTGCAAGCCAGGTAAGTTATCCAATTATTCCTGTGACCATTCGCGACTCGAATAAACTTCTTCCTAAAGGTTCACTCAAGATAAATAAAGGAACCATAAGGGTTACTTACAGCGAACCGGTTATGACAACTAAAGTTGAAACACGTAATGACGAACTTGAACTTATGGGAAAAGTAAGGGATATTATATCCTCTAATTATTATAGCAGTTGAAATAACTGCGCATCCTGTGATTATTGAGAGATAAGATGATAGTCGGAATTATTCCTGCTCGATTTGCTTCGTCAAGACTAATGGGGAAACCGCTGGCCGATATTGGCGGCAAGCCTATGATTCAGCATACTTATGAAAGTTCCAAAACATCCAAACTTCTGCACGAAGTAATTATTGCAACCGACGATGAAAGAGTCGCTCAGGTTTCCAGGGATTTTGGAGCGAAGGTATTTATTACTCCCAGGGAGATAACTACAGGGTCAGATCGGATAGCGTATGTCGCAAAGCAACTTCCTGAAGTGGATATTGTCGTCAATATACAGGGGGATGAACCTTTCATACAGGGAATAATGATTGATCAGGCGATTGAACCCCTTCTTTTCGATCTTTCCGTGAATGTCTCAACTCTCGCTAAAAAAATAGAAACTGTAGAAGAATTAAAATCTCCTGCGGTAACAAAAGTTGTGTTCGATTATAACAATTTCGCGCTTTATTTCTCCAGGTCTCCTATTCCTTATGTTCGCGACGCAAAAACAATGCTCGATCATATCCTCATGGCTGATGTCTATAAACATATCGGCCTCTATGTCTACAGAAGGAACTACCTCCTTAAATTTACAAGTCTTACTCCTACCGATCTCGAGCAGATAGAAAAACTTGAACAGCTTAGGATGCTCGAAAACGGCTTCAAGATTAAGGTTGTTGTCACTAACTATGAAAATCTTGCTGTTGATACACCGGATGATCTTAAAAGAGCACGGCTCTATTACTCACGACTTCAAAAAGAGAAAGAATGAAAGCGCCTAAAAGAATTCAGCTTGCAAATATACCGACTCCGATTCAGGAGATCAAATTTGATAATAAAAAGTTTCTTATGAAACGCGATGACCTGACAGGTTCAGAGTTATCCGGCAATAAAATCAGAAAGCTTGAATACCTTCTGGCTCAGGCTAAAAAAGAAAAAGCCGAATATATATTTACCTGTGGTGGTGATCAGTCGAACCATGCAAGGGCTACGGCTATTGCCGCTGCAAAACTGGGGATGAAGACGCGTCTTTTTCTGTGGGGAAAGGATAAGCCTGATCCGGATGGTAATCTTTTTCTCAATAAAATTACAGGAGCTGAAATAATCTTTCTGAATAAAAAGAACTATGATTTTGTTAACGAGATCATGCAGGAGGAAAGCCAGATCCTGCGTGGAAAAGGACATAATGTATATGTGATTCCTGAAGGCGGTTCAACAACTCTGGGGATCTGGGGTTATATCTCATTCGTTGAAGAATTGGCTGATCAGATTGCGGCTGCAAAAATAGACGGTATACTTATGGCTGCCGGAACAGGCGGAACTGCAGCGGGAATATTGGCGGGCCTGGCTCAAAATGCCCTCAATATTAAGGTTTATGCGGTTAACGTTCTGTATCCTGAAGAGATTATCAGGAAAAAGATTCTGCAGCTTGCCAGGGGAGTTGTAATCGATTATAAATTGCCGGAAGAGATTGATCCGGATAAGCTGGTAATACTAGACGGGTATTCTGAAGAAGGTTATAAAAAGATAAACCGTAATAAGCTCGGGCTTATCAAAAGATTATTTACTGAAACGGGAATTCTCCTTGATCCTGTTTATACAGGTAAGGCTTTCTTTGCTTATCACCACAATTTCTTCAGCAAGAGTAAAAAAGCAAATATTATATTTCTTCACACAGGGGGATTATATGGAGTTTTTGGGAGAAGAAATGAATTCCTTTCCTGATCTTACACATTTTAAGTCGCAAGTTCAATTTGGTTTTGCCTTAAAAACAAATTAAGATTATTTTTGAATATGGATTGTATATTTTGTGATATTATTAGTCGTAAGGGGGAAGCCGAAATATTGTATGAGAATGAACTAGTGATGGCTCTTCTTGATATCCGGCCGGTTAATTATGGACATACCCTTGTTATTCCCAAAAAGCATTTCAGTAATTTCCTGGAACTGCCTGAAGAATATCTGTCGGAACTGTCTCGTGTTGCCCAGCTGATGTCGGGAACTATTCAGGAAAGCCTGAATGCTGATGGTTTTAATGTAATAATTAATAACGGGGCAGCAGCGGGTCAGACCGTTTACCACTTTCATTTTCACATTATACCGAGATTCAGCAGCGATTTTAACTATAGACCGAACTTCAAGGTTTATGCCGAGGGTTCTATGAAGGAATTCGCTGAAATAATTCGTAATGCCGTAACAAACAAAGGTTGAAAAATGGATAAAAAAATAAGAGTGCTGGTAGCTAAAGCAGGACTTGACGGACACGACCGCGGAGCCAAAGTTATTGCCGCAGCACTTCGGGATGCAGGTATGGAAGTAATTTACACCGGACTCAGGCAGACCCCGGAAATGATTGTTGAAGCCGCTGTTCAGGAGGATGTTGATGTGATAGGCATAAGTATATTATCAGGCGCCCATATGACAATTTTCCCCAGGATTAAGAAACTCATGGAGGAAAAAGGAATTGATGATGTGCTTCTTACAGGCGGCGGTATTATTCCTGAAGAGGATATTAAAACGCTTCGTAAAATGGGAGTCGGCCAGCTATTTACTCCCGGTGCCGCTACAACAGATATAGCAGGCTACATAAAAGAATGGTCTGCTGAACATCCAAGAAGTAATTGATTATAATGAGTACATAAATCTAAATCACTTATTCTTGCCACCGTTTATTAAGGGAGATGCAAATGAAAAAATTATATTTCATTTTGTTTCTTTTGCTTTGCACAAACGCTTTCTCACAATCCCTTGTTCAAACAGTCAGCCTTCCTTCCGAAACCTTTTTTAATTCGGGTTACGGACTGGTCTACGATGGAAGCAGTTACTGGATTTCTTCGGAATCTTCCGGCACCGGAAGCGGTGTTCTTAAATCGGTTGATGCATCAGGCAGTTATTTAACAACAATAAATATTAACTATCCTGGTATTCATCCTTCGCAGGGACTAGCATACGACGGTACGGATTTCTGGTATGTTGAAAGAAAAACTTCACGTTGCGACTTGTTTAAGGTTTCACCTGCGGGTAATGTTCTTGATTCTATTCCTATCCAGTCTATCGGCGGATCCTGGTACCTCGGCGGTGCTGCCTGGGATGGTACAGGTTTATGGATCTCAGTTTATTATCCTGATAACCTGGCTGCATTATATAAGGTCGATGTCGCAGCGAAGCAGATTGTCGATACTATTCAGGTCACCGGAACACAGCCGACCGCGATAACAGTTAAAGGTGATACGCTTTTCTATGTAATGGACGGGTTCGATGGTGATCCTGAAGTTATCTATGCAATCGATCTTGCAACCAAAAATACACTCTTTTCCTGGCACGTTCCTGAAGTCCCCGGAACAAGACAGAATCCTCGTGGTCTCGCATGGGATGGTTCTTATTTCTGGCTGATGGCCGAACCGGTTGGTGCTTCCTCGGGAAGACAGTTATTTAAATATGATCTTGGCGGTGGAGGATCACCTCATATTTCGATCTCTCCAACTTCGCTTATATTCCCTCAGACAACGGTGGGAGATACTTCTAATATCTCTGTTACAGTATCTAATATCGGTTCTGCCGATCTTCAGGTCACTAATATTTCATTCGATAATTCTGTTTTTAGCTCTCCGTCCGGTTCTTTCCCTTTTACCGTGGCTCCAGGGGCAAATCAAATTGTCCAGGTGGATTTTCACCCTCTTGCCTTCCAGTTTTATAATGGAACGATGACAATAGAAAGTAATGACGTTGTTACTCCTTCATTTGACGTGAATTTGTCGGGACAGGGACTAGTAAGCGGCCCCTCTATTTCATTAAGCGCTGATAATCACGATTTTGGTAATGTCTGGGTTAATGGTGATGGAAATGGCTACTGGTACTTCAATATTTATAACATAGGCGATGCTCCGCTGGAAGTCTCAAATATGCATTTTAATCTGCCTGAGTTTTCTTTTGAAAGTGAGAGTATTCCTTTCCAGGTTCAGCCTGCTGATACATCTGTTATTCGTCTTAGATTTACTCCTTCACATACAGGCAGCTTTGAAGATACGTTGTTCATCCAGACGAATGATGTCGTGAACCCTGTTGAAATTGTTTCTGTTTCCGGGAACGGTGTTGTTGGAAATTATGCCGTGGGTTACCAGTTCTGGTCGTACCAGGTGCCTGATAACCCAAGGACGAGCTACCAGGAATACCGTGTTGAAGGATTAAAGCCGATCAATGATATCAATGGCGACGGTATCGGTGATGTTATAATCGCCACAGATAATTATTTCATTATGGCGCTCGATGGTGCGGCGGCTGCAAATAATGATACGCTATGGACCTTTAACACTTTTTTCAATAACTCAAATGCTGGCTCTATAGGACAGTCGAATGACTATGGAGTTCAGGATGCCCTGGCCATCGTCAGTGATCTCAACGGCGACGGAAAGAATGATGTTGTCATCGGAACAGGAGGAGGGAATGAACATGTTTACGCGATAGATGGAATGAATGGACATATTATTTGGGGATTCGGTGATGATATTAACTATAGTCTTGGTGATTTCGAAGCTGTTGATGGTAGCCGCGATTTTAACGGAGATGGCGTACCCGATGTCCTCGCTATAGCCGACGGTAATGATCAGGGGACCGGATACCATACAGCTTACCTTTTTAATGGAGTTAATGGAAGTATAGTCTGGCAGTATTATTATCCGGGACCTTTCCTTTCATTCGGTAAAACTATTATTTCTGTGGATGACGTTACGGGAGATGGTGTTCCTGATGCTGTTATAAATGTCGGAAACAACGGAACCACTGATCTTGAAGTGATTTGTCTGAATGGTGCAACTGGTCAGTCTGATTGGGTATTTCCTGTATCTGGATATGAACCCAAAGAGCTTCTAGAACTGCCAGTACCGGGAGAAACTCCTGACGTTGTAGCATCTCAGTACTTCGGAAGCGTTTACAGAATAGATGGTGAAACAGGTTCCCAGGTGTGGCAGTATGATTATGGCTTTACGGGAATGATTCAGATTGCCAGGATAAAAGATGTAAACGGAGATAACATAGATGATATACTGATAGCTGCATTTTCCGGCGGCGTACTTTGCCTCAGCGGGGCGGATGGACAACAGCTCTGGATGTATCCGATGAACTTCCAGTACGGTGTGGCCGCTGTGCCCGATCTTAATAATGATGGTATTGATGATGTTGTTACCGGTGATCAGGATGGCACGTTCTACTGCATAAGCGGAACCGGCAGTGAGCTTTTCTTCAGCCATACTTTCGCGGGGGACAGGATTAACACTGTTAATGTTCTCCCTTCAATCGACGGAAATGCAAGTTATGAACTGCTTGTTGGAACTAAGAATGGTTCGGTTGTCTGTTATTCGGGCGGATTGAATGCAGTGCCTGTTGAACTGGCGTCTTTTACGGTTTTGGCCCAGGGTCGGAACGTTAACCTTAAATGGACTGCCTCTACACAGCTGAACAATAAAGGTTTTGAGATTGAAAGGAAATATGGTAATGAAATTTACCACCCGGTAGCCTTTATTAAAGGTGACGGAACAACCTCGGAACAAAAAACATATTCCTATCTTGATAAGAATCTGGAGGAAGGGAAGTATACCTACAGGCTTAAACAGATAGATCTCGATGGTTCTGTAAACTATTCTAATGAGGTGAATGTATCTGTAGAGATGCCTACTTCGTATAGTCTGTCTCAGAATTATCCAAATCCTTTTAATCCTGCAACAACAATAAATTTCTCTCTGCCTCAGAAATCGAATGTTAAACTGGTGGTGTACGACATTCTTGGCAAAGAAGTTAAAACCCTGATCAACGGCGATAGAGACGCCGGATCTTATGAGATAAGATGGAACGGTTTGAATAATAATGATCAGGCGGTTTCAACAGGAATCTATATATACCGCATCACCGCAGGAAACTTCAACGCGGAGAAAAAAATGATGCTGATGAAATAAGCTCTAGTAGTGTTTTATTTTATAAAAAAGGCTGTCAGTCTAAGCTTGGCGATGACTCACAGCCTTTTTGTTTATTAAATGCTTCATCACATCGCTCAAAAAAAAACAACATCTCATTTTAAATCAGCATTCCGGATAAAATGTTTGATAAAAGGGGTAAAAATCGGGTATCATTGTTGGCATACAAGTTGAAAAATATATACAGAGTTTGAAGATATACGGAATCAGATCCGTAAGAAAGTTTGAAAGATTGCTGCCCCGATAGTTCCTGTGTCATTATGGAGGGGAAAGAAATTGCTGCCCACTCAACTAGAAACCTTTGGGCCGGCTCCGGCTGGCTCGAAGGTTCTTTATTTTAAAGAAGCTCTTCCTGTTAATTCGTGTCACAATTCCATTAAAGTATTATAATTCAAAGGTTTCTGAATTGAAATTCAAACACCCTTTAAGTAATTTTATTAACCATAAAAATTTTAATATAGGAGTTTAGAATGGCAATCAAAGTAGGTATAAATGGTTTTGGAAGAATAGGTAGATTGGTATTTAGACGTAGCCTTGCGCTTGGAGGGTTCGATTTCGTCGGCATAAATGATTTAACTGACGCAAAAACATTAGCACATCTTTTAAAATATGATTCGGTACATGGAAGGTTCAATGGCGAGGTGAAGGTTGAGGGGAATGATCTTATAGTTAACGGCGACAGAATTAGAATTACCGCTGAAAAGGATCCTGCAAACCTGAAGTGGAAAGATCTTGGTGCCGACATCGTAGTTGAAGCAACAGGAATCTTCAGAACTAAAGAAGCTTGTATGAAGCATATATCAGCAGGAGCAAATAAAGTTATCCTTACTGTACCTGCAAAAGGTGATATTGATGCTACAGTTGTTCTGGGTGTTAATGATGAGGTTATTAAGGGAGATGAAAAAGTTATTTCAAATGCGTCCTGTACTACTAACTGTCTCGCCCCCATGGTAAAAGTACTGAATGACAGCTTTGGAGTAGAGAAAGGCTTGATGACAACAGTTCACTCCTATACCAATGATCAGCGGCTGCTGGATCTGCCGCATAGTGATCTGAGAAGAGCAAGGTCAGCTGCTGTATCTATAATCCCGACTACAACCGGAGCAGCCAAAACAGTGACCAAAGTAATTCCTGAACTTAAAGGTAAACTTGATGGTTTCGCTCTCCGCGTTCCTACACCTGACGGATCAATAACCGACTTTGTTGCGGTCCTGAAGAAAGAGGCTACTGTGGAAGAGATAAATGCTGCTATGAAAAAAGCGGCTGATGGACCGATGAAGGGAGTGCTGGAGTATACTGAAGATCCGATCGTATCTGCGGATATCGTAGGTAATCCCGCTTCCTGTATTTATGATTCTCTCTCTACTATGGTTATGGGAAACCTGGTTAAAGCGGTCGGCTGGTATGATAACGAATGGGGTTATTCATGCCGCGTTGTCGATCTGATGAAAAAAGTTGCAAAATAATTTATTAGGAGGCTGGCTTTAAATTACTGTCAGACTGAACTTGTCTGCCTTGCCGCATGCGGGTTTCAGGTTCAAGCTTTTGCTTAATTAAAATTGACAGTGGGCCAGCCTTATTTTTTTTGTTTAATTCTTTAAACCGGAAATTTAATGAATAAGCTTTCAATAGATAGTTTAGACCTTAAAGACAAGCACGTGCTTGTAAGGGTGGATTTCAATGTGCCTCTGGATGATAATCAGAGGGTGAGTGATGACAGGCGAATTACAGCATCGCTTCCAACGATTAAAAAAATTATAAATGACGGCGGTAAAGCTGTTTTAATGAGCCATCTCGGAAGGCCTAAGGGAAAGGTGAAGCCAGAATATAGTCTTAAACCGGCAGCTGAGAAATTGAGCGAACTGCTGGGACAGAAAGTTAAGCTTGCTCCAGATTGTATAGGAGATGAAGTTAAAAAGATGGTTGATGATATGAAAGATGGAGAGGTGATCCTTCTTGAGAACTTGCGGTTCCATCCTGAAGAGGAGAAGAATGATAGCTCCTTTGCTGAAAAGCTTGCGGCACTGGGCGATGTTTATGTTAATGACGCTTTTGGTACAGCCCACAGAGCGCATGCCTCAACAAAAGGAGTGACGCATTTTATTAAAACTTGCGCTGCTGGTTACCTTATGCGGAAGGAACTTGACTATCTTGGATCAGCACTCAGTAACCCGGAGAGGCCGTATTGTGCTATTCTCGGCGGTGCTAAAATATCCGGTAAGATTGATGTAATAATGAATTTATTCGATAAGGTTGATACTTTGATAATAGGCGGGGGAATGGCCTTCACTTTCTTTAAGGCGCAGGGTAAAGAGATCGGCAAATCTCTGCTAGAGGAGGAAAAGATTGATCTGGCTAAGGAAGTCCTTAAAAAAGCGGAGGGGTCTAAAATTAAATTCCTGCTTCCGGTCGATGTCGTTGTCACCTCTGAATTTAAGAATGATTCTCCTTCAGAGACCGTTAAGGTTGGGAACATTCCCTCGGACAAAATGGGATTGGATATAGGGAATGAAACCATTAAATTGTTTACTGAAGAGATAATGAAATCAAAAACTATCGTGTGGAATGGCCCGATGGGAGTTTTTGAAATGGATAATTTCGCTAAAGGCACTTTTGCGATGGCTAAAGCTCTCGCTGAGGTTACTGAAAAAGGTGCTGTTACTGTAATAGGAGGCGGTGATTCAGCGGCTGCTATTACAAAAGCAGGACTGGATGACAAAGTATCGCACGTGTCAACCGGCGGAGGAGCTTCGCTTGAATTCCTCGAAGGTAAAACCCTTCCGGGTGTTGAGGCACTCAGTGATTCGAAATAATTTGACTGAAAATAAAGGAAAAGTTAGTGAGTAATTATTATCGCCCCGGCGGGTTTGGATTTAGTTTCTTCCCTCCGGTGATTAAAAATTTGTTGATTATAAACGGAGTTGTCTTCTTCCTGCAGCTTATTATGCAGGGATTGACTTTCCAGGGTGTGCCGGGTGCTGTTTACCTCGACCACTGGTTTGCTCTTAATCCTTTGGGTTATAACTTCCAGATCTGGCAGCTGATAACCTACCAGTTCATGCATGGCAGTTTCATGCATATACTTTTCAATATGTTCGCTCTGTGGATGTTCGGAATCGAAATTGAAAATATGTGGGGACCTAAAAAGTTTCTAATTTTTTACCTGATGTGCGGTGTTGCTGCGGGTATTACACAGCTTATATTCCCTCCGTTATTTAATGAGCCGCTGGCTCCTACCATCGGCGCGTCGGGAGCAATATTCGGTGTATTAATTGCTTTCGCTATGGTATTCCCAAACCGTCTCATTTTCCTTTATTTCTTTATTCCTATTAAGGCAAAATACCTTATTATCGGGTATATTCTGCTGGAACTGTGGGCTGTTCCACAGGGAGGCAGTGTAGCTCACCTTGCTCACCTCGGCGGAGCTCTTGCAGGCTTTATCTATCTAATGGTGGATAAAAAGACTACTTTCTCATTGGGGAATATTTTCCGAAGTTCATCCAATAAGCTGAAGAAACCCTATAATCCTTTTGGGGGAATTAAGGATGCTTTGAAGCATAAGGATGAGGATGTTCAGGAAGCCAGGTTTTATGAGATAAAGGATGAGGATAAATCAGATAAAAAGGAAATCTCACAGGAGGAGATTGACAGGATTCTCGACAAGATAAGCCAATCAGGCTACCAGAACCTGAGCGAAAAAGAGAAGAAAATTCTTTTTGAAGCCAGTAAAAAGATGAAATAGATCCGAGGTTTCTGATTATACAGAAAATAATCCATACTGCCGTAAAAGGAGTTTTTCTTACTCTTCTATTGCTTTTTTTCTCTCTGATTGTATCCTGTTCCGAAAAGGAAGCTGATCATGAAAGATTTGTTGATGCGTATGTGGATTTAAGGATTGCACAGGACACGCTTAAGAATGACAGCACTGACCTGAGTGATCTCAAGGCTGAAATATTGAAACGGCACGGACTTACTAAAGACAAATATGAATCAACTTTCGAATACCTTAACGATAACCCGGAATTGTGGGAACAGTTCTACAATGAGGCTATTGCCCGCGTTGATAGTCTGAAGAATCAGAAGAAGTAAATTTATGTTTGGCAAGGGCTATTCTGAGCAGGGGAAAGGAGACCTTATTCTCTAGTTTCTCTTTGAGAGCTTTTATTTCAGTGTTTCCGCTATTTATTTCATTCATTATTTTGTTGTAGTCTGTTTCACCGAAAAGCTTTTCTATCTCAATACCTGGTTCGTATTCTAAAATTGTTTCTATCTGCATGGAGATAACAGCTTCGGAAAGTTTCCGCATAGATGCTATACCCGCCAGTCCGTAGCCTTTTTTAATCAGCTGGTAGGTCTCCTGGATATTTGAAGGGAACTCTTTTAACGTGCTTTCATTTTCGCTGTCCAGTGATTTAACAGCTTCAAGGAAATCATTCCCCGCTTTATTAAACATACGGTTGGTGAATCCTTTTACTGTAAGAATTTCCACTTTTGTTTTTGGGCGAACCCGTGCTATTTCACGTAATACTTCGTCGGGACAGATAAGATACGCCGACTGTAGAAATTTCCTGGATGCTTTATTCCTTATTTCTCTGAGAAGATTAAATAGTTCGAGATCCTTTTCATAATCGGGACGTGTATTGAAAGGCAGATCATCATCTACGAATAAATGCTCTTCTTCTATTATCCTAATTGAAGATCCTTCCATAGATAATTTTTTACGCGTTACAAGATCCTGTACCACGGTTTTGAGTTCATTGAGATCATAATTTCTGCATGAACCAAAAGTCGCAATCCCGGTAAGACTTATCTCGGTCCCTTTCCCTTTAAGAACGTTAAGCAGAGTTGTCCTGGTGGTTTTGCCGTTCAGTTTCCTTACTGTTCTAAGAACAAGTTCGGAAATGTATTCTCTTACCGATTCCGGAAGCGCCTCTTCCATTGTGCATCTGTCGCATTTACCGCATTTATAACCTTCAACATCTTCTCCGAAATAATCCAGGATAAAACGGAACCTGCAGTCGGATGTGAAGACATATTCTACCATACGGTCCAGTTTGCTCTGTGAATGCAGATAGGCTTCATTGATTTTCTTAAAATTAATGGACAGTCGGGTTTCAGGAATCCTTGGAGAAGTAAGAATTACAGAATCGCTTACAAGTGCTTTTTTGTAAGTTATAACTCCGAGATTTTCGAGAGTTATAAGCGATTCTTCAATTTCTGGCTCTGTTAATTCAAGGTAGCCGGTAAGACCTGATACTGAAAATTGTACAGGTGAATTCATTGCTCTGCTGCCGAACTCCCTTAGGAGTAGCAGTATGGTTTCTTTCAGTGTATTTACGGAAACGTTCTCAACAAATTTTCTTAGTTCATCTTTATCCAGGTTAATCTGAAGCGAAGCTCTTCTGTCATAATCAGACAATAGCTTAAGATAACCGCCTTCGTCCAGATAGCTTAAAGCGGAATACAAAAGTCCACGGTTTAATTTCTTATGGGTGAAGGTTCCTATAAATTCGGGGTTAACGGGAATTTCCGTTTCTGAGATGTTTCCTAAAGCGATCTTTCCATAGTCGCATATCGCGTTATAAACATCCTGGATCAATTTTTTATCAGGATAGGCATTTGAGAGGAAATAATTCTGTATGGACAGATCTGATTCATCGTGAAGCAGGAATATATAAGCTTCCTTTTCGTCTCTCCCCGCCCTGCCGGTTTCCTGGTAGTAATTCTCAATTGAACCCGGAGTATTGAAATGAATTATTAACCGGATATCTTTTTTATCGATTCCCATACCGAATGCGTTAGTAGCACAGATAACCTTTATCTCGTCGTTGATGAAAGCTTCCTGTATTCTCTTCCTTTCCTCAGGATGCCTCCCTGCATGATATGCTGCGCTGTTTATGCGGTGAAGCATGAGGTATTCGGATATTTCCTCAGTCTTCTTTCTTGAAGAAGTGTAAATTATAGCAGGAGTTTTATAGATGGATATCAGCTCTACGCACTTCTCAAACTTTTTTGCCCCTGGAATTACATTAAGATGAAGGTTCTCTCTCTCGAATCCTTTAACGAATATACATGGATTTTTTTGTCCAAGTTGCTTTACAATATCCTTTACCACCTCGGGAGTTGCCGTCGCCGTAAAAGCAGATATTTTCTTGATTTCAACAAAATCGGCGAACTCTCTTATTTTACTGTAACTGGGCCGGAAATTATGTCCCCACTGACTGATGCAGTGTGCCTCATCAACAAAAAGATAATTTGGATTCAGCTTTTTTATCCTCTCGGCAAAAAGAATATTTTCCAGTCTTTCGGGAGCCACATAGAGCAGCTTTATTTTACCGTAGGATAAGTCCTGCAGTACCGTCTCGGCCTCCCTGAAGCTCATAGTGCTGTTTATAAAAGCGGCAAGTTTCTCTTCCCGGTTAAGATTGTCAACCTGGTCCTTCATAAGTGCAATGAGAGGAGATATTACGATAGAGAAGTCGTTTGAGATTATTGCCGGGATCTGGTAACAGATTGATTTTCCAGCGCCGGTGGGAAGAACTGCCAGTACATTGCTTCCTTTAAGGATGGCAGTTATGATCTCTTCCTGTGCGGGACGGAATTTATCATAGGAGAAATATTTTTTAAGTGCTTCTGAGGGCGACATTGATACTGTAAATATATTTTAATTGTTGTTACAAATAAAAAGATAATTTTTATAAATTGTAATGTTGATATTTATTTAATATGAGGCTGTCTTCATTATTGACCATCTTAACCCGGCAGATAGATTGTATGACCTTTCGATAACTCATCGATTCCCGGTGAATTCGAAATTAAGTATTAAGAGGAAAATTGTTTTTTCTGATCTGCAATAATAATAAGAAATTTACCATCCGTATAACAAATATAAACAGGCCTTTCAAATGAAACTTTTTACTATTCTTTTTTCTTTTATCCTGGTGCAGACTGTATTTTCACAGGTTGAGTATCGAAACCAGCAGCTTGATAATACTGTCTACAGTAATGCCCCTGAACAGGTCAAACATTCAAAGGCGTTTATAAGGGAATGGCGCTTTTTTGAACAGCGGGCATATCCAAACGATTATATCCCTGCTGATGCTTATGAAAGGGCAATCGAACAGAGGAATGCACTTAGAGCAAAAAATAATTTTGCTGACGGAGGGGTAACCTGGGTAAGTCTTGGTCCTACTCCGGGCGAGTACTTTAATTATGGGAAGATTTCCTCAAGAATTGTTTCTGGTACGTATGATCCTCAAAATTCGGATATCATTTATATCGGGCCCGCTTACGGAGGTGTCTGGAAATCAACCGATGGCGGAATTGACTGGGCACCCTTAACCGATAACCAGGCTTCGATGTCGATGGGTGCGATAGTTCTTGATCCCGATAATCCTGAGATAGTGTATGCTGGAACCGGGGAAGCTACTTACAGCGGATCTTCTTATTCGGGATTGGGTTTGCTGAAATCAACCGACGGAGGTGCATCATGGACTCGGATAACTGCGGGGCTTCCGCTGCATACTTATTTTTCGAGAATTGTTATTCGTCCCGGCCATAATAATGAACTGCTTGCTGCACTGGGTTCAGCAGGACTTTACAAGAGCACAGACAGCGGTAATTCTTGGTCTTTAACATTGGGGGGACGGTGTGATGAAGTAAGGTTCACTCCTTCGGGAGATACTGTTTTTGTTTCTGGTTCGGGAACGGGATTTAAACGTTCAGTTGATGGCGGTACAAATTTTTCTGTATTCAGTTCAGGATGGACTCTTACGGAAAGAAATCATTTTGATTATTGCTATAGTAATCCTGCTTATATGTATGCGGCATCTTATTCTTCTTCATCATTCAAAGTTTATAAATCAACTAATCATGGCGTGACATTTTCGCAGGTGTCTCCTTCAACTGATTTTGAGGGGGGACAGGCCTGGTACGATATGTACTGCCGCGTGAATCCTGATAATCCCGATGATGCTTATGTGGGTACTATAGATGTTTTCCGCACTACAAACGGCGGAACGTCATTTGTGAATCTCACTAACGCATATGGTAACGGAACAGTTCATCCTGATCAGCATTACCTTTTCTTCGATCCGCAGGACGCGAATACTTTCTTTGTCTGCAATGATGGTGGTATTTATAAGACAACAAATAACGGTAGTTCTTTTACTAATATGAATCAGAACCTTACCTTAACTCAGTTTTACCGCATTGCAGCAAGTCCTTTCGACTCCGGCAGGATCCTGGGCGGTACGCAGGATAATGGTACCCAGCAGACATTCTCCTCCCTTTCCTGGTCGGCAGCATTCGGCGGTGACGGCGGTGAAGTGGCCTTTAATCCTTTCGATCATAATTTTATTTTAGGTGAAACCCAGAACGGCGGATTGACAAGAACCAGCAACAGCGGTGGTAACTGGAATTACAATTCTATGACAGGAATAGATCAGAATGAAAATGTTGTGTGGGTTGGACCTATTATTCATCATCCCGATATTTCAGGGACCTATTACGTAGCGCGCCAGAGAGTTTATAAGTCGATAAATAATGGTGTCAGCTGGACCCCTATATCTGGTAACGTTAATGGAAGCAATGCTGTAAGTGAACTTGCAATCAGTAAATCAGATCCTTCTGTAATGCTTGCTGCCTCAGGTAGCAAGATATTCCTGTCAACAGACAGCGGTGTTAACTGGACAAATATCAGCGCAGGTCTTCCTAATAAATCTATATCCTCTATCTATATACATCCGGAAAATGAAAGGTTATTCATTGTCTCTTTTTACGGACTCGGCGGTTCGAAGATCTTTTCGACAGATAACAGCGGAGCCGACTGGAAAAGCCTGAACGGTGACCTGCCGGATACTCCTGTTAATGATGTTTTTATATATACCGAAGATATTTCCCATCCTAATACTTATTTTGTTGCTACGGATGTTGGTGTGTTCCTTACTCAGAATGAGGGTGTTAACTGGGTGGAACTGGCAGACGGTATTCCCAATACATTGGTTATGCATCTTGATTATTCACCCCTGGCTCACACTTTGAGAGCGGGAACTCACGGCAGAGGTGTTTACGAAGCCTACATCGATTTTTATCTCCCTGTCGAACTGGCATCATTCAGCGCTTCGGTTTCTGATAACAATGTCAACCTTAACTGGGAAACGTCTACAGAAACGAATAACAGGGGATTTGAAGTGGAAAGAAAACTTAAAAACCAGGACTGGGCAGTTATTGGTTTCGTCAATGGAAACGGTACTTCAAGTGAAAGCCACTCATACAGGTTTACAGATGATGCGATAAGTGAAAATTATGAGGGACGCGTGCTTTACAGGTTGAAACAGGTCGATTTCGATGGTACTTCTGAATATTCCAGTCAGGTGTCGGCCGATTTCGATTTTGTTCCTGGAAGGGTAACCCTTTCACAGAACTATCCGAATCCTTTCAACCCTGCAACAACTATAAAGTATTCAATCCCTGTTGAAGCAAATGTTGCTCTGTCCGTTTATAATTCTCTCGGTGAAAGAGTTAGTGAACTGGTTAATTCGGTGCAGGCTTCAGGGAATTATCAGGTTACATGGAATGCGGAAGATTTTGCCTCAGGTATTTATGTCTATACCCTGGAAGTCTCCGATATGCAGCATCACGGTTTGTTCAAAGACAGTCGTAAGATCGTTCTCGTAAAGTAATTTTTTGCCGGCTCAGGTCTTAATGCCTGAGCCGGCTACTTTTTCTCCCGAACCTTACCCCCTTATTGTAAAAATCATAAACATCCCTGTTCTAAAAATGCCTGATCGTAATTAATATCCGGAATAATTGGGCCATTTTAAATTACCCGTTAAGAGATCATATCATTTTTAGTTAAATTTGAACTTGGAATAATAAAAATTAACGGAAAATATGCCGATTATTGAAACCAGGGAACTCACTAAATTCTATTCCTCAGGAGCCAAAAAAGTTCTTGCCTTATCCGGCTTTAATCTCTCTCTCGAGAAGGGAACTATTTTCGGTTTGCTGGGACCAAACGGCGCAGGAAAGACCACTTTGATTAAGATCTTGCTGAGTATAACATTCCCCACCTCAGGTCAGGCTTATATGCTGGATCACGAACTTTCGGATTATAATATTAAAAGAAAGATCGGCTATCTGCCTGAGAACCATCGCTACCCGAGCTATCTTACCGGGGGAGATGTTCTGAAGTTTTTTGGAAGGCTGAGCGGACTCGAAGGCGCATCTCTTAATAAGAAAATTGATGAACTCCTCGACTTGATGAAACTTTCAAAATGGAAAAAGGTTAAGGTTAAAACTTATTCCAAAGGAATGATGCAGCGGCTTGGCCTGGCACAGGCAATGTTGAATGATCCTGAACTTATTTTCCTGGATGAACCGACCGATGGAGTTGACCCTATCGGCAGAAAAGAAATCAGAGATATCCTTCTTGAACTTAAAGCACGGTCGAAAACAATATTCCTTAACAGCCACCTGTTATCTGAGGTAGAACTGATTACAGATCGTGTGGCGATTCTTAATAAGGGAAAGCTGCTGCGTGAAGGTACCGTTAGTGAATTGACTGAGAAGCAGGAGGAATACAGACTTACTGTTGAACCGGGATCTGCTTTTAGTATGCCCGCGGATTATAATGGAGTTATAGTTAGTCCTTTGAAAGACAATTCATATGTAATTAAAGCTTCTGATACAAAGCAGCTGAACAGTCTTATCGACTACCTGAGACAAAATAATGTCCTTATATCAGGAATTGTGAAGGAGAAGAGCACGCTCGAGGATATGTTTATCTCCCTCATCAAAGAGTCGGAAACGGAGACATCGATATGAAAAATATATATTTGATGACTCTCTTCACTCTGAAAGAAGCAATGGCTCGCAAGGTATTCCTGTTCTTTATCGGAATATCTGTTCTTGCGATAATTATTACAGCGCTTATTTTCAGTCTTGTTGATACGCAGTCTATTATCTCCGGCCTTCAAAATAAAACAGGGAACGACTTGCTGGTAAGAAATATAGTATCGACCCTGGAGATAATGATTATATCGCCGCTGGCCGGGTTGGGACTTCTTCTGGCAATATTTTCAAGTTCGAGCTTCGTTCCTAATATGCTGGAAAAGGGTAATATCGACCTTCTGCTCAGCAAACCGGTTTCAAGACAGGAACTCCTGTGGGGAAAGTTTACCGGAGGCTTGCTCGTTGTACTGATCAATATTGGCTTCCTTGTGATCGGAATCTGGCTGATCATTGCGCTTAAGTTTTCATTCTGGGACCCGACCTTTTTGTGGTCGATCATTATCATTACGTTCACTTTTGCCGTTCTTTATTCGCTGATTGTTTTCTGCGGTGTGCTCACAAGAGGCTCAATGTTGGGGATGATGCTGGCATATTTTATCTTCCTCATACTAAGTCCTGTTCTTGCCCTTGCAAACGATAAAGCCGATATGTTTTTTAAAAGTGATGCCGTTAAAGGAATAATAAAAGGCATTTATTACTTTATCCCTAAAACATCGGAACTGATGGGTTCGATGATAACAAACCTGGCGACAGGGAAGGGTGTAGAGGACTTTCAGCCTTTAATAAGCTCTTTCTTATTTTTAGTTTTGATGATGATATTAAGCATAATTATTTTCAGGAAAAAAGATTTTTAGTGATGTTTCGGTATTTGGTAATAATTCCATTACTTTTTCTTTGTGCTGCCTGCGGGACTAAAACGAAAACCGACAGCATATCCTCGTCTCAGTGGGAGCTCTTCGATTATTTGCCCTATAATACAGAATATCTTTTCTATGCGGACCTGGGCAAGGTAAGAAAAGCTAAAAATGGTGAGGAAAATTTTATTTCCTCGCTTCCGCAGAAACCATCGGGCCAGTGGCTTAAGACATTTGAAAAAGAAACTGGTACAGGATTTCAAAGAGGAATTAAAGAAGTCGTTATAGCCAATACCCGGCAGGATGAAGCGATTCTGCTTGTTAGATTCGAAAAGAATTACAAAAAGGTAAAAAGATACTTCGATCGGAATAAGGATTTTAAAGGTACTGATGACCCTGATATATTTACAGTAGTCGGTAAACCTGCGGTTCGGGTATATTTTCCCGGCAGAAATATTATGGTGCTTTCGAACAGGGAAGGTTATATAGATTCACTGAAGGATAAAAAAAATACAAACCTGAAAGCAAATAAAAATTTTATTGCAATAATTAATAATATAAAAAAGAAAAACAGCCTGTGGATGGCAACTGATAAGGGAGCTTTCGCTGCCGGAATTTTTGACCGGCTGGCAGGGAAGGATTCAAAGCTTCTTTCACCGGAGATACTGTCTTCAATAGAAAATTTCACTATTTCGGCTGAGTTCGGTAGCGGGACGGAAATAGAGTCTGTCCTCGGCTGCAGCAGTGCGGGAAACGCATACCTGCTTACATCAGCAGTTGAGGGAGCAATCGCGATGAACATTCTTTCACAGAAAAATTACAAACTCGGAGAGCTTCTCAATAAAATGGACGTAGACAGGGAGGGAACCCTGATACGTTTTCATCTTCGGCTTTCGGGGGATGAACTAAATGATATTCAACAATTAACCAAACTTGAAAACCCGGGTAAAAAATCTAAAGGTAAATTATGGTAGAAGAGAATCTGAAACTTGAAGACCTGCTTAGCAGGACAAAAAACTATGATAAAACTGACAGGATAGATAATGTGACTATTATCGGCGCAGGTGTAATGGGACAGGGAATAGCGCAGACTATTGCGGCTGCCGGCATAGATGTCCGTTTAATCGAAAAGGATAAAAATTATATTAAAAAAGCTGAAGCTCAGCTCTCTGAATCACTCGACAGGGAAATAAAAAGATGGTCCCTTACTCAGTCGGAAAAGAAATCGATACTCTCAAGGATTTCCTGGAATCTGAACTTCGATAAGGTAGAGGAAACCGACCTGGTCGTTGAAGCTGTTGATGAGGACTTTGAATTAAAGAAGGGAATTTTTAAGGAACTTGATGAGCTCGTTAAGAAAGATACCATCTTTGTTTCAAATACTTCCACACTTAGCCTTACAAAGCTGGCAGAGAGTACCAAAAGAGCTGATAAAGTAATCGGTATGCACTTTCTCCATCCTGTTCCTAAAGTTCCTCTTGTAGAGCTTGTGAAATGTCTCCACACTTCCAACCTGACAGTGGAAAAAATAAAAGAATTTGCTGCTAAAATAGGAAAGACTCCTGTTGAGGTTTATGAATATCCCGGCTTTGTAACAACAAGGGCTATAGTGCCCCTGCTGAATGAGGCCATGTATATTCTCCTTGAAGGAGTTGCTACAGCAAAGGATATTGATACCGCGATGAAGCTGGGCTATAACTTTGCTTATGGACCGCTGGAAATGGCTGATATGATGGGGTTGGATGAAGTTCTTGCGTGGATGGAGACGCTCTGGAAAACTCTCGGCGAGCCGCGTTACCGAGCTTGCCCTATCTTAAGAAAACTTGTAAGAGAAAGAAAACTTGGTAAAAAAACCGGCGAAGGCTTTTACAGGTATGATAATAACGGAAGAATAATTTCCGAATAACTATTATAAAACTATACCAGGAAATTAAAATGAAGATATTAGTTCTTAACTGCGGAAGTTCATCGATAAAATATCAGTTTATTGATACAGATAAACAGGTGGCGCTTGCAAAAGGAATTGTGGAACGTATTGGCATGAGCAGCGCTGTGCTTACGCATCAGAGACACGACGGTGATCAGATAAAGATAGTTGGGGAAATTCTTGATCATTCAATAGGAATTGAATATGTACTTGGAGTAATGCTCAGTAAAAACCACGGTGTAATCGATGATAAAAGGGATATTGAAGCTGTAGGACACAGAGTTGTACACGGAGGTGAAACATTTTCTGATTCGGTTTTTATAACCGATGAAGTGATGCAGGTTCTTCAGGAAAACATTGAACTTGCCCCGCTCCATAATCCCCCGAATATTAAAGGTATTCAGGCAGTTAAAAGGGTGCTGCCGGATACGCCTCAGTGCGGTGTTTTCGATACTGCATTCCATACTAAAATGCCTCCAAGGGCTTATCTCTACGGCATACCGTATGAACTTTATAAGAAATATAAGATCAGGAGATATGGTTTCCATGGAACTTCACATTATTTTGTGTCTAACCGTGCGGCAGAAATATTGGGTAAAAATCTTGAGGAATTGAAAATAATAACTGCCCATCTTGGCAATGGATGCAGTATGGCTGCTGTAGATAAGGGAAAGTCTGTTGATACAACAATGGGTTTTACCCCGCTGGAAGGACTGCTGATGGGAACCCGTAGCGGCGACCTTGATCCTTCACTCATTCTTTATATAATGGGAAAAGAAGGTCTTTCGCTTAGTGAAGCCGGAACTCTCCTTAACAAGCATAGCGGATTGATAGGTATAAGCGGTGAGAGCAGCGATATGCGTGAGATTCAGGACGCTTTGAAGGAAGGTCATAAAAGAGCCGGTTATGCTTTTGATATTTTCTGCTACAGGATAAAGAAATATATCGGGGCCTACGCCGCGGCAATGGGCGGACTTGATGCCCTTGTATTTACGGGAGGAATAGGAGAGAATTCTGCACTGGTGAGAGAAACGGTATGCAGCAATCTTGATTTTCTTGGAATCAATATCGATACCTCCGGCAATAATAATCACGAAGAAATTATTTCATCAGCTGAGTCGCGTGTTAAGGTTCTGAGGATACCTACTAATGAGGAGCTGGTTATAGCTCTTGATACAGCACAGATAGTAAGCGAAATGAATCTTCAGCCGGTTAAGTAATCCAATTTATTTGAATTACTGCAAATATTTTCTTATTCATTAAGTTCCTCAATTTAATTATTTTTGCGGGAAATTTTATGAATCTGGGATTAAAAGGAAAAACTGCGCTTATAACTGCCTCCAGTAAAGGAATAGGCAAATCAATTGCGGAAAGTTTTGCCGCGGAAGGCTGCAAAGTTGCGGTCTGTGCGAGAAGCAAACAGGAACTGCTCGACCTCTCTAACGATATGAAAAAACGATATGGAATTGATGCGTTCTGGTGTATCTGCGATATCAATAAGCCGAAGGAAATTGAGAGTACGGTGGAGGCTGTTCATAAAGAACTTGGATCTATAGATATACTGGTGAATAACTGCGGAGGTCCGCCGTCGGGATATTTCAATGAATTTTCTGACAGGAATTGGCAGAATTCATTCGACCAGGTTATCATGAGCGCTGTAAGGTTTATTCGCCTTGCTATTCCTGATATGATCGCAAATGAGTGGGGTCGTATTATAAATATTACCTCAATTACTGTAAAACAACCCGTTGAAAACCTTGTCCTATCCAATTCATTAAGATCAGGGGTTACGGGACTTGCAAAAACGTTAAGTACCGAATACGCTAAGTATAATATCACCGTAAATAATGTAGCTCCGGGCTATACATTAACCAACCGGCTATATGATCTTTCTGTTGCAAGGGCAAAGAAAGAAAAGGTTTCGCACGAGGAAATTCTAACTGCTATGGCAAAGGAAACTCCGGCAAACAGACTGGCCAGTCCCGAAGAAATTGCCTCGGCTGTGCTGTTCCTGGCTTCTAAAAAAGCGTCTTATATTACCGGGGTTACTCTTAATGTCGACGGTGGTTTGAATAAAGGTTTGTTCTGATTTAATTTATTATCCTTTAAGGCGATTGAACTATGAAGAAGGAAGTGGAGCTTGTAATTCCCCCGGGCGATATTTTTGATAAGGAAGTGATGTATGAGAAAGCGGCAGTTAAACTGGGTCGATCCCGGGAAGAAATAAATGCTGTTGTTCCTGTCAGGAGGTCAATCGATGCGAGAAGCAAAGAACCTGCTTTTAAGGTACTCGTAAATGTATATATAAACGAATCCCCCGAAGAAGCTCGCCCTTTTAAGGTTTACAAACCTGTTAATGGAAATAAGAAAGTTGTTGTAGTTGGGTCGGGTCCGGCGGGACTTTTCGCCTCTTTGAAGCTTATTGAGCTCGGAATTAAGCCGGTAATTATTGAGAGAGGTAAAGATGTACAGACCCGGCGGAGGGATCTTAAGGCCATTCAGCAGTTTCATAAAGTCAATCCCGATTCAAATTATTGCTTTGGCGAAGGTGGTGCCGGCACATATAGTGACGGCAAACTCTATACGCGTTCAACCAAAAGGGGAGATGTCGGCGGAATTCTGAATACACTGGTGATGAACGGAGCATCTGACGATATCCTCATCGATTCTCATCCCCATATCGGATCAAATAAACTGCCCGGTGTTGTTAAATCAATAAGAGAAACTATTATTGAGAACGGCGGTGAGATTCATTTCAAATCGAAACTTACTGACCTTCTGTTTAAGGATGGTTCCATTGTAGGGGTTGTGATAAATGATGAAGAGGAGATGACCGCTGATGCAATGATACTGGCTGCGGGACATTCAGCCCGGGACATCTATTACCTCCTTCACAGGAAGAATCTGGCTCTTGAGGCTAAACCATTCGCTATGGGTGTTCGGATTGAACACCCCCAGAGCCTGATAAATGAGATTCAGTATCATACTCCGGATAAGCATAAAAATCTTCCCGCTGCTCCATATACACTTTCCTGCCAGGTTGACGATAGGGGAGTATATTCTTTCTGTATGTGTCCTGGCGGTATTATCGTGCCTGCGGCAACTTCCCCTGGCGAAATTGTGGTTAACGGAATGTCCTTGTCAAAGCGCGATTCACTTTTCGCTAATTCAGGTTTTGTGGTAACGGTAAATGAGAATGACTGGAAGGATGTTGATGCGGATGAGCCATTTAAAGGACTTGAACTTCAGCACCGTCTTGAAGCAAGGTGCTTTGATCTTGCCGGGAAAACTCAGAGCGCGCCTGCTCAGAGGGTAACTGATTTCCTCGCTGGAAGATTATCTCAAACTTTACCTCCAACATCCTACATTCCTGGACTTACCTCAACTAACCTTTATGATGAACTTCCTGAATATATAACTAAGTATCTAAAGGAAGCTCTTAATGTCTTTAATAAGAAGATGCGGGGTTATGTTACGGAGGAGGCTGTATTAGTCGCTGCAGAGAGTAGAACGAGTTCACCTGTTCGTATCCCCAGGGATAAAACATCATTTATGCATACGGGAGCACGAGGGCTGTTTCCTTCCGGTGAAGGAGCAGGATATGCCGGAGGCATTATATCGGCGGCTGTTGATGGAGAAAACTGTGCAGGAGCTGTTGCCAGTTATCTTAATAGCCATTCCTAAAGGCATCCAGCAGGATTGCTAACTTGCTGCTGCGCGGCTATCTTACTTAAGAATAAGTACTTAGATCATTTCATATAGAGAATTTTGAGCACTTTGAAATAGGTCTGATCAGATACTTCCGATTCTGCTCTCATTGAGACATAATAAATACCCGAAGCAAATTTTGTAGCATCCCATATCTTTTCATAAGTACCACGTGCTCTTTCTCCATTGGTAAGTTGTTGGACAACTTCCCCTAAGTTATCTAAAATAACAAGCTTAACACGACTAACTTCAGGCACATTAAACCTGATTTTAGTGGATGGATTAAAAGGATTAGGGTAGTTCTGGTCCAGATAGTATCCTGATGATTTTATATTCAGATCCACCATCACGGTCTTGGAGTACGAAAAAGTTCCATCGTAATCTACCTGTTTTAGCCTGTATTGTACAGTTCCCCGGTAGGTTTCATTTGTAAAATCATCAATATAATTGTACGTGCTCCGTTCAGAAGTTGTACCATGTCCCGCTATAAAGCTTATTTCAGCCCAGTTGCTGCCGAAACCGCGCTCTACCTCATAACCCTTGTTATTCGTTTCAGTAGATGCCGTCCAGGTGAGCATTACCTTGCTCCCGGAAACCTGACCTGAGAAGGAGATGAGATTAACCGGTACAGACGTAACAACTATTTCTGCTTCATTGCTGTAATTTGACACAGCAGAGTCGTTGTAGGCAATTACCCTGTAGGTGTAGGTGGTAATATCTGAAACATTATCGCTGAAAGTTGTTTCGTTCGCTCCAACCGTACCAACGTCAGAGAATATGTTCGTGCTGTCTTTCCGCTGTATCCTGAAACCGGTCTCATTATCTGAATTATCCTCCCAGCTTAAATCAATAGTTCCGGCTTCTCCGGATCCGGCCTGAAGGTTCGTAGGTGCAATTATAGCCGACTGAAATTCATAAATTGTTCCATTGGAACAGCAGATATACAACTCATTATTTATATCTGTTCCAAAAGAGAGTATCGATGCCGATGCTGTTCCTGTGAGGTTGTTTGAAAGATTAACTCCGCTGAAGTCAAGACTCCAAACTTTGCTTGAACAATAGTCTCCGTACATATAAGTTCCTGTCAGTTCTGGTCTCCTGCTTCCCCGGTAAACAAATCCTCCGGTTATGGAGCAGCCGTCTGAGTGACTATACTCCCATATAGGGAAAAGATAATCTGTTCCGGTACAGCCTGTCATATTATATTCATGATTACCTTCATAGCATCTCCAGCCGTAATTTCCGCCGCTGGTGATTGTGTCTATTTCCTCCCATGCATTCTGGCCTACATCGCCGCACCAGAGTTTGCTTGTAACGGGATCAAAGCTGAAGCGCCATGGATTCCGCATTCCGAATGAATAGAGTTCTTCTCTCCATCCTTGGGTATTGCCGGCAAATGGATTATCCGCGGGTATTCCGTAATTTAATCCTCCTGAAGGGTTATCAACATCAATTCTTAAAATCTTCCCGAGCAATACAGCCCGGTTTTGAGCGTTATTATTCGGATCGCCGGCCGAACCGCCGTCTCCCATCCCTATATATAAATAACCATCGGGTCCGAAGCTGACTCTGCCTCCGTTGTGATTGGAAAAAGGTTGAACTATTTCAAGGAGAACAAGCTCGCTGGAAGCATCCGCTGAATCAGGATCTGCGGACACCTTGAACCTTGATATATGCGTTCTCAGGGGATTGGGAGTTGTGTAGTCTACGTAGAAATATCCGTTCGAGGCATAATCGGGATGAAAAGCCAGTCCAAGAAGCCCTGTTTCACCGCCGCTGGTTACTCTGTCTCTTATATCAAGGAAGGTCTTTGCAGTTGTTGTGTTGCCGTTATTCTCAAATACTTTAATAATACCCGACTGTTCAACAACAAAGATTCTGTCAGTACCGTCAGTAGCATGCTGAAGATCAACAGGATTTACAAAACTCAGGTTAGGAAACGCTTCCTGAAGGGTAAACTGTGCGTGTATGTTCTTCGCCGAAAAGATAAGTAGGACCGCAAATAGTAAAAAAACTTTTCTATTCACCTTTGCCTCTCTTTTTTGTTGATGTTTTACTAACCGGTTTCTTAACCGGTGACTTCTTCTTCTGCTCTGCTGTTTTGATCTTTCCTGATTTCAATTCCTTCATTAGGTCGTTAAACCTGTAGCCTTTTGAAGCCGCAAGTTCTTTAAGACGGCTGAAGTACTGATGTGAACTTTTTAACTGGTCCATTATAAACTTTTCAGAGGCCGCAGAACTGCTTTCGGTTTTTACCGTTTTTCCAGTCCTTCTCTTTTTCCTGCTTTCGTATTTAAGCGGCGAGGTCAGATTGTAAAGTGTATATAAGTAATCCAGCACGGTTTCATACTTTTCCTTATTGAAATAAATTATATCCTGGTGTTCATGGACCCCTATAAAGTGCCTGAATTCACTATTATCCAGTAGTTCATTTATATATTCTTTGCCTTCAGGAGATAGGGAGGCTTTGGCGGATCTGGTGCCTGAACCATTTGCGTTGACAAGTATATATTCTTCCGTCCATTTATCGGCAGTATAACTATCCGAGAGAACCTTTACCAGCTCATATTCATTGAAAGCGTTAACCTGCTCAGGAGAAAGTTGTCTCAGCCTGCCAGGTATAACTCTGTCCAGAAGAAACCTTCTGAAAAAGTTCTTATCTGCGCCGGGGGTCGGCTTTCCTGTCTGAAGTTCCTTGAGAAGGAGAGATGCTGTAATGATATTTTTATCCCTCTCTGCTGTTCCGTTTTCATTCAGATACACCAGACTGTTTTTGGCTTCTTCGAACCAGACAGTCTTTCTTTTTGACGCGCTCTTTTTATTGATAAGACTTGCAAAATCCTTCGCTGAATTAAATTTTGATCTTAGATCATTCTGTACTTTGTCTTTATCCAGCGGTATCTCATTAAGCTTGTTGATTTCCTCTATGGCATTATTAAGATCAGATTGAAACTGACTGCTCAAATCCTGATTCTTTTGTTCAAATATATCAGACTTTATTTCATTGAACGTCATTGGTTCCAGAAGCGAAGATAGCGCTTTGTGCAGCGGTGCAAGTGTTAACTCTCGTTTTGTATCCTCGATGGAATAAACCCCTTCACCGTGAAGGTATTCATTAAGCGCGGCGTAGGTGCCGTCGATATCATATACCTCGCGGAAATCCAGAAGAACCGCATATTCGTAACCTCTCAGATAAAAGTACCTTCCGAAGTTAAATATATCCCGCCCGGTCACTATGTATTCAAACTTTGTATGATAATCTCTGAAGATATAATAAACATTATGATCTGATTTAAGGTTCAGTGCTTCTGAAAGTGATTTACTCCTTTTTCCTCCTCCTTCAGCTTTCTCAACAGAATATTTCACAGTTCCCTGACATTCCTGGTAAGAGTTATTGTAAAGGATAAGAGCCCTCTCATCTCCGCTCCTGTTTGTATATGCAAACACTGATTCATTTACATTTCCTGAATCATCTACGAAGTCAAAGAATTCGAAATTTTCTACCTGGCTGAACAGATATCTTTTCTTCATCAACGGGAATATCTGATCTTCATGCGTACGCACTAGGTTATCATCAATATATTCATTGTAATAAGCCCTCTTGTATTCCATTCCGTATTTTTCTGCGAAACCTTCCACCTGTCCGTGACCAAACATCGGGAGTCCCGGCATAGTTATCATAGTAACACACACTCCGAAATACTTATCTCCCTTACCAAACTGATTAACCGCTGTTTCTTCATCGGGATTGCTCATAAAATTAACATAGCGCTTCAGTATTTCAGGATTAAAATCCAGTGTGTTTTTAACAAGCAGACGGTACTTTTCGTTTTCTTCTTTCATCATCATATGCATAAACGCGCTGTTGTACACCCTGTGCATCCCGAGAGTTCTTACAAAGTATCCCTCCATCAGCCAGAATGCTTCGGCAAGAAGCAGAGTGTCAGGCATTTCTTCTTTCATCCTGTCTACAACTTCCCTCCAGAATTCATTCGGCATTTCATTGTCAAATTCTTCTCGGGTCATTGCATAATCAGCTCTTGATGGTACTGCCCCGGCTGTTCCCGGGGAGGGATACCATAACCTCTGGAAATGTTTTTTCGAGAGTGTCATAGCCGCATCGAATCTTATAATGGGGAACATACCCGCAACATGCTTAATTGTCTGGTAAAGCGATTCCCTCACTTCCGGTATAAGCAGGTTAAGCTGGGCGGTATCGTTCCATGGCATATTTGTTCCGTCATTCCCGTGGTATATATATTTTGTGTCACCCGTATATTTATCAATTCTCTGAAACACTACAGCTGCATCAGTACGCGAATAGTATTGATCTTCCACTCTCACCGATACTCTGTCATCATCAGAAAGGTCAGGTCCGTAGAATGCGTATGAAGGGTAGGGAGGTTCATTCCGCTGTATAAAATAATATGGTTTTTCTATTACCCACTTTGAAAAAATGCCAGTATGATTCGGTACCATATCGCTTGCCATACGGATGCCCCTTCTGGCCGCTCTTTCCTTCAGGTTGTAGAAAGCTTCTTCGCCGCCGATGTCCCTCGCGATTATGTAATCGTAAAGTGAATAAGCAGAAGATACAGCTTCAGGGTTGCCGGTCAGGTGTTTAATTTTGCGGGATGCTGAACTTCGTTCCCATACTCCTATCAGCCAGAGCGCTGTAAAGTTCCATCTTGCAAGCTGATCAAGCTCTTCATCCGGGATCTGGTCGAGCCTAGTTATTGATCTCTGGTACTTCTTAGATAGCTGGTCGAGCCATACGTGAGTGTTCTTAGCCAGCATTACTACCCTTGGCATCCATTCAACATCAGCGGTGAACTTTTCATACTCAGCCTGGTAATATTTCATCTCACCTGATGTGAGGTGTTCTCCGGCTTCCAATCTTGCTTTTAGCTTTCTGAAATATTCCTCGTCAAATTCGTAAGAGGGAACAGGAGGAGTTCCTTTTTCACCGCCCCCATGCTTAATGAATAGTTTATAGTCCTCATGAATAAGATCTTTGCCTCCCAGCAGTCTCTTTCCGAACTTATCATAAATAAAAACTCCCCATTCCTTCATTATAAAATCTAGCTGGCCTTCAAGGTTGTAGGGATTATTTACAATTGGCTTTCTTAAAAACTGAATCAGGGGCAGATTTTCTCTACCCATTGGTTTTTCTGTTATCAAGAATTTCTCCGCCTGATCGAGTAATCCCAGGTATTTCGTCTTCGCTGCCAGAGGCTTGTCAGTATACAGATCTGAAAGGTTTGAGGCAGCGGGATTGTTGTTCTGCAGGTGAAGAAGTATTAGTTCTTCAATTAAAATCTCCCGGTTTGATTTGCTGCCTGTGGCCCCGATTAAATAGTCTTCTGCTTCAACCTTGCCTTTGTATATATCAAGCGGAGGGAAGTCTGCTATAAAGTGCAGAAGAACTTTGTCTGTCTCCTCATTAGTAAGATTATCCCTCAGATGTTTTAGGGTTCTTGTGAACACTCCGGGATTAACGTTCTCCTCGTAGTATCCCAGCAGGAAGTGAAATATTTCATGTATAAGCCCGAGCGCATTAATCTGTCCGGGAGTCGTTAAATTTTGCCCGTGATTCTCTGATTTTTTCACCTGGTTAATCTTATCTGCCAGTTTTCTCGCCTGCGCAAAATCAGCTACAATAAGATCCCCGGTTAGTGTAAATAAACTTTCATCAAGTTTGTATTTTTGTCTGGCTTCTTGTGAAGTATGAAATTCAAAAGTTATATTTTTTCTTAAAGTGATAACGGTATCTTTCATATAATTAAAGGTGAATATTGCGTGTTTTGTCTCAATAAGATATAAAATATCCTTATCGATTGAAAGTAATACTGATCTGGTTCACAGTTTGCGAAGAACTTTAAGAAAATTATTATACAGGGTGATAGGCGCAGCTGGACCCAACCCAGGTTTTGTTTTTGTTGAAATCCACCCCCATCATTTTTCCTTTACTCATCCTTACCAGGTTGTTCACCAGTATAGGTTGATCCTGCCATATAAACATCATACGGATTTCTATTTTGGAGAGTTCATTATCCGGAGTTTCGATAACAGGAACATAGTCAACTTTCCTCTGAAGGATATAGTTTTCCTTGTCTTTTATTTCATCTAGCAGTTTTCGGGTAATATCCACTTTAACTCCCAGCCCTGCAAAAGAAAATAGAGGCTTAAGAACGTAGCTGCTTAAATCATCAGGATATTCTTCGAGTTCATTCAGGTAGTAGCATTCGGGTACGTATTTACTCTTTAGCAGCGGGAGTGAATGCTTGCTTATTTTGAAGAACCAGTTTGGATGGCCTGCCCAGCTTACATGCAGATCTTGCGTCAGATCGATATTGTATTTGATATTTTTCCGTTTAAGTTCATCAAAAATTACACGGTTATAAATTTTGGTTACCGGTACTAGTCTGCCATCTTCTTTATAAAAAAGCTTTTTTCCATCCTGTATTATTTCCGAAATATCCACAGTCTTTATTCCAAAGAATTTTTCAGTAACGGCAAAATCGATTCGTGTTTTCTGCTTCTCCGGTTCTATTTCCATCAGTATTACGTTCTCAGGATCTGCTTCTCCAACTATTACATCTCTCAGCATTTTCAGGTATGTCTCTTCCTCAAGACCGTCAAAATAAGTGGTAAACCCGGAAGGAATTCCGAAATGTTTTCTCAGCAGACGCTCATAATAAGCCTGGTAGCCATATATTGTCGGGAAGCCCTGCAGTTCTATAAGGGATGGAACGAGCTTTCCGCCAGCGTTTCTGCAGACGGCAAAGTCTATTGAAAGAAAAATCGGATGATCATCTTCGCCGGGTACCGATAACCCTGAAGGAATAGCTGATTGGGAGCGCAGCTTAAAATCGTCAGTCCTGAGCTGCTGAACTATTCCATCCGAAGCTTTTATCAGTTCATTGGCGAAATCCCGTGTTAGGAAAACCGGCGTCTCGGAAATTCGGAAATCAGCGGGAAACCTAACCCCGCTATTTATATCCCTGATGAATTCATCATATTTCTTTTTTGTGAAGGCTGCATTAAATTCTTTTCTTAGTTGAGGAATCATCGCCCGTGTTAAATGGAATATGTTGAGGATAGTTCTTTAATCGCGTTATCAAGAAACCCGGGTAGAATGGTCTTCCTGGTAAGCTTCACTTTATCATCGTCTTCAAGCCAGTTCAGCATCTGCTCGTACTTGCCGGCGCCAAACAGGTCTTCAACCTGCTTCCTGCGCTCATCCTGTCTGAAATGATAAAGCATGCTTTCCGGGTCGGCTTCGGGATGAAATTGTGTCCCTATTATTTCATCTGATAATCTTACTGACGTAAGGGCTCTTTCCTTTTTCCCCTCCACAACGGGAATTTCAAATGAAAGGATTTTTGCTCCAAGTTCATCAAATGTTTTCCGGTCAGGATCCGTTACCTGGTACTGCCTTATATCCGCGGCGTAAAATGGATCAGGAAGATTCTTAAGCAGTCCGTCTGATGAACCTTCTTCTGTCTTTGAAAAGGGGAGTAGCCCGAACGAGGTTTTATCTCTCTTCGATACCTTTCCCAGCTTGAAGAACCTGCTCATTAACTGGAAGGAATGGCAGATGAAGAAGATATACTTTTTTCTTTCGGGATTATTCTGGTTATGATTCCATATCCTGTCTACCAGCTCGAAATAATGCTTCTCCCACTGAGTCCCTTCTCCGTCAAACGGGTCGCCGGGACCACCTGATGAAATAAAAATATCATAGTCATTCCCCGGTATCTCATCTTTAAACCGTGTCTCAAACACCTTATACTCAAATGCTAATCCATTTCCCATCCTGGTTTCTGAAAGGATGTCCTTTATACAGCGTATCCCTTCATTTGGTTCGTTGTTATATAAATCGATAACTGCTGCTTTAATCGAAGTCAAATATTCTCCGTTTTTTAGTTCCAATAAATAATCAATCCAGGTTCAACCCGTGATGAGTTTCGTCAATTATATAATCTACTACGTTTTTGGTGTCATACGATTGTTCCCACACTTCAAGCTGACGGTCCGCTCCTGTTCCGTTCTCGCATATCTTTTTTATATAGTTAATCTCATTTCGCGACCCAAGTCCATCCACAACATCATCTACAAACTCCAGAAGTTCATCTATCAGCTTTATCGTGTCCACCTCTGTCTGTTTCCCGAAATCAATCAGCTTTCCCTGTATCCCGTATCTCGCCGCCCGCCATTTGTTCTCCGCAATAAGCGCGCGCCGGTAAAGTCTGAATCCCAGGTTTTGTTTTATAAGTTTATGAAGCTTCGCAACTACCGCCTGCATCAGGGCGGCAAGGGCGATTGTCTCATCAACCCGCATCGGGAGATCGCACACCCTGAATTCGAGCGTTTCAAATATTGGATGAGCCCGGATATCCCACCAGATCTTCTTTGCGTCGTCGATACAATTGGTCTTTATCAGCAGCTTTATATAGTTGTCGTACTCGGAAAGACTGTTGAAATAATCAGGAATCCCTGTCCTTGGAAAGCGGTCGAATACCTTGCTCCTGTACGATTTGAATCCTGTGTTCCTCCCCAGCCAGAAAGGAGAGTTAGTTGATAAAGCAAAGATGTGTGGAAGAAAATACCTTACGGCATTCATAACGTGAATTGCCATTTCACGATCATCTACGCCCACATGCACATGAAGTCCGAAGATAAGGTTCGCTCTCGCGATCTGCTGCATATCCGTAACAATTGTTTTGTACCTCGGATGAGAGGTTATCTTCTGGTCTTTCCAGTGCGAGAAGGGATGTGTCCCCGCCGCGGCAATTCTTAAGTTTTTCCTGATAGCAAGTTTGGCAAGATCGCTCCGAAGCTTTGTAACCTGCTCCCGTGCGTCATGGATGTCCCTGCAGATGTTGGTGCCGACTTCCACAACCGACTGATGCATCTCGGGCTTAACGTTTTCAGCAAGGATCATCTTCCCGTCTTCCAGTATCTGCTGAATGTGCGAGCGAAGCTCCCGTGATTCAGGGTCTACTATCTGGAACTCCTCTTCAATTCCTAATGTAAATAATCCCGGCTCAGTCATATTTTATTTTTTTCGGTTAACAAAATATCATTTCAGACTTTTATCATTAACGAACGAATTCATAAAATCCCCCCACGTAAGGTTATTCTTACCGGGCTTATGTTCTTTAGCCTTCCTTATTGCCATATTAGCCGAAGCTTCTACTATCCACTCAAAATTTTCTTCACCTACAGAGTTAATATCCGCATCGGGTGCGGGATTACAGAAATCAATGGCATAAGGAACTCCTTCACGCATCGCTATTTCAACGGTATTAAAATCATATCCAAGCGCCCTGTTTATAGTCAGTACAGCTTCCTCTATCTGTTTAAGAACCTTCTTCTCAGCCTGCAGCCCGCCTTTTACATAACGTAGATGATGAGGCTGCCTTGGATCATACTGCATTATGTGAACTTCATTCCTATCAAGACAGTAACACCTGTAATAAGTATCAAAAATTATTTCTTCCTGAAGCATCATAACCAGCTGTCCGGTTTCATTGTATGCCTTAAAGAAGTCATCAGCATTGTTCAGCTTATAAACATTCTTCCATCCGCCGCCGGCAAAAGGTTTAAAGTAGGCGGGGAAGCCTGTATACTTGAACATGCCTTCCCAGTCAAGCGGATAGGCAAGGTTCCGGAATGAGTTCTCATTTGTGTCTGCCGGATGCTGGTTGGAAGGAAGAAGAACAGTTTTGGGTACCGCTATATTAAGTTTGGTCATTAAAGCGTTATTGAAAAACTTATCGTCGGCTGTCCACCAGAAAGGATTATTTATCACCGCCGCCCCCGATAGTGCGGCGTTTTTCAGATACGCGCGGTAGAAAGGAACATCCTGCGAGATGCGGTCTATAATTACATCATATCCGCAGTTCTCTCCCTGTTCTACCTTATCTATTTTTACAAATTCTGCTTTAATTCCGGGTTCTTTCCTGGAGTTTACTCTTTCCACAAAAGCCGGAGGATACGTGTTCTCCTGGCCGAAAAGAATTCCTATTTTCTTCATAGAAATCTGCCTGCGAGTTTAGGATGAAAAATTGAAATGTTCTAAAATTGAAATTAAACTAACTAATCTTAAAATGAATTACAATCCGTACTAGTTGAATTCGGGGACACGGATTTGCGAAAGGTAAGTCGGAAACATCTCTCGCCACCACGGCCAGTCGTGCCCGGCCCCTTGCCTTATGTCAAGCCAGTGCCTAATTCCTTTAGTATTGAGGATATTTGAGAGATTAACGTTTTCCTGAAGGCACATGTCCTGGTCGCCTGTTCCCAGCGCAATACCCATATTCCTTATTCTGCTCAGGTACCATTCGTCATTCAGGTTCGGCAGATAATCGGGTGGATTGTTGAAATAGCAGTTGTCGTCGTAATAGCCCATAATAAACTGCCTGATGTCATAAGCGCCGCCCATACAAAAAAGGTAGCTTACCAGATCCGGGTGACGAAATGCGATGTTGGCGGCATGGTACGCCCCGAAGCTTGCGCCGGCAAGGGCTACTTTGCTGTAGCCGGAATCGTGCTTGGCGTATTCAATAATATCGTTGAGAATTACATTCTCATATCCGTTGTGGGTTTTAACTCTGTCGGCAGGACTGATGGAATAATTGTACCAGCTGTCGGGATCTACGCTGTCGGGACAATAGATCTTAACGTGTCCTGCTTCTATCAGATGTGAAACGGAATCGATAAGACCGAAATCCTTGAGTTCATAATATCTCGCGCGTGAAGTGGGGAAGGCGATTACTGGGTATCCGGCATGACCAAATTCCAGTAGTTCAAATTCACGGCTCAGGTAGTTGGTGTACCATTTATGATATGCTTCTTTCAAGTTTGTCCGGCTCAGCTTGTGGTTGGAATAGTCTTTTACTTCATAAGTTTATTGGCTCCAAATATATGAAATATAGATTTGAAAGCAACCTTAATTCTGGGATGGAAAACTTCTGAATTCTCTCATTTCTTCAGCTTAAAGTTAGTCTCGAAAGAATTAATCAGGTCGAGATATTTTTCAAGGTAGTTGGGCAGAAGGTAGTTCTTTTTAACAGAATCCTGCGCCTTCTTCCCCATACTTTTCCTCAACTTTTTATCCTTCAGCAGCTTAACTATCTTTTCAGCCGTTTCCTCAATCGATGATACAAGATACCCGTTCTCACCGTCTTTTATCTGGTACCGGATCCCCCCTACGTTTCCGCCGATAACAGGAGTTCCTTTCCACATTGCTTCAGTTACAGTTAAACCGAATCCTTCCCGTTTGGATTTCTGCAGTATAATAGCTGATTTTCTCTGTAGTGCGTTTACAAGCGCTGTATCCTGCTTGCTTAAAATTATTATCCGGTCTTCTTTATGCTTCAGCATTGAATGATAAACGTGCTCTCCTTCAGGATCATCGGTGGCAACGTTGCCCAGCAATACAAGGGTAGCGTCAACTTCTTTTCTTGCTTGTTTGAAGGCCTTAATTACTCCTTCCGGGTCCTTCCACTTATCGAAACGGGAAACCTGGGCCACAATGGGGAGGTCTGTTGGAATGTCATAATGCGAAAGCCTCTCATTTACCTCATCTTCACTCATTTCTTTGTTGGTTAATGAAAAGGGATTTATCGCCGGCTGAAAAAATACCTGTGGAGTATCCAGTTTCTGCTTGTAATCCTTTAGAGTGTAAATCACTACGTCATAGGCTTCAACGAAGCGCTTTAAATAATTCCATAATTCCATATTGGGCTGGGTTAGGTCGATGTGACAGCGCCATATCCATGGACCTCGTTTTGTATAGTGCTCAATCATCGGCAGAGGCTGTGGATCGTGAATTATTACAACATCATGCTTCAGATGATTACGAATCGCGTTTTCGGCGATTACCTGCTCGTATATATCCTTTTTTGTCTTGGAGAGATTTATTTCTGCTCCCTGCAGGGCATTATGCATTTTTTTTGTAACGCTGAAGAAATCCGGTGATCCCTGAATGGTTCGCCATCCGGTTTCAATCCCAACGTTATTAAACAGGAGAACCAGCGACGACAGCAGCTGTGCAACTCCTCCTCCATAAAAGGTGGAGTTTATGCATACTACGTGCCTGTCCTGTAAAGGCCGGGCTTTGTTGTGTATTCTTTCAATTGCTTCTGAACCAATATATTTTTCGTATTCTTCAAGGTTAGTATCATTCCTTTTTATTTTTGCCATATTCAACTCTGATTTTGCTTAATTGTTTATTAATAAAATACTTATGAGAATGACAAATCCAATTTTTAAATGTTAGCTGAAAAGGTAATTGCGCATTATCACAATAAAAGAGGGTTCGTCTTTATCCCCCTGTTAACCCCCAGTAAAGACGATTCAAACACGGTTCAACTCATATTTCGGGGCTATTTTGTTGAAATAATTAAAGAAAGGTTGAATTTTCATCAATATTGAAAGGACTTCTCAAGGAGAATGTCAAACCCAATTCGCTGCAGATAGTTTGATTTTTTTTAACCGTAATCAGAACAGGAATAACTCTGATATAAGCCGGTACAAAATTCAGATCAAAATTACTAAATCTTTCTCCGGATGTCCAGTATGATTACTAAGTTGCGTATTTAGCAGATCTTACGGCCGATTACTTCAGCAATTGCGCGAATCTGCTTCATAAGCACAGTAAAATCTTGCGGTAAAATAGCTTGAGGCCCGTCAGATAAAGCATTTTCCGGGTCGTGGTGAACTTCAATCATCAGTGCGTCACATCCGGCTGCAACTGCTGCTCGCGCCATAGGCAGCACTTTATCCCTCATACCGGTTGCATGGGATGGATCTGCCACAACAGGGAGGTGACTTCTTTTATGAATTACCGGGATAGCCGATAGATCAAAGGTGTTGCGTGTATTGGTCTCAAAAGTTCGTATGCCGCGTTCACATAACATCACCTGATCATTTCCGTTTACCAGGATGTACTCGGCCGACATCAGCAGGTCATCAATGGTTGCCGCAAGTCCTCTTTTCAGCATAACTGGTTTCGAGGCTTTCCCTATTTCCCTTAATAACGAAAAATTCTGCATATTCCGTGCTCCAACCTGGAATATGTCAGTGTATTGCTCAACTAAAGGTATATGGTTGATCTCAAGAACCTCGGTAATCATAAGAAGATTATTCTCATCGGCGGCTTTACGCATCATCTTCAATCCCTCTTCACCCAGTCCCTGAAACGAGTAGGGTGATGTTCTGGGCTTAAATGCTCCGCCTCTTAATATTTTCGCCCCTGATTTCGCAACAATTTCAGCCAGCCTGAATATCTGATCTTCATTCTCTACGGAGCAGGGACCAGCAATTACAATAACTTCATTTCCGCCTATCTCAACATCTTTTACTTTAAGTATGGTATCCTCTTTTTTGTAGGTTCTGCTTGCGAGCTTAAAGGGTTCCGTTATCCTGAAAACATCTGTCACACCATCTAATATCTTAACTTTCCTGATGTCAAATTCAGGCCTTACTCCAATGGCACCCAGTACGATCTGTTCGTTGCCGGTAGATTTATGGACGGAAAATCCGAAATCTTCAAGGTGTTTGATGACATTTTCTAACTGAGAATCAGTAACGTTTTTTTCCAGTACTACAACCACTTATTACTCCGAAATCAGCTTAGTGAAATTTTTTCTCTCCGGCAGTTACCGCGAGGTCAATATGATCCTCTTTGGTAGGAATGGCACACGAATACTTTGCACTGTATGCGCAGTAGGGATTATAAGCCAGGTTGAAATCGACAGTGTAAACATAATTACTATCGGTGTTTATATCAAAATCTATGTAACGCCCAACACCATAAGTCTCGTCCCCGGTTGTTTTGTCCGTAAACCAGATGCTGTAATATTCCTCTCCGCTGGCTGAGGTTCCTTTGTACACATTTACCTTATATGGGTGGTTTTTATAGTCGAAGGTAACATAGCCGTACCTTACCGCCTTTCGCTCCTCTCCCTTGGTCCCATAAACAGTGATGGTATCTTTTGAAGGGTATTCAAAAAGTCTGCTTTTGAATACAAATGCGGGATCCACATCATAATAGTTCAGGGGTTCAAAATTTATTGTTGTATCCTGGTTGAATGGTGAGTCGGGATTGTTCTTCATATAGTCATTTTTTTCATTTCTGTACTGCTCAACTTCTTTTATATACTGCTTCTCTTCAACTGTCCCTTTCTCTCCGCAGGAATAAAACAATACTGTAAAGGAAATAATTCCCAATAATATTAGTGATCTCATTGTGTTTTCTCTTTAACTTTTTTCTTTAATTCGCTCAGCTTATTAAGTGCTTCAAGAGGAGTAAGATTGTTTATTTCGATGTCCTCTATCTCTGTCCTTATTTTATCTTCCCTCATCTCAAAAAGACTTATCTGAAGGTCATCCTTCTGCTTCAGCTTCTTTAATTTCTCTTTTTTCTCTTCATAGGGAGTCAGCTCCTTGCTTTCAAGGTTCTGCAGTACTTCCTTTGCCCGGTTGGTTACGTATACCGGTAGTCCTGCCATCTGTCCTACCTGGATCCCGTAGCTGTGATCGGCTCTGCCGGGATTAACTTTATGAAGAAAGATAACCTTGTCATCGTACTCCCTTACTTCAACCTTGTAATTTTTTATACGAGGATAAATCTCCGCCATCTCGTTCAACTCGTGGTAATGAGTGGCAAATAAAGTTTTTGCCGAAAGCTGAGGATTTTCGTGAAGATATTCTGTTATCGCCCACGCTATCGATATACCGTCAAAAGTGCTGGTGCCTCTGCCGATCTCGTCCAGAAGTATAAGGCTTCTCGAAGTTGCATTGTTTAAAATATTTGCGGCTTCCTGCATTTCAACCAAAAAGGTGCTTTCCCCGGCTGAAATGTTATCGCTAGCACCAACACGTGTAAAAATGCGGTCTGTCAAACCGATATGAGCCTCTTTTGCGGGAACAAAAGATCCGATCTGCGCAAGTAGAACGATTAGTCCCAGCTGACGGAGGTAAACTGATTTGCCTGCCATATTGGGACCGGTTAGAATAATAATCTGATCGGTTTCGTTATCGATCCGGCAGGAATTGGGAGTATACTTTTCACCCGGCGGAAGTATCTGCTCAACTACAGGATGCCGCCCGTCGGTAATTTCAATTTTGGTCCCCTCATCAAGCACCGGTTTAGTATAATGATATTCATCAGCGCATTGGGCAAATGAAAGGAAGCAGTCAAGCATAGCAATCATCCGTGCGTTCTGCTGAATGTTTTCTGCTTCATCGGCTGTAGTTAATCTTATCTCATTGAATAGCTGCGACTCCAGCTCGTAAATCTTCTCTTCTGCATTCAGTATTTTATCTTCATAGGTCTTCAGCTCGGGAGTAATATACCTTTCGGAATTTACCAGCGTCTGCTTTCTTATATAATTTTCGGGGATCTTTTCTTTATGCGCATTACTTACTTCAATATAATATCCGAAAACCTTATTATAATTAACTTTAAGAGATGAGATACCATTTCTTTCCCGTTCACTCTTCTGCAGGTTGGCAATCCAGTCTTTTCCGTGTAGTGAAATATCCCGCAGTTCATCAAGCTCGATGCTGAAGCCCGCTTTTATCACTCCTCCGTCGGCTATGCTTAGAGGCGGACTATCAACTATTGATTTATCTATCGTCTCTATCAGCTTCTCCAGGGGAAGCAGTTTATCGTTCAGTTGAACAAGTGTATCTGCATTTGTATCATTCAATAATGTCTTAAGCAGAGGAACTTTCTTCAGTGAAGATTTCAGCGCAACCATCTCTCTCGGGTTTGCGCGTCCGGTGCATACTTTGGATATAAGCCTTTCAAGGTCGCCTATTTCTTTCAGTTCGCCGAAAAGTTTTCTCCTTAACGTCTTCTTTTTAAGCAGCTCATTTACGCTTTCCTGCCTTTTCAGAACAGGCTCAAGCTGAATCAGGGGAGCGGTTATCCATTTTTTAAGCAGCCTTCCGCCCATTGCAGTTTCAGTTTTATCGAGTATCGCAATTAAAGAACCCTCGCGGCCTCCGTCCTGCATCGAATAAGTAATCTCAAGGTTCCTTTTTGTGGAATAATCCAGCGCCATATACTCGGAAGGATTATAAACAGAAACTTTATTAAGATGCGAGAGGTTGGCCTTTTGTGTCTCCTGCAGGTAATTAAGCACAGCTCCGCAGGAGATAATACCGGCGGTTAATCTTTCTACACCAAATCCCTTCAGGTTAACAGTTTTAAACTGCATCAGCAGAAGATCTTTTGCGTACTCGAAATTGAATATCCAGTCATCCAGTTTCGTAATCCTTATGGTAGGATTAATCTTATGAACCAGCTTTGTAATCTCGTCTTTATCTTTTTTCTGAACAAGGATTTCAGCGGGTGAGATTGATTCAACTTGCTGTCCTATTAAAGCAACAGCGATCTCAAATGTATAAAACTCTCCCGTGGAAATATCGCAGAATGACATTCCCGCAAAGTCATCCTTTTTATAGATCGACAGCAGGTAGTTGTTCTTTTTGTGATCGAGTAATTTATCAGACAATGTTACACCGGGAGTAACAACCTCAATAACCTCCCGTTTTACTATTCCTTTTGCGAACTTGGGATTCTCTACCTGCTCGCATACAGCTACCCGGTATCCCGCACGTACAAGTTTCGGCAGGTAAGTATCAATAGCGTGGTGGGGGAAACCCGCAAGCGGAACATCCTCAGCAGCACCATTCGCCCTTTTGGTAAGGGTAATACCAAGAACCTTCGAAGCAGTCTTCGCGTCCTGATCGAAAGTCTCAAAGAAATCCCCGATCCTGAATAACAGAATTGTATCAGGATTGGCTTCCTTGACCTTATAATACTGAGTCATTAAGGGGGTTTGTTGCTGCATATACCAAATAATTTAAAAAATTAAAATATCTTAAACGAGCTAGAATATCAATTTATTTAGTAATGAAGGTTGGCTTTCTCTAAGTTCTTCAAATTTCCATTTTCAAGGGGTCCTGTTGCCATTAAAGCAATAATATTTTAATATAAGCAGTAAATACAGTAGATTAACAAAAATGTTAATTATCTATATTTATGGGCTTCCAAGATTTAAATAGTACCGGTAAACTATTCCTTTCCTCAGCGGATATAGCTAATATTCTTTCAATCAATAAAGAATCCGCAAAGGTAACCGCATCCCGCTACCAGAAAAAAGGCATTCTCATCAGGTTAAAAAGAGATATTTATATCACCGGGAATAAGTTCAGCAGTTTATCGGAAACCGAAATATTCCGGCTTGCTAATATTCTTCAGGTCCCTTCTTATATTTCTCTTACATCTGCACTCAGTTATTATAATATTACCACGCAGCAGCAAAGGAATTATATAGAATCAGTTGCTGTAAAAAGAACGAAAGATTTTAACATAAAAGGGCTGCAGTTCACGTTCACCAAAATTAAAGAGGATTTTTATACAGGTTTTCTGTTAAAAAATGATTTCTTTATCGCTAAACCCGAAAAAGCCTTCGCGGATATTGTCTATCTTGCTTCCTTGCAGAGATATAGCCCTGATTTTCCTTCAATCAATTTCGGGAAATTGAATAAGTCAGTGATAGCAAAATACCTTAGCCGTACAAATAATAAAACAATAGCATTCTGGGATGGAATATGCAGGACTTACAAAATTTAGAAATATTTGAAATAGAAGTACTGGAATTGTTAAACCGAATTAGGGTGCTGGACTCTTTATACTTCGGGGGCGGGACGATGTTAAGACTCTGTCATAATCTCAACCGGTATTCCACTGATCTCGTTTTCTGGATTTCACCTTCAACAGACATAAAGCAGCTTCATTCTATCATCAGGAATGCACTGCAAAATGATTACCGCTTATCTGACGCGGCTAATAAAAAATATACCCTGGTTTATGAATTTAGATCAGAAAAAGTTTCCAGGAGTCTTAAAATTATTCTGAAAATAAATTCAGCTTCTTACGCGAACAGATAGCCCGTAAAATTATTACAGGGAGGCAGAGCGGAAAATATTTCTAAGTTTTGAAAAATCAAACCATATGCTGCACTATGACGTGGGGAATAAATTTTCTATGGTATTAATTAAACTATCATAAATTGATGTATCGGTAAGGCAGTTCGCTTGAATGAAGCCTGATTTCTTACAGAACAAGGACTAAAGCTCGAATCTCGGGGGACAAATATGTATTTCTTTATCCGTTTTTCTTATGCCGGAATAATTTTAACTTTGCGTAATCTATTAAGATAAAAAGGATTAGTCCCCTATTGTCGCATAAAATAATCAGTTTTATTCTCTTCAGCATATTTGTCTTTATTTCCCTTACGTCAATTATTTCAGCTCAGGATGTTGATACTTCAGGGAATGTAAAGAAGACTTATTATCCTAACGGGAATGTTAAAACTTCGGGTACCTACTGGAAAGGCCAGCTTCACGGAGATTATTACGAGTATTACCCGAACGGGAAGGTATGGAAGAAATGGCATTACTTTGAGGGTAAGGAAGAAGGCATTCAGACATGGTACTTCGAGGATGGTATTGTCAGCACTAAATGGAATTATAAGGACGGTGTAAAGCAGGATACTTCCTATTGGTATTATGAAACTGGCGAGCTCTGGGCTAAACAGAATTATTATCAGGGCGTGCTCGATGGTACCACCTATACTTATTATAAATCGGGGGAACTCCAGGGCGAGTGGAATTACTCAATAGGACTCCTCCAGGGAATCTCCAGAACATTCTATAAATCCGGCGCCGTTGAAGTCGAAAAAACTTTCAATAATGGTGTGCTGCAGGGTCCTACCAAAGTATACCATGAAAACGGCCAGGTTGCTGTCGACGCCTACTTTAAAGATGACAAAATTGTAGGCGAGGTTAAGCTTTATGATTCCGCGGGCGAGATAAGGGTGCTCGATACTTATGAAAATGGTGAACTTAAAAACCGTATCCGCTATGATTACCTTGGAAAGATTGAAGCGAAGGAAAATACCGACAGGGAATACTACGATAACGGTTCTCTGAAAAGTGAAGTCTATTATAAAGACGGCAAAAAGGAAAACTTCGCTAAATATTACTACGACAACGGCTTTCTGAAGGATGAGTACCACTATGAAAATGATACTCTGAATGACCGCTCTTTTACCTATTATGAGAACGGTATAATGAAATCATCTGTCGATTATATCCACGGCATACGCACAGGTATCACCAGGAACTATTACCCCGATGGTTTAATTGAATCGGAGGTTAATTACAACAATAGTCTTAAAGACGGCATCTACCTTGCCTACTATAAAAACGGTAACGTTAAGTATGTAGAGCATTATAATAACGACATCAAAACAGGGGAGTATAAGACATTCTATGAAAAAGGAACGCTCGAATCCGAGTGTACATTCATAAATGGCAAACCTGATGGCCGTAAGTATTATTATTATGAAAACGGTACTCTGAAAAGGGAGGAAAATTATTCCTCAGGCGAACTAAATAGTTTCGTCAGGGATTATTTTGAAAATGGTCTCATTAAAAAAGAAGAATTTTATAAAGGCGGAGTTCTTCAGACAAGTAAAGTTTATGACAAGGGAGGAAAACTTGTTTCATCTATCGGAAGTTAAATTATTCTTTGTTTTGCTCTTTTTAGCCGGGAGTATTTTTATTTATTCCCAGGATGGTGAGGTTAAGGAAACATATCCTGACGGCACAATCAAACAGATCGAAAACTATTCTAATGGAATATTAAATGGCGAGTGCAGGTATTATTATGAATCAGGTGTGGCTAAGGAGGTTGTTAATTATAATAAAGGAAAAAAAGAGGGCCTCAGCCGCAGTTATTACGATTCGGGTGTACTCAGGGAGGGCTTGAATTATAATAATAATAAACTGGAAGGGAAGTACTCTACGTATTATCCGGAAGGTAATCTGAAAGAAACCGGCCATTATAAACAGGGTGCTTTCAACGATACAATAAAAACCTTCTTCGAAAGCGGCGGTTTGAAATCAGTATATTTCTATAAAAACGGACTCCGGGAAGGGAAAGCCTCCGAGTATTATCCTGATGGAATAATGAAAGTTTCAGCAGTATATGCTGATGATGCCCAGAATGGTAAAACCGACTGGTATTACGATAACGGCGTATTAAAAGGATCATATAATTATGTGAAGGGGAATATTGAAGGTCCAGTTAAAGAGTTCTACCCTGACGGTAAGCTGATGGCGGAAAAAAACTTCGAGTATTCTCAGCTTGTGGGCACCGTTAAAATGTATTATGAGAACGGTAATATAAAGTCTGAAAGTGCCTATGAAGAAGGAATGAGAGATGGTATAACCAGGTCATACTATGAAGACGGTGGCGTCTGGTCGGTGCAGCATTATGATGAAAATAAACTTGACGGCGATACTAAGATTTATCGCACAGACGGGACTTTATGGTATATCGAGACCTATGAGGAAGGAAAGCTTGTTAAAAGTAAAGAATATTCAGAGGATGGTAAGCTTGTCTCTGAAAAGAAAATTGACGATCAAGAATAATTTGCTTTAAACGCTTAAAACATTTAATGTGGTACTTGTGTCAGCCTGAATTTTCGTGTTTGCCCGATTTCAGATTATTAAAAATCCAAAAGAATTATGAAGACAAACTCAATCTCTGATAAATTCACAATCGGTCTTATCCAGATGTCGATGTCGACCGATCCCGAAGATAACCTCAAAAAGGCAGTCGACCGTATTTCAAAAACAGCAAAAAAAGGCGCGTCTGTTATCTGCCTCCCCGAGCTATTCCGGTCTCAGTACTTCTGTCAGAAAGAGGATATTGAAAACTTTAATCTTGCTGAAACAATTCCCGGTCCTTCCACAGAAGTTCTGGGTGAAGCGGCAAGGAAACATAACGTTGTTATTACAGCTTCCTTGTTCGAAAAACGTGCTCAGGGTATTTATCATAATACCGTCGCGATGATCAATACGGCCGGGGAAGTTTCCGGTTTGTACAGAAAGATGCACATACCCGATGACCCGGCTTATTATGAAAAGTTTTACTTCACTCCCGGTGACCTCGGGTATAAATCTTTTCAAACAGAATTCGGAAATGTCGGTACGCTCGTCTGCTGGGACCAATGGTATCCTGAAGGTGCCAGGATAACCGCGCTTAAAGGCGCCAGCGTTATTTTTTATCCAACAGCTATCGGCTGGCATCCCCACGAGAAAAAAGAACATGGCAAGCCGCAGTTTGATTCATGGAGAACGATCCAGAGAAGCCACGCTATAGCTAACGGTGTTTACGTTGCGGCTGTGAACAGGGTGGGACATGAAAAACCGGATAAATCTTCCGCGGGTATCGAGTTCTGGGGTTCTTCTTTCGTTGCAGATCCGCAGGGTGTCGTAATTGCTGAGGCATCGCAGGGCAGGGAAGAGATCCTTCTCGCTGAAGTTGATACTGCACGCATCGAGTATATCAGGAGAAACTGGCCCTTCCTCCGTGACCGCAGGATCGACTCTTATGTTGGAATAGATAAGAGATTCCTCGATTGAGCACGGCCCCGGATGACTGTATGTATTGCCCTTGACTTTATGTGTTATCTCTGGCTTTAGTTATTTCCGTTGACTTTAGTCAACGGACTAAAATCTAACTAAACCGCTTAAGCAATTACTTTTCAAAATAACACTTTGTATACAACTTAAGCTCATATGAATAAAAACTCTGTCCCGCGTTTCAGTTCACCTGAAACGGGATTTGATATCAACAACTACCTCCTTCCTCCCGAATGGAGTAAACACGAAGCTGTCTGGCTCGGATGGCCGCATAACAGGCAGGACTGGCCCGGCAGGTTTACCCCCATCCCCTGGGTATATGCTGAGATAGTTAGATATACTTCCCGCGATGAGAAAGTCCGTATCGTTGTCGAAAACGAAGATCATAAAAACAGAGCCCTTCGCGTACTTAAATCTGTAGATGTTAATTTCCATAACATCGAATTCTTCAGCCTGCCTACTAACCGGGGGTGGATGAGAGATTCAGGACCCGCGTTCCTGAAGAATAAAAAAACATCCGCTACTGCCGCGGTTAATTTCCGTTTTAATGGCTGGGCAAAATATGATAACTTTAAAAAGGATGAGAAGCTTCCCTCATTTATTGCCCGGAAATTTGGTCTCAGCAAAGTTGTCCCCATTCATAAAGGCCGCCAGGTAGTGCTCGAAGGCGGCAGCATTGATTCAAACGGCAGCGGTACTCTTCTTACTACAGAAGAATGCCTGATGGATGAAAATATCCAGGTAAGGAATCCCGGCTTCTCTAAGAATGACTATGAAACTGTCTTCAGAAACTACCTTGGGATAAAACAAACCATCTGGCTCGGCAAGGGAATAGCAGGCGATGATACGCACGGTCACGTCGACGATCTCTGCCGGTTTGTGAACAAAAATACCGTGGTGCTTGTTCAGGGAAAAGATCGGAACGATCCCAACTACCTTCCCTTAGTGGAAAATCGTGAACGGCTGGAAGGGTTCAGGCTTCACGATGGGTCCCATCTGAATGTAATTGAACTCCCTATGCCTTCTCCGGTAATTTTTAAAGGGGAGCGTCTGCCTGCCAGTTATGCCAATTTTTATTTTTCTAATTATGCGGTGCTTGTCCCTACCTTCAATGATCCTGAGGATAAAATCGCTCTCGGAATACTTTCTGAACTAATACCGGATCGTCCCGTAATCGGCATCCACGCGGTCGATCTTGTGTGGGGACTGGGTACATTACACTGCCTCACTCATGAACAACCTGCCTGATACTTGTTATCTGTGTCACTATTTCCCGCTGATAAAATACTAACTATTGTTAGATTCAAAACATTAGGCTGGTTTGAATTTAGTCGATAAACTCTTAAGTTTTGCTCATTCAATTAGAATTTTTAAGGAGGAGGACCACCTTGATAATAGCAGTCCCAAAAGAAATCCTTGCCGGTGAGAACAGGGTAGCAACTGTTCCTGATGTCGTTCCCAAGCTCATAAAAGCGGGGTTTGAGGTTCATATAGAAAAAAATGCGGGAATAAATGCCGGGTTTACTGATGAAAAATATAAAGCTGCAGGCGCAAAGATAATCGACAGCCTTCAGGATCTCTATTCATCGGCAGACATTGTGCTTAAAGTTCAGAGACCGATGGAACACCCCGACGAGAAAAAGCATGAACTCGATCTGATGAAAGAAGGAACTATCCTGGTTACTTTCCTCTATCCTCTTAACTACCCGGATATTGCAAAGAAGTGCGCGGAAAAGGGTATAAATGTAATCTCTATGGATATGATCCCCAGAACAACCCTCGCGCAGAAGATGGATGCTCTCAGTTCCCAGGCTAACATAGCTGGATATAAAAGCGTGGTGATGTGTGCAGATACTCTCGGTAAAATATTTCCCTTAATGATGACGGCCGCCGGAACAATTTCTCCGGCAAAGGTTGTTATAATGGGGGCGGGTGTTGCGGGATTACAGGCGCTTGGAACTGCGAAAAGATTGGGCGCCGTGGTAGAGGTTTCCGATATTCGTCCCGCGGTGAAGGAAGAGGTTCAGTCGCTCGGTGGAAGGTTTATTGAGGTTGAGGCGGATGAGAATATGCAGGATGCCGGCGGTTACGCGAAGGAAGCGTCGGAAGAGTTTCTCAGAAAGCAGAAAGAACTTATCTTTAAACATATTACTGAAGCGGATATTGTAATCACTACTGCTCTCGTCCCTGGTAAAAAAGCTCCCGTACTGGTTACTGAAGAAATGGTAAAGAATATGCGGCCGGGAAGTGTTATTCTCGATATGGCTGTAGAGTTCGGCGGTAACTGCGAGGTAAGCGAAAAAGGTAAGACGGTTAAAAAATATAATGTGAATATTATTGGTGAACCAAACCTTCCGAGCCTTGTTCCAACACATTCTAGTGAGATGTACGCTAAGAATCTCCTCAGTCTTATTACCCACATAGGGAAAGAGGGTAAGGTGGAACTGAACCTGGAAGATGAAATCATTAAAGGAAGTCTTATCGCTCATAATAAAGAAGTGATTAACCCGAGAGTAAAAGAATTATTAAAGTAGGTTTGCTTATATGAAACCAGATCTTGAGAACTTAAATCGTTCCGGCAAACATAAGGAAGGAATAAATTTATGGTGGATTTAACTTTTTTAATGCACATATACGTATTCGTGCTGGCGATATTCGTCGGCTTTGAATTGATAACGAAGGTACCTCCTACGCTGCACACCCCGCTTATGTCGGGATCCAACGCTATTTCAGGCATCACGATAGTCGGTGCTTTATTGAGCGCGGGAATGGAGCAGTTCACAATAAGCACCATCCTGGGAATGGTCGCGGTTATTTTTGCGATGATAAATGTGGTCGGCGGTTTCCTCGTTACCGACAGGATGTTAAAAATGTTCAAAAAGAAAAAGTGAGGATAAAAAATGAGAATTGTAATTGAATTAACTTATCTGGTATCCTCAATATTTTTCATCTTTGGAATCAAATATCTCGGCTCACCGAAGACTGCCCGCAAAGGTAATCTGTTTGCTTCGATCGGTATGGCGATGGCCATTATCATCACGCTCTTCGATCAGCACGTCCTTACTTTCGAATGGATACTTATCGGTGTAATCGTCGGTTCGCTTATTGGAGTTATCCTTGCGATTAAGGTTCCAATGACCGGCATGCCTCAGATGGTCGGTATGCTTAATGGCTTCGGAGGCGGCGCTTCAACTCTGGTTGCGCTTGCTGAATATTATAAACTGAACCCTAATTACCCTGTCGATCAGGCACTTCCTTTTAATCTTCCGATAGACCAGGGTATTGCTATAATACTCAGTCTCCTTATCGGCGGCGTAACTTTTACAGGTTCAATGATCGCCTTCGGAAAACTCCAGGGTATTGTGACTGGCAAAGTTGTAAAGTATCCATTGCAGCATCCCTTAAACCTTCTGCTTTTATTGGCTGTTCTCGCCGGCGGAACTTATCTGGTTATTTACCCTGGATCTATATCGTTGGTGCTTATTATTACACTGGTATCTCTCGTACTGGGTGTTCTGCTTGTTCTGCCGATAGGCGGAGCGGATATGCCGGTCGCTATATCGCTCTTAAACTCATACTCCGGTATTGCAGGTTCTACAACAGGTTTTGTTCTGGGTAATAATGAACTGATCATCGCGGGCGCGCTGGTTGGTGCGTCGGGCATAATTCTTACACTTATCATGTGCCGCGGAATGAACCGGTCGCTGATGAATGTGCTCCTCGGTGGCTGGGCTTCAGCCGGTACTTCAGGTGAATCTACCGGTACTACCTCGCCTAAGGGTGATGTTAAATCGATCGACGCTGAGGAGCTTGCGATGCTTCTTGATGCGGTAAGCAGCGTGATAATTGTTCCTGGTTACGGAATGGCTGTTGCTCAGGCGCAGCATGCTGTGCACGATTTAATGAACGTACTCGAAAAGAAAGGAATAAATGTTCGTTTCGCTATTCATCCTGTTGCGGGAAGAATGCCGGGACATATGAACGTTCTGCTCGCAGAGGCACAGGTTCCCTACGATAAGCTCTTCGCGATGGAAGATATAAACGACGATTTCTCTAATACTGACGTGGTAATAGTTATAGGGGCGAATGATGTTGTTAACCCCGCTGCCCGCCACGATCAGAGCAGCCCTATTTACGGCATGCCTATTCTTAATGTTGATTATGCAAAGACAGTGGTTATTAACAAACGTTCGCTTAACGTAGGTTACGCCGGTATAGATAACGAATTGTTCTTCTATCCCAACGCCCTTATGTATTTCGGCGATGCAAAAGACGCAATGACCAAACTGACTAACGAAATAAAAAACCTTTAAGTTTATCTTTTCCCCTACTTAACTCCCGGTCCTGCCGGGAGTTTTTCTATCCATTTCCCTACCTTAAAAGCAGCATCATCTTTGAACTTAAATAATTATTAAATTGCAGGCGGTAGATATACACCCCGCTTGATAATTCTGAAGCATCAACATCGACCGAGTAACTTCCCTTATCCTGCCGGCTGTTGACCAAAGCGGCAACTTCATTTCCAAGAATATCAAATATCCTGAGAGTAACAAACCCTCTTTCCGGTAGCCTGTATTTAATTGTTGTTGCCGGGTTGAAGGGATTAGGATAATTCTGCTCCAGTAACAAGCTGCTCTCCGGATCAATAGTTATTTCAACTTCCTGGCTGTATTCAATACTGCCATCAAAATCAATAAGTTTTAACCTGTAAGAATATCTTCCGGCTGCAACATTCCTATCCGGATATGAGTATGATCGATGTTCGGTAGTTGTTCCTGATCCTTCAACGTAACCCATACTCACCCAGGAATTATTCCCGGCAATACTCCTCTCTATCTCAAATCCCTTATTATTCGTCTCTGTAGCTGTTGTCCAATTCAGCAGTATATCGCTTCCAGAGACAGAACAGGTAAAAGAAGTAAGCTCGACAGGGATTTGATAAATAGGCAGCCGCCAGGCACCCTGGATTATGACTCCAGCAAATATATAATTATCGTGTGACCCAAGAGAGGAAATTTTTAAACTTGATAACCCTTCATTATAGCTTGTCCAGTCTGTACCGTAGTTCGTTGAGTATGCTATACCTGAAGTGTAGCTTCCCGCAATTACAACAGATCCTGTTGAACACAAAGCGTCAACGTTGGGGATGTTATTAACCAGCTGCCAATTCTCTCCATTATCAGATGATTTATAAATACCATTAGTTCCCCCTCCTGCGATAATGTTATCCCCGGACACACAGATTTTTAGGATGTAATTGTTTATTAATCCGTTATTTATCGGTGTCCATATAGTTCCATTATCGGTCGAACGAAAAACACCGTTTGTTCCTCCCGCAAGCAAAACATCACCGTACAATGCCAGACTCTTTATAAATCCGGAAATTCCCGTACCAGCACGGATCCAGGACTGTCCGTTAGTAGTGGTAACAAATATCCCATCATTTGTAGCCGTGAAAAGATCGCCGTCTTTTTGTATGAAACATTGAATTGTATGATTTGTCAACCCGTCGTTTACTGCCGTCCAGCTTTCACCGTTATCCGTCGAACGAAAAACACCTGATCCGGTTCCGGCAAAGAGATAATCATCCTTAAAGATCAGAGAACTTACAAGATTTCCTGAGAAAAAATCATTTATCATTGTCCAGTTATCCCCGTTATCTGTAGAGACACAGATACCATTCTCTAAAGAAGCAAAGAGACTGTCACCCTTATTTGCAAATGACCAGATTTGGGTATTGGCTAAACCATGATTTGAAGACTGCCAGTTGATCATATTATTGTCTGTGATAAAAATTCCTTCCCCAAAAAAACCAGCATAGGTTTTAGTTCCTTTGGATAATAAACTCACTGCTGAAAAGTCGGAAGGATTATCTGTAGGCATCCAGGATTGGCCCGAATTATACGAATAAAATATTCCATCTTCATTAATTGTAAATACATAAGGGACTTTGGCAGATAACGCTTTTATATGGAGATCAGTAAGTCCTGAATTAACCAGATTCCAGTCAGCCCCATTATTTGTAGACAAATAAATACCATTACCGTCGGTGCCAACATACGTGAAACCGCCGCTTGTAGCGAATGAACTGCAGGAGATGTCGGGAATACCGCTCGTTTTTGACCAGCTGTTTCCATCGTCGGTCGAAATGTATAATCCGTAATCATCTATTCCCGCAAAAAGATAAGTGCCCGAGCTGCGTACAAAGATTGCATAATGGTTCGGGATTCCGTTGTTTGCGGGTGCCCAGCTATTTCCATAATCGGTTGACTTATATATACCATAACCGCCTACAGCAGCAAATAAGCTGCCGTCCAGAATTGATAAATCTTTTATTTCATTGTAAGGGGTATTTATATTGATACTTATATCAGACCAGCTTTGTCCGTAATCGGTTGAGCGGAATACACCGGCACTGTCCGTGCCTGCAATCACGTTTGAAGAATCTGCAGTAATTGCGTATACATAGAAGTTGGCCAACCCGGTATTCACATTTTTCCAGCTCGCACCTTCATCTGTTGAAACATATATCCCGCCGTTTAGGGTGCCGGCGTAAATATGTGATCCATCCGAGGCAAACGAAAGTACAAACCCTCCCTCAGGCCCGTTTGTCTGTATCCACTGTGCTCGCAGGTTAAACGCGAAGAGCGTTGATAGGAGTAAAAAATGTAATGCTATTTTCATATCACAATTTCGGGATAACCACTGATCCCGCCTCCATTTGTTGTAATCCTATTTTCAAGACCGGGATATTTGCTTTCCACCTTTAATCCCGGATTGAGCTCGCATTCAGAAAACCCTGTTATAAGATGCGGTACTTGCTTGAAATTTAATTTAGATTTATGTAATACTCAACAGGCTCGCTGAGCTTTGAGACATACACGATTCACATTTTTATATTATTTCAATTAAGCTATATTAGTGAAAGAAAAATTATGCGGGTTTTATGAATAAAGTTTTCTTTCTTTTTTTATTTATCCTTTCCGCCGGCTCGGCGATGTCTCAGCAGATATTCACATTCGATCTTTTTACAGCCCAGTTGCACGATTCGCTCCTTACTGTTACAGATAATACTTCAAATGACGTTATCTTTGAGATGACGTTTAATAATCCGCACGACTATACAGTCGACCTCGACGGCGACAGCGTGGATGAGTACATCGTTATCGATTCTACCTCACTTGGCAGTATTCCCGATTATTATATCTACATTTTCAATACACTCGATGAATTCTCGCTGGCCGATTCGATCCACAGCGGTACAACAGAACCGTACGATATGTTTTCTAACGAAGAGGGGGGCGAGATCATTGTTACCGGAAATCCCGCTTTTGAATTTTTCAACACCGACGGAGATGAAGACGACTCTGATATCTTCCTTCCGATAAACTGCTGGAAGTACGAGAGCGGTCAGATCTACATAGTGAATGCCGATATATACGACCTTTATATCCAGGAAAATGAGGAGATTATCGATTATCTGGATTCGTTTACCGATGAAGCGGAGTACGACTGCGATCTCAGCCGGGAAAATAAGTCGGCAATAGCCGCCGGGTATGCTAACTATGTCAATGCGGGAGAACTTACCATTGCATCGCAGTTCATAAAAAAGTATTATCGGTGTGCTGACATCGATAAGTTTCTTGATAATATTAATCGGATACTTAACCAGGGAGATAATCAATGAAGATGGAATGGAATAAATTCTTGGGCAAAACACTGCATATTACTTTATATGAAAATTATGGACTTACGATTGATCCTAATTCCGACACACCGATCTACGAAATAGTTTTTAAGTCGGGTAAACTGACTGAGGCCTATGATGATGGTCTTCTTCTCGAAACAACAAGGGAAAGTGAGCAGGTGAGGATATTCGTACCTTACCAGTCAATTAAATGTGTGGAAATCTTTAACATCTAGGGGAAGCGTTGTATAAAATATTATTATTTCTCATTGCAATTCTGCCTGCGGTGATTAGTGCGCAGGAAAATGTCATTGTTAAATCGCTGATAGCTTATCCGGGTAATGATGTTACCGCCCTGCCGGTAATTACGGATAACAGGCTTACTGTTGAGTTTGACGTGCAGGCAAAGGACGTTCCTCAGCTTAGCTTCGTTTTTCGATTCTGCGATAAAAATTGGTCTCCGACCGGCAATTTGTTCCTTGCTAATCACGGGCATAATATCTTTAATAACCCTGATTACGATGTCCTGCCTGTAACTGTTAAAGAGGCCAGGTATCATTTCAGGGAATCGTTCCCTGATGCAAAAGGACAGATTTCTTTTCCCTGGTCGGGGAAATGGAGATATTATATAACAGACACTTATGATACTTCCCGTGTTTATGCTTCGGGCAAATTCGTGGTTGTAAAAGGTGTGCTGAATTTGAATGTAACTTTAACCAGGGAGAAACTTGAGGATAAAACCTATTTCCCCACCGAGCTCTCCTACATCTTAAATATAACTTCTGAGATTAACCTTCCTCAAAAATATCACCCTATGTTTGTCGATCATCTCGAGATCATAGAAAATCATAAAACGGAATATCCCTATATTGTTGATCGTTCGTTCAATACAAATCAACGACAGTTTTACTGGAACGGCGACAGAAAGTTTACCTTCACAATCCGCGATATCCGTCCGGGCAATGAATACCGCCAGACGGACATAAGGAATTATAACAAGTATACGGGTGAAACTATAAAGGCTCAGTTCGACGGAATCGAATACTCAAGATTCTTTAAAAGAAGGTCCTCCTGATCTCAATGGCGGAGAAATTCTGCTTAATTATAAAAGCGATTACGCGACTTATAAAAACGTGGTTTTTTTAATTAAGCCCCCTGATCCTCTTTATAGTGATGTTTTCCTTGTGGGAGCATTTAATAACTGGGTTGTGGAGCCGGCTTATAAGATGATTGTGCAGGGAGGTCTCTATACCCTGACAGTCCCGCTTAAAAGAGGAATTTACGATTACCAGTATGTACTGGGACAGACATCCGGGAATACGGTTACTGATATCGACTGGTATACCCTGGAAGGAAACAGCTGGGATACTACAAATTATTATTACGTATTTTTGTATTATAATGATCCCGATTTAGGTGGATACGACCATATAATCGGGTATGCTCAAATTTATAGTAAACAATAACAGGTTGAAATGGACAAATTAAATGTTGGAATAGTAGGAACAGGACATCTCGGAAAACTGCATGCTAAAATGTTTACGGCTATTCCTAATTGTAAGTTGACAGGAGTTTATGACGTTAACGGTATTCAGTCAAAAGCTGTAAGTGAGGAATTCGGAACGGAAGCCTGTAGTAACCTGCAGGATCTGCTCAAGGGTGTCGACGCCGTGTCAATAGCTGCAACAACCAGCGCTCATTACGACCTTGCGAAGGAATGCCTTGAGGCTGGAAAACCTCTTTTTATAGAAAAACCGATTACTGCTACAATACCTCAGGCCGAAGAGCTCGTGAAGCTTGCGGCAGATAAAAATCTTAATCTTCAGGTGGGACATATAGAACGGTTTAACCCTGCGCTTGTGTCTCTTGAAAAATATATTCTTGAGCCTAAATTTATACAAACCGACAGGCTGGCGCAGTTTAATCCTCGCGGTACTGACGTTGCAGTAGTGCTTGATCTCATGATTCACGATATTGATATTATCCTCAGCCTTATAAAAAGCAAAGTTCAGCAGATCGATGCGTCAGGTGTCGCTGTGGTTTCTGGTTCAATTGATATTGCAAATGCAAGAATACAGTTTGAGAATGGAGCGGTTGCCAACGTTACTGCCAGTAGGATCTCACAGAAGAAGATGAGAAAGATGAGGATTTTTCAGAGAGATAATTATATTTCTCTCGATTTTATTACGGGTATGTCTGAGGTTTACAGGCTTGTCCCTCTTGATCAGGATACCGGTATAACTACCATTTCCTTCGGTGAGATCGGGGTGGGGGAGAAGAAGAAAAGAGTAATCTATGAACAGCCTGAAATAAAGGAGCAGAATGCTCTGCAGTATGAGCTTCAGCTTTTTGTTGATTCGGTTATAAATAAAACTGAACCGGTGGTATCCGGTTTGGATGGACTGCGTGCCTTGAGGGTTGCTGAACAGATACTCCAAAAAATAGAAGAATCGCAGAAGCTTATTTTATCCAACTAAACGGTGAAGATTATGAAAAAAATATATATTTATGCTTTTATACTGATTCTTACTGTAAGCGGATGCAGCGTATATCAATCGATTGTTAATTTATCGCGGCTTCAGTTCAAGCTCGGCAATGTCAACGGTTTTACTCTCAATGGAGTGAGCCTTTCCGGTAAAACAAAATTATCTGACTTTAGCTCGATTGAGATCCTCAGAATATCCCAGGCAGTTGCTAATGGAACTCTTCCTGTTTCGTTTGTCCTTAATGTGCAGGCTAAAAATCCTAATGACGGTAAAGGAGGATATCCGAATACAAACGCTACGATTACAAATTTTCCATGGAGACTTATGATAAATGGTAATGAAACTATATCCGGCGGTCTGAAAAATGATGTCTCCATCCCTGGTACGGGGGAGGTCAGTATTATTCCCCTCCAGATGAATCTCGATCTTGTGAAATTTTTTCAGAATAAAGGGTATGAAGATCTGATTAACCTCGCACTTGCAATCGGAGGCAATCAGGGCTCTTCATCAAACCTGACCCTCTATGCACGGCCTACGGTATCAACATCCCTCGGCCCCATTCAATATCCCGAAGAATTACGCATCGTCAGCGTCTCCTTCACAAATAAATAATAAATATCTGGCTTAAGACATTAAGTGTGTGCTGGGGCTATAAATGTTCGCGGGCTAACATTTCTGAATTTTCTGCCCTCATTTTGAAATAAAAATGCCTAATAAATTTATATTTGTTTATCGTAATTCAGTATTTTATCATTGATAGGCTAACTTTATAATATTTAAGGAAATGATGGTATAAAAATGGCTAAATCGGAGAAATATACAATAGGTGTCGATCTTGGCGGTACGAGTGTGAAAATAGGCATCGTATCAGAAAAAGGTAAGATAAGCAAAAAGATTTCAGTAGAAACGCATGCTGCTGATGGCCCTGATGCTGTCGTAGGACAAATTAAAAAGGGAATTGATGAGATTCTCGGTAAAACAAAGAAAAAAATATATGGGATTGGTATAGGTGCCCCCGGGGTTGTGTCTGTTAAAAAGGGGACTGTTGAGAATCCTCCTAATTTTCCGGGCTGGGAGAAGGTGAATCTTGGTAAACTGATTGAAAAGGAATTCGATAAACAGGTCTTTGTTGAAAATGATGCGAACGCTGCGGCCATAGGAGAACTGATCTTCGGAGCGGGTAAAAAATATGATTCGTTTATAATGGTTACTCTTGGAACCGGGGTTGGAGGCGGCATTATCATAAATAATAAAATTTACCGCGGTGAGTTTGGGGCTGCCGGCGAGATTGGACATTTAACTATCGATCATAAGGGTCCGAAGTGCAACTGCGGTTCTTTCGGATGCATAGAGGCCTACGTAGGCAACCATTATCTTACCAGCAGGATTAAAAAAGAAATGCCCGATCACCCGGATTCAAAAATCTGGGAACTGATTGATAACGACCTTGAACAGCTTACACCCAGGATCATAGATACAGCTTCTGAAGGAGGCGACAGCTACGCTCAGTCAATAGTAAAGCAAATGGGCTATTATCTCGGGTGCGCTCTCGCGTCTGTCAGCAACCTGCTCGATGTTAGTACATTTATTATCGGGGGAGGTGTATCGGGATTCGGTAAACCCTTGTTTGATTCTATAAAGGAAACAGCTTCTTCGCGGGTACTGACCCCTCTGCGTGAAAGAATAGAGGTTCATCCGGCGAAACTAAAAAATGATGCCGGTATTAAAGGGGCATCTGCTTTGGTGTTTTATAAATCCTGAGGACAGGCATATTTTTGAATTATTCTTCATATCAATTCTGAAATGAGAAATTTCTTACTGATATTAATATTGTTATCTGCACAGGAATTTGCTCAGCAAATTGATTCCACGGGGATGATTCCTCCTGATTCAATTAGTTCCCCTGTCGTTGATTCTCTCCTTACCTCCGACTCAGTGAAAACTAAACCGGGCGATATCGATACCGTGATTAATGCAAGCTCATCCGACTCGCTGATTTTTGTAATAGATCAAAAAGAAATGTACCTCTATGGTACCAGCGAAATTCAATATAAACAAACCGACCTTACGGCTGCCAACATTAAGGTTGATTTTGAAACAGGGGGTGTTGAGGCTGAGGGAGTTCCTACTGATACTTCAGAAAAATATGCTGGCACTCCCGTGCTTTCTGATAAAGGTGAAAAGTATGAAGGTTTCAGGATGAGGTTTAATTTTAAGACCCAGCGCGGTTTCATTGCCTCTGCTGAGACTGAAAATGAAGGCGCCTATTATACCGGTTCTAAAATTAAAAAAGTGGATAAGGATACTTATTTTATAAAGGATGGTATTTATACAACCTGCGATAAAACCGATCCGGATTACTATTTTTATTCTCCTAAAATGAAAGTCGTGCAGAAACAGGAGGTTATGGCTGAATGGATCTGGCTTTTTGTGGGCGATGTACCGCTCCCCGTGCCGCTCCCTTTTGCGGTCTTCCCTCTGCAGTCGGGCAGGAGATCGGGTATAATCCCTCCGGTCTTCGGTGATGACGCTTCCTACGGGAAGTACTTCGCACGTTTTGGCTACTTCTGGGCTATAAGTGATTATATGGACTGGAACCTGACGGGCGACTATTATACACGCGGCAGCTATCGGGCTAATTCTCGTTTCAGGTATGCCAAACGTTATAATTTTACAGGTACCCTGCAGGGAGATTATTCTGATTTGATATCAGGACTCTCTTCTGATCCTAACCGTTCAGAAAGAGTCGACTGGAGAATAAAGTGGAGCCATAATCAGTCGTTTACTCCTACTATGAGGTTCGATGCTAATCTCGAATTTACTTCCGGAAATTTCATCTCAAGAAACGTTACAGATTTTAATGATCTGCTCAGGAATGAAATTGTTTCAAATGCCACTTTCTCTAAAACCTGGGATGAATCAGGCAATAACCTTTCTGCCAGCTATACAAGGAGGCAGGTCCTCCAGACAGGTGAGATCCACGAAATTCTTCCGAGCATTACTTTTACCAGGTCTCAGAGTTATCCCTTCAGAGGGAATGGCGTCGGCGAACAGAAATGGTATGAGCTCTTCGGCTATAGCTATACGGGACAGTTTGAAAATGACAGGAATAAGCTTGATGACCACCTTAATATAAGGGGAGGGTTCAATCATCAGATCTCTGCGGGACTTTCGCCCAAAATAGGCTACATCAGCATCGCTCCTTCAGTCAGATACCAGGAAAGATGGTACAATAAAAGGGTGGTGTATGAAAGAGCGGTTTCTCCAAAAACAGGAAACGATACAACTTTTATAAATGATGAGCATGAGCTTAACTTCGTGAGAACCTTCGGTATGGGTGTAACTGCCTCAACGAAGTTTTACGGAATCTTTCCTGTTAACAGCTTCGGTGTTAATGCTGTAAGGCATACGGTTAATCCCAGCATTTCATACAATTTTAACCCCGATTTCTCTAAACCGTTCTGGGGATATTATGATTCATACATCGATCCTAATAATAAGGTGGTTCATTACGATAAGTTCCAGCGAGAGGTGTTCGGAGGTGTTCCTTCGAGTGAATCGCAAAGAATAACTTTTTCTCTGGGGAATATTTTTGAGATGAAAACCCTGCCTGATCCTTCGGATACTACTTCAAAGGAGAAAAAAATACAGCTGCTGAATTTATCTGCTTCTATGAGTTATAATTTTGCTGCCGATACTATGAAGCTTTCAGACCTGGGACTGCAGTACAGGACTCAGATAGGCGAATGGTTCAGCTTTGCCGGAAGTTCTAATTTTACTCCTTACGATTATACTGTAGATAAAACCAGGATCAATAAGTTTCTTGTTAATGAAGGTAAAGGATTGCTGCGGCTGACCAGTTTCAACTTCTCAATTTCAACCAGTCTGTCTGGTGAGAAGTTAAAGTCAGCTGATAACAAGCAGCCTCCTCCGGAAGGTGAGTATGAGCTTCAGAACGAAGATAATGTATACAAGGGAATTTATTCACAAAAAGAACCTGATTTTACTATCCCCTGGGATCTTAATTTGACCTATAATTATTCGCTTACTAAACCAATTCCTTCCCAAAAAACTGAATCATCAAACCTCAGCGGGGGAATAAACTTTAATCTTACGCCGAACTGGAAGTTCTCTTTCACAGGAAGCTATGATTTCCAGAGGCACGAGTTTGCCGCTCCCCAGATACGGATTTCCCGCGACCTTCATTGCTGGCTGATGAATTTTACCTGGAACCCTGTGGGAACTTACCGGGGATATAGATTTGAGATTAGAGTGAAGGCTCCGCAGCTGCAGGACTTGAAAGTAACTAAACAGGATCAGTTCTATAGCGGAAGAGGGTATTAATTATGAGAAAGTATATCATCGATGGAAATAATCTTATTGGTAAAATAAGCTCTCTTCAGAAACTGCAGAAGAGCGATAAACAGTCTGCGCGTGAAAAGCTCGCCTTCCTGATCGAGAGCTATTTCCGGGAAAAGAAAGCGAAAGTTTCGCTTCATTTTGATGGTTTTCAGAATACTCCTATAAAACTCTCCTCGGCAAAGATTATCTACTCTGAAAATAAAACTGCCGATGATAGAATTAAATCTGAAATATCGGCTTCTAAAAACCCAAAGCTTATAACCGTTGTTACCTCCGATAATAATCTTAAAGAATTTGCCAGGGTGTGCAGTGCCTCAGTGGTCTCCTCTGAGGAATTTGCCTCTGAACTCAGCAGAAGGAATGATAAAGATGAAGAAGAACAGCGCATACGTGCCATGAGCGTTGAGGAATTCAAGAAAATATTTAATGTGAAAAAATAATTTCGCTTTTCGCCTTTTTTTTATTCCCTTTTTCTAAATTATTTTATATTTTTTACCACAGACTCACAGTATTAGGAATCGCGCACCATTTATTAAAAATATAAAGATCTCACCTGAGGCCTTCTAATATATTGAGCAATTTAATCATATAATTAACCAGTCATCTTAAACTAAAAAAGCGAGGTGTTATGACCAGGGAAATCTACAGGAAATACTCATTTCTTTTTATTTTACCAATGTTGTTGTTTTTTACAACAAGTTCTTATTCACAGATAGGAGATAATACAAAAATTGACCGCCTGCCTCAGGATGTTATAAATTCTTTTGTCCCTACCGACTCTCCTATAGACATTATAACTATCGAAGGATTCGATAATTTTAACCTGGGAGTTGATTTTGCTGAACCGCATATGTCGGCCAATCCTGCTAATCCTCTTGAATACTTTAATGCTTTCAATATAAATGGAGCACACAGAACGTATGATGGTCACGACTGGCTGGCTTCCACCCCGTCTTTCCAGACCTCTGTTGCGGGTGATCCTGTAACCGCTTATGACAGCCTTGGTAACCTCTTTTATATGCAGATGTGGGGTAATATATCAGGAGCCAAAGTTATTCGCTCAACAGATAATGGACAAACCTGGACACCTGCCGTTAACGCTGTTTCCGGTGGCGATAAATGCTGGATGGCTGCAGATCAGACCAGTGGACCTTATGCTAATTATGTTTATGCTACGATGACTAATCTAAGTTTCTCCGGTCATAACTTCGCGAGAAGTACAGATCACGGCGCTACATTTACACAGACCTTCTCAACCACTGCCTCTTCACTACCTGGTGCAATGCCTGCCGTGGGTCCAAATGTAATAAATGGAGATGTGCCGGGAGGTTGTGTATATTTTGTTACAAATGAAGGCAATTCTTTTGCCGCCACCTATAGATTTTTTCGCTCTACCGACGGTGGATCTACATTTTCATTCATGTCATCGCAGAATTTCGCAGGTTATGTCGGCACAAGCATAAACGGAAGGAACTCTGTTCAGAATATGAGAACAAGACCGTATCCTTTCATAACAGCAGATAACAGTTATGGAACCTACAGAGGAAGACTTTACCTGGTCTATACTACCAATACCCCTGCCGGTAATGGCAATAAACCGGATATTTTCTGCCGTTATTCCGACGACCAGGCTGCTACATGGTCCAGTGCGATTTTGGTTAATGATGACGCGAATACAACCAGTAACAATCAGTGGCACCCTTCAGCATGGTGCGATAAAGAAACCGGACGGTTATTTATTAAATGGATGGATACCCGCGATACACCAACATCTGACAGCGCATATATTTATGCCAGTTATTCGGATGACGGCGGACAGACATTCGCTCCTAATCAGAGAATATCAAATGTTAAGATGAAAATAAACTGTGCAACTTGCGGCGGCGGCGGCACACCTAGATACCAGGGTGATTATGATGCGATAACCTCTGCCGGTAATATTTCAATGGCCGTCTGGACCGACTTCAGGAACGGAAATTTCGCCAGCTATACAGGCTATTTCCCTGATTTTGCTTTGCTTGCTTATCCCGGAACTAATTCAGTTGGTAATACGAATGATCAGACCGATTATACTATCGAAATTCCGGAAGTAACTCTGTTCGACGGAGAGGCAATGTTTACGGCTAACATCGATCCCGCTCCTGCTACGGGATCTTTTGATGTAACCTTCGATCCTGGAAATTCTATTACTACATTCCCCGGCAGTATTACTATGACAGTTCATACTGTCGGTACTGTACCTAATGGAAATTATACAATTTCTGTTCAGGGTGAAGGAGTTACAGGTATCCCGGTCCATAGAAGAACGGTAACGCTTGAAGTTATTGATAATGTTCCTGTGGAACTGACCTCATTTACTGCGAATATGCAGAAAAATGATGTTATGTTAAGCTGGGTTACGGCTACTGAATTAAATAACAGTGGTTTTGAGATCCAGAGAAGTCTTAAGACGGAAAATTCGAAGGATGTCTGGAATAAAATAGGTTTTATCCAGGGAAATGGCAGCAGTACTGAATCTCATGCATATTCATTTACTGATGGAAATATTGTTAAGCCTGGACATTATTCATACAGGCTGAAACAAGTTGACTTCGACGGTAAGTATGCATATTCACCTGTTGCTGAGATTGATGTAAATAAACCTACCAGATATTATCTCAGTCAGAATTATCCGAATCCTTTCAACCCGACAACTACAATTGAGTTCTCAACTCCTGAAAGAAGTCATGTGTCTCTTAAGGTATATGACGTACTCGGAAACCAGGTGGCCAGTCTTGTTGACGGATGGATGGAATCCACAAATCATAAGGTGGTATTTAACGCAGCAAACCTTGCCAGCGGTATTTATTACTATACTCTTACTACCGGCAATTTCACATCTACAAAGAAGTTGATCCTGCTTAAGTAAGCAAATAGAGAGTTCAATAAAAAAAAGGCTGTCTGAATAAGGCAGCCTTTTTCTTTCTCCAGGAAGGAGTAGAGATCCTAAAACCTGTACTATAATGCTGTTTGAAAATTCAGAACAACTGACGTTGGTAGTTCAGCTTTATTCTGAAGTCCTACAGAAACATTCCAGCTTAAATCCGTATCAAGGTTTTTATTATATGCCGAAACGAGCCTTACAGCATTTATAGCGCTGGCTATACGGTTCACAATAAGTGCGCCTACTACAAACCTGATGTCATTAAAAGTCTGTTCACTGGAAGTCCACATTCCCCGGTAAGTTTTCCTCTGCTCGGGTGTCGGCCAGTTCCAGTAATGAGTCTCTGCACTATACATCGCGCTGAAGTCACGGTTCAAAGCCTGTTCTTCATTAAACTGGTCTATGTTCGTATAGTCTCCAATTGTAGCGTAGAAGTCTGCGTTCTTGCCGGAAGAGCTGACACCGCCGTTGGTGATAGCATAGGCCTGGTATCTGTCTTTCTCCCAGTTGGCATAGGTATTCATTCCTATGAAGATGCCCCAGAGAGCGCCTTCTGCTATGGTAAAATATTTTCCGCTTGAGTACCCGTCGGCGTACAACTCACCCATTCCTGGAAGAAGGAGGGAATAGATGATTGCCAGACCGGGATTCTTCTTGGTTCTCTCAGCTGGTAATGTTATGTCCGGGGACTGACTTTTAAGATTTTCTTTAACTATGTTTTTTAATTCCAGAGTGGACTTGGGACTTGAAACCTGGGCAAATGTTAGAGATGTAATGAAAAGAAGAGCTAAAAGGGAATATTTCATAATTTTTTAATTTTAATTTTATAATTAAGATGCTAATGAGTCAACTGATTTTTTCATCGCTGTTATTTTTCCTGTGCAGCAGGATTCTAAAGCTTTAGTGATCTTAACAGTCTGTAGAGTATTAATAATGTCCGGGTTATAAGGCACAGCCGCCCTGATATAATTTGATGAAAATCCCTTCATAATGCCGTCGTGATTCTCAGCTTCAAAAAGAACCTCTAAAGTTTTACCAATATTATTATTATAGAAAAGATTTTTCTTCCTTGTGCTGAGTTCCCGGAGCATGCTGTTTCTTCTCTTCCTTTCAAATACATCCACCTGCTCAGGAATTTCAGCAGCCGGTGTCCCCGGCCTTTCTGAGTATGTGAATACATGCAGATAAGAGATTTCAAGATCCCTTAAAAAATTATAACTGCTCATAAACTCTTCTTCAGTTTCACCTGGGAAGCCAGTAATAACATCTACCCCGATCCCGGCATCGGGAATAGTATCGTTAACCTTATCTATCAGTCTCTTATAATCCTCAGCTTTGTAGCGCCGCCTCATCTGTTTTAATATACGTGGATTTCCGCTCTGAAGGGGAATGTGGAAATGTCTGCACATTTTTTCATTAGAAGCAGTCAGTTGAATAATTTCATCACTTAAAAGGTTAGGTTCTATTGAACTTACTCTTATCCTGAAATCGCCTGGTATTTCCACCATCCTGAGAAGAAGATGATAGAGATCGGTTTTGTACTGCCCGCCGTAGTCGCCTACGTTTACACCCGTTAGTATGATCTCTTTATATCCCTCATCAAGCAGAGATCTGAATTCTTTTATTACCGCTCCGGGCTCCATACTTCTGCTTAGTCCCCGTGCCTTCGGGATCGTGCAGAATGAACACTTGTAATCGCACCCGTCCTGAATCTTAAGGTATGCTCTTGTTCTGCTGTCTGCTTCCGTTGAGTGAGCGGGACCGAATTCGTTTATATCATCGTTCGGAGATACGGAAATACAGGCCAGGTCTCTTTTTTCAAATCCATTCAGGATATCGAACAGTTTGAATTTCTCCTGTGTTCCGAGTACAGCATCAACTCCCTCTATTGCAGAAATCTCTTCCGGGCGGAGCTGGGCGTAGCATCCGGTAACGACGATAAATGCTTCGGGATTCTGACGAAGTGCTCTTCTTACAAGCTGGCGGCATTCCTTCTCGGCATTTTCTGTAACGGTGCAGGTATTAAAAACGTATACATCAGCCTGCTCCTTGAAATCGACTATATCAAATCCCTTTGCAAGGAACTGGTTTCCGATAGTAGATGTCTCTGAAAAATTTAATTTACAACCGAGGGTATGTAACGCTACTTTGTTCACAAATTGCTTATTCTTATTTAAAATTAAAAGAGCGGGAGGTAATTCCCGCTCTGTAATAATCCGGAAATTCTATTAAGAATTATCCTGCTTGCCTGAACGCTGATCGTCGGGGAGTTCGAAGATCGGGAAATCTGAAGAGTCGATGGCACCCGTTTCAGCATTCATTACCTCTTCAACCGAAACTCTGTCGAGCTTGTGTTTATCAAGGTATTCTCTTATTTCCTGCTCTGATTTTTCCTTCAGGGCGGCTATTGTACTGAGAACAATCTTTTTGTTCTCTTTGTCGAATTCAATAACCTTCAGAGGAATAACATCGTCAACAGGGAAGTGGTTGGCAATATTTTTTATTTTATTTGTAGCCAGCTGGTTTGTCGGTACGAAACCGTCAACTTTTTCCGGCAGTTCAGCTATTAAGCCTTTTTCAATAATTCTTACAACTTTGCCTTCGGTAATGGTACCGACGTTGTAATCTTTCTCGAAAGCATTCCATGGGTTCTCCTGAACCTGTTTGTGACCGAGTGATATTTTTCTCTGGTCAACATCAACTCCGAGTACTATTACATCAAGCTTTTCGCCTTTCTTGACAACTTCACCGGGGTGACGGATTTTTTTGGTCCAGCTCAGGTCAGAGATATGTACGAGACCGTCTACTCCGGGCTCAAGTTCAACAAATACTCCGAAGTTTGTCAGGTTCCTGGCAATACCTGAATGCTGCGATCCTACCGGGTATTTCTGCATAAGCGATTCCCATGGATCCGGCTCAAGCTGCTTGATGCCGAGGGATATCTTCTTCTCGTCTTTATCGAGACTGAGGATAACAGCTTCAATTATCTGTCCCATAGCAACAACCTGTGAAGGATGCTTAATGTGCTGGGTCCAGCTCATTTCTGAATTGTGGATAAGACCTTCAATGCCTTTTTCAATCTCAATGAAAGCACCGTAATCTGTAAGTGAAACAACTCTGCCTGAAACCTTATCTCCAACTTTGTATTTTTCTTCGATATTTTCCCATGGATGGGGGAGGAGTTTCTTAAGACTTAAAGATATTCTCTTCTTCTCTTCATCAAAGTCGGTAACAACTACTTTTATAGTCTGATCAAGTTTAACAACTTCATTAGGATGATTGATTCTGCCCCAGCTGAGATCGGTGATGTGTATTAAACCATCTACTCCGCCGAGATCAACGAATACACCAAAATCGGTGATTGCTTTAACTGTACCTTCAAGTATCTGACCTCTTTCAAGGCTCTCAAGAATTGCGTTTCTCTGGTCGGCAATTTCTTCTTCAACGAGAACTTTATGCGAAACAACTACGTTCTCTGTCGGTATATTCACCTTAACAACTTTGAAATCCATAGTCTGCCCGACGAATGCATCAAAATCCCTGATGGGACGAATATCGATCTGTGAACCCGGTAGGAACGCTTCCATTCCCATAAGGTCTACAACCATACCGCCCTTGATTCGTTTGATGATCTTACCCTGAAGTATTTCACCTGTTTCATGAGCATTTACAACTTTCTCCCATATCCTCAGGAAGTCTGCTCTCTGTTTGCTTAATACAAGGTTCCCTTCCTGGTCTTCAACACTTTCAAGGACAACCTCAACTTCGTTTCCTATCTTGATCTCTTCGTCTTCGCGGAACTCATTCTTAGGTATCGAACCTTCTGATTTGAACCCGACGTCGATAATAACATTGTCGCCCTGGATTTTAACGATTTTACCTTTTACAAGTTCACCTTCTTTAACATCTCTGAAAGAGTCTGCATAAAGCCTGGCAAGAGTAAGAAACTCTTCCTGTGAGTATTCTTCATTCTCAAAGTTTCTTTTTGCTTTTTCGTAATCGTTAGCAGTTACCACACCTCTGGTCTTCTCTTTTGTCTCTTCGGACATTAATCCTCCTGAAATAAATAATTTTCTGCAGCTGCATGTTCCAAGTCATCTGAATAAACATCGCCGCAAATATTTAATTGAACATTATTTGATTATGATGACTTAATAAACTTTTCTTTTTTCCTGACTTCTTTCAGGATAAGCTGAACCTGTTCTTCAATTGTAACTGCCGAGGTATCTATCTGGATGGCATCATCAGCTTTTAGGAGGGGACTGACTTCCCGTGTGGAATCAATCCTGTCTCTCTGTTCCAGGTTCTCTTTAATATTTTCAACAGGGATATCAATCCCTTTACTCTTGTATTCTTTTACTCTTCTTTCAACCCGCTGATCTATTGTCGCGGTTAAGAATATTTTAACATCTGCATCCGGGAAAACTACCGTGCCGATATCCCGGCCTTCCATTACTACTCCCGTATTGCCTGACGCGTATTCTTTCTGCTTACTTACCAGCGCTTTTCTTACACCTTCAATTTTACTCACATTGCTTACTTTTGTATTTACTTCGTAAGATCTCAGTTCTTCGGTTATATCTGTGCCGTCAGCAATAACTTGAGTAAATCCTTTTTCAAAATTCAGCTTCAGATCAACAGATTCTGCAAGCTGCGTAATCTCTTTCTCGTTTTCTAATTTTTTTTTTATAGATAAAAAAGTAACAGCTCTGTACATAGCTCCTGTATCTATGTAGAGATAGCCCAGATTTTGCGCAACAAGCTTGGCGGAAGTGCTTTTACCACTTCCTGCAGGACCATCGATCGCGACAATTAAATTTTTGGACATTTACTAAAATACACATAATCATAATATTTATCAAAAAAGTTAAAACGGGAAATTAGCGGGGAAGTGATGAAATTGGCCTGTTTTCAATACTTTATTCAATCATTTCTCCCCCCAGCTCCGTTATAATTGCCTTAACATAAGGGTCGCCGCTGTGATCAGTCTCTTTCGTGATTTTAAGCTGCTTTTTATCTTTTCCGGATGTGTCGCTGAGCTTAACTGTTAAATTCAGTTTTTTCCCGAAATATTCCAGGGTTTTTTTGGAAATATAATCTTTATCATTTTCCACGATGTTCCGGGCATGAGGATCTGACGAAATAATTTCCAGGTTATTGGAGTTAAGATCTGAAATTTCAACGCTGTTCAAAAAAGGACCTAAAATCAGGGCCTTTTCTTTCATTACTATATCAACAAAACCGCCCCATTGGTCCTTCACCCGGTTAATGTCTATTGTTGATGGGGTCTCAGATTTAGGTGATTTGGCCTGAACTTCCTGCTTTTTTACAGTTTCCTTTACTGCTTTTTCACGGGGCGCCGGAGCAGTTTTCGGGGGATAATTAATTTTGAAAGTGGGGGATTCGGTGTTCTTTACTTCAGGACTTTTTTTTTCACCGAGTCCGTTTATTATGCCCGATATCGTCGCTGATTTTTCTAGTCCTACAAGATGGCTCAAAGATATTTCAACTTTAAGCTTCTGATTTTGCGAGAATCTTAGCTCCTGCCTGGTCTTGTTCAGAAAATTCAGAAGTCTAAGTATGTCTCCTTCAGTGAAACTGTCCAGGTAGTTAATATATTTCTCCCTGTAAACTTCGGCCGTTTCAATTAGTTCAGTTCTTTCGGTCAGAATAACTGTTAGTATATTCCTGAAATGCTCAGTTAGTCCGTCAATAAAGTCCACAAAATCCCAGCCGTTTTCATACAGTATTTTTGTTACTTCAAAAACAGCCTTAAAATTTTTCTCAAGTACTGCATCCGATATCGTAAAGAATAAATCATCGTCAACCAGGTTAAGCATTTGTGATACAGTAGAAGAGTCTATTTTATTTCCGCAGAATGAAACCACCTGGTCGAAATAACTCTCCGCATCCCTCAGCGCGCCGTCGGCTTTGCGGGCAATTATTGTGAGGGTTTTATCATCTATCTCTATCTTTTCTTCTTTAGCTATCTTACCCAGAAGTTCCTTGATGGTGTTCATCTGGATTCGCCTGAAGTCGAACCTCTGGCACCTTGAAATAATAGTCAGAGGAACTTTATGAACATCCGTTGTTGCGAAAATGAAGATCGTATGTCCGGGCGGTTCTTCCAGCGTCTTAAGAAAAGCGTTGAAGGATTCGCGCGTCAGCATGTGAACTTCATCTATAATATAAACCTTGTACCTGCCTTTTGTGGGCGCGTACTTAACTGATTCTCTGAGGGTCCTTATCTCGTCGATGCCGCGGTTGGAAGCTCCGTCGATCTCTATAATATCGAGCGATTGTGAATTGAGTATCGACTTGCACATTTCGCATTCGTTACAGGGCTCGGCGTCTTTTGGGTTAAGGCAGTTGAGAGTTTTTGCGAGGATCCTTGCGGTTGTTGTTTTGCCTACTCCGCGGGGACCTGTAAACAGATATGCGTGCGCAATACGGTTTGTTTTAATTGCGTTCTTCAGCGTTGCGGTTATGTGTTCCTGTCCTACCACATCACTGAATTTTTGGGGGCGCCATTTTCTCGCTGTTACTATATATGCCATCAGGATAAAATTATTTGCTGATTGTTCTAAATTATTTCAGAGGAGAGAAACCTGCAGTATTCCTCTAAATATTTTTGGTCAAGTTCATTAAAAGATCCCACGTTCCTGCTGTCAAGATCAAGTACACCGTATAAATCATTCCCTTTTAAGATAGGTATTACTATCTCTGATCTTGATTCAGGATCGCAGGCAATATGTCCCGGGAACTGATCCACATCTTCAACTATTAACGATTCTCTTTTCTCTGCCGCAGTACCGCAGACGCCTTTCCCGATATCTATGATTGTGCACGCAACCTTTCCCTGGAAGGGACCGAGATACAGCTTCTTCCCGTCAAATAGATAAAATCCTGCCCAGCTTATTTTGTCGAACGTCTGTTTCAAAGCTGCCGTAAAATTCGACAGGTTTGATAGGATGTTCTCTTCTTTGTTAAGAAGCGATTTAAGCTGCTTGCTGAGCAGACTATATTTTTCATCCGCAGAGAGTTCATTATTTATTTTCAATGTTTCCGACATTTACTTTTTCTTCTTAGCTGAAGAACGAGCAGTTTTCTTCTTAGCCGTTCTCTTTGCCGGTATTTTCATATCCGGAAATACATAAGGTATCGCGTCTTCAATGTGCTCAAGAGGAATGATCTCCAGACCCTCCTTAACTTCGTTCGGAATCTCTTTAAGATCGATCTCGTTATCTTTAGGAATTAGAACTCTTCTTATGTTGTTGCGTTTTGCTGCCAGGAGTTTCTCATTCAAACCTCCTATCGGAAGAATGTTTCCGCGAAGAGTAATTTCACCAGTCATTGCAACATCGTTTGTTGCCGGTCTTCCGCTTACAGCTGATAAAAGGGCCATCGACATTGTTATGCCTGCGGATGGTCCGTCCTTCGGAATCGCTCCTTCAGGCAGGTGAATGTGCACTTCCTTGCCTTTGAAGAAGTCGGGATTAATGTGAAGCTTCTTTGCGTTTGAGCGGATGTAGCTTAAAGAAGCCTGCGCTGATTCCTTCATCACGTTTCCAAGCTGTCCGGTAAGTGTGAGTTTCTCCGCGCCGTTCATAATTGTTACGTCCACACTCAGAAGTTCTCCGCCTACGCTTGTCCATGCCAGTCCTGTTACGCTGCCGACCCGTTTCTCCGATATGTGTTTCTGGTGCCGGTACCGGGGAACTTTAAGGTATTCTTCTATTTTATTCTCATCAACAATAAACTTGTTCGCCTTTTTGGTTTTGGCTTTACCGTTTGATGATTCACTAAGTACAATATCACGCGCAAGTTTACGGCAGACTGCTGCAATTTCTCTTTCAAGGTTTCTCACGCCTGCTTCACGTGTATATTCAGTGATGATTTTGTGAATAGCCTCATCTTTGAAGTCGACATGTTTGTTCAAAAGCCCGTGTGCTTCAAGCTGCTTCGGAAGTATATGCCTTTTAGCAATCTGAACTTTATCATGCTCTAGATATCCTGGAAGTTCTATTATTTCCATCCTGTCCTGCAGGGGAAGAGGAATATTGTACCTTACGTTCGCAGTAGTAATGAACATTACCTGCGAAAGATCATAGTCAACTTCAAGGTAATGATCGTTAAAGGTATGGTTCTGCTCGGGATCGAGAACCTCAAGCATAGCCGATGACGGGTCGCCCCTGAAATCCATGCTCATCTTGTCGATCTCATCCAGCAGCATTACAGGATTTATTGTTCCTGCTTTTTTCATCGACTGTACAATCTTGCCGGGCATTGAACCGATGTAGGTTCTTCTGTGTCCTCTTATTTCGGCTTCATCCCTTACACCGCCCAGACTGATCCTGACGAATTTTCGCCCGATCGCCCTCGCGATAGACTTTCCGAGTGAAGTTTTTCCTACTCCGGGAGGTCCCACAAAGCAGAGTATCTGTCCTCTCATATGTTTTACAAGATTCAGCACAGCTATGTGCTCGATGATTCTGTCTTTAGGTTTTTGTAGTGCAAAATGATCTTCATCGAGGATTTTCCTGACATGCTTAATGTCAAGTTTATCGTTCGTTCTTTTTGACCATGGTACTTCGGTCATCCATTCGAGGTAATTTCTTATAACAGTCGATTCAGGTGACATAGGAGGAGTCTTCTTCAGCTTGTTAAGTTCCTCCAGTGCCTTTGTCTCGGCCTCTCGGGGCATCTTTGCCTTCTTGATCTGGTTGCGGAGCTTGGCAATCTCGGGAGATGTGTCTTCATCATCGCCTAGTTCATCCTGGAGGATTTTTATCTGTTCCTGGATGATAAACTTTCTCTGCGTCTTAGCAATATTTTCCTGAACTTTGCTGTCTATTTCTTTTTCTATCTTCAGTATATCAATCTCAGAGTTAAGGATCTTTATTACTTCGTAAAATTGTTCCTTAAGGGTGAACTTCTTCAGGATAGTCTGTTTTACGTCCATACTCTGGTTAATATTCGCTGCTACATAAAACAGTTTCCGGTCTGGCTCTTCAATATTCTCAAAAGCTGTTACAGTCTCATTCGGAATATTGCGGCTGATTTTTACGTATTCCTTGAATAACTGCGACATCTGCCTTACCAGAGCGTTCATCTCATGATCGTTATGTACAAAGGGAATGATTACTTCAATCTTGGCTTCAAAAAAATTAGTGTTATTGGTGAATTCCCGTATTTTTCCCTGTAGCAGTCCGTCAACCAGTATTTTCATAAGCCCGTTGGGCAGCTTCAGTATCTGGACGATTTTTGCTATAGTTCCTTCTCTGTATATGTCTTCTTTCTTGGGATCTTCAATGTTGGATTTTTTCTGCGTGGCAAGAAAAATGTATTTTGTATTTTCCAGCGCAAAATTGGCTGCACGTATTGATTGTTCTCTGCCGACCAGAACGGGAAAAATCATGTATGGAAATATGACTATATCCCTGAGCGGCAGGACAGGAAGTATCTCCGGCATATTCTCTACAATCGAATGATCTCCAGATTCAGAAATTTCAATCTGATCCATTTTCTTCAAAGTAAACTCCTTCTTTTCTCGATTTCTATGCAAGTAGGTAAATATACCAAAATGGATATGGGCTTTCAAGGAACTAAAAATGACATCCACCACGTCTGCTTTAATGGTAACACAGTAAATGCCTTCTCATTTTTATATATTTGCTTAAAAAAAAGGATGAAATGATTAAGGATGTAATACAGGTCTCTCATGAAGCAGGGGAGATAGTCAGAGAGGGATTCGGAAAGAATTTCAACGTTGAGTATAAAACAAATGAAGCTAACATTGTAACGGATATCGATAAGGCTTCTGAAAAGCATATTAAGGAGTTTATCCGCAAGAAGTATCCTTCGCACAGTATACTTGCAGAGGAGGGCGGGGAAACTAAAAATAATCCGGAGTACCTCTGGGTGGTCGACCCCATAGATGGTACAACTAATTTTGCCCACGGCCTGCCGATATTTTCGGTTTCAATAGGACTTCAGAAAAACGGTGAGACTATCGCGGGGGTGGTTTATGACGTTATGCAGGATGTAACTTACTCTGCCGAAAAGGGGGGCGGCGCTTTCGCGAATTCTAAAAAAATAAACGTTAGTACAAACGATAAACTTTCGCGCAGCGTACTGGTAACCGGTTTCCCCTATAACATTTCCGATAACCCCGGGAATGCACTTGAGAAATTTTCAGAGTTAACTAAAGCGTCCAGGGGAATAAGACGGCTGGGCTCTGCGGCCATCGACCTCTGCTATGTCGCTAAAGGAGTGTTCGACGGTTTCTGGGAGGTTTATCTCCATCCATGGGATATCTGCGCCGGCAAGCTGATTGTTGAAGAAGCCGGAGGATTGGTCACTGGATTCAAAGGAGAGGAAATAGATATCTACACAAAACAAATACTTGCTACTAACGGCCCTATTCACGAAAGAATGAAAGAGTTCCTCAGTAAATAAATTGAACGGATGGAAGAGGATACCTTAAGCGGAGATTAAAATCCCGAGTACATCTTTTCGATTTTATCGCTGTATTTTTCTTCCACAACTTTCCGTTTTATCTTAAGACTTGGAGTGATTTCACCTGTTTCGAGAGAGAATGGTTTCTCCAGGATAGTGAATTTCCTCACTCTTTCATAGTTAGCCAGGTTCTTCTGGATCTTGCTCATTTCCTTATCCATAAGTTCCTTAATCTCTTTCTTCTCTGAAAGGTCCTCTATATTAGAATATTTAATCTTATGAGCATCTGCATATTCCCTGAGGGCTTCGAAATCGGGCACGATCAGTGCGCTGAGATACATTCTTCTGTCGCCGATAAGCACAAACTGATCTATGTATCTGCTTGATAAGAAAAGATTCTCAATGGGGGTGGGGGCAATGTACTTTCCTGCGGTTGTTTTAAACAGGTGCTTCTTCCTGTCGGTAATCCTCAGAAATCCCTCATTGTCATATTCACCTATGTCTCCCGTGTGCAGCCATCCGTCTTTCAGAACTTCATCGGTTTCTTTCTTATTCTTAAAATACCCTTTCATTATGTTGGGTCCCTTTGCAAGTATCTCTCCATCAGGGGCAAGCTTTACTTCCACTCCGGGAAAGACTTTTCCAACAGTTCCAAACTTGTACTCCTCAACCCTGTTTGCGAAGATAACAGGCGATGACTCGGTTAAACCATAGCCTTCAATTATCTTGATCCCCATTGCATCAAAAAATTCTCCAAGGTCGGGTGACAGGGCGGCTCCTCCTGATATAAAAAATCTCAGCTTTCCTCCCATCTTTTCTCTCAGTTTGTGGAAAACCACCTTATCTGCCGCTTTATATTTTGCCGCAAGTATAGGATTAAGCTTCCCTTGCCTTCTGGCTTTAGCAGCTTTTTTACCTGTTTCCAGCGCCCAGTAAAATATTTTTTGCTTTGCGGGTGACTGCGATTCTACATTCTTTATAATCTTAGAATACATCCTTTCAAATAGCCTCGGCACAGAAGTTAGTATAGTGGGTTTTGTTTCAATGAAATTCTGGGCTACTGTTTCTATACTTTCAGCATAACAAATCATCCCTCCGGATGAAAATCCTGTGTAATATCCGGCCATCCTTTCAAAAATATGGCAGAGAGGCAGAAAGGAAAGAAATATATCATCTTGCGAGATCGGAAAATTTTCAAGCGCCGAGGTTACGTTGGATAAAATATTCTTGTGGCTCAGCATCACTCCTTTCGGTTCGCCCGTCGTGCCGGAAGTGTAGATGATTGTGCATAGATCGTCTTCCTGAACTTTCCTGATGCTCTCTTTGAGGTACCCGGGGTGATTGTTCCTGTATATCTTCCCCATATCCTGAACGTCTTTGAATGAGTATAGGGTCTGTATGTCAGGCTGCATATCTTTCTCATTCATTACAATAATAAAGTTCAGGTGTCTGAGCGATTCCCTGTATTTTAATATCTTATTAAGCTGGAACTTGTTTGAGACAATTACACCTTTCGATTCAGAATTATTGAGAATAAATTCTATCGATGAGGCAGTTAAAGAAGGATACATCGGAACATCCACTCCGCCCAGGGCAAGTATCCCCATATCAGAATAAACCCATTCCGGCCTGTTCTCGGCAATGATTGCTATTTTGTCGCCCCGCTTCACTCCCAGTGCGGTTAATCCGTATGCAAAATTATCGGTTTCTTCCTTAAATTCTGAATAAGTTATTCCTTTATAAACTCCGTCAACCTTCCTCATCATAACAGGACGTGTCATGTTTTTTCCAAAATCTTCTGTCAGGAAAGTATAGAGCTCGGGAATAGTTTTATTGGGCTTTAATAACGCCATCAATACTCCGTCAATTTTGAACATGAAAATATGATCACTTGTTAAAATTATCAATAGGGGGGAGTAGGAAAGTTTATATACTGTCATTATTGCCGTGAATAAGAATCGTCCTCTATGAATTGAAGTTTGCGGATTTCTGGTGTTTTGTTCGGTTTTCCTGCCCAACTTTTATTTCGTTCTTTTTTGCCTGTTCCAACGTATTCACAACGTATTCAGAACGTTTTCAGAACGTTTTCAGAACGTTTTCAGAACGTTTTCAGATGCCTTTTAGACCGTATTTAAATTACTTTCTATTTTCCTGTCCATTTTTTAGAACCTGATTATCTAATTGTGATACACAGAAGGCTAAATGATTTTTTTTGATGTTATTTTTTTAATTGCATTAATTTGAGGTTGAAATGGCAGAGAATGAAAAAAACAAATTACCTGAAGTCAAAACCCCGGATATAGAAACTCCGAAGATTCTACCGGGACAAAAAGCAATCGTCACCGGAGCGAATTCGGGAATTGGGAGAGGAATAGCAAAAGCGCTCGCAAAAGCAGGTGCGGATATAGTCGTCAATTATATTCAGAATCCCGATGATGCGGAAGCTCTGGTTGAAGAACTGAAGAAGGAAGGTGTAAAATCCTTTGCATATAAAGCTGATGTTAGCAATGAAACACAGGTTATAAATATGTTCAGGGATTCAATCAAAGAGTTGGGAACTATTGATATCCTTGTTAATAATGCCGGTCTGCAGAGGGATTCAAAGTTTGAAGATATGACGCTTGACCAATGGAACAAGGTTATCAGTGTTAATCTTACTGGTCAGTTTTTGTGTGCCCGCGAAGCTGTTAAAGAATTTAAGAGAAGGGGAGTGAAGAAAGAGGTTTCCTGCGCTGCGGGTAAGATAATTCACATAAGTTCTGTTCACGAGGTCATTCCCTGGTCCGGTCATGCAAACTATGCGGCCTCAAAAGGAGGCATAATGATGCTCATGAAAACAATAGCCCAGGAAACAGCACCTTTCAGGATCAGGGTAAATAGTATCTGTCCCGGTGCCATCAAAACCCCTATAAATAAATCAGTCTGGAGCTCCAAAGATGGAATGGAAAAGTTGATGACCCTTATTCCATATAGGAGAATAGGCGACGTCGATGATATCGGGCGGGTTGCAGCCTGGCTCGCTTCCGACCAGGCCGATTATATCAACGGAACAAGCATCTTTGTGGATGGAGGAATGACCCTTTACCCGGGTTTCGCTACCGGCGGTTAATACAGGTGTTTTACTTTGTATCCGTATTTCTTCTGAAGCGCTTCAGCGGCGAGAGAACGGTGGCATGCATCGGGATTTCTCTCCACACAGAACAAAACTACTCTCCCTGCTCTTGACGATTCCAGCTGATCAACAAGACTTTGAAAATCAAATTTACTAAGGATTTCTTTCTTATAAGCCGAAATGAACTCCCTGGATAGTGAGTCTCTCTTTCGCTGTGACTTATGTTCTTCCTTGTCCCGGACATACTGAATCTTTCTTATTTCATCAGTAGGTGAAAGGTCAATTATATGCAGATAGTTTATATTCAGCTCCGCTAATCGCTCCTGAAGCTTTCTGCTGTTGGCAAAAGAATATTCGGCCCCCCTTACGCCTCGCCTTCTCCTGATATCGCAGAAAGTATCTATCTTATTCTCAATCAGCTTTCCAAAAAAAGAACCCGCTGTAAACCCGTATACACCGATGGTATATAACTGAATTTTGCTCATAATATTTCAAAGCTCCGGCTTTTTCCAAACTTAACCGAATCTGGATTAAAATTAAAGTTCAGGCAGGAAGATGCGTTTTTTGCTCAAAAACTAAATTTGTTGCATAAGTTCAAATCCATGACACATAACTGCAAGTCATTGAAACAATAATCCAATTTTGTGAAACATACCTGCTAGGTACCCCCGCCTTCAATTTATTTAATTACCAGCGAGATTTTTAATCAATAGTTCATAAAAAAATTGGAGTGCATAATGAAAAAGTTACTTTTTTCCCTCGTTGTTTTCTCAGCCCTTTTGATAATAGGCTGCCAGGAAAATTCGATTGTAGCCCCTGTTGATACAGGAAATGTAAATAAGGATACTGAATCTCCTCTTTCGGGAACAATTACTCTCCAGGGTAATCTTGATAATCCTTACCCTGTATTCAACTCTTATTTCATAATTGACGGTGAAATAAATTACAGGATAACTTTCAACGACCTCGATCCTATTCCTCCAAACCTTCAGCAGACCATGACCTTACAACTCGATGTTTATGCTGAATTAACGGATTATTGCACGGTTTGTATGCCTCAAATAAACCAGACTATTGCGGGAGTCATTTCTACACAGACCAGCGATGTGCTGAATGGTAGCAGCCCGGGTGTATATAATTTTACAAGATCTTTTCAGATCCAGAAAAATGAAGGCGGAATGGTATTGGTGTGCAGTTTCCAGGTAACATCAGAGAGTGTTACGCTGGAGGCAATGTGGCTTGAGCAGATTGATCATCAGGTCGCTTCAGGCAAATCCTTAAATTGAATATGTTAGGATTAATTGCCCGGTGAACGGACCGGACAATTTGCACTCCCCAGACCCTCCCTGGTAATCTCAGGGAGGGTTTTTATCATCCAGCGTTGATTCAGGAACCTTCTCTCCCTTGTGTCATTTATCAATACCTTACCCGATTCTCAAAAACAGATAATTTATCACAACATTTTAATAAGAAAATCAGGTTATTCAACTAATTGCAACTAAATCATGGAGGATGTTATGAATAAACTATTTCTACTATTGCTTGCTTTCCTGCTTCTGGGCTATTCTTTCTGCGAGGCCCAGGAGGACAGGAACCAGGCAGAAGTATTTTACAATGCCGGAACCCATGGCGTTTCGGGAATAACAGATGCTCAGCCTATCTTTAACTCCGACTGGCAATGGCTCCATCCTACCCCTGCCGGTAATAACCTGAGGTACGTTAAAGTGTGGGATGCTGATAACTGGTATGCGCTGGGTTATTCAGGAACTTTCCTGAAAACTTCAGACGGAGGATCGTCCTGGTATCTTAACAAAAATATCGGAGGTGTTGATCCCGATTTCGGATACGGCCATAATCTTTTCGGAGGGTTCTTCTTCGATATGTCTAACGGCCTGGCTTGCGGAGAGGATGGTACCCTGGTTAAAACAACTGATGGAGGAGATACCTGGTTTTCTGTCTATAACGCTACAACAGGATTTATTTATGATATTTATTTTATCAGTCCAACGTTGGGATTTGCATGCGGACTCGTGAACGTGGGACTCTTAAAAACTACTGATGCAGGTGATACCTGGACCCAGGTGCCGGGTACTCTTCCTGATAATGCCTACTCTGTTTATGCTTTCGACGAAAACAATATTCTGCTTGGTTCTGCGAATGGAAATATTCTTAGAACTACTGATGGAGGTTCAACCTGGGCTACTGTTTACGCTGCGGGAAGTAGTCTTATCTGGAGTATTGATTTTATCGATGCTAATAATGGTATGGCTTCCGGTATCGATGCGGCCCTGGCCGCAACTACTGACGGAGGAGCTACATGGACTGTAAGAAACTCCGGTATCCCTCCCACATCCGACTTCCTTAATATTCGGTATAGAGCAGGTGCGTTTTACGCAACTGGAGATAACTATAATATGTATTATACTACTGATATGGGTGTAACATGGAACTCTTTCGGCTACCTTGATCCTGACCAATCGTATACATCTTCATTTTATGCTGCCGATTTCATTGATGATAATCATGTAGTAACTGTCGGTGCAGTCGGTATGATAAATGAAACTACGATCTCCCCCCTTTCAACAACAGCTCATAATACCTGGATAAAAGCCAGTACTTTGTACGATGATTGGGCAGAAAGCAGTACGGGTAGAGTAATTGCGGTAGGCGCTCCTGGAATACCCGGCGTAACTTTCGACCAGGCTATGTACTCCAATGATGGGGGAGAGACATGGGCAGTTTCTCAAACCGATTCTTCGCTTGTTGATTATAATGCTCTGAGCATGGCAACTCCGCTTATTGGGTATGCGGCTTGTGTGGATGATTACGTGTATAAAACTACCGACGGAGGTGAATCCTGGACTCAGACGACGCGCCCTGTAGTCGGTACTTCCGATCTGGAAACAATCTCCTTCGTAAATGAAAATACCGGTTACACTTTCGGTGAGGGAGGTCTCGGTTATAAAACAACCGACGGTGGATCAACCTGGTCGCCTTTAACAACAGGAGTTTCAGCCGGTTTATACGGATCCTTCTTCCTGGATGAAAATACCGGTTATGTATGCGGGGGTAGTGGAACAATTCTGAAGACCACAGACGGAGGTGCTTCTTTTACCCCTCAACCCTCGGGAGCTACGTCATCTTTCTACGCCGTTTATATGGTCAATGAGAATGTCGTGTATGCCTGCGGGTCGTCTTCAAAGGTAAGAAAAACTACTGATGGAGGAACTACCTGGACAAACGAAGACGTCACTGTTTCTGTTTCACTCAACGATATTCAGTTCGGCGATGAAAACCACGGTATTGCTGTCGGCAGTTATGGTTCTACATTTACAACCACCGACGGAGGGACTACTTGGTCATATGAAAATGTCGGATCAGGTACTTTGTATTCTGTCTATATAGAAAAAGTCAGCACCGGTACTGCATCTGTTTATGCCTGTGGTTCGCTGGGACATATACTAAAAAATCCGAACCTTGTTGTTCCTGTTGAGCTTGTTTCTTTTAACGCTTCCATATCAGGAACTGATGTGAATCTTACCTGGAAAACGGCTACAGAGACAAATAATAAAGGCTTCCAGATTGAAAGAAAATCAGGCAGCGGTAAATATGAGAATGTCTCCTTTATTAACGGAAATGGAACAACCACAGCGCCTCAGCAATATTCTTATACAGATAAAGATCTTTCGGCAGGCAGCTATACATACAGGCTGAAACAGGTTGATTTTGACGGTTCTTATTATTATTCCAGTGAAGTTGAAGTTGATCTGAATTCACCGGCGGAATTCGCTATGGAGCAGAATTATCCTAATCCATTCAACCCTTCTACTACGATTGAGTACTCAATACCGCAGGATGGCTTCGTTGCCTTAAAGATATATAATTCGCTGGGACAGGAAGTCTCCCGGCTGGTAAATAATTTCGTTAAAGCCGGAAATCATTCTGTAACGTTTAATGCGTCTTCACTTGCCAGTGGTATCTATTACTACAAAATTGAAGCCGGCAGTAATGTTAAAGTAAGGAAAATGATGTTGCTGAAGTAAGATTGGGCCGCCGTTCTAATATTAGGGAAGGCTGTCTGCCTTCCCTTTTTTTATCCGGATTTATCGTACACCTAAACTCAATCCCTTTGTATTATTATCCTTCACCTTAGGAATTCAACGCCGGGATTATACCCATTTATCAGCCGATGATTTACTCCTGCCTCGTCTGCTTCATCTGGCCGTCTCAATTGACAACTCAAGGGTCGGGTTTAAATTGATTATCTACCTTAAAAAATGTAATTTTTATATTCTTCTTTTGAAGTTTTATATAAGAAGCTGAATATTGAGGAAATTTAGAGAGGATGCCTCCGGAGCAAGGGAAGGCAGCCTTTGTTTTTCAAAAATTAACTTCAGGGATACAAATGAAAATACATGAATATCAGGCAAAAGAGATACTGCGTAAGTATAATGTTGCCGTTCCCAACGGAAAAGTTGCTTTTAATGCTGATGAAGCTGTAAGGATTGCACAGGAAGAATTAGGCGGAAATGTATGGGTTGTTAAAGCCCAGATTCATGCCGGCGGAAGAGGCAAGGGAGGCGGGGTGAAGGTAGCTAAGAGTCTCGATGAAGTGAGAGATTATGCTGACCAGATGCTGGGAATGACGCTTGTTACTCACCAGACGGGACCGGAAGGAAGAGTGGTTAAACGTCTTTTGATTGAGCAGGGTATAAATATAGCAAGGGAATTGTACGTCGGTATAACTCTGGACAGAGCGGTCTCTAAAAATGTTATAATGGTTTCAACTGAAGGGGGAGTGGAAATAGAGAAAGTTGCTGCCGAAACTCCTGAAAAAATTATTAAGGAAACAATAGATCCGGCCGTCGGACTTCAGGGATACCAGGCAAGACGCCTTGCGTATGCACTGGGACTCGAAGGCGTCCAGAATAAAAATGCGGTAAAATTCCTTTCAGGCTTGTATAAAGCTTACGTTGAAACTGACGCGTCGCTGGCAGAAATAAACCCTCTTGTGGTGACTGCAGAAGGCGGCGTTATTGCCCTTGATGCTAAAATGAATTTCGATGATAACGCCCTGGAAAGACATAAAGATATCCTTGAATACCGTGATCTCGACGAGGAAGATCCTCTTGAAATAGAAGCCTCTAAATTTAGCCTGAATTATATTAAACTTGACGGAAATGTAGGCTGCATGGTTAATGGCGCGGGACTGGCAATGGCTACAATGGACATAATTAAGCTTGCCGGCGGTGAACCAGCTAATTTCCTCGACGTGGGCGGTGGAGCAAATAAAACTACCGTGGCAAATGGTTTTAAGATAATACTGTCGGATCCTAATGTTAAAGCTATTCTTATTAACATTTTCGGCGGAATTGTAAGGTGCGATAGGGTTGCGCAGGGTGTTATTGATGCAGCCACGGAAATGGATATAAATGTACCTATAGTTGTTCGCCTCGAAGGAACGAATGCTAAAGAAGCCGGAGATCTGCTGGGCGATTCGGGACTCAATTTCGAGGTAGCCGGCAGTCTGAAAGATGCGGCCGAGAAGGTAACTTCTGTCCTCTCCAGGTAATCCTTTCATAAAAAAAGCTGAAAATCAATCGATTTTCAGCTTTTAGCTTTTGGCCTGAAATTTTATAAACAGGGTTTATATTATACACATAAGGTTGATTAAAATCATCTTGATTTTAGATTTTATTAGTAATACATTTTTTCCGAATTTTTAATTATTTGGAGAATGCTGAATGTCATTTTTCGAACGTGATTATAATTATGATGAAAATGCCGATATGAATAAGGAAATTTCAAAAGAAATTGAAAGATGCCGGCAGCTGATAGATGAATCCGGAATTTACAGTTGTATTGAAACAGTAGAAGACGCAATCCAGGATTGTCTGGATCATGGTTTTTATGAAGACGGGGTGTACCTTGTAGATAGCCTCATTGAGGTTTCTCCTTATAATTCAGAGTATTGGGTAAAAAAGGGCGCGCTTTTGAACGGTTTATATCGTTTCGGTGAAGCTATTATCTGCTATAATAAGGCTCTTTCGCTAAATCCGGGGGATTCTGACGCCCTTATTGAAAGAGCGGCCGCCGAAGAAAATCTCGGGTTGATGGAAGATGCAAAGGAATCTCTTGAATCGGCCCTGGAACAGGAACCTGATAATGAGGAATCTCTTTTTAATCTGGGACTTTTGTACCAGAAGGGTGGCAATTTCGAGGTTGCTTCGGAATTTTTTACCCGTGCTATTCAGAATGACCCCGGCTTTTCTGATGCTTATTTTGAGCTCGGCTTCTGCCTGGAGAATTTGGATCGTAATGAGCGCGCTCTTGAAGCCTATGATAAATTTATTGACGCCGAACCGTATAATTCCAATGGATGGTACAACCGCGGCGTGGTGCTTACTAAACTTGGCCGTCTGGAACAGGCGATAGACAGTTATGAACTGGCGATTGCAATAAAAGAGGACTTTGCGGGTGCCTGGTTTAATAAAGGCAATCTCCTGGCCGACCTCGGACGTTACCAGCAGGCGATTGAATGTTTCCGGGAGGCTTTTAAGATTGATAAATTCGATGAGGCTTCCTGCTACAATATAGCTAATATATATGAGGAACTGGGAGAGATAAATAAGGCTATCGATTATTATTCCAGGTCCATAAATATTAATGAAAAATATTATGAAGCCTACCTTGCCCGAGGGTTCTGTTATGATTCCGCGGGTAAGTTCCAGCTTGCTCTGAAGGATTTTAATAAGGCGATATCATTGTATCAGGATAGAGCTGATGCGTGGTACGCAAAAGCAGATCTTGAATATTCTCTTGGCAAACTTCAGGAGGCTATTAGGAGCTACAGGAAAGCCGCAAAGATTGAACCTGGTAATTATGAGATTTGGTTTAACCTTGCTGAAACTCTTTTTGAAATAGGTGACTGGCTTGAGGCCCAGAAGGCTTTTGATGAATGCATCCGGATCTCTCCTGATGATGCTTCATCTTATTACGGGAAGGCAAAAATCAATTTTATACTTAGCCGAACCCAGGATGCTGTTGAATGCCTGAAGAAAGCCTTCATTATAGATCCTGAAATTAAATCGGACTTTGCAAAAGAGTACCCTGAGATTAAATCATCAAAACTCTTTAGAAAATTGTTAGGGGAACTCTGATCCGTCTTGCCCGGCCGGTCATTTCCGGGCTGACAACAGTACGTTAAATTTTTATCCCGAAAATTGTTTATGAAAAACACGCTCCACATGAATACTATGCTTGTGGGTTTGATCGGTCATCCCATAAAGCATACTTATTCTCCTTTCATCCATAACGTCGCTTTCGATATTAAGAAACTTGACTTTCTGTATCTTCCTTTTGATGTGCCCGCGGCTAATCTGAATAATGCAATAAAAGGTATGGTCGCTCTGGGTATTAAAGGCTTTAATGTTACTATTCCTCATAAAGTGAACATTCTGCAGCTTCTTAATAATGTGTCGGATGAAGCGGCCGGCGTCGGGGCGGTTAATACGGTTGTAAATGATCTTGGCACTCTTACTGGCTACAATACCGACGTTTTTGGAGTGCTGAAATCGCTCGATAAATTTAAAAGCAGTCTGTCCGGTAAAGAAGTTACAATAATAGGTGCCGGAGGAAGTGCGCGCGCGGTTGTTTATACTCTTATTAAATATTTTAAGCCCTCAGGTATCAATATTGTGAACCGCACAGACCAGAAGGCTGAGGCTGTAAGGAAATACTTCTCTGAAAGGATGAAGTTCGATTCAATAAAGTGCTTTGAGCTTTTTCCTGAGAACCTTGGAGAAATTTTCCTGAATTCACAGCTTATTGTAAATACTACTCCTGTGGGTATGTATCCGGAAAATGACGAAACAGTAATATCGTTGCCTGAATATTTCCACAAAGATCAGATCGTATTCGATCTGGTGTATAATCCCGGCAGGACAAAATTTCTCTCCATAGCTTCAAAGCAGGGCGCCGCGGTCGTTAACGGAATTGAAATGCTTGTGAACCAGGCATCAAAAGCTTTTCAGCTGTGGACGGGTGAAACCATGCCGGTGCCTGAGTTGATCAGATCACTGGAAATGATGATCGAAGGATGATCAGCTTAGCTTATTTAATGCCTCTTTTAATCTTTCCGATGCGTCAGCCAGATTTTCAATTGAAGTTGCGTATGAGAACCTCATAAATCCCTCTGCCCCGAAAGCACTCCCTGGAACCAGCGCTATTTTCGCCTCATTTAAGAGATGCATTGCGAGGTCCAGACTGTTGTTAATGGTGGTTCCATTCATTGATTTGTGCATATATGCCGAGAAATTGGGGAAAAGATAAAAGGCTCCTTCAGGTTTATAACAGGAAATTCCCTGTATTGACGTAAGTTTTTCATACAGGTAATCCCTTCTTTTGTGAAATTCAACCTGCATCTGCCTGAGATAGTCGTGGGGACCGTTGAGCGATTCTATGGTTGCCTGCTGGGATATCGATGATGCATGGGATGTGCTGTGACTTTGAATCTTGTCCATTGCTTTTATAACTTCTTCGGGACCTGCGGTATATCCTATTCTCCAGCCTGTCATTGAGTATGTCTTGCTTACCCCGTTCACAAGTATCGTCCTTTTTTTCATCTCGCTGCTTAATGAAGCAAAGCTGATAAATTTGAAGTTGTCGTACAGCAGTTTTTCGTAAATTTCATCTGAAAGCACAAGAAAATCATGTTTCTTAACTACTTCAGCTATCTCTTCGAGCTGCTTGCTGTTGTAAGCTGAACCTGTCGGGTTGGATGGATTACAAAGTATGAATAGCTTCGTTTTAGGAGTGACTGCTGCTTCCAGCTGTTCGGGCGTTATCCTGAAACCATTTGCCTCAGTTGTTTCGATAACTACTGTTTTGCCCTCGGCCAGTGAGATCATCTCGGGATACGATACCCAGTAGGGAGCAGGAACGATTACTTCATCATCCTTGGATACGGTTGACAGGATTGCGTTGAAGATACTCTGCTTGGCGCCGCTCGATACTATGATTTCACTGAGTTTATAATCAAGGTTATTATCCTTTTTAAATTTATCTGCAATCGCCTGGCGTAGCTCAACTGTGCCTGCGTTGATAGTATATTTTGTATGATTCTCGTCTATAGCTCTCTTGGCTGCTTCCTTAATGTTTATGGGAGTGGGAAAGTCAGGCTCGCCGACGCTTAAGTCAATTACATTTATCCCCTCTGTCTTTAACCTCTTTGCCTCGGCTGCAACCTTCATCGTCGGGGACGCAATTATCCTCTTGACTCTCTCAGATAACAATGTGATGCTCCTTTCTAAAGAAAAAATTGTTAAAATGAGCCGGATTAAAATTATAGTGTGTGTTACTAAACCGGGTGAAATATACTACAAGAAATTCAGAATGCAAAGATTAAGAATTGTGCATTATCAACTATATGCTTTTTTGTTTTTTAGTGAAATTTTCAGACTCAATAAATATTCTTTTTATATCTCCATTCTTCGCCTTCATTTTTTTATCCATCTCCTCAATGCTGCTTTCAACTTCTCCGGCAGATACTGAGTCTTTGAAATCCACACTGAGATTCACAAGTATGTAATGAGGTCCCATGTGCATCGTAAGTACTTCGTTGATATGTTCAATTGTATCGAATTTATGCAGAATAGATTTTATTTCGTCAACTAACTCACCTGAGGCGCTTTCTCCAATAAGAAGACCCTTGGTTTCATAAGCAAGCCAGCCTGCCGTAACAGCCAGTATGAGTCCTATTACCACTGAAGCAAGCGAATCGTATATGGTATTGCCGGTAATCTGCTCCAGGAAAATACCCAGTGCGGCCGTCAGCAGTCCGCAGAGTGCGGCACTGTCTTCAAACAGCACAATAAAAGTTGAAGGATCTTTTGCTTTATGCGCTGCTTCTATAAATCCCCGATCTCCCCGCTGCTTGTTGAAGTGTATCAGCGCGTAGGTCCATGTGGTGCCCTCAAACAGAAGCGCGATACCTATAACTATATAATTAACCAGCGGGTTTTTAATATTTTCGGGATGAAGAAAGTTGTGAACCCCTTCGTATACCGATACGCCGCTTCCTACAGCGAAAATCAATATTGCAACAACAAAGCTCCAGAAGTAAACTTCTTTACCATGCCCGAAAGGATGAAGTTCGTCTGCGGGCTTCTTCGCCATATGCAGACCCAGCAGCATTAACCCTTCGTTCCCTGTATCAATAACCGAATGGATGCCTTCCGATAGTATTGCCGAACTTCCTGTTATTGCGCCGGCCACAAATTTACTTACAGCAATTGCCAGGTTGCCCAGCAATGCGAGGATAATTACTTTTTTAGATTTTTCTTCCACCCTGACAAGGTTTAAAAAATATGGTTATAAAGACGTGATAGATCTGAGAAGAATGATTAAAAGCACTTTCCTGTTTTGGAAGAAAAGTGAAATATTATCAGCTGAAAATCATCTGCTGAATTTCTTTTTAAGAGCCTCTGCCACTACCGGAGGAACGAATTCGCTGACATCGCTCTGTAGTTCAGCCAGGTTGCGTACTATGGAGGAATTTAGATAAGTATATCTCTCCCCGGGCATTAGGAATACTGTAGCAATGTCTTTTGCAAGCTTCCGGTTCATAAGCGCCATCTGAAATTCATATTCAAAATCGCTTACAGCCCGCAGACCCCTGATAATACTCAATGCACCTACCTGATGGGCATGATCAACTACCAGACCGTCAAAAGAATCCACTATGATGTTGTCGTATTCCTTTAAGCTTTCTTTCAGCATATGCACTCTCTCTTCGAGTGAAAACAGAGGAGTCTTCCCCGGATTAACAGCAACTGTAACAACAACTGCATCAAAAAGTTCTTTTGCTCTTTTTATTATATCGATATGACCATAGGTTACAGGGTCAAAGGTTCCGGGATAAATTACTTTTTTCATTGGATTCCCTCAGGGGTTAACATTTGAAATTACTTGGTGTAAAAATAAAACTTTTACATTTATTAGAAAAACATAATCTTCTGCTGATTTTAATCCCATAAATATCTAAATGAGTGCCGCGTATTCTCATTCTGTCCGTAAATTTTTATGTTCATTCTGAGAAAAGAGACAATGAAAAGTATCATAGCGAGACAAACAAATTAATAATTATGTGCACCTTCTTTATAATATTGGAATACAAAGCGTAATGGCTGTTTATTTTGAGTAAAATTTTTTACCCTGATGGCACGGCTTTTTATAGAATTAATGAACAGAAATTATTATGTTCAACTGCAATCGCAGTGAAGTTTCTGTAAACAAACACTGAATAACGGGTAAGTTGGGAACTATCATTATTTTAAGATAAATAAGAAAAGGGGTAACCTGATGAACAGTAAAATGAATGCTGAGGGCGCAGTAGAATGCAGGAATTCATCAGAGGGTAATATCTATTCGATCAAAACATCCTTCTCATTGCCTTTCGAATATGAAGAAAAGTTTAAACTCGTATTTGAAAATGCTCCGCTGGGCATTGCGGTAGTTGATCCTTCCTGGAAAATAATCGACGCAAATCAGAAACTTTGTGAAATCCTGAAATATTCATTACCTGAAATTACCGGAAAGGACATAAGGCAGATAACCTGCTCTTTAGATCTTGGTTCAACATTCCAACTAATTGATCAGGTACAGAAGGGAAAAATAGACAGCTACGAAATTAAAAAAAGGTATATCAGGTCAACCGGGGAAATAATTCCGGTGCAGATCCAATCTTCGGCTGTCAGGAACAACGAAGGACGTCTTATTTATTCCATTCTCATGGTAAAGGATCTGTCCCTCGAGGAAGAACAGGATGAACAGTTGAAGCTGCTGGGCCATTCCATTAACAGTATCTCTGAAATGGTCAGCATAACAGACAGGAAAGACAGGTTCATCTTTGTTAACAGGGCATTTCTCGATCGTTACGGTTATACAGAGGACGAGGTTATTGGAAAAACCCCTGTGATTTTATGTGCCGATCCGAAAAATACCTGCCCTGTAGTGAAGGGTGGTTTCCGCTGGAGCGGTGAGCTTATAAACCGTTCTAAAAGCGGTGAACTTTTTCATATAAAACTTGAAACGTCGGTAGTTAAAAATGACAGGGGTGAACCTATCGGTAACATCGGTATCGCAAAGGATATAACCGAACAACTGAAAACTGAGGAGAATCTGCGGAAGCTGTCGAAGGCTGTAGAGCAGAACCCGGCTGCGATTGTTATAACCGACAAACAGGGGAAGGTAGAATACGTTAATCCTAAGTTCGTCGAGGTTACCGGTTATACATCAGGGGAAATGATCGGGATGACTCCCGGGCTGCTCAAATCAGGCAGCAAATCTCCGGATGAATATGCGGCGATGTGGTCAACTTTACTCTCAGGAGAGGAATGGACCGGCGAATTTCTGAATAAAAAGAAAAACGGCACCTTTTTCCATGAACATGCCATTATTTCCCCGATCAAAAATTCTGAAGGTGAAATAACGCATTTCGTAGCTGTAAAAGAAGATATTACGGAAAAGAAGGAGGCTGAAGAAAAACTGAAAAGGTCTGAGACCCTGGCCTCCCTCGGAAGGATGACAAGCTATCTTTCTCACGAGATTAAATCGCCTCTTACCGCTATCAAACTGAATATCGAGGTGTTGATGGAACAAATGAGGGATGAAATTAAGTATTCTTACTCCTTCGCTATTATATCTAAAGAAATAAAGCGCCTGGATAGTATGTTGAAAGATGTGCTGCAGTTTTCAAAACAGAAGGAAGTCCTTTTTCAAAAAATATCTCCTGATGAAATACTTCAGCAGGTAATATCGCTGCTTAACCCTTCACTTGAGAAAAAGAAAATAAGAATAATAAATCAGGTAAGTTCTGAGCCGGTGATGGGAGATCCTGGCGAACTTAAAACCATGCTCCACCAGTTGATTGAAAATAGCATCGAAGCAATAGATACTGAAGGTGAAATTGAATTTTTATCCGTACTGGATACTAAAAGAAGGATGCACCGGCTGTTTATCCGCGATACGGGCTGCGGAATAAGATCTCCGGAAAGGATTTTCGAGCCGTTTTTTACTTCTAAACAAACCGGTACCGGACTTGGATTATCTATTGTCCAGCAGATTATTGAAAAACACAATGGCACCATTTCGTTAATTTTTTCTGAACCGGGAAATACCATATTCCAGGTTTCTTTACCCATGGCATAAAATATGGAAAAAATTCTTTTAATAGATGATGAATCTTCTATTCTGGATTCATTGAAGATCTTCCTTTCAACAATGAATTACAAAATAGTTACGGCCTCAAACGGAATGGAGGGCATCAGGTATGTCACCAGTGAACATCCTGACCTTATTATTACAGACCTCAGGATGCCTGAAATGAACGGACTTGAAGTGCTGGAGCAGGTTAAAAAAATAGATGGTAATATTCCCTGCATAATTATGACCGCATACGAGGATATTGATTCAACAATCAGGGCGATGCAGCTTGGTGCATACGATTATATTGAAAAACCGATCGATACACCCCGTTTCAAATCTCTTATTAAACGATCGCTTGAAAGCAGGAGCCTCAGTGAAAGGCTGGCCGTAGCCATCGAAGAGGACTTTGAAAAATATGATATAAAAAATAAGTCCATCGGAAAATCACGCCAGATGAAGGAGATCTTCAAACTGGTGGGCCAGATGTCGATGAACAGGGTAACTGTGCTTGTGCAGGGAGAGAGTGGAACGGGTAAAGAACTTATCTCAAGGGTGATCCATTATTCTGGTATTACAAAGGACCAGCCTTTTATTCCCGTAAACTGTACTGCTTTATCTGAAACACTGCTTGAAAGTGAACTTTTCGGTCACGTCAGGGGATCATTCACAGGCGCGGTAAGAGATAAGAAGGGGAAATTCGAGCTTGCCGGTGAAGGGACGATATTTCTCGATGAAATATCGGAGATTTCAGCTGACCTGCAGGTTAAGCTGTTGAGGGTGATCCAGGAAAGAGAGTTTGAAAAAGTCGGAGGGGAGAGTATACTCCCTATGAAAGCAAGGATCATTACCGCAACTAACAGGAACCTTGAGGAGCTGGTGAGTCAGGGGAAGTTCAGGGAGGATCTTTATTATCGACTGAAAGTTTTATCGATTTATATTCCTCCTCTTCGCGAACGAAAAGAGGATATCCCTGAACTTGTAGTCCACTTCCTGAAAAAAATAAATAATGAACTTCATAAAAAAGTCCGCAAGATACCATTCGAAGTTATGGAGATGCTTCAGCACTATCCCTGGATAGGGAATGTGCGTGAACTCGAGAATATCCTGCTCCAGGCAGTTGTGCTGTCTAAAGCTGATGTGCTCGAAAAAGAAAATATACTGCTGCAGGAAAATCCCGGCAAAGATGTCGTTAGTGAACGCCGTAACCTTTCACTCGCGGAAGTTGAAAAGGTACATATTGCTGAAGTCCTTAACGCCGTTAACTGGAATAAAAAGAAGGCTTATACGATACTGGGAATCTCTAAACCTACCCTGAATAATAAGATCAGGGAATATAATATTTCAAAAAATTGATCCGCACTTAGTGCGATGATAGTAAATTCTTTTACCCCGAGTAATAGAATTTAACCTCTGGAGCCGCCATTTCCTTCGATTTCCCCCTAAAATCAACTATTTCTATGTGGTATGTAAATTGTCCCCAACCTGTGAGGGAAAATTACAATCAATTTTACCAGGATATATTTCCTCTTTTATGTCGTCTTCCGCATCTATAGAAAACATTTCCGGTCTCCTGATCTTTCAGATCGGCCTTTTGGATTTCTGCACCGATCTTAAGCTCATCTCGGCGATAATGAAACCCGATGAGGTTAAAACTGATTGGCTGGGAAACAGGCTGACGCATGAATTTTCTGAACGTAAATATATGACAATAGACTTTGCGGGTTATTATTCTGTAGAGCCGGATAAAAAATTGGAATCGGGCAGGGTTCTTTTCCTGGAGATCTATGGTCAGAAGATTTCGTTTTTTGTAGACAAGGTGCTTGAAATAATTTCCCTGGATAAAATATTCATCGAAGAATCTGTTGAAATGGAGTTATCAGATGATATGGATTATATCTCATCTGTATTAAGTATCCAGGGGAATAAATATTATTTTCCCGATTACTCCAGGATTTCAAAGGATGTTCATTCTATAAGTATTTTCTAAGTTAAATTACTTACCCGCAGGGTAAAATAATTTTACTGGATTTGTCTCATATGTCTTCATATCGGGCAATTCTTAAGGAATTTGGTTGGCATAAGCTTTGAGTTAATATAAACAGGCTTTGGAATTGAGGGATTTCAATTCCTTTCTAATACGAGGGTTCTTCTTTTATAGAAGATTGATGATCAGCATGAGGAAAATTATTACGGCGGGACTATTAATCCTGCTTTGCGGTTCTTTCATTAAAGCTCAGAATGTATCTGACTCAAGCTATAAGGCTTATCAAATATATCTAAAGCAGCTGGTTGAGAAAATAGACAACAGGGACAGCACATTAAATTATTATTCAGGGATAGTCGATTCACTGCAATTGGTTAAAATGAGTTCATTACCGGCATTTCAAAAATTAGTATACGATATTCTTCCGGAAAAACTGAGACAATGGGAGATGGAAAATCCTGCCATCGATTATATTGTTAAACCCGGAGACAATCTCTGGGATATAGCAAAGAAGAAAAGTGTTTACAACGATCCGAATGAATGGAGAAGGATCTTCTATGACAATAAGGGGGAGATAGTTAATCCAAACGTTATTGTACCTTATCAACGACTACAGATTCGAAACCCTAACTTTGTACAGGAAATTCTTAAAGACAGTACGTTATTCAGTGAAGACACGCTTAAAGTATTTACGCAGAATATTCAGAAAAAAACATTCAGGGATATAGAGATCGAAGGCTTGATTGTAGATCAGACACAGACAAAAATCGGTCACGATTTTTACGACCTCTTTTACTCCAACTGGCAGCCGCCTGACAATTTCGGAGATTATACCATCATAATAGAAGAGAAACCTTTGCCGCAGCTTGGTACACAGGTAACCATTAAGATAAACGATAATGAAATCTTCCAGCAGATACTGCAGCCCCGCTATGATATCATTGAAGCTACGGCGCAGTACGGAGTGGAACTATCTTTTAATTACATCCAGAACTATGAAGCAATCCAAAAGCAGCTCGCAGGAGATGACCTGAAGGGCTCTGGAATATTCTAAAGAGTGAGGAAATAATGAAAAAAATATTAATAACAGGATTCATAATGATTTTATTTGCAGCCGCAGATATTTCTGCACAGCAGCTTATCTATACTCCTGTTAACCCGTCTTTCGGGGGATATTATTTTAACGGACAGACATTATTAAGTGAAGCCCAGGCACAGAACGGCTTTACAGGAGGTTCCAGCTCTTCGTATAACCCTTATTCACAAAATCCGCTTGATGATTTTAAGAATAGCCTTAACCGACAGGTACTGAGTCAGCTCTCACGGCAGCTCCTCACAAATACTTTTGGCGAGGCTGGGCTGACAGAGGGACATTATGATCTTGGTGATTATTCAATAGATATTACTCCTGGCAGCGATGGCGTGCACATTGACATATTTGATACCGGAACAGGTGACCAGACTACAGTAGTTCTTCCATATTTCTAAGCCTGAAAGTATAGTAATGAATAAAGTGAAATATTTAAGTTATATCCTGATTTTGATATCGATGGTATCCTTTTTCGGCTGTTCAACCTTTATGCAGCCTCTTAAGACAAAAGATGCTACCCTTGGGACACCTTCTGCAGTTAACAAGGATTTGCGCTCGCTCCCATTACCCAAAGATAAAATTGTGGCCGCTGTATACAAATTCAGGGATCAGACCGGTCAATATAAAAGTTCATCAACAAGTTCAACCTTTTCAACTGCTGTTACCCAGGGCGCTACATCCATCCTGCTGCGTGCCCTCGAAGAATCCGGCTGGTTCGTTGTTATTGAAAGGGAAGGATTGTCAGATCTGCTTAATGAAAGAAAGATAATAAGATCGAGCCGGGCGAATTACCAGGGAGATACCGGCGAAGATTCCCAGCTTCTGCCTCCGCTTTTATTCGCAGGAGTGATCCTTGAAGGCGGGATCATTTCGTACGACACTAATATTCTAACCGGCGGAACAGGTATTAAATATTTTGGTGTAGGTGCATCGGGACAGTACAGGCAGGACAGGGTAACTATCTACCTTCGCGCAATTTCAACCCAAAGCGGCAGAATATTAAAGACAGTCTATACAACGAAAACCATTCTTTCGCAGATGGTTGATGTGGGATTGTATCAGGTTCGTTAACTTCCAGAGACTCCTGGAAGTTGAAACAGGCTACAGCTATAATGAACCTCCTGAAATGTGTGTAACTGAGGCAATAGAAAAAGCCGTTCAGAGTCTTGTTATAGAAGGAGTAAAAGAGAATCTGTGGGCCCTTCAGAATCCTGCTGATATAAGTTCACCGGTTATAGCGAAATATGAAAATGAAAAAGAAGTTTCAGCAAGAACAGATTATTTCGGAATGGAGTCATTGGCACCGAGGAAGAACTTCTCAGTAGGGCTGAGCTTTGGAGCATCACAGTATAACGGTGATTATCCTAATCCTTTAACAAAAGCCTGTGGTAATATTTCCGCCTCTTATTTCCCTGAACCCGATTTTGCAGTTTCCCTTACGTTCGGCCGGGAAATGCTGGAAGGGTATAGGTTCTATTCCGCAACAGTAAATTCTATAGGTCTGCAGGCTGAATACTTTATGCTTCCGGAATACAAGCTTTCGCCTTTCATCCTTGCCGGAGTCGGACTTATGGTGCAGGATAATGATTTATTTGAATTCGACAGCCGCTGGTATCCATCTTTGAAAGCAGGAGCCGGGGCAGAGTATATGGTAGGCAAGACCGGGATTGATATGGGATTAACATTCAATTATTCACTCTCTGACAATCTCGATAAAATCGACAGAGGCAAATACAACGATTATTACTGGGAAGCCCTGTTCGGAGTAAGGTATTATATAGGAAGATAAAACTTCTTCCAGGTTCTTTGAAATATTTACAATGTCATTCTGAACTCGACAATGTCATTCTGAACTCGACAATGTCATTCTGAACTTGACAATGTCATTCTGAACTTGTTTCAGAATCTCGTAAAGATAAATTTTGAGTGGGTTGTATAACCAAAACAACTAATAAACTAATCATTTAATAATAACTGAGGTCATATTATGGATAAAACAGCGATGGAAAGGAGGGGGTAGAAAAAGAAAACACGGGGGTAATTTTATTGAGGAAAAGTTTGAACAATAAGGCGGCGCAAGAGCGGTACTTCTTTACACAAAGTGTATTGAAGTCCCTGACAAACTCAGGCGCCACCAATAAAACATTTGACGGGTTAATATTCAAAAAAATCGGTTAAATGTAAATTGGTGAGTTCTCCTTAATGTTCAGCTTAACCGGGAAAGATGAGTTTTTGTGCTTTTATGAAACTTATCAGACCCATTGTCCGGGGGGACATTTATAAACTATTTTCTAAAATTTATTAGGAGAAACTCTAATGAGAAAGTTATTTGCTCTTTTAACAGTTGTATTTTTTGCTGGTTCAGCATGGCGCAGAATAATACCGCTAACGTAAATCAAACTGGTGATAATACAATTGGCAATATTACTCAGACTGGTTCATTCAAACGAAGCTTACATCGATCAGTCATTATTTGACCAATGGTAATAATGGATCAATGATGCTTATGTTACTCAATTAGGTGATGATAATACTGGCAGATGTTGATCAGGCTGTTACCAATCATTCTGGAAATAGTCATGGTAGCTAATATCTACAGTAAACCAAGACTAGGAGATGACAAATACTGCAGACTGTATAATATGCCATGCAGCAGATGCTGATATATAATGTATTATTCCATCGATCAGACAGGAAACTTTAAATAGTTGCTACTCAAACTGGTTCAGACCATAGTCAAGTTGGAATAGTACTCAGGTTGACTGATAGAGCAAACTGGTAATGAAAATACATGCTTCACAGGATGTTAATGGTTTTCTATTCAAGCAAAGGAACAAATAATCTCAGGATGGATATAACAGCAATAATGGAACGTCAGATGTAATGACTGGAATTCGGTGCTACATGAATGATGTCCCATAATATTATCAATATGGTGATGAAAATGAATGCTATCGCAGAGCTATGGATAATAGGACTCATAATTTTGCTGTAAATCATATCAGGATGGTAATTTCAATACAGCATATCTCAAGTGTCAGACATTAGGTGGTAATACAAGTACTATAAACCAAATCGGAAACAATAATTAATTCTGCAGTTATATCAGAACTAGATTAGTATCTACTATTCTCAGCAGGGATGCTTAGCATTCCTGTGGCATAATTAAATTTTAGAAGTTTAAAATTACTAGTTTCATTAATGAAATATATATTATCAATAATTTTAATTTTTTTTGTTAATGTTTATCTGAATGCTCAAGAAAAATTAAGCTCAATGATTCTCTTAATATTCATCAGAATATTGAGAATATAAATTCCAATCTTGAATCTGAATAATGCGGCGATGATACAGCAGGTGGGGAGTTATAATGAGGCGAATATCAACCAGGCTGGTAATTCAGGAATTTTGCCGAATGTTGCTGAAATAAATCAGCAGGGCTATAATAATTTTGCTTCGTCAAACCAGATGGGAAATTCAAACCTAACAGCAATCGGGCAGTACGGTTCGGATAACTCTGCAGATATTAATGTCGTGGGCAATTATAATCTTGCTGGTGTATTGCAGGTTGGAAATGGGAATGCTGTGCAGCAGGATTTAATCGGGGATGGGATTGCCTATGGAATTATTCAATTCGGCAATAACAACCTGGTAAACCAGCTTCAGACACAACCAACTTCGATACCAATTCAGATCCATCAAAATGGAAATGGAATGAGATTAACGATTATTAACGGGGGAATTCATTAAGTGCTTTTGAATATAGAAAAGTTTTGTGGTCAGTTTATTGCGGCAGCTTTAGTTTTTATTGTTTTTAATAATAGTTCTTTTTGTCAGACATCAGAGTCAGATGTTAATATTGAATACAGGGTGACGGGTAATCATATTAATATTGAAGGAGTTTACAGCAATAATACTTCTGCTGAAGCAGATGATATCTTATCACCTTACTAGTAAATAAACAAAGTAAAGCAGGAAATTCATCGACCTCTCAATCAGGACAGGTGAAGATACCTGCGGGAAGTAAGAAAACACTTTCACAGAGTAAGGTAGATTTTTCAAAGGATGCTGTCTACAAGATTCACCTTGTTGTTCAGAGTGGGAACATTACACTGGCTGACAAAGAACTGGAATTAAAAGGTTCAGAAATTCAAAAGCACTAATTATTTCTATTGTGGAGAAACAATGTTAAGCAAGTTCGGATTATTCAGAAACATATTCATAATACTAAGTCTTATCTTTCTTTCCTCGTGTAAGGAAGATACAATTCAGCCTGAACTATACGGATCAATATCCGGCATAGTGATGGATCAGGATGCTTCTTCAGCTCTTGAAGGTGCCAGCATCACTACCAGTCCTCCTACCAGTGCAATACTGACAGGCAGTGATGGAAAGTTCTCAATTCAGGATATTCCGGTTGGTAATTATACTATTACAGCTCAGAAAAATGGCTATAAGAAGTCAAGCGTATCTGTAAGTGTAAGAGAGAATGCAGTAACACAGGCTACTATTTTCCTGGAAGTTGATAATGGTACGAATACAGCCCCGAATCCTCCTTCTGACCCGGTTCCCTCCAATGAAGCTGCAGATCAACCTATTAACGTTACTCTTAGCTGGACTGCTTCTGATCCTGATGCAAGTGATTCTCTCACTTATACGGTTTTCCTGTATAAATCAGGGGCGATAAACAAGGAGACTATAGCTGAAGGAATTGGCGACACTTCTGTTGTTGCCCAGAATCTTGAATATGGAACAACTTATTACTGGCAGGTTGTTGTAAAGGACTCAAGCGGACTTACCTCGAATGGTGAAACCTGGTCCTTTACAACAATGCCTTTTCCTGATAATCCTGTTGTTTACGCAAAGAAGATCGATAATAACTATGAAATTTTTTCAAATGATACTTCTGCAGGCTCTATGGCACGTTTAACAGAAATGGTATCAAGGGAATGGTGGCCAAGGTTTAATTCACGCCGCAGCAAAATTGCCTTTACTTCAGATGAAAATGTGGGTGCTAACATTTATACTATGGATCCTGACGGATCTAATATCTTCAGGGTAACTAATTTACCAGTTTCAGGGTATCATAATTACGGTATTGGTTTTTGCTGGTCTTTCGATGACGGAAAGTTTTTCTACGCAAATAATGATAAGCTCTATTCGATAAATGTAAATGGCTCAGGCAGAACGACTATTGCAACAGCCCCTGCAGGAAGAAATTTCCGCGAGGTTGAACAGTCACCCCAGGGTGACAAACTAGTTGTTCTGACAATAGGCAGTGAGGTTTACAATGCCGAAATCTATCTGATGAATTCGGACGGAAGTAATATGACATTGTTTGTCGGAAATGAAGCAGGTATTACCGAGCGTCCCTCGTTCAGCATCGACGGGAATAGAGTGATGTTTACACACGATGTGTCAGGATATCAGTCCCTGGACGGCAGACAGCTTGATTCTCATATTTTTATTTACCCGGTTAACAGCGGAGATTCAATCGATGTTTCTGTAAATAAACCAGCCGGAACGAATGATACCAACCCCAGGTTTTCTCCCGATGGAGCAAAAATAATATTTAATAATGCTCCTAATGACGGTTCCAAAGCTCCCGAAATATGGATTATGGATACCGACGGTACAGACAGAAGAATGATTATAGATGAAGGATTTATGCCCGACTGGCAATAAAATCTGTTTTGATTGGATTCAAACTCAGAGAATGATATTGTGAATGGAGGACTCATATTCCTTGATAAAACAGGGGATTTGAATCCTCCATTTTTATTATTCTGCCTGCAGGCTTAATAATAGATTCTTGTTTCCCCTTTTTCGTGCTCAACACCTTCCTGATTTCTTCAAAGATTTGACAATTTTTTGACAATTCTCTTATCCTTTTTATACAGGTTTGTAAGGAAAACGGCAAAAGAGCGGAGTATGGATGTGCCTCGTTCTTCAGGAAGGCTTCAACTGAGCCGGGTCCGGGAAAATATTTAATTGCTAATGAACCTGTTAAGAACTAAATTGAAATCAAATATTATCATGGATCTGAACCGGGGGATAGACTTGAGAAAGCTGGACAGGCAGGTTCGTTCGTTTTTGCTCCTCGATGCATTCTTCATCCTCTTCTGCATTACCGGAATTTACCATCTTAGTCAGAAGGCTGATTTACCATTCTCCATAATTAATGTTAATGGAATTTTCCTGGCTGGGGAAAACAGCAGTCTGGTTGGGGGTATACAGAAGGGAGATACCCTTACCGCATTTGCGGGAATGCATTTTACGGATAGGGAGGGACTGGAGAGTTATCTTGATAGTAAATCTATCGGCGATAAAATATCAATCGACTTCCTTCGGAATGGTAAAATAAAGTCTGTCAGCACAACGTTGACTGAATTTTATACCATACCTTTCCTTATTACAAATAGTGCTGCAGGCTTGTTATTCTTTCTGTTCGGAATATTTGTTCTGCTTAAATGTCCCGACCAGAAACCTGCCAGAATCTTTCATTGGGGGAGTATAGGCATTTCTCTTATGCTGCTTACAACATGGGGGAAATATAATTCAGATCCCGCCCTTTTAAGTTTTGCAGCAAGGGCTGTATTTCACCTTTCCTATGTTTTTACTCCCGCTTTATTTCTGCACTTCGCACTTACATTCCCAAAGGACAGGGAAAAGCGATTTAAATTATTCCTGAATGTACTTTATACAGTCGCTGTCTTAGTCGGCCTGTTAAATATTTATTTTTTCAGCAGACTGCTCCCGGTTCCTGATCAGCAAAGTATAGATAATTACCTGTCTGTTATTTTTCTGAACAGACTCCTGTCGGTTATAAACATACTGGCTTCTATCCTGATTTTTGTTGTTTCATATTTCAGAACGGAAAATGAAGTTGAAAAAAAGAAACTGAAATGGGTGCTTTTTGGTTTTCTTATTGGACCTTTAGGCTTTATCGCCTTGTGGAATTTTCCTCATCTGATATCATCAGAACCATTGATCCCTGAACTATTTATCCCGCTGCTGATGCTTTCTATACCCATAACCTTTACTATAGCAATAGTAAGATATCATCTTATGGATATAGATCTTCTTATCAGAAGAAGTATTGTCTACTCCGTAGTGATATTACTTCTTGTGATCATATATATTACAGTGATCACTTTAGTCAGTTCCCAGATATTGGTAATCAGCAGCCAGATACCATTTGTACTGGCGGCGATAACTCTGGCATTGCTTTTTGAACCGGTCAGGAGAAGGGTGCAGATCTTTATAGATAAGAAATTCTTCAGGGTTCAGTATAATTTCAGGGAGGCGCTAAAGAAGTTCATCAATAACATTTCTGAAATAAATTCTGTTCATGACCTGGCTGAGATGGTTGTAAAAGAAACGCAGGATTTCATTCCCGTCAGAAAAATCGGCTTTTTTCTTCTTAAGGATGATCATATAAAACTTATAGCTCATCAGAATTTCGACCTGCTGGCCAGACGAAGTCTGCGTTTTAATTTCAGCAGCCTTAAATCAGAACTGAAATATCCTGTGGCAGATCCGGCCAGAGTTGAGACCGGGGTGGATTTTGAAAAAGCGGACATTGAATTATTCAAAAGATGGGGTATGGACCTGGTTGTCCCTGTAAGATCAGGGGATGGTAGGGTTTATGCATTCCTTGTCCTTGGAAGTAAGAAATCAGGAGGCAGGTTTACAATCGAAGATATAGATCTGCTGAAAAATGTTGCTTCCGATATTGCCGCAACTCTTGCAAGGATTTACTTCCAGGAGGAACTCATCCGGAAGGATCTTGAGGCTGAAAAGCTTGATGAACTTAACAGGCAGAAGACTATGTTCGTATCTACGGTGTCTCATGACCTCAAGACCCCGCTGGCCTCAATTAAAATGTTTTCCGAAATAATGAAAAATGATAAGCAGGTTTCCGTAAAACAGAAAGATTATCTTGATATAATCGAAGGGGAAACCGACCGGCTTACACGGCTGATAAATAATGTGCTGGGATTTGCATGGATAGAGAAAGGGACTAGGCAGTACAATTTTGAGAGTATCTGTCTTAACGAAGTTGTCCGGAAAACGTTGAGTGTACTGAAATATCAGTTGAAGATGGAAGGCTTTACTGTAGAAATAAAATTAAGCCCTGTCAATTTTAGAGTCTCTGCTGATACGGATGCCGTTACGGAGGCACTGATAAATGTTATATCGAATGCCTTAAAATTTTCACTGAAAAAAAAGGAGATATCAGTCTCGACGTTCAGGTCGGTAAATTTCTTCTGTATCGAAGTGAGAGATAAAGGAATAGGGATTGAGCGTGAGGATCTCAGGAATTTATTTAAACCGTTCTTCCGCTCTAAGATAGCGGGGAATACAAAAGTAAGCGGTACAGGTCTCGGCCTGTCGATTATTAAACATGTTATGGATGCTCATAAAGGTAAAATTGAAGTAGATAGTATTCCCGATGAGGGTACTTCTTTCATTCTGAAATTTCCTATTGAGGCAGATATAAATACTTATTATGATGATCAGAATCTGATCGGCAGTTCTTTAACCCGGGAGGAGAAATAAATGAAAAGAGTATTAATTGTGGAAGATGATCCTGCTTTGCTTGCCGGTTTGTCTGAGAGTCTGTGCGGTGAAAAATATGATGTCGCCAAAGCCGAAGATGGGATGAAAGGTTATACGCTGGCATTGCAGAATGATTTCGATCTGATACTCCTTGATCTGATACTTCCATTTAAGGACGGTTTTGAAGTGTGCAGGGATCTGCGTAAGGAAGGGAGAAATATGCCCATACTGATGCTTACAAGTAAGACTGAGGAAATTGATAAGGTGCTGGGACTGGAGATTGGCGCCGATGATTATATGACCAAGCCATTCAGCCTGAAGGAACTTCTCGCAAGGATAAAAGCACTGCTCAGAAGATCACAGCCGGCAGTTCCGGGTGTTGAAGAGTATACTTTCGGAAATATAAAAATGAATCTGAAAAAGATGGAAGTCGAGAAAAGGGGTGCTCCCGTCAAACTTTCGGCTACAGAATATAAAATATTGAAATACTTCGCGGAGCACGAAGGTGAAGTAATCAGCCGTGATAAATTTCTGGATGACGTGTGGGGTTACGAGGTTTTTCCAACCACCAGAACGGTGGATAATTATGTACTCTCAATCAGAAAAAAAATTGAAGATGATCCAGCTTCTCCGGAGCATATAATTACGGTTCATACGGCAGGCTATAAGTTTATTAAATAAAAGAGATTAGCTGGTCTTAAAAAGAAATAGCTTAAAGGGGAATATGTAAATCTGGATGATTTTAATTGGTCTAAAACCGGACAAATTTAAAATACCTACTTTAATAACCCACCTGGTAGAGACATGTATCCCCGATGATCTTAAAAGGCTCGCTCATAAAATTAACGATATCCTTTTCTTTTGTCTGGATTGAACGTTCAATAAATAAGAAACTGTCATCAGCAAGGTATTTGTTGGATAATATATTTTCTGCAGCTTCATAGATGTCGTCTTTAAAGAAAGGAGGGTCGGCAATTATCAGATCATATTTTTTATGATTGGTTAGAGAGGTGAACTTTACCGCTTCCATTTTATGAATATTGCTTTTTGCTTCAAGATTTAAGGAGCTGATATTTTCCTGTAGATTTTTGTAAATAGCAAAGTTTTTTTCTACAAAGTCTACTGAGGCAGCTCCCCGGCTGAGACATTCAAGTCCTAGTGAGCCGGAACCGGAATAGAGGTCGAGGACAGCTATGTTTTCAAATGAGAGCCGGTTATTAAGAAGATTGAAAAAGGTTTCTCTTACTCTGTCTGTGGTTGGTCTGATGAATTTGGAATCCGGAACTTTGATAAGTCTTCCCTTGAATTCACCTGAAATTATTCTCATTCTCATAGAATTTAATTACAAGCTTTCATATAAATATCTGAAATAATCCGCCGATCCTTTATCACTGAGGATGCCTCTGAACTGGTTTTCTCAGGCTAGCCTTATTGCAAGGCCTGCGGAAGGTGAGAACGAATTAAATTTTTCCGAGAAATATCTGTTCCCGAATAGTTTGGGATTAGGTTTTATTTTTGCGAAGGGGTTAAAGTTGACAAACGGGATATCAAGTTTTTCTCTGAGCGTCTCAACCATTGAAGTGGAAAGTTCTTCACCGCTGATATAAGCCGATTCAAGCATCTGCCTGTTGATATTGGGATGACGGTCCGATTCAAGTTCCGCAGCTATATGTTTCACAATATCAGTTGCGTTATGAAGGTAGTAGACTTTAAAGTACACAGGTCTGCCCTGGTATGAAAAAATAACTGATAAATGCTTTCCGGAAAGAAATACACTTAGCGTTAAACCTTTTTCCGAAACGGGATTCGTGGCCGTTAACGCTCTTTCAGAAGCGAGATGCACATTATCAATAAACTTTAACTTAAGTCTGTTCCTTTCGCAAAACTCTTTAATGAGCTTAACATACTTCCTTGAAAGGGAAATTATTATTGAAGTATTCTGTTCGATGAATCTGTTCTTCTCTATCTCTATATACTGGATTACCTGATCCGAAGGATTTATATCGGGATAGATTAAGGAGAGCTCCCATCTGAATTCTTCAATCAGATCCTGGTGAAGCAGGGTATTATCGTATGGCAGCTGAACTACTTTGAATAATTCCGGGGGAAGTGAGAATGAAGCGGTGCTGCTTTTAAGGGAGGTCCTTATGAGTATCTCATCAAAAGCGCCCTGTAGAAGGGCGCTTATTTTTGTTTCTTTATCAAGTTCTAAATTGAGCGACTCGTTAAGAAAGGCCTCGTCTACATTATCTAATATAAACTGATCATCTTTATTAACAATCTCCACAACCTGAAGCCTGGAGGAAGATAATGTAAATCCGGCATGGTTTTCAAATCCTGTCATCAGTTTCTTTATTATTCCCAGGATGCCGTGTTCTTCAGGGCATCGCTTTCTAGACTTCCGATGGAACCGTAGCCGTCAGGATCTTCAAGTTTATACCTGTTGCCGATTACCATGGTGGAATCAATTCTTTTAACCTGGTTATTTCTTCCGTAAATGGTATCAGCCGAAACTGAGGTATCAACCTGCAGAACATAAAGTGAGTTTGTCCTGGGGGTTCTGTATAAACTATCCGGAGTGAACTTGCCAGAGGTCAGGGGAACAAATGGATTAGCTGGTCTTCGCGAAAGCGAATCGAACGCGTTCTCTACGCTGTCAACCATAGGATCGGTTTTTACAAAATTAATAAGACTATCGAGATTTCCGGTATAATGTCCATACTTTTTGTTCCAAAGAATCTCAGCTTCTTTAATATTCTTCATCCTGAGATGTGATTCGCGCTTGTAGTACTTTTCCTTCTCAACCGCATCTTTGGGATCGATAATTGCAACTTTAACCAGTATTACAACTAAAACTACAATAATGAAATAAAGTATAGCGTGAATATACCAGGGTTCTGGCTTAGTCATTTTTCCTCCGGAGCTTTGAAAAAATTTGATTGATCAATATATAGAAATTTTTCAACGTTATTAAGTCTGGTTTTACCGATTCCTTTAACTTCCATCAATTCATCCAGGTTCCTGAACCGGCCTTTTTTATTTCTTAATTCAATAATCTTCTGCGCGGTTTTTTCGCCTATTCCCGGCAGCAATACCAGATCTTTAATGCCGGCGGTATTAATATTTATTGTCTTTTCGCCGGGAAGCTTTGCCGCTTCTTTTTTATGAAAATTACTGGTGTTAAAATCTAAAACTTCCTGCTTAGAGTCAATATATTTATCATCTGTAATACCGGCAGATTCATCATTTTCAGAAGCGCCGGATTGATCAAAAAGCCTCTCTTCAGCAGTATAATCAAAGTTTTTGTAATCAGCGCTGTCTTCTACTGTGTTATAAGCTTTATAACATAAACCGGCCGAAAACACTGCTGTCAGAAATAACAGCACCTTAATCTCAGTTACCGTAAACCCGATTTTACCGGATAGTTTGTCAAACACCCCCGTAATCCCGAATATTATTCTAATAAATCATAGTGAATATAACACAAAAAGGAAAAGAATACCACGAATCAGGCGCATCATAGACCGAATCGTTTGAAGAAATTCTTCTCCTCGGATCCTGAAGATGATTTTACGTTGGGACTCTTCAATAGCTCTTTCAGCAGTTCTTTTTCTTTTGAATTCAGCTTTTTAGGAACAGCGATATTAACTCTTACAATCTGATCCCCTCGTCCTGAATGATTAAGATGTTTAACTCCTTTGTCCCTCATCTTCAAAAGTTTACCCGAGGGTGTTCCTGAATCTATCTTTAATTTGGCTTTTCCGTTCAGAGTGGGGACTTCAACTTCACCCCCGAGGGCTGCTTCAGGGAAACTAACATAGAGATCATATAAAACATCGTCGCCTTCACGAATAAAAAATTGATGCTGGATTTCCTTGAATACAACGATCAGGTCTCCGGCAGGACCGCCTCTTTTACCGGCGTTCCCATCGTTACGCATAGTCATATAATTGCCGTCGCCGACTCCGGCCGGAACGTCGATGCTTATACTTACTTCTTCCTGAACTCTGCCGTCACCCATACATTTTTTGCAGGGCTTATCTATAACAGTGCCTTCTCCGCCGCAGTTGTTGCAGGTGGTAATGTTCACAAACTGTCCGAATACTGATCTTGATACCGACTTTACCTCTCCGGTTCCGTGGCAGACAGGACAGGTATTCTTAGACGTCCCTTCTTCGGCACCTGATCCGCCGCATTCATGGCATTTAACCTGTTTCTTAATCTTTAGCTTTTTAGTTGTACCTTCGGCAATTTCCTCCAGTGTCAGCTGCAGCGAAACCCGCAGGTCGGAACCCGGGGTTCCGGACGTACGCCTCCTGGTCCTTCTTTGTCCTCCTCCGAAGAAATCATCGAATATAGAAGCTCCCCCGAAAATATCTGAAAAGTGAGAGAAAATATCATTGATGTCTGAGAATCCCTGTTGTCCTCCTCTTACACCAGCATGTCCGAACCTGTCATAATTAGCCCGCTTTTCATCGTGACTTAAAATTTCATATGCTTCAGCTGCTTCCTTAAATCTTTCTTCCGCGTCCTTATCATCCGGATTCCTGTCAGGATGATACTGCATTGCAAGTTTTCTGTAAGCCTTTCTTAATTCTTCCTTTGAAGCGGTTTTTTCTACGCCCAGAACTTCGTAATAATCTCTTTTTGACATATAAGAATACTAATCCTCTTTATTTTCACTTGATGAATTATCGTTCCCCGCCTGATCCTCAGGTTCTTCGCTCACTATAACTTTTGCATGCCTGATGACACGGTCTTTGTACATATAACCTTTCTCTATCTCATCAAGAACAGTATGAGGAGCAGCATCATCTGCTCTCCTCTGCATTAGTGCTTCATGAAAATCCACATCAAAAGGCTGTCCCACCGATTCTATTTTCTTTACACCCTGGTCATCAAGAACTTTTATTAGTTTGTCATAAATAAGTTTCAACCCTTTTTTAATTGATTCTGTATCACTGGAATTATCAATGTGCTGTAGTGATCTTTCAAAATCATCTACAATAGGCAGCAGTTTAATAATAAATGATTCGGCTGCATATTTAAGAAGATTCAGCTGATCGTTTTCCGTTCTTCTTTTATAATTTTCAAACTCGGCAGCCCTTCTCAGCAGCTTATCCTTTAAGTCTGCTGTCTCTTTCTCCAGTTCTTCAATTTTCTTATCCTTATTCTTCATTTCTTCATCCATTTCCGGCTTAGCCTGAACATCTTCAGCATTATTGTTCATTTCTTCTTCACGGTCATTGTTGTTTTTATCTTTTTTCATATTGGTTTCTCCGCTGATTATTCATTCTTTAAAATTTCTGATAACATTTTGGCCATATAATCTACAATGGCCACAACCTTCGAGTATTCCATACGTTTGGGACCTATAATTCCGAGTGTGCCGGAGGTGCTTCCGATGGAATATTCTTTACTTACAAAGCTGTACTCGTCAAGTTTCCTGTCTTCATTTTCACTTCCGATGGAAATAAAAACCTGGTCAAGGGCGGCATCACTTCCTTTATCCAGTATATGTATTATGATATCTTTGTTCTCTATAAGTTCAACAATACCCGGAAACTTCTCTGGATCTTCAAATTCCGGCTGTTTAATTATGTTGCTTGCACCGGTCAGGTAAACATTATCTTTCGGGTTTACATCCTTGAATATCTTGTCTACTGAATCAACAAAAAGTCGTATTATCGGTCTTTGATCTTCCTCAATATCTTTGAATCTCTCACTGAAGGTTGTTCTTATTTCTTTGAAGGTCAGCCCGCATAATCTTTCATTAAGCAGATTCTGCACAGATTCTATCTGTACCGGTTTAATTTCAGAATCTATTTCCATAGTGATCGTCTTTACCAGTCCGCCTTTTATACTTATTACTATCAGAATACGGCTGGACGATAGCGAGACGATCTGCAGCTTTGCAAGTATTCCTGTATCAAGACGGGGATAGGTTACACATGCAAGCTGTTTGGTTATGTTGCTTAAGATTGATGTTGTTAATCGCAGGATATCATCGGTTTCAATCTGGTTAACATCAAGACTTTTACTGATAATACCTTTTTCGGAATTTCTGATCTTCTGGATTTCCATCAGAGAATCTACATAAAACCTGTATCCTTTGTCAGTCGGTATCCTCCCGGCCGAAGTATGGGGATGACCTATAAAACCCGATTCTTCCAGGTCGGCCATAATGTTTCTAACCGTAGCGGGTGAAACTCCGATATTATATTTTCTGGTAATATACCTGGATCCTACAGGCGAAGCTGTTAGGATAAACTGCTGTATTACAGATCTTAAAATCAGTTTTTCTCTGTCGCTTAATTCTTCGTGTTCCATCTAAGTCTGTTTTCGTTTTGAATCCGCTAATATAAAAAAAATAAGTAATAATTGTTAACCCAAAATCGTGCTAAAATAATTAAAAATCGCAATATTTTAAAGGTAATTTAGCAGTCATCATAAGAGAGTGATAAATCGGGGAAATATGAATTAATATGGTACCAAAAGTAATCTTATTTTGTTTCCTAGTACATTTCCTCGTAAATTTTGCGTGATTTTTAACTATTAATTTGTAAACAAGATGTCAGAAAATTCTACATATAAGGCAGCCGGTGTTGATATTGAAGCCGGCGATGAAACTGTTAAAAGAATAAAGGGTTTCGCAAAATCTACATTTAATAAGAATGTACTTTCGGATATAGGACTGTTTGGCGCGTTTTATCAGCCTGACCTTGCCGGGTACAAGGAACCTGTACTTGTATCGAGCGTCGATGGAGTAGGTACAAAACTGAAGGTTGCATTTGCTGCCGATAAACACGGCACAGTAGGGCAGGATCTCGTGAACCATTGTGTAAATGATATATCTGTATGCGGGGCTAAACCCCTTTTTTTTCTTGATTATCTTGCTTTCGGAAAGCTTAATCCCGATAAAGCGGCAAAAATAATAGAGGGTTTTTCCGTTGCCTGTAAAGAAAATGAATGCGCACTGATCGGCGGCGAAACTGCCGAAATGCCTGGACTATACGCGGAGGATGAATATGATATGTCAGGAACAATCGTGGGCATGGTAGATAAAAACGGAGTTATAGACGGAAGCGGCATTAGAAAAGGTGACGTTCTTATAGGTTTCTCATCAAACGGACTTCATACCAACGGCTATTCGCTTGCAAGAAAAGTGCTTCTCCCAAAATTTAAGATAAATGAAAAAATAGACGAGCTAGGTTCAACTTTGGGTGATGAACTGCTCAGGATTCACAAATCCTACCTGAGACTAATAACTCATTTAAATAAACATATGAAGATTAAGGGGTTCTCTCATATAACCGGCGGCGGTATAATTGGAAATACCAGAAGGGTAATACCCGATGGTTTAAGATTGAGCATCCAGTGGGATGAATGGGAAATGCCGGCCATATTCAGGTTAATTCAGCAGACAGGAAAGATTAGTCTTGAAGAAATGAGAAATGTTTTTAATCTTGGAATCGGCCTTATTGCAGTTGTATCTCCTGATGATGAAGGCAGAATCATTTCTCTCTCCAATGAAATAAATGAACATCCTTTAAGGATTGGCGAAGTAATTTAACCTACTGATTAATGTATTTAGTCAAATGCTTGGCACTTCCGGTGTTAGTCATTTTACTGATAACCGGAGGCTGTAACAAAGGTATTGAACCGCGTCCTGCTGACGAGGTTCCCGGCTTCGGCGGAAGAATTACGTTTATCGGAGCCTGGCCCGACAGCATTCAGAGGAGCTATGTCGTCGTGTTCGACAGCCTTCTCGAATCTCCCGATGATTTCAATCTGTTTAATCTAAGGTTTATAAGCGGAGAGATTCCTTACGGTGTAACCAGTTATGATTTTGATTCCAGAGACAGCGCTCTTATACATATTGATCCGGGCGTCTACTCTTATGTGGCTGTAGTTCAGCAGAAAACAATTCAGCCTTCTTTTGATCCGGGCGACTGGATAGTTGCGGGTATCTATTATGCTTATGGCGATACAACTCATCCGGGTCAGCTTATAATTCCCGATAAATCTTTTGTTAAGAATGTTGATATAAGATGCGATTTCAATAATCCGCCCCCACAACCAACGGGCGGCGGATGAGGGTGATTTATTCTTATTATATAGTGCTTCTAATGGCATCCGGACTTTTTGCTCAATCGAATTTGATTAGTGGCAAAGTTATCGATACTGATGGCGATCCTGTTATAGGTGTCAATATCATAGTAATGGGAACGGGACAGGGAACATCAACTGATGAAAAGGGCGAATACAGCATCGCTGGTCTTAACGACGGAAACTTCAAACTTAAATTTTCAGCGGTTGGTTATAAAGATGTCATCAAAAATATCGTCCTTAAAGGCCGGTCCCAAATTCTGAATGTTATAATGACTGAGCAGGCAGTTGAAACAGGTGAGATTATAGTTACTGCGGGAAAGAGGGAACAATACCTTTCAGATCTTCCTGTCAGTGCGGATGTTATTCATGCTGACGAGTTTTCTAAAAAGAATATAAATAATCTTGAAAATGCTCTCCGCTATGTGCCGGGAGTAAGTATGACTGAAGATCAGATCAGTATCAGAGGATCAAGCGGTTACAGCAGAGGTGCCGGATCAAGGGTTCTGCTGGCGCTGGATGGAATTCCTTTTTATACAGGAGATACTGGAGAAACTATCTGGGAGATGATACCTACGGCCGCTATTCAGCGGGTTGAGATAATTAAAGGGGCTGCCAGCAGCCTGTACGGATCTACAGCTATAGGTGGAGTGATAAACGTTATTACCAGTGATATTCCTGAGAAGCCCGCTACTTTTTTGAAGTCTTTTATAGGTGTATACGATAAACCTTCTTACAAGGAGTGGAGATGGTCGCCTGAGAGCCGTTTTTTTAATGGATTAACTCTGGCCCACGCACGGAGATTCGGAAAAGTCGGTCTTGAACTCTCGCTTACTAGACTTGAAGATATGAGCTACAGGCAGAATGGTTTCTCTCATAAGTATATCGGTTTCCTGAAAGGTAGTTTTGAAATTACCCCTGCCAGTTCCATTACTCTCCTGGCAAATACACTGAACAAGAAGGGAGGGAATTTCTATTATTGGAGAGATTCCAGACATGTTCTTATCCCAACCGATGATCAGCAGGGACAGACTATAACTACAGCCCGATACCTGTTCGGCGCAATATATAAAAATGTTTTAAGCGACGACCTTCTCCTGAATATTAAAACCAGTTATTACAGAACTGACTGGAGCGATACTTCTCCGGCGATGGATAATTCTATTACAAATCTTTATCGCGGGGAGATACAGCTCAATAAGAGTTTCTCGGATAACCTGGTTATAGTTACCGGGGTGGAAGGTCTGAGTTCAAATGTTAAATCAAATTTATTCGGTAATCCTGATATGAAGAGCGGGGGAGTATATGTCCATGGCGATTTTTCATACTTTTCTCCTCTTACATTATCCGCAGGAATACGATACGATTATTCTAAATTAGATACGCTGCGGGGTGAAAGCGCGGTGTCTCCTAAAGTTGGACTTAATTATAAAGCTGCCGATAACTTCATTCTCAGGGCTTCAGCCGGTACAGGTTTCAGAGCACCTTCACTTGCGGAAGCATTTACCTCAACAACGGCCAGCGGAATAATTATTAAACCGAACCCTGCTCTTAAGTCGGAGACCAATTTTACCTTTGAGTTCGGTGCAGATTATAAACCCTTTAACGGTATCACCTTTGACGCTGCCCTATTCCAGAGCGAGTACTATGACTTTATTGAACCGCGGATAGATCCCTCAGACGGACGCGCTGTATTCAGTAATGTTACCCGTGCAAGGATTCAGGGTTTTGAAACAGATGTCAGATCTGAGTTGTTTGATAAAAAAGTTGGTTTATCGTTTAGCTATACATACTTGTGGACAAGGGATCTGAACACGAATAAAGCGCTAAAATACAGACCCCGCCATTCATTTACAGGTTCGATAGATTACTATTTCGGAAATTTCAACCTGGGAGCCGATTTCCGGTTCTGGAGCCGGGTAGAAGAGATTGATAATGAATTGGTGAGAGTTATAAATGATGGGGATCTCCGGGCGGATGCATATGTACTTGACCTGAGGGCATCTTTCGATTTACATTCACTCGGTATTCCTGCTTCTGTTTTTCTTAATGCTAATAATGTTTTAAATTATAACTATGTCGAATTAATCGGAAATCTAAAACCTGTCAGGAATTATTCTTTAAGTATTCAGTTTAGTTTCTGAAAGGGGGAATCAAATGTTAATAGATACACACGCACATTTATTTTTACCCGAATTTGAAAATGATCTCGATGAGATCATTGACCGGGCCAGGCAGAATAAAGTAGACTATATTATAGTTCCTGCTACAGATATAGCTTCTGCTAAAAAGTCATTGCAGCTTGCAGATAAGTATGATCTTATTTATGCTGCGGTAGGAGTTCACCCGCACGATACAAAAGACTGGGAAGATTCCTGGGTGCAGGAGATCGAAGAGCTGGCAAAGCATCCTAAGGTGGTGGCAATAGGCGAAATAGGATTGGATTACTACTATGATTTTTCACCTAAGGAAAAGCAAATTCAGGCTTTTAAGTCGCAGCTTGACCTTGCTGTGAAACTTAAGCTGCCTGCGGTTATACATAACAGGGAATCTGATGAAGATATGATGAAAATTATATCCTCATACTGCGGAAGTGAGCTGAGAGCTCAGTTTCATTGCTTCAATTCTTCTCTGGAGGATGCTCTTGAATATATAAAGATGAATCATATTGTTTCTTTTACAGGGAATATTTCTTTTAAGAAGTCTGATGAACTCAGGAAAACCCTCGCGGGCATCAGTCTCGATAATATTCTCCTTGAAACCGATTCTCCTTTTATGACTCCCGAACCACTCCGGGGCCATAGAAATGAACCCGCAAACGTTAGACTGGTTGCTGAAAAAATGGCTGAAGTCCATAAGATTAAATTAGAGGATATAGGCAAGGTTACCTCATTTAATGCATTCAGATTTTTCGGGATAAGCGTTGAGAATAAAATCAGCTACACGTATCCTATCGGGAAAAATCTTTATATCAATGTAACCAACAGGTGTAATGCCGACTGTTTCTTCTGCAGCAGGAAAGGTGATGCCACCCTTCACGGTTATAACCTGAAGATGACTAAAGATGAAGAACCGCCTGCTGAAATTTATATCCGGGAAATAGGAAATCCCGCCGATTATGAAGAAATAGTTTTCTGCGGCTACGGCGAACCTACTATCCGCTGGGATGTTGTTAAGAAAGTTGCGAAATATGTTAAAGATAACGGGGGGAAGACAAGACTGAATACAAACGGACATGGCAGTTTTATAAATAAGAGAGATATAACTCCTGAATTTAAAGGTTTAATCGATATTGTTTCTATAAGCATAAATACAGTTGATCCGAGACAATATGCGAAGATCATGAAACTCGATACACGGTTCTTCAATGAAATGGTTACTTTTGCCAAAAGTGTAAAACCTTATACTGGTAAGCTGGTCATGAGTGTAGTCTCCATAGATGAAGTAGAGATAAACAAGGCAAAGGATGTGGTTGAGAATAAGTTCGGTGCAGAATTCAGGGTTCGGCCTTATTTCTGATATGATGAAGTATTATATACTTATAATCGGGTTCCTCTTTTTTTCCTCAGATGTTTTTCCCCAGCTTAGCAGGGAACAGGTTAATAGCGGACTGGATGAGATCCTGAAAGATGATTTCTTCGAAACTACTGCCATAGCTATCGATGTGTATGACCTTACGTCGGGTGAGTACCTTTACCGTTTTAATGAAAACAGGCTCCTGAATCCCGCTTCTAATATGAAGCTTTTAACATCTGCTGCGGGCCTGTCCTTCCTGGGACCGGCTTATAACTTCGTTACCTCGCTTCAATATTCCGGTGAAATAGTAAATCATATACTTTACGGTGATCTGTACGTTGTAGGTGGTTTCGACCCGCTGTTCAGTACAGATGACTTTAATAAATTCCTTAAGGATATAAAGAAGGCCGGTATTAAGGAAATATCGGGAAATATTTACGGTGATATTTCTAAGAAGGATTCTTTGTTCTGGGGATGGGGATGGATGTGGGACGATGATCCGTCCACAGACGCTCCTTACCTTTCGGCTCTTAATATTAACGGAAACTCAATAGACGTTTATGTTACCGGCTCGGTTCAGGGTCAAAAACCTCACGTCAGAACTGACCCTGAAACTGAATACGTTAATATCATTAATAATGCGATGACCTCTTCCGTTGATCCTCAGAAGATACATATTACGCGCGACTGGCAGAACAGGAAAAATGATATTTATGTCTCGGGTTATATTCTTCCTTCCAGCTATGCAAGTGACGACACTATTGAAACCAGTGTAAATATCTTCAGGCCCGATTTATATTTCCTTAACCTTTTTAAAGAACACCTTATTAAGAACGGGATCAAAATCTCGGGTAAATTAGGTCTGAAGAAAAAACCGGTATCGGCAAACTGGCTCTCGGTATTCAGCAGGCAGTATGATACTGTGATGACCTATATGAATAAAAGGAGCGATAACCTGAGCGCTGAAATGGTTCTTTATTCGCTTGCGGCCTCGTTTAATGTTTATCCGGTTACTGCCAGGCAGGGAGTTAATGTACTCGATTCTCTGCTGACTCTTTCAGGTGTACTAAGTAATAATTATGTCCTTGCTGACGGATCCGGTGTATCCCGTTATAACCTGGTGAGTGCTGAACAGATATTGAGTGTATTAAAATATATGTACTCGTCTGATCCTTACCTTTTTAATTTATATTTGAAGTCCCTGCCTCTGGTGGGAGTTGACGGAACTCTCTCAAAAAGGATGAATGATACTGAAGCGCAGGGAAAGATTCACGCTAAAACAGGAACTTTGAGAGGAGTAAGCTGCCTCTCGGGGTATGCTGAAGCTGAAAATGACCACCTGCTGGCTTTCTCTATCATGGAAGAGAATTTTATCGATCAGACAAGCTACGCAAGGTATATCCAGGACAAAATTTGCAGAATACTGGCTCAGTATAGATAATTGGTTTTCTATCCTCAGCTGATTCTATTAATTTTATTTTCATTCTAATCTATAGTAACAAATGAAGCTAAAAAAAATACTCCTTCTCTTCTCCATGGTCTTGCTTATTGCAGGCTGTGAAAAGAAAGAAGAAAATAATATAACGCGGCCTCCCTTTGTAATTGAGAAGAACGATAGTATTCCTTCCTTCAGCGGTGAAAACGCATATACAATGACGAAAGCACAGGTTGATTTCGGGCCCCGAAACCCCGGGTCTGCAGGACATGCCCTTGCGTTATCCTACCTGCAGAATGAACTTAACAGGTACGCGGATGAAGTTAAACTGCAGTCATTCTCCTATGCCGGTTATAATGAGGAATTAAACCTTACGAATATAATCGCTCGATATAATCCCGGTAACAAGAATCGTGTTATGATTTGTGCTCACTGGGATACAAGACCCAGGTCGGAACATACGAAAGATAGTACAAAACGTAATCTTCCAATTCTGGGTGCCAACGACGGAGCAAGCGGGTGCGGAGTAATTCTTGAACTTGCCCGTTTAATTGACAGCAAAAAACTGAATTACGGCATTGATCTCGTTCTGCTTGATGGAGAGGATTACGGAAAAGAAAATGATCTCGATAATTATTGCCTCGGTTCGAAATATTATTCTGTGAATATCCCGGGCGGAGTTTATCCCCGGTTCGCGATTCTCCTTGACATGGTCGGCGATAAGGATGCGGTATTTATGAAAGAAGCCGCTTCTATGGAATATGCTCCTGATATCGTAAACATAGTCTGGGATGTTGCTTCCCGTGTGAATGCTTCTGCATTTATTCCCAGGAACGGGGAATCTATATATGATGATCATATACCATTGAACCAGGCGGGAATCAAATCCATCGATATTATTGACGCAGAACTGGTAGGTGCGGATACACCCGTTGAAAGACGGAATTACTGGCACTCAGACCGGGATACAATGGATAATATTTCTGTGGGGACTTTGCAGCAGGTCGGGACTGTGCTCGCAGCGCTTGTTTACTCAATACACTTTAATATGTAAATGAAAAAGTATAAAGAATTTCTTATTACCGCCGAACCATTCAATGCTGAACTGCTCTCCAGTATTTTGTGGGAACTTAATATTACTGGCATCAATGAGGATGTAAATTGCCTTCGCGTATTTGCTGATATGGAAAGCGGTCTGAAGCCGGATATGATAAGTGCCCAGCTTGACAAGTTAAAGGCGGAAAAACTCCTGCGTGATTTTAAGGTGGAAGAGTCAGTGCTGGAAGAAAAAAACTGGAATGAGGAATGGGAGAAATCTCTTAACGTTATCCAGGTTTCCGACAGAATTGTAATAAAGCCTTCATCAAAAGATTATGACAAAAAGAATGATGAAATTATTATTACGATTGATCCAAAGATGTCATTCGGCACGGGTGAGCACCAAACTACAAAATTAATTATCCGGCTGCTTGAAAAATATATACAGCAAGGGATGAAAATCCTGGATGCCGGAACAGGAACCGGTATTCTCGCGATCGCCGCCGTTAAACTGGGTGCCTCAGGCGCGGTTGCTTTCGATACTGATGATTGGTGTTATGAAAATGCCAGGGAGAACACCGGTCTGAATAATGTATCAGATGAAATCGTGATCAGGATAGGGGATATAGGCGTTGTTCCTGAAAAAGAATTCGATCTGATCCTGGCTAACATCCAGAAGAATATTCTGCTTGAGCTTTCCGCAGAGTTGTCTGTCAGGTTAAAAAAGAAGGGTGTCATTCTCTTGTCGGGATTGCTTACCGATGATGAGGGTGATATACTTAAAGAATATGGTTCTAAAGGCTTCGGGCATCTTGAAACCATTAAACTGGATGACTGGATCGCGCTTGCGTTAGTAAAATCGTGATATCTTTTATCGCTTATAAACTATTCTTCCGCCTGTAATGGTCATCTCCGCTTTCACATCTTTAATTTTCACAGGATCAATAGTAAGCAGGTTGTCGCTCAGAACAACAAAGTCGGCGAGTTTACCCGGCTCAATACTCCCTTTATCTTTTTCCATGAACTCAGCATAAGCGCTGTTAAGGGTATAACATTTTATTGCTTCTTTTATACTGATCTTCTGTCCGGGTATCCATCCTTCCGGATTCTTGCCGTCAACCGTTCTTCTTGTAACAGCCGCGTATAATGTCAGGAAGGGATCAATCGTTACAACAGGCCAGTCGGTTCCGAAGCAGACCATAACATTATTATCAAGGAATGATTTATACGGGTGTGTATATTTTATTCTTTCATTGCCGATTCTTTTAATTGCCCATACGCCATCCTCAATAGCATGAGTAGGCTGAACACTGACTATCACCCCTATCTCAGCGAATCTCGGGATATCAGCGGGCTGTATATGCTGAGCATGTTCAATTCTGAATCTTCTGTCCCATTCAGGATTTTCTTTTTTTATCTCTCCATACAGGCCGAGCATATAAGAATTAGCCTTATCCCCGATAGCATGGGTTGAAATCTGGATATGGGCTCTATCTGCGTCTGAAGCAAGGGTTTTTAGTTCTCCGTCCAGTATAATGTCGTTAGGCAGCCCGGTATTGGTCGTATCACCCTCGTAAGGCTCGAAAAACCATGCTGTACTTGAACCGAGCGATCCGTCTGAAAATGCTTTAACAGCACCCAGCTGTAGGAATTCATCTCCTGTTCCTGCAGAAATATTATTCTTGATGAGATACTGATAATCATCAATCGGCCACCTTACTGAGATCCTGCAGGTAAGTTTATTTTCCGATTCGAGTTTTTTGTAAGCTTCATAGGCAGGCCTTTCCTCCATGGAGAATATATCCTGCACGCTCGTTATTCCAAAGCTCGCGGCTTCTTTGAGGGATGTAAGGGCCGCTTCATAGAAATCATCAATATTGTTATCGGGAATTACATCGAACATTAATTCCATCGCGTTATCTTTTAGAATACCGGTCGGTTCACCGGTTTGAGGATCTTTAACTATAAGCCCGCCTTCAGGACTGGCAGTCTTCTTAGTTATTCCCGCAAGTTCCAATGCCCTGGAATTAGCAAGACCCAGGTGTCCGTCCATCCGGCTGACAAATACCGGCGTATTATCCGTAATGTCATCTATATCCTCTTTTGAGGGAAGCCTTTGAACGTCCCAGCCTTCGTGGTCCCATCTTCCGCCGGTCACCCATCTTCCGGGAAATCTTTTAACGTAATCCGAAAGTATTTGTCTGAATTCCTTAATCGATTTTGCCGGCCGGAGATCAATTCCCATGAGGTAAAATCCTCCGCCAAGGAAGTGGAGATGGGCATCATTAAATCCCGGCATCATAAACTTTCCGCGGAGATCGATAACTTCGGTTGAATTATCTATTCTGCCTTTTACTTCTTCGTTGGTTCCTGCAAAAACTATTCGATCTCCTTCGATAAACACTGCTTCCGCTTCGGGCTGTTTTTCGTTAACGGTATATATTGTGCCATTAATGAATGCTTTTTTCTTCTGTGCAGTAGTAGTTGTCATAGTAAGTATAATACAGGTTATTATTAATAAAATATTGTGCAGCATATCCTCTCCCTCTATCGGTTTTACTGACCCGGCTTCAAATATATAAAAAGAGGGAGGATAAAGGAAATAGCGCAGTCCGGAAAAGGTATCCGGACTGCAGTAAAAGTGACTTATTTAAGCAGGAGGAGCTTCTTTGATGCTGAAAAGTTACCTGTAACCAGCCTGTATATATATACGCCGCTTGCAAGTCCTGATGCATCAAACTTAACGGAGTGCTGTCCGGCTTTCTGATTTTCATCTACCAGACCGGCAGCCTCTCTGCCTGTAATATCGTATACCTTTAGACTGACATTCCCCTGCACAGGAATATAATAGTCTATAGTTGTTGCAGGGTTAAACGGGTTCGGGTAGTTCTGTTTAAGCACAAAATCCACCGGAGTTATGCTCACTTCCACAATGCCTGAGTAAGTGAAACTCCCGTTCAGGTCCATCTGCTTCAGCCTGTAATAACTCATACCTGAGGTGGGATTTTTGTCAGTAAAAGCATAATCAGATTTCTTAGTTGAAGTTCCGTAGCCGTTTATAAAACCTAAATGGTTCCATTTGCCGGAAAAATTATCTTTTCGTTCAACTTCAAATCCTTTATTGTTAGTTTCTGTTGCGGTTGACCATGTTAACAGAACTTCACCATGATTACCTGCCGCGTTGAAAGAAATAAACTCGACGGGAACATTCTCAAGTATTCGAATAGGAAAATTCGCACCGAAATTCCAGTGATCAAGGTTAGAAGGGATTCCATCACCATTTACACTGTTGGCTGCTGAATAAAGAGTATCCGAATCAACTGAATCGGCAGCTGTATAATTAAAAAACCAGGAGACAGTATCTCCCGAAAATATCCTTGGCTGGTTATGTGTTATTTCATCAGCCAGAATCTGTGTCCCGGGATCTGTAGCTGTCATTGTACCGAACCTTGATGCAGCATTGAAGCCGCCTTTCACCATAGGACCACCCGTTAAAAACAGGCGGTACTCGGCTGTTTCGCCTCTTAATAAAGAGTCGGGACCTTCAATCCATACCTGAACAGAGGGATCAGGATCCAGATTATGGCAGACGCAGCCATTGCCGTTCAGCCTGGTGGCTCCCGCAATGCCTGTAGAAAAATCAACTCCGGCGTATATTACGGCGGAAATAAAAACAAGTAGAAGTAAGAAATTTATTTTCATTGAGGCTATAATTTTATTGATAGATAAACTAAGATCAAGCTGAGCGAAGCATCAGAGTATTGAGATTGCTTCGCTCAGCCGAAGTCGGGCCGGGCCGCCAGTAATGACTATTTCATCAAAATCATCTTCCTGGTCGTTACGAAAGAAGATCCGTCATTTCCTTTTGCTTCAAGGACATAAAAATAGAGTCCGCTTGAAAGATTCCTCGCGGAAAAATTAACATCGTATCTGCCTGAGGAATATTCACGGTTTGTAAGGTCTGTTATTTTTTGTCCAAGCGCATTGTACACAGTGATCTTCACTTTTGCATCTGTCGGCACTTCAAAGTTTATTTTTGTTGTCGGGTTGAACGGATTTGGATAGTTCTGGGAAATACTATAAGAAGCGGGGAGAGGAGACAGTACCTCAACCACTTTTGAATATTCCGAAGTTCCGTCAAAATCAACCTGCTTCAGCCGGAAATATGATTTTTCCGAATTCTGCATTTTCGAAGTATAGGAATAAGAATGACTCTGGGTGGATGTCCCGAATCCGGGAACAAAACCGATCTTTTGAAAAGACTTGTTATCAGAGCTCATCTCAACATCAAATCCCGAGTTATTTGTTTCAGTTGCTGTCCGCCAGCTTAACACAGTTTTTCCGTTAATTACTTTTCCTGTGAAGGAAGTCAGCTCAACAGGTATGAACCATGGTGAATCAAGCTTGTACAATCCATTGCCGAAAGCGGCAAATACTGTTACAGTATCGATGACGTGGTATGCATAATTACTGGATGGATTGTTGAGTATAGTCCATGTAGCCCCGCCGTCGTGGGTGAAATAACTATTGCCTGAATACTCTCCGCAGATCATATAATCAGAAAGCTGCGATGCGATCGATAAGCCCCACATATTTTTTCCATTGAAGTAGGGAATTGTCGTCCAGGTCTGTCCGTAATCAGTAGTTTTAAGGAACCCGCCGCCGCCGGACCATTTAGTAGCCCAGGCCTGTCCGGGGATATTCTTATCAATAGCTATAATGGGAGTTTCCCCGCTTGTTGAGTATGCATGAGTCCATGTGACGCCATAATCGGTACTTCTTGCAATGCCGTAACCATTATCTCCTACGATAATAACATTAGGCTGATCAGGAAAGACATCAATATCGCACGGAGAACCGAAGGGAAGGGACGACGATAAGGTAGTCCATGTTGAACCGAAATCATAGGAAGCCATGAACTGGCTGCCGTTCATCGCGTAAAGGGTATCAGGATGAATGGGGTTTTCTTGAACTGGTACGCCGAAATAATACCACGTAAATGAACCTGTTGATACCCAGGTAAGTCCTCCGTCCGTGGTTTTCATAGTCTGCTGAGCGTTCTCGATGGCTGCGAGGAAAATATTTTCATCGTATGAGCTCTGGAGCAGGCATTTAACCGATGAAGCTCCGGGAATAACATTCCCAAAAGGGGAAAACGTATCGCCCCGGTCAGTGCTTCTGTAGATTCTGTTCCCTGAACCATAATAGATGATGTTGTCATCCCAGTTATTCACACAGATGGGGTCACCTAGACTCGAACCCGATTGCTTCAGCTGCCAGGTATAGTTTTGTGAATAAGAGAGAGAAAATGAGAAAAGAAAAATGAAAGTGAAAAGAATGTATATGTTTTTCATATCTCCTGAATGTTTATTATTTAAATCCCGCAGCAGGATATACTGCGCTTTAGTTAAAACTTAAAAGCATGGTAATACCAGTTAAAGGGACTGCCTGAAAGCGAGGAGTCAGGTTAGTCCAAATAATATACTTCGTACCCCTTATGACGGAGGTCAAAGTTAAGATGATTTTATTTTAATTTGCTCGACGTTGTTTGGTCCGTTTAGGACCATAAATAATATACAAACCCTGTAAATGGAATCCAAAAAAAAAAATCATTAAGTTGCCAATTCATTTAACACAACTTTAGAGGGAGAATTAATGAACCTTGATGCTCTTGTTTTTGCGGCTCATCCTGATGATGCAGAATTAGCCATGGGGGGAACAATCGCTAAATTGGCTAAAAACGAACTTAAGGTAGGAATAATAGATCTTACCCGGGGAGAACTTGGTACCAGGGGAACTGCAGAGATAAGGCAGAAGGAAGCGTTCCTTGCAGCAGGAATATTAAAAGCTTCAATAAGGGAGAATCTTGAGATTCCTGACGGTAATATTGAAAGAAAAAAAGAGAACCTGATTAAAGTTGTAATGAGCATCAGGAAGTACCGCCCTAAGATTATATTCGCTCCCTATTTTAACGACCGGCATCCCGATCATATCTATGCCAGCCGCCTTGTTAAGGAGGCAATGTTTGCTACAGGACTTTCTAAGTTGAAGACTTTCGACCGGGAAGTGGCTCAAAATGCTTACAGACCGAAGAAACTATATTACTATATGCAGACGTACCAGTTTGAACCCTCTTTTATAATAGATATTTCTGAATGCTTCGAGACTAAAATGAAAGCTGTGCAGTGTTATGCCAGCCAGTTCCATAATCCCAGAAGCAAGGAACCGGAAACTTTTATAAGCAGACCCGAATTTATCAATTATATTGAATCGAGAGCTCAGGTATACGGTTTCCAGATTGATAAAAGGTACGGAGAGCCATTCTTTTGTGAGGAAAAGGTTGAACTCAGTTTAACAGAAATGATCAGAGAGTTTTAGTTTATCCTAGTTTTGCTTTTCTTAATCTTAGTGAATTAGAAACGACGCTTACAGAACTCATGGCCATTGCTGCTGCGGCTATCATCGGGTTCAGCAGTCCCAGTGCGGCAAGCGGTATTCCTATAACATTATAGATGAAGGCCCAGAAGAGATTCTGCTTTATAGTACGCATGGTTTTTGAAGACAGGTTGAGTGTACTTAATACTTCGTTGATGTTTCCGTTGATTAAGGTAATATCGGCGCTTTCTATTGCTATATCGGTGCCTGTTCCGATAGCTATCCCTATATCTGCCTGAGCCAGGGCAGGGGAGTCATTTATACCGTCTCCTACCATCGCCACTATTTCACCGCCTGCCTGTAGTTTTTTAACAGCCTCAGCCTTGTCTGACGGCAGAACCTCGGCGAATACGTTTTCAATCCCCGCTTCTTTCGCCACCGCTTCAGCTGTTCTTCTGTTATCGCCCGTGAGCATTACTGTCTTGATATTTTTCTTCTTGAGAGCGCCTATTACCTTTTTAGTCTCATCGCGGATAATATCAGCTGCTGCAATTATACCTGCCAGCTTATTGTTGAAAGCGACAAATATTGCGGTCTTTCCCTCGCTGCTTAATCTCTCTATCTCTTCCGTAACCGATCCGTCTATGTTTATCCCTCTTTCCTTCATTAGGGCAGAATTGCCGATAAGTACTTCTGAATTATCGAACCCTGCTTCTATCCCGGTTCCGGTCAATGAATTAAACCTGCTCACTTCCTTTAATGAGATATTTTTAGATGAAGCATATTCTACAATAGCAGCCGCAAGAGGATGCTCCGATCTTGCTTCAAGTGAAGCGGCCGTCTGAAGAAGTGTATCTTCATCCATTCCGTTCTTTGTGATAACGTCTGTAACAACAGGTTTCCCGATTGTAATCGTGCCTGTTTTATCGAAGATAATAGTTGTGACTGAATTAAGCCGTTCCAGGCTTTCCGCGTTCTTGATCATAATTCCGTTATTAGCTCCCAGCCCGGTTCCAACCATAATTGCTGTTGGCGTAGCAAGTCCCAGCGCACAGGGACAGGCAATTACCATTACCGCTATAAAATTCAGCATAGCCGCAGTAAAAGGTATGCCGCCAACGAAATACCATGCAAGGAATGTCAGCAGGGCGATTCCTATTACAACCGGTACGAAGACCGAGGCAACTTTATCAGCCAGGCTCTGTATTGGTGCTTTAGAGCCCTGGGCTTCCTCCACAAGTTTTACGATACGGGATATAACTGAATCTTTTCCAACTGCTTCAGCTTTGATGGTAAGGCTTCCATTCTTGTTTATAGTTCCGCCTATTACCCTGGCCCCGGTGGTTTTTTCAACCGGAATACTCTCGCCCGTGATCATCGATTCATCAATAGAGGAATAACCTTCAATTATAGAAGCGTCGACCGGAATTTTTTCTCCCGGCCTTACAATAATAATGTCGCCGCTGACTACATCTTTTATAGGGATGTCGGTCTGCACGTTATTCCGCAGCACCCTTGCAGTTTTTGGCTGCAGTCCGAGTAGTTTCTTTATAGCCGAGGAAGTTTTTGATTTTGCTCTCGCCTCAAGAAGTCTCCCCATAAGGATAAGGGTTATTATTATAACAGCGGTATCAAAATAAATATGTCCTTCTGAATTACTCAGGTTGAGTAATTCAGGAAACAGAACCACGATCGTACTATATATGTAAGCAGTCCCCGTACCTACAGCAACCAGAGTATTCATATCGGCCGAAAAATGCTTCGCTATCTTCCATGATGATGAGTAGAACCTTTTACCGGAGATAAATATGACAAAAGTAGAACCAAGGAAAAGAATTTTATTAACTTCATCTATGGTCAGAGGAATCGCATTCCTGAACCATGATGTCATCATAAGCATACTGACAATCATTATAGGAATAGACAGCACGGCACTGAATATGAATTCGTTCCTGAGTTTAAGGTATGATTCCTTATGCTGTATATCAGATGCCGATTCTATTTCATCACGCCCATCAGTCTCTTTCTCTTCAGGAGAAGGAAGAAGTTTATATCCGGCATCTTCAACAACCCGAGTGAATTTTGATACGTCAGTCCGGGCAGGATCATACGAAAGCGTAACCTTCTCGGTAGCAAGGTTGACATTTACTTCGCCTATACCTTCTACTTTCTTCAAAGCCTTTTCAACCCGGGCCACACAGCTTGCGCAGGTCATTCCTTCAACGGGTAAGGTTAAAGATTTTATTACCGTGTTATTTATATTATTTTCTTGTGTCTCTGTTTTCATAAAAATTATTCCTTAAAAATGGCTCCAATCAGGCAACAATAACCCGATAAGACCTTTCAACGCTCTGAATATCTTATTTGGACGTATCAAAGTACCCCTTGAAACAGTTAATGTCTTTAACTTCTGGTTAAAACCGGTTTATAGCCCGCTTCTTCAATCGCCTGGTAAATCTTCTGTTCATTTGTTTTAGTTTCGTCGTATTCAACTATTGCTTCGCCTATCTCAACTTTTTTAACTTTAACATCGTCAAGTCTTGATAATTCTTTTCTTACAGCCATTTCACAATGACCGCAGCTCATCCCATCAATTTTGATCTCTTTTGTTGTCATCTGAATATTTCCTTTATTTTTGGTTATAAATATTAACTGTACAAATATAGTATAAGGAGGCCCTATGGCCGTTATATAATTATTGGAAAAAGTTATATGATTTTCAGGAAGGATTTATGTGTTATTTCACATGATCCAGGGGTTTGCGTGTATTTTCTGTCATGGATTTGAACTGGTTGGCATTCATTCCGGTAACTTTTTTGAACTGTGCGGATAAATGCGCAACGCTGCTGTATCCAAGGCGGAAAGCTATCTCGCTGAGAGTCAGTTCACCGTATTTCAGCAATTCCTTTGCTCTTTCAATTTTCTGGAGAATAAAGAAGTGTTCGATAGTTATATTTTCAACTGAAGAGAAGAGGGTACTGAGATAATGATAATCAGCGTTCATCCTTTCAGAGAGATATTCGGATATATTTATTTTTCCGGCGATCTTCTCTTCGTCCCTGATTAATTCAATTATCAGCAGTTTAATTTGCTCAATTGTTCTTATCTTTCTGTCTTCGATAAGCTCAAAACCGTTTTCATCAAGAATATTCCTGATCCTTTCAATCATATCCTCATCCAGATGCTCTTCAACCTTCACTTCTCCCAGGGTAATACTCTGAATATTAAGACCAAGCTTCTGAAACTCTTCCTCTATAACCCTTATACACCTGTTGCATACCATGTTCCTGATGTACAAGGTTGTTCCTGTCTGTTTATCCTCTTTCATAAACTTCTTTATTTTTCAAAATACCTGGTATAAAATAAAACAGTTAAATTTATAAAAAAAGGAATGACGGCAGGTCATTCCCTTAAAAAGCGGAGGTAATCTCATCTTATTTCTTTTCCAGCGGAAGCATTGTATTATTTTTAGTCAAGACTACCATCTTATTATCAATAAGTTTGACTTCAAGCATTTCACCATCATCGGTAAGAAGCATCATTCTTCCGTCCTTAAGAACTTTATTGGAATCAGGGAGAACAAGGGCCGTCTTATTTCCTAATTTTTTAACCTGGTAAAGAGTGCTGTCAGTTAGTCCTATAGCCATAATTTTGTTGTCATCATTTAATTTTACAGGTAATGCCAGTCCTGAGTCAGCTATCATTACTATCCGACCCTGTTTTTGATTCATTGAACCTGCCGGACCAGTCGTAACAAAAGTATCTCCTCCCATCAGAGTATCTCCGGATACATTATACTTTTTTTCCGGCTGCTTTTGGGTCTGTTCCGGAAAATGAGTGTTTAACTGATCTTTACTTTTACTGGTGCAGCCTGCCGCGAGCAGGCACAATATAAATATTACAGAATATGCTTTTTTCATTTTCATTACCTTAATTGGGTGTGCAATAATACTTACCCCATCCTTTCACTCGTATTAAATTGAGCACAAATATTGAAAATGTGTGATTTAGCAATCACTTCTGGCGTTTCTCTATAACTTCACCAATCGCCGGGAATATTAACAAAACGAGGGCTGCTGCCACGGCGTATTTGATTTTTGAATAAGGAAGTTTCATAAAATTTCTCCGTAAGGTTTAACATCAAAGTCATAATAAATACCGTTCATGACAGCTGATGTGCAGCGAATCAAAAATTTCATAGAAGAATAACATTAATCCATTATAGCGGAATTTTTCAGGCAGTTATCACAGTTGCCGCAGGGCTTCTCATCATGAAAGCCGAAATATTCTGATATATAAACTCTTCGGCATTCATTTGTTTTGAAATAATTCACCATTGAAAGAAGTTTTTTATTATCACTCATTAACTTTTCCTGAAGCCGTTCCTCATTATCGAGTTCGGGGGGGAATTCACCTGTAATTGTGAGATTTTTATTATCAACCGAACCTTCAGTAACGCCGTACCTGTCGAAAATACCCAGAGCGGTCTCTATTCTGAAGTCACTTCTGTTCTTGAAGTTCATCTGTTCTCTAAGGTATTCAACACCGACGGAATTAACCGCTGAAATTTCTCTTCTGAGAAGGTCATACAGAGCTGAATAAAAATTGGCATCGGGGTTAGACCATTTAATAAAATCCATCTGGATATACAGATCATCCTGTTTGTAAAGAAGAAGACAGTCTGATGGTTTTCCGTCTCTGCCGGCTCTGCCGATTTCCTGATAATATGATTCAACAGAAGAGGGAACTTCCGCGTGAATTACAAAACGGATATCAGGTTTATCTATACCCATCCCGAAAGCGTTGGTTGCAAGAATAAGAGCCTGACTGCCGCTTAAAAACTCCCTCTGCATTCTTTTCCTGTCTTTATCATTCAGCTTACCGTGATAAATTCCGTGAGGAATTTTTTTATCGCGGAGAACCTGTGCGAATTTTTCCAGAGTCTGGATGAGTGAAAAATATATTATTCCCGAACCGCTGTAATCATTTATTATCTTAAGCATCCATTCGGTTTTCTCTTTATCCTCGAAGATATCCTGTGCTTCCAGACGGAGATTAGGCCTCTCTATTCCCTGGTGGAAAATTTCGACATCATCTTTATTGAGACGGAGCTTACTGATTATATCCTGCTGAACCTCCAGGGTGGCAGTTGCTGTAAGCGCGATTGTAAGCGGGTTGTGCATTAACTCTCTGAATTCACCCAGGCGTGAGTAATCGGGACGAAAGTCGTGCCCCCACTCCGAAATGCAGTGGGCCTCGTCTACAGCCAGAAGGGATATATCTACTTTCTGCAGAGCTTTAACAAATTCAGGTTTACGGAATCTTTCAGGCGTAACGTAGAGCATTTTTATAGTGCCGTCAACAAACTGTTTCAGCCTCTGATCTCTTTCCTGTTTAGAGAGGGTTGAGTTTATGAAGGCGGCGCTGATATCTTTTTTACGGAGAGCATCAACCTGGTCCTGCATAAGGGCGATGAGGGGACTAATAACAATAGTTCCGCCTTCCGTTAATAATGCAGGGACCTGATAACAAAGGGATTTCCCGCTTCCGGTAGGCATTATAACAAGTGAATGTTTCCGGTCGTTCAGAGTTCTTCGTATTATCTCTTCCTGCTTCCCGCGGAATTCTTCATACCCAAAGTACTTTTCCAGTATTTCTTTCGGTTCCAACATTACCTTATTTAGTTTTTAGTAGGAATTCTTATTGCAGCTAAGTTAAGATAATTATACTACTTTTATTATGATGAAGAAATGGGCATACCGAAACAGTGCCTTGGGGGGACGTTCTCAGACCCATACTATGTGGTGGAAGGAGGGGGGAGTTATTCAAACTACCAGTTCAGTTTCAGTTCTTGCCTTTTTAAGGTTATTCACGAATTCAGCAGCACTCAAGGCTGCAATAGTGCCGTCCGAAACTGCAGTGGTAACCTGACGATATTTCTTATGGATTGAATCACCGGCGGCAAAGACCCCATTGACATTTGTTTTCATATCCTTATCTGTGATAATTTCTTTCCATTGATTTAATTCAACCAGGCCGTCGAGTGATTCGGTGTTCGGAACATAACCTATAAAAATGAAAACGCCGTCAATTTTCATTTCATAAATTTCCCCCGTCATCTTATTCTTTATTTTGACAGATGTCAGCCTTTCATCACCCACAAACTCATTGATTTCTGACGACATAATGAATCTGATTTTTTCATTTCTTTCAGCTTCATCAACATAATGTGCGAAAGCCTGAAAGTGATCAAACTGATGAACAATTGTCACCTTTGATGCATACTTTGTAAGAGAAACCGCTTCTTCCAGTGAAGTATTACCGCCCCCTACAACTATTATCTCTTTATCCTGAAAGAAGTCCCCATCGCAGGTTGCACAATAAGAGATGCCTTTCCCCTTAAACAGATCTTCTCCGGCAGCTCCAATTTGTCTTGATCTGCCTCCGGTAGTAAAAATCAATGCGTCAGATGTGTAGGTATCCCTGTTGTTAACCACTACTTTCTTTAAGTCGTCTTTTAATTCTATTGATGTAATCTTTGTATTTGACTTAATTATGCATCCATATTTCTGTGCCTGCAATTTCATGTTACGGGCCAGCTCATATCCGCTTATGCTTTCAACTCCGGGGTAATTTGCAATCTCGTGGGTCAGGACGAGTTGTCCTCCTACAGCGCCCTCGTTGATAATAAGAGTTTTTAGTTTTGCCCTCGAAAGGTAAATTCCGGCTGTAAGTCCCGCAGGACCTGCGCCGACAATAATTACATCAAAGTGGTTATCCATATTCTTTCCAATAGAATTTAATAGAAGGAACACAAACCTCTAAAACTTACTTCAGCTTGTGTTCCGGTTAATATCTGAGTTTAAGCTACCGAGTTAAGATCCTCTTTGAAATGCCTGTCAAGGATTGATGTTATCTGATCTCTTGTCTGGATACTACTTGTAGCCTCTACCACTTTACCGTTTTTATAATAAATGGTAAAAGGAAGTCCCGAAAAATTTCTCGCTTCAGGAAGGTTACGGATTACGCCGGCATCAGGTGAATCAAAAGCCATATCGGCGAATTTCACCCCGGGATATTCAGACTCTAATTCCTCCATAGCTTCATATACAGGGATGCACATCGGCCCCATTCTGCCGCAGCAGATCATCACATTCTCATTATCATTTAATAGTTCTGAATGTTCTTTCTGCGAAAGAACGTGAGTAAGATTTGTTTTTAACATTGTTACCTCTGAAAGTTAAATATTCCTAAAATTTAGTATTCGGAATAGTTTGATTCAGAAAAGATAAAAAGGGTTCAACCCGGGAATATGTTATGAGGGAATATACGGAAGACGGGATCGTTTAAGTGAATCCGGAATTATTGGTTTCGGAGTCATTGATCGGGATGCAAAAGCAGAATCGAAATTCTGCTTCGGGTAATCAGACTACTTCGAAAACAGAATCAAGCACCGTTCCGTCGACCCATTTTATTACAGCAACCACTTTGTCTTTATTGAATTCCGGTTTTGAAGGAGTTCCTCCGCAGATTATATCGACCTCTTTTTTTAAGTCGTTGATATCAACCATCGGGATAGTGGAATTCTTTAAAGCTTTAATGAGGTCCTTTCTTTTGGGATTTATACACAATCCTCGTTCGGTTGCAATAACGTCGATTAACTCACCGGGACCGCAGAGGGTGGTAACTTCATCAACAATTACCGGGATCCTATCTCTAAAGGAAGGAATAGCAAGTATAGTGCATTTCGAGAATAAACAGTTCTGCCATCCGCCGATGCCATGAAGCAGAAAGCCGTCAGAGTGAGTAACTACGTTGGCGTTGAAATTTACGTCTACCTCAGTAGCGCCGAGTACAACAGCGTCAACCATTGAAGCAAAATTTCCTTTTCCATGAAAGTTGTAGCTTGTAAAAGGGGAAGTATTAACATGCCCCGTATTCTCGCGCATACTTCTCACACCCTCAAGGTCGAATGTCTGTCCGTCGAGTATATAGTCCGTCAGTCCCTCTTCCAGCATCTGGACAAGATATTTTGTGCTGCCGCCCCTTACAAACCTGGCTTTTACATTTTTAGCTTTCATTCGCTCTTTTAAGAACAGCGCGAAAGCAAGTGCCGTACCTCCCGCTCCGGCCTGGAAAGAAAACCCGTCTTTCATTATTCCGGCCTCATCGAGGAATCGTGCAACATATTCTGCTATTAAAAGCCTGTCAGGCGATTTAGTAACTTCAGTTGTGCCTGATACGATTTTCCCTGGATCGCCGAGAGTATCAGTCTGAACCACATAATCGACATTATTTCCCTGTATCTGCCAGGGCACGCAGGGGAAGGGGACAAGGTTATCAGTTACAACTATTACTTTGTCGGCGTATTCGGAATCTCCAAGCGCAAAACCAAGCAGTCCGCAGGCCGAAGGACCACGGTCGCCTGTAGCATTGCCGAAAGGATCGGCAGTAGGAGCAGCGATCACAGCGACATCAATGTGAACCTCACCATCCTGGATCGATTGGTATCTCCCCCCGTGAGAGCGAAGCACTCCAACCCCCTTCATTTTGCCTTCAGAAGTAAACCTTCCGAGGGGACCGTTCATACTCCCTTCGATATGATGGATAGTTCCATCCTTAAGATATTTTATCAAATGTTCATGGACAGGGAATGAAGCGCTCGGGAACCACCGGATATTCTTTATGCCCATCTCTTTAATGGTATCGAACAGGATATTGGTAACAACATCGCCGTTCCTAAGGTGGTGATGCGTGGAGACAGTCATTCCATCTTTTAGTCCAGCTTTCTTCAAAGCTTCTTTAAGGTTCTTAACTACTTTATTACCATCAGCAGGATAATCCACGCAGCTTCTTACAGGTGGTTTTGCTTTGCCGCCTTCAGGTTTATACTTATTAACTCCCTTAAATGGAATTTGAGGAGTACCGTTTATTTCATCAGGAACTAATCTTCCCGCAGCGTTTTTTACTAATTTCATTCGAGTAAATTGTTAAATGGTTAAACTGTTTAGTTAAAGGGTTTCTTTCCAGTTATCCTTCAGCAAATTATTTAAGATCGCAAGGTTGATAGTTCTTATGGCGCGTTTAACAACCGGGGGGTCAATCATCTTGCTTCCAAGGGAAACTACACCCAGTCCTTTTTTCTCTGCCTCATCAAACGCAAGAACGATCTTCTTTGCCTTTTCGATTTCTTCTACAGTCGGGGCGAATGCCTCGTGAACAACCTGTATCTGCCTGGGATGAATGCACCCCTTTCCTTCAAAGCCGAGAGATTTTGCCTCAATTACACTCTGGCGCAGACCTTCCATATCACCAACATCAGAGAATACTGTATCTATCGCCTGGATCCCGGCAGCTTTAGCAGCATTGACAAGCATCTGGCGGGCAAATATGCTTTCCTTTCCTTCGTTGGTTCTCTGAGTACCAAGATCCGCGGTGTAATCCTCAAGTCCTATAGCCAGAGCGCAATTATTCTTGGATGCAGACGCAATTTCATATGCCTTCATAACACCGAGCGCGCTCTCAATAATCGGCATTAAATAAACTTCATTTTTAACATTATGTTCTTTACGCAGTCTGGCGACTTCTTTATCTACCTGAACGACCTGCTCAGCCGACTCGCATTTAGGAATAAGAATTACATGAACATTATGAGGCACTATATACTTCAAATCTGCGCACCCTTTCGGGAGTTGATTGATGCGTACCATTCTTTCGGCGCCATAGAAATCCACAGAGCGGAGGGCATTTCTAACAATTAGTTGAGCCGCTTCTTTTTCTGAAGGAGCAACACTGTCTTCCAGATCGAGGATAATGCCGTCGGGAGAATGGAGTCCTGCGTTGATAAAAAATTTAGGTTCATTTCCCGGCAGGTACAGCCTGCTGCGTCTCAGCTTATCCTTAGCCGTTTTATATTGATTCTTTTTATTGAAGGGGAGGAGATATTCAGTGATAGTTTCGGGCATCAGTTTCTTGACCGCCATCTCGAACCTTGCCGCAATGGTGAAGGGGAGTGCACCGCTGTCCTCAATAACAACTTCAGCATCGTTGATTTTGAAGAATTTACACATGTCCAGTATCTGCTTTTTGATCGCTTCCCCGTACATCAGTTCTACCTTACTCTTCAGATCTATTACAATTCCCCCGGAATTCTTTTTTGTTATTTCAAAGTAGCAGTCAGATCGAACGGCATCGCCTCTTGTTCCCGCGACAGCTGAATTATTTGATTTGCTCATATTATAAATAATTTCCCGAATGAAGGATGGTTAAAAAGATACATATAAACAATTATTTATGTCTTCAAATTTAATAAATAAACTGCAAAAATTGGTAATTATAAGCGAATGGAGGTATGAATATAACTGTTCGTGAGAGATTAGCTTGTACTATCCGATTACGTTAAGGACATGTAGTTTATGCCGGCACAACCAGAGGTTTGTGGAAACATCCTTTCAAGAACTAAAACTTATTGATAACTAACAGAGTATTGGTTAAACAACAAGTTTGTTCATAAATTCCCCGGCTGTCAGATGCTCACAATTGAAGATAAGTTCTTTAACTTCCTTCTGCCTTTCCGGATTAAGAAGTTCTTCTGAAAGAGCATTGAATTTATTCTCCAGGTCTTCCATTGTCATAGGTTCGCGCGGATCACCCTTAGGGTATTCCAGGTATTCAGAATATTCTTTTCCGTCTTTTGTCCTGACCACAACTTTGCTCGGCTGCTTTGCAGGGAACATTTCCTCGAACACCTGAGAAGGCTCTCCTTTTATCCTATCGATCACCTCCCATATTCTCGGGTCTTTCATCTTTTCATCGGAGAATGACTGTGTAGTGATCTTATGATCCACAAGTGCGGAAGCAATACAGTAGGGGAGCGAATGATCTGCGGTCTCTCTCGATTCAGGTCTGTATTTATGACGGTCAAAGAGAATATCATACGCCTGGGCGAGAGTAGTCAGAGTAACAGTATCTATCTGATCGTAGGAGATATTATTTTTTGTAACAACGTTTAAGGTGGCGGAAAGATGAGTGTGCGTCAGTGCTTCAGTAGGGAATGCCTTCATTCCGCACTCCATTATTTTATAACTTTCTCCCAGTCCGCAAGTAAGCTTATCAATATTCCATTTCCATTCAGATAAACCATCACGTCCCTGCATCTTAACAGGTGAGATCTTCTGTAATTTAGCATCCCAGCCAAGGAAAGTATCCATAAAACCCTCTTTACCTTCAAACACAGCTTCCGTACCTGTGTAGCCTCTCTGGGCCATAAGAGATGCGAACACACCCGACTGAACTGCCATTGGATCGACTGTATTTTTCATCATAGTAAGTTTGCCCGCAGTGGGGCAGCCGATGGTATGGTTGTGACTTCCGTTTATGCCGATCGCATTTACCATCTGATCAACACTTAACCCCAGAATTTTACCAGCCACGATTGGAGATACAAACTGTGTAAGAGCCGCGTGATGCCATTTACGTTCCCGTATTCCGGGCACAGCAAACTCACACAATCTCTGTTCAAATTCATAAGCAAGAACAATAGCAGTTATTATATCCTTCATTGATGAATCGGTCATCTCTGCGGATGAAAGCGCCGCGGGAATGAGATCGGAGGGATGAGAAGGATCTTCCTTCCAGTAGATATCATTAAAATCGAGGGCTCGTATCATCAATGAATTTACCAGCACAGCATTAACAGCAGGTATTTTATCACCGAACCCGATCAAAGAGGCTTCAGGCTTACCACCCATTTCCAGGTAAATATCTCTTAGTATGTTTACATCTCTTGTGTGGTAACCGCCATATGCGCAGCCGATTGAATCATACAGAAAACGTTTAACCTGGTATATAACTTCCGATGGGAGGTCTTCATATTTCAGGTTTACAGCAAATTCGGATATAGTTCTTGATATAGATTTGTTCATGGTTTAATTGTCTATTTGTTAAATGGTTTAAGTTAAATAGTTACAGGTTCTTTCTAACCCATTCTTCAAGTCCCCCGTACACAATCAGTTCCTGAGCCGGAACTCCTACCGGATCGATTGAATAGGACTTCTGACCAACGATAATTTTTGATTTAGTGAAATTTACCTCGGCCGTAATGCCGGTCTTAACGGTCATTTTATCCTTGCCATATTCAGCTTTTAGATCATTAACCAGTCTGGGACATTCAATAATCAGGAAACCATTATTCAAAGCATTGCGCTTATATGTCTCACTGAATGATCCGGCCACAACAAGTTTAATCCCCCTGTATTTTAAGGCAGTAGCGGCCTGTTCGCGGGATGATCCGGTTCCGAAGTTAAAGCCTCCGACAAGTATATCACCTTCTTTGACTATTTTACCAAATTCAGGATCATAATTTTCCATTACAACTTCAGCCTGCTGCTTTGGAGTAAAGTCATCGATGTAGGTATATTTTCCGGGATATATTCCGTCGGTATTCAGGTTATCCTGATTGCAGAAAATAAGCTCGCCTTTTAGGACCTTCGGAAAGCCTTCGATTATTTTAACCTCACCCGATTCTGTTTCCTGCTTTTCGTTAACCTTAATATCTCCCAAAAGCTTCTGATTTTCCTCAGTCCATCTGAAGGATATATTACCTGCTATAGCGGATGAAGCAACAACGGCAGGAGAGGCAAGGTATGCCTGTGCATTTGGTGAGCCCATCCTTCCCTTGAAGTTTCTATTGGTGGCCGATATTCCAACCTCGCCATCCTCCAGGAGACCCACACCCAGTCCTATACAGGGTCCGCATCCGGGAGGGAGGGGGAACTGCTCCGGCTTCAACAAGCGTCTGCCAGTAGCCCTGCTTTTCACTCTCAGCCTGTACTTCACTGGAAGCGGCCGCAATATAAAACTGAACGCCTTCGGCTACTTTCTTTCCTTTGACGATGGCGGCAGCCTCGGCGATATCATCAACGCGGCTGTTCACGCAGGACACGAGGTAGGCCTTATTTATCTTTACATTATTAAGACCGGAAACAGGAGTCATTGTTTTAACAGTATTCGGTCCTGATACAAGAGGCTCGATTGTAGATAAGTCAATCGTCAGTTCTTTCGCATAGAATGCGCCCTTATCGGCCTGAGGGATATTATTTTCAAGTTCTTCTATATGCTTCAGGTTCATTCTGGGGTGGTTTCCGTTTCCATCGGCGTCTGAATTTACTTTTTCAGGGCCTCGTTTTGAGACAAAATCAGTCCTTTTTTTCAACCATTCTATTGTTTTTTCATCGATAATAAAAACGCCTGCAAGAGCTCCCCACTCAGTAGTCATATTAGCGATAGTCAATCTCTCTTCAACGGAAAGATTCTTAACACCCTCACCGGTAAATTCGATTGCATGGTTAAGAACCTCGTCATTGTTGAAGAAGCCGCAGAGAGCTATTATCAGATCCTTGCCTGTTACACCCTTCCTCAGTTTACCTTTTAGCTCAACTTTCGCGATGGGGGGTACCTGCCACCATGTCCTTCCGGTAGCCCACAAGGCTGCGGCATCCGTTCTGACAACTGGAGTGCCGAGACAGCCGATCCCTCCGTACATATTAGAATGACTATCAGAAGCAACCGCCATAGTTCCGGGCCACGCATAGCCCTCCTCAACCATAATCTGGTGTCCGATTCCGCGGCCCGCAGGATAAAAATCCGCGCCCATGCTCTTCGAGAATTCCTCGATTTTCCTGTACTTCTCAAGATTCTTTTCACTCTTATCCTGAACATTATGATCGAGTGTATGTACAACCTGCCTCGGGTTGGCAAGGCGGCTGGCGCCTATCGATTTGAATTTGGGTATTACAGCTCCTGTATTATCGTGTGTCATAACGTAAGCGGGACGAATGGAAAGATAGTCGCCTGCATGAACTTTCTGACCGGGTTCAAGTCCCACCGCGTATTTCTCTGCTATTTTTTCTATTAAAGTCTGACTCATGGTGTTCTCCAGAATAAACAATTAAACAATAAAGCGAATGAACAATGATTTATGCTTTAAATGGTTCGAATGAAACAAAATCCGCGTGATGGACGATGATCGCCTCTACGCTTCTTTTAGCAAGATCTCCTTCTTTTGCATGATAAGCTATAATGTGCTGCACTTCCGGAGGCAGACCGAAGCGATCGGCAATTGAAACGCCGCTGAATGGATGGCGAAGAAGTTTACCGGCCTTGCTTGTTGTAAGCTTCCCATCAACTTTATCATATTCCAGCAGCTTGCCTACATCTATAAGTATGGCGCCCGAAACCAGGTAATCCATATCGATACTTATTTCATCTCCAAAATTCTTTTTCATTCTTTCAGCTATTTCCACTGATAACTGAACCGCAGTTCTCTTATGGTTCATAAAAGATATTTTACAGTCCTTTATAAGCAGCGAGAAGGGGATAACCTTCAGATCTTCCGTACTTAACACGCTGTTCTCAACAGCATATATCCAGCACTGAATAGTTTTTTCTTTCAGTTCTTCATTTTTAATCCATTCCAGTTCAGGCCAGATTTCTAATATTTTATCGCGCATTGATTCCTCTTTATCCGGTAATTAATTTTTCTTCAACCTTCACAGGCTTTTTATGAATAAGGACGATATAAGCTTTTATCCCAAGCAGGATGGCAAGTAAGAATAAGAGCACTGAAATAAAGGAAAGTATATAATGTCCATTTGAAATATTGGTATAAAAGAGCATACCCAGAGCTGAAAGAGTTACAGTGAACATAAAAAGCATGGGGATTAAAGCAAAAAGGTAATTCTCCTTCAGATCAGCTACCCATACAGTAATTGCCAGCAGGGCGAGAGCCGCAAGGAGCTGGTTGGCGCTTCCAAATACCGGCCAGATTGACATAGTCTGACCGCTTAACGTTAAAGCAGCGCCAAAAAATACCGTTATAGCTGTAGCCGCAAATCTGTTTTTAACTAAAAACGACTGCTCCTTACTTCCGGTTATCTCAAAAAATTCCTGGAACGTATACCTTCCCAGCCTTGTAGCTGTGTCGAGTGAGGTTAACGCGAACGCGGCAACAGCCAGAGCTACAAAATTGGTTGCTGTTGAGGCAGTAATAGATAGAAAGGGAATACTTTCTATGAAGGCCGCGACACCAATAGAGAACGCGGCAACAGGTCCTTTGTTCAGCAGTATATCGGAGAACTGAGAGCTTCCGAGAGCCGACACGGCTATCAGGGCTAAAACAGCAAGGACACCTTCAATCAGCATACCTCCGTATCCAATAAGCTTTCCATCTGTTTCCTTATTAAGCTGCTTTGCCGTAGTACCGCTGGCAACAATTGAATGGAATCCGCTTACGGCGCCGCAGGCAACGGTTACAAACAGGGCGGGGAATAGGTAACCGACTTTATCGAGACTGAAAGTAGCTACCGCGGGTATATTCATTTCAGGTGACGCAAAGAATACTCCAACAACTCCGCCCAGCATTAAAGCATATAAAAAAAATGAGTTCAGATAATCGCGCGGCTGTAATAAAATCCATACCGGGGTAACTGATGCAACGAAGATGTAACCGAAGAGGATGATCTCCCAGGTAGTTTTAGAAAGGTGAAGCGGAAACATCTCACCCAGCGGTATGCATCCGAATAAAAGAACAACACCCACAACGGAGGCAATCCACAAAGGTATTTTTATTCTATAAATTGCCAGGCCGAAAAGAACAGCAAGAAGCATAAAGAGAATTGATGAAGTGCCGGCTGCAGGAATGCTTGTAAACGTGTCCGCTACAATGATGGCAAATACAGCAACAACAAGTACTAAGGTGGCCCAGGCGAAAAGGAGGAACAGCTTTTTACCGCTTATGCCGATATACTTTTCAATTATAAAACCTATTGATTTCGATTGATGGCGTATAGAGGCTATGATGGTTGTATAGTCGTGCACTCCTCCAATAAAAACCGCCCCGAAAAGAACCCATATATAAACCGGTATCCATCCGAATCCCGCGGCAATTACCGGACCTACGATAGGTCCTGCTCCTGCTATTGACGCGAAATGATGTCCCAGCAGAACAGGTGACTTTGCAGGGACATAATCGACCCCATCGTACATCGTATGCGATGGAGTTTCCCGCTCCTTATTTACTTTTAGCTTACGGGAAATGAATGTACCATATAAACGGTAAGCTACTGCATAGAAAACAATAGCTAGCAGAATGAGTATAATTCCGTTCATAATGATAACCTCCCTTTATTATTGTACTAACGATTTAGCATAGAGTCTGACGATAATACTTAGAAATTGCTTCAATGCGTTCGCAATGACAATCACTGCGAAGACAGCAACGCTTAGAGATTGCTTCGCTTCGCTAATAATGACCCATAAATTACATAGCAGCTATTACAGCATCGGTCATCTGCTGAGTAGTACATGCTCCATGCCTGAATACATCAGCGCTGCCTTTAAGTTTCATCATATCGTATGTTTTCACTTTACCTTCTTCAATAACTCTGGCTATAGCTGTTCTTATCCTTTCAGCTTTATCATTCTCTCCAATATGATCGAGCATCATACAGGCACTTAGGAACATTGCAATCGGGTTCACTATTGAAGGATTCAGTTCCTGATATTTAGGCGCAGATCCATGAGTCGGTTCAAAAACAGCCACGTCTTCACCGATATTGGCGCTGCAGGCAAAGCCCAGACCGCCTACCAGTCCTGCGAATCCGTCACTAATAATATCGCCAAACATATTTTCTGCCACAATGACTCCGTAAATCTCCGGATTTTTTGTCAGCCACATCATCTGAGCATCTATATTGGTATCCCACAGATCAATACCCGGATATTCTTTTGCGATTATTTTGGCTTCATTAAGCATCATTCCTGAAGTTTCTCTGAGAACATTAGGCTTTTCACATATAGTTACATTTTTATAATCATATTTCTTTGCATATTCAAATGCGGCGCGTATAATTCTCTGGCAGGCATTCCTTGACATAATCCTGGTTGATACCGCCATATCCTCACTGGGAACCTGTTTAAATGCTTTCATTTTCGGGTGAGTCTCGAGCGCATCTCTTACGGCTTTAGGAGGATTAGTCCATTCAACACCAGCATATAATCCTTCGGTATTCTGTCTGAATATAATAGCATCTACCAGGGGCTCTTCAAATCCGCCTTTTGCGTCTCTTCTAATAAAATTTAACGGGTTTCCTTTGAAAGAACGGCAGGGGCGGATACATAGATCAAGATTGAAGTGCTGTCTTAATCCTACGATGGGACTGAAATAAACAAATCCCTGATCTCTTAAGTCTTCATTAAGTTCTTTTGCAGCGGCATCTTTTGGCTTTGAAGTAATCGCGCCGAATAATCCTATTTTGTGTTTTTCCAGCAGATCCAGGGTTCTCTGCGGCAGCGCGTTACCTTCCTTGCACCAGAATTCCCATCCAATATCGGCATGTATGTATTCAGCTTCAAATCCGACAGCCTCAAGTACCCTTAAAGATTCCGGTAATACAGTTTTTCCAATACCATCGCCCGGCATTGTTATTATAGTTCTTTTCATATAGAGATTTTCTCCAGAATTCAATAAAAATTGTGATCAAAATTAGAGAATACTTGCCTGCTAAGCAAACAGAATTGTGGTGCTGCCGGGTGTTCTTTCCGATTAAAAACCTCGCCTTCCGGTCAATACAGTACTATTTCCCTTTTTATTGGAATAAAAATTGTGACATATTACGGGAAGTGTCTCATAATAGTGGACATTTCAACTAAACAACCTGGAACAGGTACTTATCGAGGTGAATTTTACTCTATTTGAAGAAAAATTTACAATATATTGAACAAAACCTGGAAGAATTACATACACTTCAGAGTCTCCTGAAAGAACTGAAGCAGGGTGATCATGGTTCCGCAGCGAATGATATACTGAATGATTTATCAGCCGCTGTAGAGCGTTACCGGGAATCTTACCTTGAGTTCAACCTTGTAACCCAGGCCAGCCTGGATGTAATACTAAGATTATCTGCATCCGGAAAAATTTCCTATATCAGTCCCTCCTGCAAAGAACTGACCGGCTATGAACCTTATGAGGTCTCAGGAAAATCATTTACCGAGTTCATTCCCCAATCGAAGATATATGAGTATACCAATCTCATCTTAAATCTTTTCAGGGGGAGAGAGGAAATGATTTTTCAGTTTGATGTAGTACATAAAGACGGCCGTGTTATACCGGTAGAAATAAATGGAAGAGTGATTGAGCTTGGAGGAAGATTTTTTGCTCAGGCTACTTTACGGGATATAAGCTCCCGAATCCAGTCACAGAAGAAACTGGAATCGTCCGAGAATACTTTTCATACCGTGTGGGATAAATCTTCTGACGGCATGCTGCTTACTGACGAAGAAGGTTATATATACATGTGTAATGATGCGTATGCCCGTATGATTGACAAACATAAACCGGAAATAGAAGGTACCCTTCTGTCAACTCATTATGATGAATTTACCGGACGGGACGCGCTGGATAAATATAAAAGCTTTTTTAAGGAGAGCTCATTCCGTTCTAAGTATGAGTCGAGTGTAAGGTTATGGAACGGAATGCTGATAGACCTGGAAGTATCAAATACTTTTATTGATGACCTTAACGGGAAAAAGTTTCTTCTAAGCATTCTGAGGGATATCTCTGAGAGAAAATCAAACGAAAGACTGCTGAGAAAAAAGGACCGTCTCCTGCAGGGTATAGCTGAGGCTACTCAGACAGCTATATCAATATCTGATATAAATTCCGGACTCACCAAAGCTCTTCGGATCCTTGGTATGGCTGCGGAAGTTGACCGGGTATATATCTATAAGCACCAGGTTAACGAAGAGACCGATGAAATGTACGTAAGCATATTGTATGAGTGGTCATCTGTAAACTCGGAAGCACAAATAAAAAATCCCGTACTACAGAGGCTTTCTTATTCCCGGTTTGCCTCGCTCGATTTTTTCGGAAATTTTGAAAAGGGTAAGCCGCTTAAATTTCTTATAAAAAAACTTCCTCCGGATGAAAAAGTCGTTTTCGTCGACAGGAATATCAAATCAATTCTACTCGTACCTATAATGATCGATGAGAAGTACTGGGGTTTCATAGGGTTCGATGACTGCCGGAGCGACAGGCTGTGGAATGAAGACGAGGAATATTTCCTTTCCACAATGGCAGCCACTATCGGGGCAGTAATTAAACAGGATCACATTAAGAATGAACTTATAAAGAAAAATTTTGAACTGGATAAGGCGTTAATCGAAACGGAGAATGCAGCAAGGATTAAGAGCGAATTTCTCGCCACGATGAGTCATGAAATACGTACGCCTATGAACGGAGTTATCGGGATGACCGGACTCCTGCTGGATACTGAACTTACGACAGAGCAGAAGGAATATGTAGAGTCGATACGCCTCAGCGGTGATCAGCTGCTGGTGATTATAAATGATCTGCTTGATTTTTCAAAGATTGAATCAGAGAAACTTGAGATAGAATCTAACCCATTTAAACTAAGGGATTGCATTGAAGATTCACTCGATCTTCTCGCAACCAGGGCCGCCGAGAAAAAACTGGATATGGTTTATAACCTGGACAGTGATTGTCCTTCAACAATTAAGGGGGATGTTACCCGTTTAAGGCAGATATTAACTAACCTGCTCAGTAATGCTGTTAAGTTTACTGAAGAAGGAGAGATACTTGTTACCGTAACTTCCGCGAGAATTGACGGTGATAAATACGAAATAAAGTTCTGTGTGAGAGATTCGGGCATAGGAATTCCGGAGAATAAAAAGCACAGACTGTTCCAGGCGTTTTCACAGCTTGACGCTTCCATTAACAGGTCATACGGCGGTACAGGATTAGGATTGGTGATAAGCAAACGCCTTACAGAACTTATGGGAGGGAAAATGTGGATGGAGAGTAAAGTTAACCAGGGAAGCAGCTTTTATTTCACCATAATCGCTGATGCGGTGGAGCTTCAGTCGAAGATATACCAGCAGAAAATTAAAGAACTGGAAAACAAACGAGTCCTTATTGTTGATGATAATGAGGTCTCCCTAAAAAGCATTACCGAGAATGTACTGGGCTGGAATATGATCCCTATCAGGACTATCTATCCAGGGGTGGCTCTCGATCTGTTAAAAAAGGATCAGTTTGATATTCTGATCATCGATCAGCATATGCCGTCAATCGACGGATACACTCTTATTGAACAGATAAGGTCTATTAAGAGCTGCGCAAACCTTCCGGTGATCCTGCTTGGTATGATGTCGAGAAAAGTTAAAAAAATCGGATCAGCAGAAGACCGTCTTATCTCAGTTATAAACAAGCCGGTGAAGTACAATAATCTAAGAGACGTCTTGCGGCAGTTACTGAATGCCGGACCAGGCACTAAAAAAGGCAATAAAACTAATGGTGAACTGCAGGTTGCAAAATTTCCTCTGAGAATTCTTATTGCTGATGATAACACAGTAAACCAGAAAGTTGCCCTTAAAATGCTTGAAAGACTTGGATACAGAGGAGATGTGGCGGCTAACGGACTTGAAGTACTGGATGCTGTTCAGAAAATAAGGTACGACGTTGTTTTTATGGATATGCTGATGCCGGAGATGGACGGGATTGAAACAACAAAACTTATTGTTAACGCAATATCAAAAGATAACCAGCCGGTTATAGTTGCTATGACAGCTAATAATATTGAAGAGAACAAAGAAAAATGTCTGGAGGCAGGTATGCACGACTTTCTACAAAAACCAATATCGCAGGATAAGCTGGGAGAATGTCTTCAAAAATGGGGAGAGGCAAAACTACAGAATAACGGACTTCCCGAACAAAGTGATTCTTCAATCATCGATGAAAGTAAGATAAGTTTCCTCCAGGATGTTAATTCGAATGAAGACGCCTTATTCATGATGGAACTTCTCGAGGTTTATATAACCGAGCTTCCAAAAACAATTAATCTCATATCTGATGCTATAGCCGGAAAAAATTCAAAGGATCTTCTCTTTCATTCACATAAACTTAAGGGGAGCAGCCTGACATTGGGTATGGATACCATCTCAGAGATAAGTATTAAGCTGGAAAACGCTGCTAAATCGGGTATATTTAATGACAGTGTGAGAAAACTGGGGAACGAACTTTTACAAAAAGTTGAAATTGTAGAAAAAGAACTGGAAATTATCAGGACGAAATACATAAAATTAACCAATCAGACCTGATAAATTGCCAAAGAAAGAAAAAGCTCCTTACAACCGCACCCTTGAAATTACTGAGGGAGAAGAGCAGAAACTTAAATCGTCACTTCTAAAAATAAACTCTTCTGTTTCAGAAGAGTTTGCAGCAAATAAGATTTTTAACCAGGATTTGTTTTCTGTAATTGATCTGCTTCCCGATTCTTTTATCGATCTTCTTTTCCTTGATCCCCCCTACAATATGTACAAGAAGTTTAATACTAATTCCTTTAATATTGTCGACTCCGCCAGGTACCAGGTGTGGATGGAAAGCTGGCTGGAAAAGATTGTAAGACTTTTGAAGCCCAACGCCTCGGTATATATATGCGGCGACTGGAAGGCCTCGGCCGCGATCTATAATGCCGGTTCAAAATATTTTATTCTGCGGAACAGGATTACGTGGGAGAGGGAAAAGGGGAGAGGCGCAAAAGAAAACTGGAAGAATTGTTCGGAGGATATCTGGTTTTTTACATCCGGCAGCCATTATAAATTCAATTTAGATGATGTTAAAATAAAACGAAGAGTACTAGCTCCTTACCGCGAAAACGGAAAACCCAAGGACTGGGTTGAGGAAAATAACAAGAATTTCAGGATTACTCATCCCTCAAACATATGGACGGATATCACTGTTCCTTTCTGGTCGATGCCTGAGAATACCGATCATCCAACACAGAAGCCTGAGAAGCTCCTCGCAAAAATTATTCTTGCCAGTTCCGATAAAGGTGATATGGTTTTTGATCCTTTTTTGGGGTCAGGCACAACCGCGGCGGCAGCTAAAAAGCTGGGAAGAAATTACTGCGGAGTTGAGGTTGATGAATATTACTGTATGCTGGCTCAGAAAAGGTTAAATCTTGCCGACACCGATAAATCGATACAGGGCTTCAGCGGAGGAATGTTCTGGGAGAGGAACACACTTTCCGAACAGAATAAAAAGAGTAAATAATTATCCATAAATAACTTGATCTATAAGTTATATTTTCAAAGATTTGAACCTCGCTTTAGAAATTTTATTTATGAAATTTCCGGGTGCTGTTAACGAGTTAGTGCCTAACCCCGTCAGGTCCGGAAGGAAGCAGCGGTAAGCACGAAGCCTGTGTAACGGTCACCCGGTTTTTTATTTTAAAAACGCGTCTGAAGGGACAAGGTACTCCAGATATCCCTTAGCAAGGTTTACCTTTCCGTTGAAAGAGATCTTTGCTAATGCTGCTTTTTTGAAATCGACCAAAGCTCCCGACGAAGATATAAGATTGGAAACATGTTCTGATAAGTCGGGCTGATGTCCCACAACCATTATATTCTCTGCGCCGAGGGAATTGACTAGAGTAATGAGGTCTTTGGTAAAGCATCCAGCTGCAAGCGACTTATCGTGTATTATTTCTTTTTCATATTCAAATATTTCAGCAATCAGCTCAGCAGTTTCCATTGCTCTGGCATAAGGAGAGCTGCAGATAAGATCAAGCCTGCTTATGATATACATCCATCCACTGGCCGCAGCTTTTATCCGTTCTCTGCCTTCCTTTATAAGTTTTCTCTCCTCATCGCGTTTTCCCTGCTGAGTTTTTTCAGCATCTGAATGTCTTACTAAATACAGGTTCATAATTCCTCTTCATCATTTACAAAAATAATATCAATACTCTGATGAAAATCCATCAGATCTTTATTAAGTTTTTTCCCTTCTTTTGAGGCCATCAGCCGGTTCCATTCGTCCCGCGAATTTACCTCCGCTTGGCAAAACCATACATATTTCTGCTCAAGGAGCAGGTTGCTTTCAACTTTAGCAGGCTTTATCTCTTTTCCCGAAAGTTCATTCAATATTGGAAGAGTGAACTCTTTGAAATGTTTAAGAATATTAGGGTCATCCGATTTCTTCAGGAACATCAGCATTTTATACATCAGCAGTCCATTGAAAATGAATTGATAAGATTCTGGTAATCGTTTTTATACTCATCATATGTTGTTTTCAGTGTCTGCAGAATCAGCAGGAATTTTTCCTTTTCGCAGCTGTATTCAAAAAATTGATAGTAATATCTTCCTTTTTCTTCCTTCTCGCTGAAACGAACCCTGTAATTACCGGCAGAAGTATTTTCGAGATGAAAGCTGATAAGACTTTCAGCTGAATCGTCGGGAGGTATCTGTATAACCGAGATTTCCGCCCCGTAATGATTGTTGATGTATTTCGTTCCTAATTCAGGCCGTTTCAGGAGTCCTGATATAGTTACATTTTTAACTTCATTCCATTCATCTGATAAAGGCATTGAGAACTTCCCAAGCTTATGGGGAGATTTTTTTCCAGGGGAAGCAGCGCCCATTTGTTCAAGGTACGATTCACGGCTTGTGATCTGGGGTTTACTAGTTGTCGATGCAAAGTTATCTACCTCTGAGAGGACGAAATCATCAAATGCATTTGAGGTGCTTTCATATTTTCCTGATTGGATATCAAAAAGAAAAACGTCGTGATCGCTGTTTAATTCAGACTCACCCGGACTTGTACTATAAATTATCGACCGAATTTCTTTCGGTTCAATCTTCACAATATCCTGTTTATAAGTTATTCCGGGCATGTGGAGTTCGGTGAAAGTCCTGAAGACAAGATCAGCGCGGCCATTATCGTCAACAGAATAGAAGCTCACCCTTCTTAATCCCAGCACACCCTTGGATATAAAACTCTCTTCAACCCTAAAAAATCTTAAATGATCAGTAACAACCTTCGATTCAGTTAAGTAGCCGTTAAGAGATTTATCAACCAGGAGTACGTTATAATTCGTATCGATCACCGCGAAACGGTTATAGACAGGGTTCGGGTATTCCGCAAGAACAGAGTAGTACTTAGTGCCGGAGAAGGAGAACGTACCTTCGGTTATAGAATTAGGATTGCCGGCTGGCGGAATCTGCTTATCCCTTAAGACGGCAAGCGATGAAGCGGTATCCTGTCCGGCAATTACTTCCTGCACTCTGCCGGGAAGGTTATTAGCCGAATGGTTTTTCCTGGTTGATGGTCCGCATGAACTAAGAAGCAGGGAAATAATTACACCAAAGTATAAGGATTTGTTCATCTGAAATATTAAACCCGTCAAAAGATTAGTGTAAAGTTATGAAAAATATTTTTGATTTTTTCTCCATGGGGTTTATATTTCCACCTAAATTAAATTCTTATCAGAAGATAATTATACTGGTATCTTTTGAAATCAATCCTGTTATTTCTGCTGCTTACCGTTTCCTGCTTTCCGCAAAAGATTAGCACATCTTCTGTTGCCCTTGAGGATATTAATTTCCAGGTGAAAGTTACGGGACTTCCTGATTCGGCAGGCACTGCCCGGATCAATTTTACTTCGGATGGAAAAACAGAGGATTTTCTGTTTACGGTGCATAAAGGAACCGTTGACACTTCAATATCTCTGAACAGAACCGGTGATTTCACCATTTCATTGGCAGGGTATAAAACAGAGGCGAATCTCCGGGTTCTCCCAGGCTTTTTCAGCATTTTACCACCGCTTATTGCAATCATCCTCGCGCTTATTTTCAGGCAGGTGGTTGTATCTCTCATGCTGGGGGTTTATCTGGGAGCTGTTTTCATTTACGACTACAATCCCTTAACCGGGTTTTTAAGACTAATAGACACATATATTATTAACGCCATTGCAGATCCTTCGCACATCCAGGTGATTGTGTTTACACTTCTATTCGGGGGAGTGATAGGGCTGATCTCAAAAAGCGGGGGAACCAGAGGTATTGCGAACCTTGTTACCAGCTTTGCAAAGACGAGAAGATCAAGCTTGATTGCCACCTGGTTCTCGGGCATACTGATATTCTTTGATGATTACGCAAATTCTCTTGTTGTAGGGAACCTGATGAGGCCGGTAACAGACAAGATGAGAATATCACGGGAGAAGCTTTCATTCTTTGTTGATGCTACCGCTGCACCGGTTGCCAGTATTTTTATAGTAAGCTCCTGGATAGGCTATGAAGTAGGGTTAATCCAGAACGGTTTGAGCATCGTCGGTTCAACGGAGAACGCATACGACATTTTTCTTAAGACAATTCCTTACCGCTTTTACCCCATAGCAATGCTGATATTTGTTTTTATGACCGCTTTCCTTCAGAGGGATTTTGGGCCTATGTACAAAGCGGAAAAAAGGGCCGTGGACGAGGGAAAGCCCAACAGGGAAGGCGCTGAGGTTTCTAAGGATCTAACCGAGACATCCGATATTTTCGGTAATGAGGATAAAGCCAAATGGTATAATGGAATTATCCCCATAGCGGTAATTGTTATCGGAACGATAATAGGTCTGGTTTACACGGGGATCGATTCTCTTAAAGCACAGGGAATAACGGACTATACTGTTCGGGGCATAATTGGAAACTCAAATTCATATGCTGCGCTTTTGTGGGGGAGTTTTTCTGCGTGCCTGGTAGCGGCAGTTATGATATTGTGGCAGAGGATTATGACTCTTAGCGAGACTATTGATGCATGGTTTTTGGGGTTAAGATCTATGCTGCTTGCGGTAATTATTTTAAGTCTGGCATGGTCGATTGGGAACATAACTCAGGATATGAAGACAGCCGACTATATAATCAGCATAATAAGCGACACTGTAAATCCCCGGTTACTTCCTGTTATTGTGTTTCTTGTTTGTGCGTTAACCAGTTTTGCAACCGGCACAAGCTGGGGGACGATGGCCATAATGATGCCTATTGTAATTCCGCTTGCGCACTCGGTATCGGTTCTGAATCATTATGGTCCCGCAGATTATGATATTATCCTTCACGGAGTTATAAGCTCTGTGCTGGCAGGGTGTGTATTCGGAGATCATTGTTCGCCTATTTCAGACACCACAATTCTCAGTTCAATGGCATCAAGCTGCGATCATATAGAGCATGTGAGGACTCAGCTGCCGTATGCGGTAGTTACTGCTGTACTCTGTATGCTGATCGGCGATATTCCCACTGCCTGGGGATTTTCACCTTATCTTTCGATAGTGATTATCTCAGCTGTTTTGATTGGGATACTTTATTTCTTTGGAAAGTCAGTCAAGTACAACCCCGCTGAAAGCAGTACAGCCTGAGCCGTTACAGAACTGATTCTAAAAACCTTACGGATGTCATAGCTGATGACGCCGGAACAATTAGCAAATAGTTTGTCTAATCCAACAGCTTACATATTTGCTTTTCCTTAAAATGGCGGATGAATATTCTAAGCCGCCATATAACAGAAGTATCAGTATCCATGAAAAGTATAACTGGCAGAGTTTGTTAAATAAGAGCGGAGCCGAGCTGGAGGTTCATTATGTGAATATTCTTTCTGAACTTGGAAAAGAAAAGAGGATGATCGGGGAAATCTTTCAAATCGAAGAATGAAATCCAGGATCCTCCAAAACTTTACAAGCTTATTAAACTTATGTAAGCGAAAATGATGAAGAAAATCGGATATCTTTTTTATATTAGTTCCAAATATGTTAAGTTATTTCGAAAATAAAATGCTTTTGGGGAGCTTCAATCTTTAAATGTTGAATTTCTTTCGGCCTCATCTCGGCCTCATTTCGGCCTCATTTCGGCCTTCAAATACTTTATAACCCCAAGGCAAGATCGGGGCAGGTAAGGTTTAATGGGATGTTTTAGTCAAATATTCGATCTATGAAGAGGGAAGTCTGGTGGAGGGGAGGAGTCTTGATACAATTATCTAATAAAAGTAAGTTTATGTATAAGCGAAAATAATATCCGGGGGATTTATGAGACTTTACTTTTTATGCATAGTTTTTCTTGCAGGCTTTTCGGGCTGCAGTAATGCAACGGATCCGGGATATCCTTCACCTCTGCAAAAGTCGATTACCGTTAACGGAGTAGAGTATTCCGCAGGAATTCCAGTAAATAAATTTTTACCTGACGATACGCTTCATATTAGTTTCAGAGTAGCCAACCAGACACTAGCGCCAAAAACATTTAATTTCAGCAACATCCAGCAGCTTGCTTTTGAACTGATCAACAAGGATAACCAGATAGTTTTATGCTATCCATACATTGTTTTACCCGCGACGAGCAGTTTCACCGTTGCGCCGGGAGAAATGAAAGAGTTATCCATGTGGTCATTATTCAGGGATCACAACGGCAGGTATATCGAAAAAGGGAATTATAACCTAAATGTTTTCCTAGCGAACAGGAATTCACCAAAAATAAATCTTGCCGTTTTTATTTATTAATTAGCAGCAGGATTTCAGAAAAATAATATGAAAAAAAACTTTATCTTCGTTTTTGTTTTATTAATTCAATTCACAACATATAGTCAGAATTATACAACTATGGAAGATTTCGGAAATCTCAGCAGGTTCGCGCAGGAGAATAAATCATTAGGCGCTCCGGAAGCGGGGGAGGATAGGGTGGTTTTTATGGGGAATTCAATTACCGAGTTCTGGGGTGAGATTGACAGCGCTTTCTTTAATGGAAAACTGTATGTAAACAGGGGGATAAGCGGACAGACAACCTCACAGATGCTGCTCAGGTTCCGTCAGGATGTTATTGATCTAAAACCGGCGGTAGTAGTTATACTTGCAGGCATAAATGATATAGCCGAGAATACAGGACCGATTGCGTTGGAGGATGTATTCGGAAATATTGTTTCGATGTGTCAGCTTGCGCGGGTAAATGGTATCAGGGTGGTGCTGTCGTCGGTGCTGCCGGCTAACGACTTCCCGTGGAATCCTGGGCTAAACCCTGCGGATAAGGTGGTTAAGCTTAATAGTATGCTGAAGGCTTACTGCGGAGAAAATAATATTATTTATCTCGATTATTATACACGTATGGTTAATGATAAGAAAGGACTGGATAAAGAACTGGCTGAAGACGGTGTTCATCCAACGCTGGCGGGGTATAAAATAATGGAACCATTGGCAGAAAAAGCAATTGAAGAGTCTTTAAAGGGGCGTACTGATCAATAGAAGGCTTTATACTCCATACTGGTAATGACCTTATTCAACGGCCTGTAAAAGGTTATGTAATCGAATGGCGGGGGAATAGAGGAGCTGATGTACTGCCAGACAGGCGGCATGATCTGCTGCTTCATAATTTTCCTTGAGTCGCCTATAGGGAGACCATCATGCCCCATGTTGTTGAAATCGATGATAAGTCTGGGGTTATATGAAACGAAATATTTCCCGCCGTAGATCTCTTTAAGCCGCTTTTTCATCTGGTATTTCAGATCAGAAATACTAAGATAGGCGTAGGCATCAGATGAATCGCAGAATGCAACCTTCACGGCACTATGCCCGTCGTGTACAAGGACAGGTGTACCCTCTTCAATTTTCGTAAAAAGTTCCTTTGCCATATTCCGGGTTAATCTTACACATCCGTGTGAACTTTTCTTTTTGCCAAGGTATCTGTAGTATCCGCTCCCCTGCAGAGCGTGAAATCCTATCCCCCAATTGAAGCCCATCCAGTTCAGCATCAGAGTACTATCGAACTGACGCGAAAACCATTTCTCCATTTTCGATTGGATTACAAATAATCCTGTTTTCGTATCAACACCGTCTTTAAGTCGGCTGGTTCCCGACGAGAGTCCGAATTCTTTTACAGGTTCAGTTCTGGAATGCAGGTACCCTTTCTGGGCGGCTAAATCTACTTCTATGAAGTAGGGCATAAGCGTGTACACGGTATCTCTTACCCAGGAATGATTTTCAACTGAGGCGGATGAAGTACTCTCTTTAATATCCTGCGCATACAGGTCAGGAGATATAAGAATAAATGACTGAAGCAATATGATCCAGCTTACCCTCTTCATATAATTTTTTAGTTCTCCTGGAAATGTTGAATGAGTATGTCCGCTTTTTTCTTCCCCACCAGTTTAGAAAGCTGATCAAAAGAAGAATTTTTTATGACACTTAAACTACCTAATTCTTTCAACAATATCTGTGCAGTTGACGGTCCTATCCCTTTTATTTCAGTAAGTTCGGTTCGGATAGTCCTTTTACTTCTTCTTCCGCGGTGAAAAGTAATTGCGAAGCGGTGGGCCTCATCCCTTACCTGCTGCAGAAGCTTCAGTCCGGAAGAAGTTTTAGGTACAGATTCAGCTTCAGATCTGCCGGGGAAGAAAACCTCCTCCAGTCTTTTGGCCAGGCCGATAATATTATAATCCTTAAATCCAAGATCATCCAGTATCTCTACGGCACTGGAAAGCTGTCCTTTTCCTCCGTCTACCATAATAAGGTCGGGCAGGGGAGCATTTTCCTCTTTCAGCTTCGAGTACCTTCTTTGTATTACCTCCTGCATACTTGCGAAATCGTCGGGTCCCTCAACGCTCTTTATTATAAACTTTCTGTAAAGACTCTTCTTTGGTTTGCCGTCCTCAAACACAACCATACTCGCAACCGAATCGCTCCCCTGAAGGTTTGAGATATCGAAACATTCTATTTTTCTGGGAAGCTCTTTAAGGTGAAGGTCACGCTGCAGAGCGGAAACCGAGTAAGGCACCTGACCCTGATTTTTCATCTTCTGGATCTGCAATTCCTTAAGCTGAAGGATAGCGTTTTCCTTGCACATCTTAACCAGGGATTTTAACGAACCCCTTTGCGGAATTGTTATCTTCACTTTTCTTTCGGCCTTAACGCTAAGCCATTCCTCCAGAGTTTCCTTATCAGATGGCTCCTCTTCAAGGGCTATTTCCTTCGGGACTTCAACATATTCTCCGCCATAATAGAATTTAATTGCCGCTGAATATATATCTCCTGATTCTTCTCCCGGTTCCATCGACAGTCGCAGCTGTTTTTTACCTGTAAGTTTTCCGCTCCTTATGTTAAACACTGTGCAGGAAGAATCTTTTCCCTCATAAGCCGCAGCAATTATATCCCTGTCATTAAAGTCATCGCTCACCACTTTCTGCTTTGAGGATATAACAGAAAGCTGGTCAATCTTATCGCGCAGCTCGGCTGCCTTCTCAAATTCCAGCAGCTCAACGGCAGTATCCATCCTTGCCTTCAGATCTTTTATGAGATCATCGGTTCTGCCTCTCAGAACCCTTGTTACCTCGTCGACCATTTCTCTGTAATCTTTTTCGGAGATAAATCCTTCGCATGGACCGTCGCATTTTTTTATATGGTAATCGAGGCACACTCTGAATTTTCTTTTTTCGATAACCTCCTGAGTAATATTAAGTTTGCAGCTCCTTATCTTAAATACCTGGTTGATCATACGGAGAGCCGACTTCATCGTTTTAACGTCGGTATACGGTCCAAAATAACGTGATCCGTCTTTAATAATTCTCCTTGTAGGATAAACTCTTGGAAACGGTTCGTTGGTTACCTTAATATAAGGATAAGATTTATCGTCTTTCAGGTTAACATTATACCTGGGCTTAAGATCTTTGATTAGATTATTTTCCAGTACGAGAGCCTCGATTTCATTATCTGTAATAATCATCTCAAGGTCAGCGGTTTTGCTTATAAGCGTCTGTGTTTTAACGGAAGGAACGTTTTTCTGGAAGTAGGTCCTTACGCGGTTCTTAAGGTTCCGGGCCTTGCCAACATAGATAACCTTACCGTTTTCATTAAGAAACTGGTATACTCCCGGAGCATCGGGAAGGTTTTTCAATTTTGCTTCAAGTATTTGATTCATCGTATCAGGTTAAAATAAACGTTCAAAATTAAATTAAACTACTATGCAAAAAAAGATTAAAAATAGTCTTTTTAAAGCCAGTCTTTTTTCTTAAAAAACAATATCATTCCTCCCGCGATAACCAGCATAACCAGAATCACCACAGGGTAGCCGTACTGCCAGGTGAGTTCGGGCATATTCCACCTGCTCACCGAGGTATTGAAGTTCATTCCGTAAATACCGGCCAGGAAGGTTAAAGGAATAAAAATAGTAGATATAATAGTAAGTACTTTTACAACTTCATTAAGTTTCTGTCCTGAGCTGGAAAGATATATTTCCAGCATACCGTTTAATATTTCCCTGTAATTTTCCATTGTTTCAATATTCTGTCTTATATGATCATAAAGATCACGAAGAAATATATAGGTTGATTTTGCGATATAAGGATAGCGTTCCCTTTCTATAGAGAAGATTATGTCCCTCAGGGGAGAAACAGCCCGGCGCAACTTAATGATCTTCTTTCTCATATTGTGAATAGTTTCAATTGTGTTCTTGTTTGGATCATAAACAAGGTCATCTTCAATATTTTCCATAACATCGTCCATATCCTGGAGTATGTAGAAGTAATTATCAACCATTGTATCAAGAAGGCGGTACATAAGGTAATCGGCTCCGAGACTCCGTATTCTGCCTTTATCGCTCCTAAGGCGTTCCCTGATAATATTAAAAACATCTCCCTCCTGCTCCTGGAATGTTATGAGGCAGTTATCCCTTGAAAGAACAAACGATACCTGTTCTATTTTTAATTCATGATTTTTTTCTTCCACATCGATCATTTTTGTGATAAGAAAAAGATAATTATCGTAATCTTCCAGTTTTGGAAGATGATTTACATTTAGGATATCTTCAAGTATAAGGGGATGGATATCGAAAATCTCTCCGATCCGTGCGAGTTTCTCAACTTCATGGAGTCCGCTGATATTTATCCAGCTTACATTGCCGTCTTCTTTAAACTTTTTCAGGTCTTCAATATTAGTTATTTCTTTTTCGTGAAAATTTTTAGCGTTATAATCAAAGCTGGTAATTTTCATTGCAGGTAGTTTTTGTTCTCCCGTAAATACGAGTGAACCCGGGGGCAGCCCTCTTTTACTTCTGAGCCTGAGTTTCGGCATAAATTTTTCCTTTACTATGGTGTGATTGAATAAAAATAATGAATCTGACAGAAAAAAGTCTTAAAAAATATTTAATTACTGAAAAGCTCTATCTTAAGCTTTCCGGTGAAATTTGTGAAGGTGATTGAAATGACATCGGGCGTTCTTCCCTCAAGGCTCGCGGAGATTGTGGGGATGTTATTTTTTATCAGTTTGTTGTAGAGGAGCTGGTTGGAATAATCAAAAATATAGAAACTTGCATGTCCCTGTGAATAATCGTCAAGTGAAAGTATCAAATGAGAGTGAGTACTGTTTACACCTGAAAAATCCTTGAAAGTGGTTGAGATATTTTCTGCATTAATTAAAAAAGTATATGTGGAACCCGACTGCAGCCTTACGGGCTGATTTATGTTGCCGGCTGCATTACCCGGAGCAATAATATCTTCACGGCAGGAAGGGATAAAGATTAAAGTGAGCAGCAGTCCTATTATGCAAAAATGGGAACTCTTCTTCAATTTATTCTTTCTTTTACCTGGAGATAATATAACTAAAATAATTCTTTCCATATCGTGATTGTGCTTTATCCCGGGAATGATAGAAAAGGAAATACGTGATTTATGTCATATAGACTTAAAAACCCTGTGGAACAATTTACTTGGTGTAAAGGGCTTAATACCATTAAAAACAATTAGATATAGGCCCTGTATTAATGTTATTAAGTATGTGAATAATTATAAAAGGGGGTTTTCCTGACAAAAATCACATTCAACTCTCATATTATGGGATTTTTCACTCTGAGGATCATTTATCTTTTTGTCCGTCCGGATGGGAATTATAAAATAGTACCTTAGGTTTAACTTATCCACAATCTTTCCACCTGATTTATTCCATTTTCTAACAAGGCTAAGCTCTTATATAAGAATGAATTAAACCACTTCCCCAAAGCCGGGGAGTAAACTTTTAATTTGATATATAGTGGTTAAATCCCTAAATTTGTGATAATTAGCACTTACGAATATTCTTTTAAATTATGGCTAAAGAAAAAAAGCAGAATCTGCTCTTAATGACGTTTTATTTAATTGTTTTAACTCTACTTGGCTACACCATTCTTGTCAATTCAAATCCTGCTTCAGAAGAACAAATACACAAAAAGCAAAACGAAGAAATTGTTCAAGCAGCGGATGAATTTGGGATAAAACCCGACATCTTCCGAATTACTAATGGAAAAATACGTCGTAATGAAACTATTTCATCATTATTCAGCAGAGTGGGAGCAGCCGATTCTACAGTTTATTACCTTCAAAGTCATTTCAATGATATATTTAATTTCAGGAAGGTGATTACCGGAAAGAAATATAGAATTTATACTTCGGATGACTCAAGTAAATCTCTTCAGTATTTTGTATATGAAAAAGATCCGGTAAATTATGTGGTGGTTGATCTTAATGATACAGTAGCAGTTTATGCCGGGAGCAGGGAGGTTACCAGGAAAAGAAAAGAAGTCTCAGGAATTATAAGGTATTCCCTCTATACAGCCCTGGAAAGAAATGAGGCTGATCCCGAAATTTTTGTAAAGTTATCAAGCATATTTGCATGGCAGATTGATTTCTACCATATACAGAAGGGAGATAATTTTAAGGTTATCTATGAAGAGGAGTCGGTGGGTGATGAAGTGGTGGGAATAGGAAAGATCCTGGGAGCATACTTTAATCATATGGGTGAGGATTATTATGCGGTCGATTATAAAATAGACGGCAGGGAGGAATATTTCGATGAAAACGGAAAGAGCCTAAGGAAAGCTTTCCTTAAAGCTCCGCTTGAATACTCCCGTATAAGTTCAAGATTTTCAAAGACTAGATTCCATCCGATACTAAAAAGAGTTAAGGCTCATCTTGGAACCGACTATGCGGCTCCGACTGGTACGCCGATAAGAAGCGTAGGTGATGGTATTGTTATCGCAGCAGCTTATACCAGAGGAAATGGCAATTATGTGAAGATCAGGCACAACTCAGTTTATACCACGCAATACCTGCATATGTCGAAATTTGCAAAAGGGATCAGGTCAGGTGCAGCGGTTAAACAGGGAGAGGTAATAGGTTACGTTGGGAGCACAGGACTTGCCACCGGTCCTCATCTATGCTACCGGTTCTGGAAGAATGGCGTACAGGTTGATCCTTTAAAGGAGAAACTCCCTTCCTCAAAACCTATTGAAGAAGCCTATAAAGAGGATTATAACAGAGTTAAAGATAAAATTATAAGTGAGCTGAATAAAATTCAATTCGCTGATACAACCGCTGAAACCTCCGCAGGGGTATAGCCTTCTTATTCAGGACTTTCTTTCTCTGAATTATTTGAAGGAAGAACATCGGACAATTTTTCACCACCCTTAATTCCAAAATCCAGAGTTCTTATCGGGAACGGAATCATAATATCATTCTCATCGTAGGCTTTTTTAATCTTCATGATCGCATCGCTGATTGAGTGCTTGAATTCCTTCTCGGATGTATATTTTGTCCATATCCTGATGATAAAGTTTATTGAGCTGTTGCCGAACTCCGAATAGAACAGTTCAGGATCTTTGTTTTCGAGACGATTGGACACACTTTTAACAGCCTCTACAGTTACTTTCTTTACCTTCTCAAGATCATCGCCGTATGAAATTCCCACTCCCAGGTCAACTCGCCTTTCTCCTGTATACGAAAAATTAATCAGTGGTTTCTGAAAAACATCTTTATTAGGTATAAGTACCTGCTCACCCTGGAAAGTTACAATATTGGTGGTTCGAAGCGTAATCTCGGTGACCGTACCAAAATAATCATTCGATTTAATGATATCGTTTATCCGGAAGGGCTGACGGATGGTTATAATAATGCCGCTGATAAAATTCGCAGCTATATCCTGAAATGCAAATCCAAGAGCCAGTCCGACAATACCTGCGCCTGCCAGTAAAGTTGTTACAGCCTTATCCAGATTCAAAATCCCCAGCGCAATGAAGAAACCAATTAAAAAAACGATAAGGAACATCACCTGGGATATTAGTTTGATAACAGCGATATGACTGGAAAGTTGATTTAGGAGCCTTGAGGTTCCTTTCTTAACAAGCCTCGCAATAAGATAAAAAACTACAACGATTATTATCGCTACCGCAATATTGGGAAGCATCTGGATGAGAGTATTTAACCATTCCTGAAGCTTGTCGGAAATGGTATGATAAACATTTTTCACATTCATGCAGCCTGGTTTTTCTTTGAAAAATAAGACTTAAGTTTATTTTTTTTGTGATATATCTAACCTTCACTATTTAGAGCACCTGGAGTAATGGAGATGAATTGTCTTTCTCTCTATTCGAATTCTTTTATATATTTAAGTTTATAGATTAATTTGAGTAGACGCTCATTCCGGAGCTGCTCCAATTTCATTATTCATAAAATCCTGGAGAGTAAATTGTCATTTAAAAGTGGTTTGAAACGATTCTTTGGTGTTAAATCGGAAGAGGAAAGAAACAAGGTGAAGACTCCGAAAGAAAAAACCAGAGATTTTTTCGAATCCCTGCTTTTTGCGGGAATTGCTGCGTTTTTTATTATAACTTTCGTAATTCAGAATACCCGTATCCCCACAGGATCAATGGAGGATACAATCCTTGTCGGGGATTTCGTGCTGGTTAATAAATTTATTTATGGTTCATCCTCACCCAAGTATATACCTTTTACTCAGGTTGAAATACCTCATTTTACTCTTCCTCCTTTCAGAGATCCTAAGCCTAAAGATATTGTTGTTTTTGAATTCCCCGGCGGCAGGGATAAGCTTCAGGCTGATGAGCTTGGTGTTAATTATGTTAAAAGATGTATCGGTACTCCGGGTGATACGATTCAGATAATCGACAAAGTCGTATATGTAAATGGAAAGCAGTTCTGGATACCGACGCATATCAAATATCTTCAGCCTTATCCTAAACCAAAAGGGATGATAAATCCCCGCATATTCCCTAAAGGAATGCCGTGGAATGAGGATAATTACGGACCGCTGATAGTACCGAAAAAAGGTTATACCATTCCCCTGAACCTGAATAATGTAGAACAGTGGGAAATGACAATCAACAAGGAATATGGAAAGAGAGTGGTCGCTGTAAGCAATGGGATGGTGACGATTGAAGGAAAGCCGGTAACTTCATATACTTTTAAAAAGGATTATTACTTTATGATGGGGGATAACCGGGACGATAGTCTCGACAGCAGGTTCTGGGGCTTTGTTGCCAGAGACATGGTTGTGGGGGAAGCATTCATTACTTTATTCTCATGGGACAGGGATATTCCTTTTTCGGATCTTTTCAGGTTAATAGGTTCGATAAGACTGGATAGAGTATTAAAACTATTACACTAATATATAAAAGGATGAATATAAAGCGCTGTTTATAATATGGACTTACTAAACATTGAGTATGAGAAATACAAACTAAATAATGGTCTGAATGTTATACTTCATAAAGATGATAATCTTCCTCTTGTTGCAGTAAATGTATGGTATAGGGTGGGGTCGGCCAACGAGCAAAGGGGGAAGACCGGAATGGCTCACCTGTTTGAACATATGATGTTCCAGGGTTCTGAGAATGTTCCTAAAGAAATGCATTTCCGGCATATTCAGGAGGCCGGAGGAAATTTGAACGGTTCCACTAATTTTGACCGAACCAATTATTATGAAAAACTTCCTTCAAATTTCCTTGAACTTGCCCTGTGGCTGGAAGCAGACCGGATGGGTTTCTTTCTTCCGGCACTTACACAGGATAAACTGGATAACCAGAAGGGTGTAGTTATAAACGAGCGCCTCGAGCGGTACGATAACCAGCCTTATGGGCTGGCCTGGGAAATAGTTCTGTCAAATCTTTATCAGAATGAACATCCATACAGCTGGCCTACTATCGGCTTTATTGATGATATCTCTAACTTCAGCCTTAAAGAAGTATCCTCTTTCTTTAAAAGATTTTATTCCCCTTCAAACGCTTCTTTAGCGGTAGCTGGTAATTTTGATGAGAAACTGGTAAAAGAAAAAATTGAAAAATATTTCCTTGATATACCTGATTCTGCAAAAGAAGAGAAAGTTAGTACATCACCCCCAAAACTGGAGGAAAATAAGTTCATTGCCAGGGAGGAAAATGTTCAGCTGGAACGAATTTATCTTGCTTGGCCTACCGACAGGGCCTACAGCGGTGATGATGCGGCCCTGGATATTCTGGCTGATCTTTTGTCAGGTTCGAAGAATTCGCGGTTATACAAAAATATAGTGTTTGAAAAAGAACTTGCTCAGGATGTGTCTGCATTTCATTTTTCGGCCAAACTGGCAGGTCATTTCATGGTAGTAGCAACTGTTAAGAAAGGAAAATCGGCCGATTCTGTAAAAGATGAAATATTTAAAAGAACTGGAGAATGTCAGGACGAAGGGTATCACATCCTATGAAATGATGAAGACAAGGAATAGCATACGCTCGGGATTCATTTTCTCGCTGCAGAATCTTGATACTATGGCCAACCAGCTTAACTATTACGACTTTTACCTGAATGAGCCTAATTCCTTTAATTTTGACCTTAACAGGTACAATGAAGTAACTGATGAAAAGATTAAAAACATTCTAGAAAAATATTTTTCAAGACCCTATATTGAACTAAGAGTGAAACCGAAATGACAATGAACCCGGATACTTCAAGAAGAAAAAAACCCGTCCCCGGTCGTAAAACCAAATTTAATCTTCCGGATATTTCTTCATTTAAACTGCAAAATAACCTTCAGGTTTACTTTGTACGCAAAGATACTTTGCCTGTTATGAATATGAGTCTTGTCCTTGATGCCGGGAGCAAATATGATCCCGCTAATAAAAAAGGATTATCAAATCTTCTTGCCATGGTAATCGATGAAGGCGCGGGAAAATATAACTCGCTTCAGCTTAGTGATCAGTTTGAAGTTATTGGGGCAAATTTTAGTATCCATTGCGATCAGGATTCGTTCTACTTTTCTCTTCAGGTTCTTGCGGATGAGTTTGAGCGGGGAACAGAATTATTTTCTTCAGTTATTACCGATCCTCACCTGGATGAAAATGATTTTGAAAGGGAAAAACGAAAAATAATAACCCGTATCTCCCAAAACAATGACGATGTTGAAGAAATCGCCAATGAAGTATTTGAATTCAAACTTTTCGGTGAGAATAATCCATATGCGCCCCCGTCCATAGGCTACCTTGAAGACATTGAATCAATTCAGGCGTCAGAAATTAAAGATCACTTTATAAATATTATCAATCCGTCCGGTGCTTTTCTTGTAATCGTCGGCAGTTATAACCAGGAAAAGCTGAAAGATGTATTGAACAGATATTTCTCGGGGTGGGAATCCACCGGCTTAAATAAACCGTTTATTGACACGACTTCATCCGGGCAGAAGGGGTTATATATCGTTGATAAGAAAGATAGTGTTCAGAGTGAAATCAGGACAGGTCTGATTTCCTACAAACGGAATGAATATGATTTTTATTCAAAGAGTATACTCAACCTCATACTGGGAGGGCAGTTTACAAGCAGACTTAACCTGAATCTGAGAGAAAAGCGGGGTTTTACTTATGGTATTTACTCAAGGTTTATATACCTCAAATCAGCGGGATATTTCTTTACGACTACTTCGGTGTCATCAGAAAATACCGGAGCGGCCTTAAAAGAGATACTGGGAGAGATAGATAAAATCAGAAAAGGCGTAACACGTAAAGAGCTTGAATTTGCCAGATCATCATTAATTAGAAAGTTTCCTTCTGGGTTTGAGACCAACAGGCAGATTACTTCTAATATAATAGGGCAGCTAATACATTCTCTCCCTGAAGATTATTTTATCCGCTATCCCGAAAGAATAAAGAAAGTTACCCGGGAGCAGGTGTTGAAAGCCGCTAACGATAACCTTTTTCCTGAAAAACTTACAACTGTAATTGCGGGTAATAAAGAAAAAATTCTCGGCCAGCTTAAGGAAATATATCCGGGAGATATTACCGAACTGGATTCGGGCGGGAGAATATTATCTTAATTCCGCTGATGTTCAATAATTACTGAGGGACGGGCAAACTTATAACCTGTCTTTCGCAAGGATTCTAGTAACGGGGGCATTTCTAAAAATTCATCTGCAGAAACTTTAAATATGTTGTTTTTAGATTTATGGATCTCAGAAACCAGATTCTCCCTTGAAATATTTTTAAGTTCGGTGAACCTCTCCCATGTTAAAAGTATTATATTCCTCTTTGAAAATTCTTCCCTGATCAGCTTATAATGAGGTGAATTATAAATATCAGAATTTTCATCTATTATAAAAAAAGCCGCTTTAAAAAATTTGCCAATAATGGAAACAATTGAATTCTTAATTCTTCTTGAGGAATAACCCGTATTGAGCTTAAACTCTAATTCGGTTATTTCATCATTTAGCAGCACAGCAGCCTCTTTTTGATTCTCCCTGAGAATCTTCAACATTTCCTGTGAATGCTTTGAAGGAATAAGGACTCCTGCAAAATACTCGGGAAGAAGAAGCAGGCTGTTCAGATCCTCTTTATTCAGATCCGCGATTCCTGTCAAAACAAAACCTATGGTATCGGTGCTTCTCTTTATTTCTTTGTTATAGGCCATTACTGCTTTTAGTTTTATGTGCCCTCCCGAGGAGATGTTCAATTCGGTGGAGTTATCTTTTCTGAATTCAGTTGATTCAATATTAACTTCACTGGTATCGAACTGGTTCTGGACCTCTCTTATAAGGAGACTGATGGGGAGATCCGCGGGCACACTCACTTTATAACTGAATTTAAGCGAATCGTTGTCGTTTTGTTTGACGCTCTTTTGCGCGATCCAGGAAGAGTCGAGATTATAATTATTCAACGAAGCCAGAAATCGTTCATTGATGACGGAGGAGGGGAGGGTCTTATCTTCTGTTGAAGAAACGGGCTTAAGTGTTTTTTCAATAATGATATTTACAGCAAGAAGCAGTACAACCAGCACAAGGAGCAGCTGTATGACATTGTTTTTGGTAAATGAAAATTTCATAAAGAGACTTATAGTAAAAAGCGTCTATCGATCTTTGAATTCTGCTTTTCTTTTTTCAAGAAAAGCTTTTGTCCCTTCCTTAAAATCTTCAGTACCGCAGGAAAGAGCAAAAAGACTTGCCTCAAAGTTAAGACCCTCTCTCTGTGAGATTTCCTTTGTAGCTACAACTGCTTTCACTGCCAGTCTTACAGCATGACGGGCTTTGGATATTATCTTATTAGCCATTTCTTCAGCTTTGGTAAGAAGTTCTGCCTGCGGATATACCCGGTTTACCAGTCCTATTCTAAAGGCTTCAGCCGAATCAATCATATCCCCGGTGAGGATATATTCCATTGCTCTGCCTGTGTTTACCAAACGCGCCAGTCTTTGTGTCCCTCCGTATCCGGGTATGGTGCCAAGGTTTACTTCAGGCTGACCGAACTTCGCGTTTTCAGAAGCCAGTCGAATATGGCAGGCAAGAGCCAGCTCGCACCCGCCGCCCAGGGCAAAACCATTAACTGCCGCTATCACAGGTTTATCCATGCCTTCAATAAGATTAAATACTGCCTGGCCTTTTTCTGCAAATGATTTTCCTGAAATCATATCAAGTTTATTAAGCTCTGATATATCAGCCCCGGCTACAAAAGCCTTTTCTCCGCTGCCTGTTACAATTACCGCTTTAACCGAATCATCTTCAGTGAAATCTTTGAATGCATTATGAAGTTCGCTGACGGTAGCGTCATTTAAAGCATTAAGCTTGTCAGGCCGGTTAATTTTAAGAATTCTGATTGAACCTTTTGATTCTATAAGAAGATTTTGATATGCCATTTTACTCTCCTAAAATACTATATAAAGAGGAATCCTTACCTTGAGGTCAATTCCCACATATTGGGTAGATTGAAAATAGTTATAAGTAGCCATAACTTCCAGCAGGAACATTGAAATTCCAACCCCGCCGCTTACTCCAAACCGCGAATTGTTCTCTACAAAATTACTCCTGCCCGTCCCCGATTTGAACTGATGCAGCACCTGGGTAAAATTGTAGGCTGCTGATAACTCTACTACCGGCATGAAAAGTACAACATTTTTAAGAAGCGGTGCAAAAAAGTATCTTGCCCCTACAGTAAGGGGAAAGGAATTTATTGAGTAATTGGAATAATCAGATGACTGATAAAAGGTTTGTGAGCCAGGAAACTGCTGAAATCCGAACTTGGCAAAAAGGAAGAAGGGGAGATACTCATTATCGGTATAATCCAGCTCTACATTGAACCCGTAGCCAAGAGCCGACTGGTTGGAGAAAGAACTGATCGGAAATCTCGGACCTACGCCGAAAACAATGAAAAGTCCGCGGGCTTTTTCTGCTGGAACTCCTCCTGCGGTCAGGGGTATCTGGGTAAGTAATATTAAAAGTAGTAAAAGTTTTTTCATAGGGAAAAGAAATTCGTCTATTAAAATAATAAATATAACTCTTCGGCCAAATGAAGTACATTACCCGCAGTAATTTTATTCCTGCTGCCGCTTAACTAGCATTTCCTCCATCCTGAGGCATTCCTGCTTAAGGAAGCTATATAGCTCGTCTATGTGCTTCAGTCTTGTGCGGAAATTGACTGGGTTAATTCTGAAAAATATATTTCCCTTTAATTCGGTTGTTGATATCCAGAATTTACCCGACAGTTCTACCTGTTTTGAAACTTCATTATGAAGCAGCTCGGCTTCAGAAGAAGTTAGTTTATCCGATTCGAACCTGATGCAGATAGCTGACATTGGAGGATTTACAGCAGGTCTGAAAATTCTCTCTTCCTTACATAGTTTATATAAATGCTCTGCCTGGTCAATATTTGAATCTATCCACCTGGCTATCTGTCTCGTTCCATACCGCTTAAAGCTCATCCATACCTTAAGACTGCGGAAACGTCTGCTCTGTTCAAAGCTGTGTACGAAATATTGAAATCGTTTATTATCGATATTGTCCTTGAGATAACTGGGCTGAATGCCAAATGAAAGAGTTAGTTGTCTCTTATCTCTCACAAGTATGCTGCCTGCATCAAGGGGAGCATAGAACCATTTGTGGGGATCGAGGGTGATTGAGTCAGCTGTTTCGATGCCTTTTAAGATTCCGGTTCTTTTCTCTGACAACAGCGCGCCGCCTCCATAAGCCGCATCAACATGAAACCAGGCGCCGTATTTATCGGCTAGTTTCCGCAGAGCAGGCAGGGGATCAACCGATCCTGTATTTGTTGTACCTGCAAGTCCTATTATACACGCAGGAACAAGTTTGTTGCTCTTATCCTTTTTTATCTCACTCTCGAGGGCATCAAGGTTAATCCTGAAATCTTCATCGGTAGGAATAGTTCTGAGAGCGTTCCTTCCCAATCCTACGGCATCTACGGCTTTATCCAGCGAAACGTGTCTTTCTTCAGATACATAAATTACATGCTCAAAAATGGCTCCCTGATGCTGCGCGCGGTTGCCGGATGACCAGTCTCTAGCCAGCTTCATCCCTATAAAGTTCGCCATCATCCCGCCGCTCGTCAGATTTCCTCCCGCGGTGACTGGAAGTCCCGCAAGATCGCACAGCCACTTCACCGTTCTTTTTTCCATTTCAACCGCCGAGGGGCCGATTGAGTAAGCCCCTAAATTCTGATTCAGGGCTGAAGCAATAAAATCTCCAAGTATCCCCATTGGAGAGGGTGAAGGGGTTATCAGGCCGAAATATCCGGGATGGTTTACATTAGTGGTGTATGGAAATAGTTTCTCTTTCAACTCCTTGATAATGCTGTCGGAATCCATTCCTTCTTCGGGTGCGGGTTCGTCAAATAATTTTTCTATTATCTCCGGATCGGTATCCTTAAGCAGGGGACGTTCTTCAATCGAATCAAGGTAATCCGATAAAATGTCAACAAGCTTATGTCCTGTCTCCCTGAATTCCGATATTTTCATATAATAACCTTTACTTTCTATTCAAAAATATTAAGCCTGATCAAATATTGTTATACGGTTTCTTCTGATTTGAAAATGAAAAATCTATCTTATTTTAGCCCCTGCTTAACTGCAAGGGTTATTTTATCAGCAGCATTTTTTTAACATCAGAATAAGTCCCGCTGGTTAATCTGTAATAATATGCGCCGCTTGAAAGAGATTTCCCGTTAAAATCTAGATTGTACGTCCCTTTCAAATAATAATGATCATCTGCCAGACTGCTTATTTCCTCTCCAAGTGAGTTGTAAATCTTCAACGTTACATAAGCATCTGCAGGAATTGTAAAACTGATTCTGGTTGAGGGATTAAAGGGATTCGGGTAATTCTGGAATAGCCTGAAAGCTGTTGGTAAATTGTTTTTTTCTTTTATGCTGGTTACATGCCCTTTGTAAAGGGTGATATGTCCCCCGTCTGGTACGACGGAGGTTTCGATAATGGTGTTTGAACCTGCTATATATGATGTTGTATAATCGTAAAAACCGGTCTGGAAGACGGAGACGGCTGACCATCCGTCGGGAACAATAATATCTGCAGTTAACGGATAATTGTAGATATCATTTTCAAGCGTATCGGTCACATTAAGGATAATACTTGTATCAGTAACTGAAATAATGTTGTAATCATAGGAGTCCCTTTCTTTCATATACTTTGTTACTTCGCCCATTGGTGCAACCCATACATCGCCATTATCTGAGGCATCGGATACGTACTGACAGGCTGACTCAAACCACTGAACCGAGATCGGCTGATATGAACCCTGATCAATAGCTGACTGGATAGAATCAAAAGGAATTACATCGTGAGCCTGCAGTAATCCCCATCCGCCCTGATTTATTGAATTATCCACGTAGTCATAAAATGCCTGCAGTTCATCAAGATCGTCGGAAGGGGAGTTTCGCAGGGAGTCAAATTCGATTACACGGGAACCTACGGTGTACCAGTCCTGCCCTGATAACGAAGAATCAACGGGGTCTTCAGAGATAGCGCGGGCTGATTCGTAGAACAGACTGGTGTAATTAATTACATCATTGTCATATTCAGAATAAGGATAGGCCAGCACAATACATTTTTTATTTGGAATTTTTCGTTCGATACTTTTCTTTGACTGATAAAGCTCATATAGAAGCGTACCGGTAGTTGAAGTATCACCTATGGCCAGATTGCCAAGATGAGCGTGGGTTATAGTATGCGAACCCATTTCCTGTCCTGCATTCGACATTTCTATGAATTCCGGCCAGGTGCCGTATCTCCAGTAAGGTCCCCATGGATCATCAAGAGGCCCGGTGATTAAGAAGAACGTTCCCCTGAACCCGTATTGTTCGAACATAGGGAAGACGTAATCGTACTGCGACTGCATACAGTCATCAAACGTAAAACTAAAGGCCGCGGTTTTGTCATCCTTCCATTTTTTAACGGATACATCACCAATTGAAGCAGGATTTATCTGGCAATAAGCCGTAGGAACAACCCCTGCGGTAGTTATCAATAAGATCAAAAACAGTATAGAGTAGAGTTTCATAAGTTTCCGGAATTTCTTACAAAAATATAACTTATCCTGGATAAAATTTAGTTAGTAAAAAAAATCTCTTATTTTCGTGTTGTGAAAAAATAAAAGATATACAGTTTAAAAGCATTTAAATGAAGATCATATTTCTGCTCTGCCTTTTCTCCATATTGGTCAGGGCACAGCAATCCGTAGAGATTACCTTCAAGATTCAAGCAAATAATATACCGGATTCCGGAACAGTTTATATCACAGGCAATCAGCAGGAATTGGGAAACTGGCGTCCCGATAAAGTTTCTTTAATTAATACATCCGGAAATATTTGGGAAAAAACAATTTCCTTTCCCCCCGGTGAAGATATAGAATTTAAGATAACTCTTGGCAGCTGGGAGAATGAAGCAGTAAATAAAGACGGTAGTATTCCGGAAAATATCAAACTTAAGGCGTATAGTGACACTGTTGTTAGTTTATCATTTAGTAACTGGAAAAGTAAGCCGGTTCAGAAGTTTAAGGGGAAGGTGACCGGCCGCCTCGAGTATATCAGAAATCTGAAAGGTGAGGGAATACCGCCGCGAGATGTTATCATCTGGCTCCCGCCGGATTATTCCAAAGATATTAATAAACGATATCCGGTCCTTTATATGCAGGATGGTCAGAATCTTTTCGATCCTGCTACGTCTGCTTTTGGCATCGACTGGCAGCTGGATGAAACCGCTGATAGTCTTATCAGACAGGGGAAGATGAGATCGTTGATAATTGTAGGTCTTGCTAATACGGCATGGAGAAACTCAGAGTACGCGGAAAATGACACCGGTTATGCCTATATGAAATTCGTTGTTCAAAAGGTGAAGCCATTAATAGACTCAACCTATAGAACTTTAACTGATCGCGGCAATACTGCTGTCGGCGGTTCTTCCCTGGGAGGTTTGATTTCTTTCATGCTTGCCTGGAACTACCCTGACGTTTTTTCAATGGCAATGTGCGTATCACCGGCATTGAAGATTTATAATATTAATTATGTCGATAATGTTAAGGAGTATGCCGGTCCACGTAAAGATCTTAAGTTCTATTTCGATGCGGGACTTCATTCAATTGACTCACTGCTGGTTCCCGGGGTAATTGAAATGATAAAGGCTCTGGAGAGCAAAGGTTATAAAAAAGGCAGGGATATTATGTTCTATGAAGATAAGCATGGTGAACATAATGAGAGTTCCTGGGCAGCCAGGGCGTGGAGGCCGCTTCTGTTTTTCTTCGGCAGAAGGTGAAATGCTTCATTTCTGCGGACGCAGTGCAGCATCGCCGCCCTTACGCCTTCATGGCTTCTCAAAGTGCTGGTAGTCTTTTCTATCCTTCCAGTTACCGCCCCAATCCCAGCCCAGTTTCTTAAACTCCTTTACAAGGAAAGTGCTTTTAGTGATCGTGCCGGGCTGTGTGGTATCATAAACTGACCCTTCCGGTTGATGAAGGTCTTTCCTTATATAGGGATTGAGGAGGGGATTGATATCTATAGCCCTTCCGAATGAATGGTTTGATAATTTTTTTGTCCCCGCAATAAATCTGTAGTTAAAAGCTGAAGTATTATTGTCTTCCATCGATTTCTCATCGTCCCATCCGTAATGGGAGACGGGGATCACTTTCGCGACAGGAAATTTTTCTTCTTTAATCTTCGTGAAAATCTTTTCTATGTCGCTTCGTAAATCACCGGAGATTACAACCTGGCCTTCGTGAAGTTTATTGTCGAATGAAAAGTACTGAACTTTTACGATAACCAGTTTCTTCCTTATTCCGGATGGAATTTCTATGCCCCTTGTGGCATCCTCAATGCTGTAATCTGAATCTACAATTATTTTTTCAGCCGTGCTGTCATTCATTCCTGGTCTTTCGATATTTACCTCATATGCCGCTGTCTCACCGGACCCGTTGAAAATCAATGCGGCTAAGAAAATCAGTAATATGATCCGTATCAATTATAACTGCTCCTAATTTATGATTTAGCGATGTAAATAAATATATTTATAGGTCAAAATAAAGGAATTAAAATGAAGAAAATACTTGCCTTAGCTCTTTTTGCTGTTACACTCATATATGTTTCTGGATGTTCAAATAACAATAAGGTGGAAACAAAGGATAACGGACTGAAATATACAGACGATACCGTTGGTACCGGCAAAACAGCTAAAATGGGGGATCTTATATCGATTAAGTTCAATGCCTGGGTTATAAAGGACTCCACGGCGGATCCTTTTAAGGACTGGTCAAATGATTCCAGCAAAGCTAAACAGTCGATTGGATCGACTGATAAAATGGGTAAACCCTATAAATATTTATTAAAAGAGGGCAGCTTTATTAAAGGTTCTGCTGAAGGTATCGAAGGAATGAAAGTCGGCGGTACAAGAACAATAATAATTCCTTCTGATCTTGCTTATGGAAAACAGGGAATAGGTCCCATCCCCCCTAATACGAATCTGAAGGCTGTTATCACCCTGGTTGATGCTAAAGAACCAATTGTTGCTAACATGTGGAATGTTGACTCTACAAAATATAAAACGACAAAAGATGGTTTGAAATATGCCATAGTAGAAGAGGGAACAGGCGCTCAGCCTGATTCAGGTGATCTTGTTACAGTTGACTATTCAGGCTACCTGGCAAAAGATAGTACTAAGTTTGACAGCTCTGTTGAAAGAGATGAACCTTTTACCTTTAAGCTCGGAGCCCATATGGTTATCCCCGGCTGGGATGAAGGAATTGCGCTGATGAAAAAAGGCGGCAAGGCTAGACTGGTTATTCCGCCGTCACTTGGTTATGGAAACAGACCAAATCATGTTATTCCTCCGAATTCTACTCTGATTTTTGACGTGCACCTTATCGATGTTAAAAAACAATAGAATTTAATTATGATGTTAGTTGCCGGCTGCTTGCTGTTAATACCAGTTGGCCTATGCGGCCGGTAATTGATATCTGTTTTCTGTTTTGTCAACTTCAGTTTGGTGAGCACCTGGTGTACCGGAATCCTGTGCTCCTATTTCTCTAAACGTAATATCTTATCAGCGATAGTGCCTGCGGGTAATAGCCCCTTCCAAAAAGATTAAGGTGGTTCAGAACGTGATAAAGTTTATATATATTCTCCCTGTATTCCCATCCTTCCTTTAAAGGATAGCTTTCATTATACGAAGAATAAAATTCTTCCGGATATCCTCCGAAAAGTTTTGTCATTCCAAGATCTGCTTCACGATGGCCGTAATAAACAGCAGGATCGATAATACATGGCTTCCCTTCCTCATCAACCATAAAATTTCCGCTCCAGAGATCGCCGTGAAGTAGTGAAGGTTCTTCTTCCGATCCTTTAAGTATTTCTCCTGTTTTATTTTCCAGCAGCCCGAAATTTTTCCTTAATTCTGCTGTAGCATACCCGTTCTTTTCACAAAGCATAAGCTGGAAGAGGAGCCTTTTATTAAAATAGAATTCCGCCCAGTCCTTATTCTCATTTCCGTCTGTCAGATTTTTCTGCGGTGATGAACCTATATAATTATCTTCGTAGAATCCGAAAGATGCTGAAGTATAACGGTGAAGATCTGAGAACTGTTTGCCGAAATCTTCGAAGAAGGAGCCTGATTTTCGTCCGCTCTCAATAAATTCAGTCACAAGATAATTTTCTGAAAATATTTTTGCTCCGGGCACCCTTATGGCATCTGCTTTCTGCAGTTCATCAAGACCGTGAGCTTCTTTGGCAAACATATCGGCAGGTGAATCAACATTTATCTTAAGGAGAAACTTTTTGCCTGATTCCATGATTATTTTGTAAGCACTGCTTATACAGCCGCCTGAAAGATCCTTTGTATCCCTTATTTTTGAGTCCAGCCGCTTTTCAATATCCTTTTTTACTTTTTCACTTAAGCTCATCCTTCAGCCTGTTTAATAAACCCCGGCAGGCGTCAACAAGTATATCCATTACTTTCTCAAACCCTTCAGGCCCTCCAAGGTAGGGGTCTGGAACTTCTTCCGCTTTGATGTGCCTGTTGAATTCAATCATCCTGTGGATCCTGCCGCTGTAATTTTTACTTTTGTCTAACATGTTAATTTCTTTAAATATTTCATCATCCATTGTGACGATATAGTTGAACCTCTCAAAGTCTGTTTTGGGATCAAACTGTCGGGCTTTGCTTTTTAAGAAATAACCTCTGCTTGCTGCATGAAATCTCATACGGGGATCAGGACTCTCACCTGCATGATATCCAATCGTGCCCGCTGAGTCGACTTCTATTCTGTCAGATAATTTTTCTTTTTCTACCATTGTTTTAAGTATCCCTTCGGCAGCTGGGGAACGGCAGATATTCCCCATACAAACAAAGAGTATTCTGATATTTTCCATAAATGAACTCCTCTTATCAGGTGTAATATTCAGGAAATCAAATATAACTATTTACACACTAATCATCATTTATTTTCTGCGTCACTGGATCTGTGAAATCCTTGCTTAATGTATAATATTTTTTTATTCTTGAACATTGTTTACAGAAACTAAAAAAAATTGCTTATAGAAATTTCTTAAAGGATGAACTATGGCTTATGTCATCACTAAATTGTGTCTCAACTGCAAAGATATTGCATGTACCCAGGTTTGCCCGGTTGACTGTATCTACGAATATACCGGCGACGATCCGACTATTCCTAAGGAGATGCTTTTGATTGATCCTGATGAATGCATCGATTGTAACGCTTGCGTCCCTGAGTGTCCCTGGGAAGCCATCTTCGAAGAGGAAATGGTGCCTGACATTTTTAATGAAGATATAGAACTTAACGCTAGAATAGTAGGGAAGCCCAGGGTGGTTCCTCAACGTGAAGAGGGAAAACCTCTCCCAACCCCGGAAGAGATTGAAGCTAACAAGAAAAAATGGGGCTACAGCGGATAAAGTAACGCTTCCATTCGCTTAGTCCTGCAAATTCCTCTGATTTGTAATTACAGCAGTTGGTTAATTAGTCCCGCTTTTTTTATTTTTTGGGTGCAGTTTATAATGTCTATTCAATTATACCTGCTGTATTGCATTTTGTACAATTTACTCTGTTATATACTCAAAAATTGATATCTGCTCACAATTCTCTAATGGCATTCAGTTTGCTTTTTGGGGGAGACTCATAAATCTGAGGAAATGATGAAAAAGTTGATCTTTATAATATTTGTGCTCTCAGTTTCCGGTGTTTATGCCCAGGTGAATACAGCCGCCGTTAAACTTGGTATATTTTCACCATCTTCTGCCGGGGGAGGTTTTATTATCGGATATGAAGGTTCGCATTATGTAGATAAGAATTTCAGCTTCGGGTGGAGTTTCGACTGGTTCCATAAGAACTACGTAGATAAAACTCTTGTTAATGATCTGAACCAGCAGGATCCTAATCCTATCGGCAGCGGACAAATAAATGAACTCAGGGCAACAACCAATCTTCACGATTTCCCCCTGATGATCCATCTTACAGGTAAAACCCTCGTGGCACCTTACACCCAGGCTTACCTTACTGCAGGAATCGGAGCGGAAGTTCTGCTTATCAATTATAATGATTACGTTGATCCTTCTAAAGATGAATTCCATACAGCCTTTGATCTTAACTGGAGAGTGGGCGTAGGAGGGATTTATGAACTGAGCAGACAGGCTGATGTCTTCGCCGAACTCGCTTACCATTATTCGGCTCCAAGCTGGACTTACGAAACTCAGGATGTCTTTGGAAATAAACGTACTTTTGAAAGAGTGTTCGATATGAGTGGCGTTATGTTCAGAGTTGGCTTCCGGTTTTATTATTAACTTTGGTTGAAAACGTCAAAGAATTTAAGCCATTTCTCCTTTTGTAAATCGTTGATAAATTAAACAGGTATGACAAATTGTCATACCTTTTGTTTACCTCGGATTTGCCTTGGGGTTATAGGGTATTTGAAGCGTAGGTGGACTCATAATGAGACACTTCAAAATAGCGAAATTTCCAAGTTTTCGGCTGTTGAAAAACTCTTCAGTATGACAAAATGGCAGTGTATTAAATCGGGAAAAGTAATTTGTCCAGATCAGTTATTCCCCCATGATAGTAACTACAATCTTCCTGCTGCCGCCTCTGTTCCTGTGTTCGCATAGATAAACTCCCTGCCAGGTTCCCAGATTAAAATCTCCGTTCTTAACCGGGACTGAAACACTGCTTCCCAAAATTACGCTCTTAATGTGTGCCGGCATATCGTCTGAACCTTCTGTATTGTGATCATAGTATGGAGCGTCTTCTGGAACCATCTTGTTAAAATGTTTTTCCATATCGCTCCTTACTGAGGGATCGGCATTTTCATTCAGGGTAAGGGAAGCGGAAGTGTGTTTTATAAATATATGGGCTATACCCGTTTTTATATCCTTAATTTCCGCGGCCTGGTCAAGTATCTCATCAGTGATCAGATGGAAGCCTCTTCCTCTTGATTTAACGCTGAATTCTTTTTGTATGCATTTCATAATTTGCCTCGTTTAATGCACAAATATAATGATATTCAAATTTTTATGTTTTATCGCGAAGCATTCTTGCACCCGTTTCAGTTTAAGTTTTCTATAAAAATTCCTTTCTCTTGGCGGTCATCCCAAAATAGAGCCATTCATCTAAAACATTTAAAAATGGTTAGAATTAATAGAAAGTTTCTCTTAACTTTGACGCGGTTTTAACATAAGTACAAAAATCTCAAACTTGAATCCTCAATTACATATCTATTTCCACAAACAAAATTCAGTTAGAAACATGAAAAAAAATCTTATAGTATCATTACTAACACTCCTGCTGGTATTTTCTATAAACATTCTGCCTCAGGAGAAATCTGAACCCGACTCCCTTAAGAATATTTCAATGAGCGGACTCTCGTTCAGGGGTATCGGTCCTGCAATTACTGGTGGCAGAGTGGTTGCCCTCGCTGTGAATCCCTTCAACCACAGCGAATATTTTGTTGGTTCAGGACACGGTTCTTTATGGAAAACTACCAATAATGGTGTAACCTTTTCACCTGCTTTTGATAACCAGGACTCATATGCTATAGGTGCTATAGCAATCGATCCCTCTAACCCTAACGTCGTATGGGTGGGTACCGGCGAGAATAATAACCAGAATAATGTTATTTACGGAGACGGTGTTTATAAGAGTGAAGACGGCGGTAAAAGCTGGAAGAATACGGGACTTAAAGATTCCAGGCAGATCGGTGGAATCGTGGTTGATCCTAACGATGGCAATATTGTTTATGTTGCCGCGTATGGACCATCGAGAACTGCCGGCGGTGATCGCGGTATCTTCAAGACCACCGATGGAGGCAAAACCTGGAATAATGTATTGTTTGTAAGCAAATACACAGGCGCGTTTGAAATTCATATGGATCCCCGGTATTCGAATATACTTTACGCATCGATGCATCAGAGAATGAGAAATTTATTCACCGGTGTATACGGAGGACCCGAAAGCGCTATCTACCGCAGTACCGATGCCGGTGCAACGTGGGATAAAATGACAAAAGGCCTCCCGGGTGCTGATATGGGTAGAATAGGCATGGCAATTTCTCCTGTTAATCCTGATGTCGTTTATGCTATTATTGAAGCAGCTAAAGATGGCGGTGTATATAAAAGTACCGACCGCGGCGTTAGCTGGGCAAAGCAGAGCGGCTACGTTTCTTCGTATGCTTTCTATTTCCAGAAATTATTCTGTGATACTAAAAATGTAGATAGGTTATACAGCATGGATGTCTTTATGCAGGTCAGCAGAGATGGTGGAAAAAGCTGGGATAACCTGGGTGAGGATAAAAAGCATGTTGATAACCACGTTCTCTGGATCGATCCTGATAACAATGAACATCTTATCGCCGGATGCGACGGCGGTGTTTATGAAACATACGACCAGGGGAAGAACTGGAATTTCAAATCCAATATCCCTATAGCTGAAATTTATAAAGTCACTACCGATAATGATCTTCCGTTCTATAATGTTTACGCAGGTTCGCAGGATAACAGCAGTTTCGGTGGTCCTTCGCGTACTATAAATACCGGGGGAATTACAAACCAGGATTGGTATTATACCTGTTCGGGTGATGGGTTCCAGACGCAGGTTGACTGGAAGAATCCGAATATCATTTATTCCGAATCCCAGAATGGCGGACTCGTCAGGTTCGACAAAAAGAGCGGCGAACGCTTGTTTATTAAACCTTATGATTTTGCTGATACAGCCTATAGGTTCGATTGGGATGCGGCGCTGCTCATCTCGAAATTCGATAACAAGAGGTTATATTTCGGTGCAAATAAATTATTCAGAACAGATGATCAGGGGAGTACGTGGAAAATTATAAGTCCCGATCTTACCCGCGGCGTCCAGCAGGAAATGAATAAACTTATGGATAGAAGCTGGAGCATTGATGACCTTGCCCGAAAAGGTTCGATGGCCCAGTTGTCTGCAATAGCTGAATCACCGCTGGATGAAAATTATATTTTTACCGGATCCGGAGATGGATTAATGCACTACACAACTGATGGCGGAAAAACCTGGCAGAAAGGTTCCACACCTGGTCTTCCGGAATACTCGCGGATAGATAAGATAGAAGCTTCACACTTCGATAAAAATGTTGCCTATGCCGCCTGTGAAAATTTTGTGGGGGGCGATTTCCAGCCATATTTGTATAAGACAACTGACGGCGGAAAAAACTGGTTTCTGTCTAACAGTAACCTTCCAAAGTACGGGAGTACTTTTGCGATAGCTGAAGATAACGTAGATAAAGATCTGCTTTTCTTAGGAACACAGTTCGGAGTTTTCTACACTGTAGACGGAGGCAATGAATGGATTCCTCTGAAGAATGGTCTCCCTACAGAAATGGTGATGGATCTTACTATACAGAACAGAGAAAATGACCTTGTTGTTTCAACTTTCGGCAGAGGTATATATATTCTCGATGATTATTCACCATTACGCTACATGAAGAAAGATAACCTGAAGCAGGATGCTTATATCTTCCCCGTTAAGGATGCTGTGATGTATATCGAGGCTCAGCCTTTTGCCTTTCCGGGTGTTGGATTTATGGGTGCTAGTTTCTATGCTGCTCCCAATCCTGATTTCGGAGCTGTCTTTACTTACTACCTGAAAGACGAAATTAAATCTCTTAAGGATAAAAGAAGGGATGAAGAAAAGGAAAAGCAGAAAAAGAACGAAGATATAAAGTATCCGTCTTACCAGACCTTGTTTAATGAAAAAGAAGAACCTGATGCTTACCTTCTTTTCACTATTACAGATCAGCAGGGTAATGTTGTTCGAAAAATAAAAACTGCCCCGCAAAAAGGAGTAAACCGGATAACATGGGACTTCAGGTATAATCCATTCTCACCTGTGGATTTGAAACCATTTGATAGTTCCGTGCCCTGGAATGAACCCGACCGCGGTTATATGGTCGTCCCCGGTACATATAAAGTATCCCTTTCAAAATTCCAGGATGGTAAATTTACAGAACTCGTAGCGCCTCAGGAATTCGTATGTAAATCACTTAATATAGCGTCAATTCCTGCCGAAGATCAGCAGTCCCTCGATCAATTCAACCGTAAAGTCGCTGAACTTACCCGCGCGGTATCAGGCGCTGATGCATACAGGAAATCGCTTGATGAAAAGATCAAGTACTTTAAGAAAGCTGTACTTGAGGGAGCGGAAGTTCCTGAAGAAACTTATAATACAGTAATAAAAATTGAAAAAGAACTTGATGATTTCAACCGTAAGCTTAATGGTGATCCTTTAAGAGCAAGGTATGAAGGCGGTTCACCAACTTCGGTAAAGGATAGAATTGATTTGGTAACAGGGGCATTATGGTCAACCACTTCAGCTCCCACCGATACTTACGTTAAATCTTATGATGCTGCTGCCAGCCAGTTTGACGGCTTGCTCTCGCAGCTGAAATCTATCGATGGCCAAGTTAAAACTCTTGAATCTGTTCTTGAAAAATACGGCGCTCCTTATACACCTGGCCGTTTCCCCGAATGGAGAAAGTAGTAAGCCTGATCTAGAGAGGGCCCAAATGCAAATATTACGGCAGTCTGGTAGACGGACTGCCTTTTTTTTATTTAGGAAGTCATTCCCTGAAATATTTATTTTAATGTGCTATCCGGATAGAAATGGTGTAATAATTCCGCTTGTATTATATATGAAAAAAAATAAGTAAATTCCTCTATTATTCATAAAACAGATCGTTCATCCTGAAAACACGGCTTCGGCCGTTTAATTCCGTTTACTAATTCCCGCAGAAATAATTTTAATAACTAAAAGTTTATGATAGGCTCAACTATACTCCATTATAAGATAACTGAGAAACTCGGAGAGGGGGGAATGGGTGTGGTCTATAAGGCGGTCGATACTGACCTCGACCGGACTGTCGCCTTAAAATTTTTGCCTCATCATATCTCTGCTGATAAGGAAAATATCGATAGGTTTAAAACAGAAGCCAGGGCTGCAGCTGCGTTAAATCATCCGAACATAACAACAATTTATTCGATTGAAAAAAGCGAAGAACCGAATGGTGAAGTTACAGTATTCCTTGTGATGGAATATATCGAAGGTGTGGAATTAAAAGACAGGATAAAAACAGGTAAGATATCTTATAATGATGCTCTGGATATTTCAATTAAAATCACCAGGGGACTTGAGGCGGCACATAAAAAAGGTATTGTCCATCGTGATATTAAATCTTCGAACATAATGATTGATGGCAGCGGGGCCGTGAAGATTATGGATTTCGGACTGGCAAAACTGGGGGCGGGCCAAAACCTTACACAACTTGGAACTACTCTCGGTACAATCTCTTATATGTCCCCTGAACAGACAGCGGGACAAAATGTTGATCATCAAACCGATATCTGGGCTCTGGGCGTTGTAATGTATGAATTATTTACCGGGCAGCTTCCTTTTAGGGGTGATTACGATCAGGCAGTGGTTTATTCAATATTAAATGAAAATCCTCCGCCAATAAAAATTTATGATGAGAACATTCCTGAACCAGTAGAGTCAATAATCCTCAAAGCGCTTGCTAAAAACAAAGAAGACAGGTACTCTTCGGCGGCGGAACTTCTTAACGTCCTTGAATTACTGAAGAATGTTCCTGCTACTTCATCGAAAGAAATATCGCGTCAGTTTTCATTCATAAATAAAAGTTCGGCAGCAGGAAAGGTCCCTTTGCTAAAGTCGCCCTGGCTGAGATGGACGGCTGCTATTGCTCTGATGGTAGTAACTGCATTTCTTTTATATGATTATTTTATGCGTAGTAACTCATCTGCGGGAGGGGAATCTCTCATTCCCGCTGAAAAACATATTGCCGTACTCCCGTTTACCTTTATCGGCGGAGTTGAAAATAAATCCGTGGCTGACGGCCTTAGCGAGATTATAACCAGTAAACTCTCACAGCTCGAGCAGTACAAAGAGAAATTATGGATTGTCCCGGTTAGTGAATTAAAGAAGAGCAAAGTATCTACTCCTGAAGATGCTTTGAAAGCCTTCGGTATTAACCTTGCCATTACCGGCAGTTTGCAGAAAGTGAATGACAGGTGGCAGCTGATACTGAACTTGCTTGATCCGGCGCAAAAAAGACAAATAAGTTCACGTGTTATTGATGAACCATTAACTGAAATTTCAACCATACAGGATGAGGCAGTGTTAAAGACTGCAGAAATGCTGGAACTTCCAGTTGGGGATGAAATTAAAAATCAGCTTAAAGCCGGGGAAACTTCTGATCCTGAGGCGAATGAACTATACATACAGGCTAAAGGTGATCTTCTGAATTTCTCCAGCGTTGATGATATGAAAAAGACCATACACCTCCTGGAAAAGGCGGTTGAGGCTGACTCAGGTTTCGCGCTTGCTTATGCCGGATTGGGAGAGGCTTATCTGCGCCTCTATTCTAAAACTAAAGAAATATCACTGGTAGACAGGGCAAAGGAAAGCTGCCTTAAAGCTGACTCATTAAATAACAACCTGGCGCAGGTACATATTACCCTGGGTAAGCTTAATACGGAAACAGGGAAGTATAACGAAGCTAATAAGGAATTTTTAATTGCACAGGATATTGATCCCTCGAATGTTGAGGCTTATCAGGGACAGGCTACAGCATACAGTAAACAGGGCAAGCTTGATGAAGCGGAATCGATATATAAGAAGGTAATTAAGATGAAACCTGATTATTGGGCAGGGTATAATTACCTGGGAGTTTTCTATTATCTTCATGGAAATTATAAAGATGCGGCCAAACAGTTTGAACAGTTGATTAAACTTACTCCTCTTAATGCCGCAGCGTATAGAAATCTGGGGGCGATGTATTATTATATGGACCAGAAGGCGGATGCTATTGTTATGTTCAAACGTTCTCTTGAGATCCAGCCTGATTATAGTGTCTACTCAAACCTGGCCACGCTTTATTATTATGAAGGCCTGTATAACGATGCTGCGGAAACTTATGAAAAAGCTCTGAAACTCCAGGATTCAGATTACAGTGTCTGGGGCTACCTTGCCGGTGCTTACAGGCAGAGTTCTGCTGATTCCGGGAAAATAACGTTTGCCCTGCGCAAGGCAAAATCATTAGCTGAAGAGCAGCTGAAAGTTAACCCTTCAGATCCCCAGGTACTCACGAATGTGGCGAGTTATTGCACAGAGCTGAGCCGTCCCGACAGTGCCAGGTCAATAATCAACAGGGTTGTATCTATGAATCCTAAAGATGTTAACGTTATGATACTTATCAGCGAGGTATTTGAACAGCTGGGAGAAAGGAGCACAGCTCTTAACTGGGTCAGGAAGGCCTTGAATAACGGTTATGCCATAGAAGAACTGGACCACATTCCCGAATTAAAAAACCTCAGAGCAGACAGCAGGTTCAAACAAATATTACTTTCAAAAAAATAATAACCTTTTCTTCTACCTTGCTCCTAATTCTACCTTCATGGTTTTCTTTTCACCGTCCCGCATAACTACAACATCAACAACGTCTCCGGGACTGTAATCTCCCAGTGCGTAAGTATAATCGTAAATATTGGATATTTTCTTGCCGCCGAATTCGATGATTATGTCGCCTCCCTTTAGTCCGGCTTTTTGAGCGGGACTCCCTTCTCCAACTCCATTAATCCTCAATCCGTCAACCTGCGTGGCATAATCAGGTACAGTGCCTACATAAACACTGAATGCCATATCCCTGCCGCCGCCTTTGCGGGGAACATTTATATAATCAGGTTCTGTACTGTTCTCATCAATATTATCAGCAATCTCATATACATATTTTACTACTTCTTCTTCTCCCTTAGAGTTGATTTTGTCTGCATCATCCGTGGGCCTGTGGTAATCAGTATGCGTACCTGTGAAGAAAAATAATACAGGAATATCCTTTGCGTAAAAAGAGGACTGATCGCTTGGTCCGTAGCCCTCATCATTGAAAGTAAGCTTAAAATTGTAATCCTCATTATCTGTATTCAGAAGGTCTTTAAACCCGGAGGATGTTCCGGTGCCGTATACAGTAAGCTGATCCTCTGCGTTCAGCCTGCCTACCATATCAAGATTAAGCATTGCATCGATCTTATCAAGAGGAACAGGGGAGTTATTGGTAAAATATGAAGAGCCTATAAGTCCAAGTTCTTCACCGGAGAAGCATAAAAATATCATGCTTCTTTTGAGTTTATCTTTTTGAGAGGCGAATTTTTCGGCAAGTTCCATAACTCCTGCAGTACCCGAAGCGTTGTCATCTGCGCCATTATGTATCTGCGGCTCACTTCCTGTATACAATGAACCTGTTTCACCCCAGCCGAGATGGTCGTAATGCGCTCCTATAACAATATAATCATCTTTCAGAGCAGGATCATTTCCCTCAAGATATCCCCCGATATTATCAGCATGCTTTGTAATCTGCTCAACACCGGTAGAAAGCATTAATTTTGTGTTCTTAAAGGTGAATGAATCCGGTGTTTTTAACGAATCCATTTTCTGCTGAACTGCTTCAAAATCATATCCTTCTGCCTTAAAAAGTTTATCGGCAATATCCCTTTTAACCTGAATTACAGCAAGATCATTAACGGGGCCAGCGCCGTCATAGCGCAGCTTCATTAATTTATCCTCATCATCTTTCGGTATATGGCCTGTCACAAAGATTACTGCAGAGGCACCCTTCTGTTTTGCGATGTCTGCTTTGTACCGATAGGCTGAAAACTTTCCAAATTCGGAATGAGGATTGGCACCCTCGGGATTATACCTCGTTATCAGCACAGCCTTCCCCTTAACATCAATATCTTTATAATCATCATAGTTCAGGTCAGGAGCGGAAATTCCGTAGCCCGCAAAGACAACTTCACCATGGAATTCTGTATTGCCTGAAAAGGGAGCCGGAGTATACTGTTCCCCGATTTTCGGAGAGAGTTCCTCACCGTTTATATTGAACAAAAGCTTATTATTGTCAGTTAGTTCAATGCCCGCTACGAAAGGAAAATTCTGCCTGAAGCTTCCGTTAAACAAAGGTTTCAACCCTGTACTTTCAAAATCAGCCTGGATATATTCTGCGGCCATCTCTCCGCCCTTTGAGCCGGTGAATCTTCCCTCAAGTTTATCGCTGGCCAGGAAATTAATATGATCCTGAATTTCTGATGTGGTGATTTCCGGGTTTTTATCCTTTTGTCCTCCCGAATAAAATCCAAGGGAAAGAGATATGAGCAGAGGTAATAAAAAAAGCTTGTTCATTATTCTTCTCCGAAAGTAAATAAAAAATAATTCCTTTATTCGACCCAGTCTGCGATAAAGATATTAGTATCGCCTTGTTTTTTGCCGAATCTGTTGGAAGCAAACACCAGTTTCTTTCCGTCGCGTGTGAACATCGGGAATCCGTCAAAGGATTCGAAGAAAGTGATCTGCTCCAGCCCGGTCCCATCAACATTAATCATATACAGGTCAAAGTTTCTGGCACTTTCGCTGTTTAGGTTTGAGGAAAAAATAATCCTTTTTGCGTCAGGAAAAAAGAACGGGGCAAAGCTCGCCTTTCCAAAGTCTGTTACCTGTTTCTTATTGCCGCCGTCAGCGTCCATTACATACAGTTCAAGGGCGGTAGGACGTACAAGTCCGTTCTGAACAAGATCATTATAATCCTTAAAATCTTTTTCTGTTTTTGGTCTGCTTGCGCGATAAACAATTTTGGTACCATCAAGAGAGAAGAAAGGTCCGCCGTCATAACCCTTTTCAAACGTCAGCTGTTTCTGATCACTTCCGTCAATATTCATAGTATAGATCTCGGGGTCGCCTGTTCTAGTTGAGGTAAAAACTATTTTGTCCCCTACGGGTGAAACTGTTGCCTCGGCATCATATCCCGGGGTATCCGTCATTTTTCTTAAATTGGATCCATCGGGTTCGGCAGTGTAAATATCGAAAGTTTCATACAGTTTCCATACGTAGCCTTTAGAGTAATCGGGCGGTGGAGGACAGTCCTTATCTGCGCCGAATGTTGACGCATAAATTATAGCCGTGTCGCCTGGTAGAAAATATGAGCACGTTGTTTTTCCTTCACCGTTGGATGCACGGGTAATATTGCTGCCGTCTGTTCCCATTATAAAGATCTGGTCGCAGGGCAGTTCGCCCCTGTTGCTCTGGAAAATCAGCTTTTGTTCATCAAAGGAAAGGTATGCTTCGGCATTTTCACCTTTATCAGTAAGCATCCTTATATTTTTAAGATGCTTTTCACCTTCCATCCGGTATGGATCGTCAGCTTCCTGGCAAAATAGGACATTAGTAAAAATAATCAGGGTAAGCATTAGAAGCGGGTATTTCATAGTCCTTCTTCTTCTTTTATTAGTGGATGGATATTTACAAAATAGAATTAACAGGTTGACCTGATTTCCTCCGCCCTGCCTTAAGTCAATCTTCTATCCCCGTTAATATAAATAATGTAAAGTAAGTAATTATTCAGGGACGTGTACCATAAAATATTCTTTTGCCGATTCGCCTATTGATCTTGCTTCACTCATGGTCATATGCATATCATCAGGAGTATCATCTTCATGACCTGCTTCAACAATTGCCAGGTCGGCTCCTTTAGCCTGCTTTGCAAGATCATCACAGTAAGCTGTATCACCGCCGTAGCAGATCTTTACTCCGTCAAAGGTAAAAGAATACCCTAGCGCAGGCACTTGCCTTGTAGTCACACCATCATGAAGGTATTCTTTGTGAATCACGGGAAAAGGCCTGACAGTGACATTCTTGGTTTTAAAATTCTTTGGCTTTTTAATTACTTTTAGATTTATTTTGTATGGAATTGAAGACGAATAAACTTTTGTAAACGCATTATGGATGCTTTCAATCTCAACGCATCCTTCAGGGTAATGTATTGAAAGGGGAGTGGTTTTGTGCATAACTCTCATATATGTCAGTAACGCCCATACCCCGCCTACGTGATCGTGATGACCGTGAGTAACAAACAGATCAGATATTCCAAGTATTTTATTCATCCCGATCTCATTGTTAAGATCCCGTAGAATTCCGTCCCCCGGATCCACAACAAAATAATTCTTTCCCCCTCTTATAAGGATACCTGTGGCAACATTGGGAATGGAGCAGAATATCTTTATTGAGAAATCTTTTTTCTTCCAGTTAATCGGATATTTCTGATGAACCATAATTATTTGTTTGATTTATAGTATTTGCAGTTTTTAGTATCCTTGCAGCGGGCAAATATATTAAATGAATAACTCTCAACTTCGAATCCAAGCTCAGCACTTATTTTATCGGGAAGTTCTTTTACCCCGGCATCGGCAAATTCTACAATTCTTCCGCAGTCCATACATATCAGGTGGTCGTGACTCTGCTTCTTGAAGTTGCTTTCATACCTGGTCAGGTTCTCTCCAAAATTCCTTTTGATTACAAGGTCGCATTGTACAAGAAGTTCGAGGGTCTTGTAAACCGTAGCCCGTGAAACGCTGGAATTCTGATTCTTCATCAATACATAAAGGTCGTCCGCACCGAAGTGCCCTTCATAATCGAGTGCTGAGTCCATAACTTCAAAGCGTTCAGGCGTAATCCTGTTTTTTTCGCTCTTTAGGAATTCCCTGAATATTTCGGTTGCTTGAGGGTGTTTCAATTTCATAACTCTTTTTAACATATCAAAAATATTACGGATAAGTTATAATAGCAAGAAAACAGCTTTTTCGGGCCCAGCCTTAGCTGAACCCAAGTGCTCTCAACCCGTTGACGGTAATGAATGTAAGGATGTATGCTGTTGAGGTAAAAATGATAATCTGAAGGATGGGAATACGCCAGCCGCCGGTTTCTTTCCTGGAAACGGCTACCGTAGAAAGGCATTGGAGTGCAAAAATAAAGAACACCACCAACCCTATTATCGTCGATGTTGTAAATAATTTTTGTCCGCTGCCGTCAATTTCGGCTTGCCTCATTGCTTTAATCATTGAGTTCTGGAAGTTATCGCTGTTTTCGTCTGTAACTTTAAAGATCAGGGCCAGAGAGCTTACAAATACTTCCCGTGCGGCAAATGCGGCAATAAGTGAAACTCCTACTCTCCAGTCCATTCCCAGCGGTGTCATTACCGGCTGAATGAATTTCCCGAGATCCGCGGCATAGGATGATGAAAGTCTTGCTGCTGACTCTGTCTGTATAACCTGATCTTTAGAGAGCCCGCTTGAATCAACCTGGGGATTGGTATTCGGGAAATAGGTGAGGAACCAGAGTATAATAGAAAATCCAAGGATAATGGGACCGGCTTTCCTGAGATAGTGCTTGGCATTATGATAGGTGTTAATAGCAATAACTCTGAATTTTGGCTTCCTGTAAGCCGGAAGTTCTAGTATGAAGGATGAGTTGTCCTCGGTTTTAATGAGGGTATTTTTAAATTTATTTATTATTCCTGCAACTATAACCGATGAGGCAACACTGAAAATATATATACACGCCAGCATTATTCCTCCCATCCAGGATTTATCCCCGGGAAAAAGGAACGCTATAAGAAGTGCGTAAACCGGCAGCCTTGCACTGCAGCTCATAAGAGGCAGTATGAAAATTGTAAGGAATCTCTCCCTCTTATTAGGAATGGTACGTGTTGCCATCATAGCGGGGATAGCACACGCGAAACCTGAGAGCATCGGTACAAACGACTTGCCGTTTAGTCCTATCCGGGATAAAGGCTTGTCAATAAGCATTGCGCCTCTTGCAAGATAGCCGCTGTCTTCAAGTAACCCGAGTATAAGAAAAAGAATCAGAATCTGTGGCACAAAAACAAGAACCGAACCGGTACCGCTGATTATCCCGTTTGCAATCAGGTCGCCGTACCAGTTGTTCCCGAGAATATCGAATGCCGCACCGGATAAAAATCCGAAGGCGGAATCAACAATGTCCATAAGTGGCTGGGCAAGCCAGAATATAGAAGTAAAGGTAACGGCCATTATCAGGAAGAAGAAAAATATTCCCCAGATCCTGTGCAGCAGTATCCTGTCTATCTTTAAGGTGGTTCTGTCAATTTGTTTGCATTCAACCTTCGCTTTGGGATTAACCAGTAACTTCAGCTGTTTGTTTGCCCTTTTGAGATTTACGGCGGATTCAGTACCGTTTAACCTGATGAGGACATCCTTTTCAATAATTTCAATTTCACGGTATAATTGAAGCAGGCTCTTAAAAGATCCTTCGCCGTCCAGCCTGGTTATCCTGTCTTTTTCGGCCTGGCTGTAATTGCTTATACTTGTTTCAACTTCTGAGATGAGTTTATTAACACCGTTACCGGTTCTTGGATCTACTTCAATGACGGGACAATTCAATAATCCTGAGAGTTTCTGCGAGTCAATACTTAAATCTTTCCTCTTCAGAATATCAAGCATGGTTAAGGCAATTACCACATTAAATCTGCAGGAGAGAAGCTGCTTCACAAGCAGCAGGTGCCTTGAGAGCTGGCTGGAGTCGACGGTAACAACTATCACATCTGGGGTACCCAGTTTTGGGTGCGAATACAAGGAATTTATTGATACGGCTTCATCCGGTGAACCGGGGAGAAGGCTTATGATTCCGGGAGTGTCTACAACATTAGCGTTCAGACCGAACCTTTCGAGCAGTCGGCTTACTGAGTATTCAACTGTCGCTCCGGGGTAATTAACGGTTTTGTAATTTTTCCCGCTCAGGTAATTAAATAGCGTGGTTTTTCCCGAGTTGGGGGGGCCAACCAGGGAGACAAGAGGGGAAGTGCTTATTGTCTGTACATTCATGAAATCTTAATACAGTCTGCCTCTTCTTTGCGAATTGCAATTAGGGTGCCTCTGACCGCGAAAGCCAGCGGATCATTAAATAACGATTTGTTTATAAGTTCAATCTCCTGACCGGGAGTAAAACCAAATTCCAGTACTCTCCTTGAGGATGGATGATTCTCATCAATCTCATATATTACACCGGTTTCTCCGAACTTTAATTCTGCGGCAGTTTTCATTTTTAATCCAAAATAATAAGATTTAGCATACTATTTATATTTAGTCTACATAAAAATAGCACCAAACCTAAAAAATGTCAAGAGATTTTTTTACTGAAGTTAATGGGTTGCGTTTACTATTTTTATTGTAATCTTTATCTTGTAAAACTTGAAAAAGAAGGTAACAGGCTGAATTTTCACAAAAAAACCAATATAGTTTTTAGCATAAAAATTGATATTCATTATATACCTGATCAGAAGGAAGGAAATATTTCTTGAAGCCCTACGGAAAAATATCGATTGAGAATGAAATTTCCCGCACCGAGCTCTCGGTTACATATCATTTGAATCATCAAACCGGAACATATGAGTTTATGAGCCCGGGTATTACCGAACTTATCGGGTATACCTGCGCTGAAATAAATGAACTGGGGTTCAGGAACCTGATTAAAGAGGTTTCAGAAAATACATCAAACGAATTAATTTCGCAGGAAACTCAGCTTGACGGAAGGGAGGCCCGTCATTACTATGCGAAGTATCTGGTCGTTACGAAAGATGGAACGGAAAAATGGCTGCAGGATAAAGCAACCAGGTTTGTTGACGCAAAAGGGAATAACCTGTTCAGCATCGGATCTCTGAAAAATTACACAGAATCCGATAATCTTATAGAAAAATTTAAATATTCGAATGAAAACATTGAAACTGTATTCGACCTGGCTAACCTGCTTTTGTTGGTGATCGATGAAGATCAGAAGATACGTTTGGTAAATAAGAAAGCCTGCGAGCTCATTGGTATTTCTCAGTCTGAAATTATAGGGAAAGAATGGACGAAGCTTGTTCCACCGGATGCCGCAGATGAGCTGAGAGACAATATTGAAAAGACATTCCGTGAAATTATACCTCCTCCTCAGAATCGGGAAATCACACTGATTTCCACAACCGGTGAGCCCAGAGTTATCCAGTATAATAACACCGTCCTCCGTGATGAAACCGGGAAAATTGTCAGGCTTATGTCGCTTGGACTCGATGTAACGAATAAGAAAAAGGAAGAAAAAATTCAGGAGGTTATTTTCAGGATCATCCAGCAGTCGAATGAGGAAACAGATCTTGATGAGCTCTTTCATTTTATTCATACCGGTATCAAAGAGCTTATGCTTGCCGAAAACTTCTATATCGCTCTGTACGATGAGAAGAATGGCTTGATTACTTTTCCTTATTTTATTGATAAGTATGACAAAGATGCTCCCCCTATGAAGTTCGGAAGAGGCTTAACAGAATATATCTTAAGATCAGGTAAAGCAGAATTGATTACTAGGAAAAGGGATAATGAACTTGTTTCAGAAGGGGAGACGGAGGTGGTCGGTACCCAGTCGGCTATATGGCTGGGAATTCCTCTGAAAATACGCGACCATACTATGGGTGCCCTTGTCGTACAGGATTATGAAAATGACGAAACTTATACAGAAAAAGAAAAACAGATTCTTGAGGTTGTGGCATATCCTATATCCAGGGCCATTGAACGGAAAATTGTGGAGCAGGAGAGGAAAGAACTTATACTTAAATTAAGTCAGCTGAATACTTCAAAGGATAAATTGTTCTCGCTCATTTCGCATGACCTGAGGAGTCCCTTTAATTCACTCCTTGGGTTCTCCGAAATTCTTACAACTGAGTATGATAGCCTTACTCACGATGAGGTGAAGGAATATCTCAATGTGATTTATGAGGCTTCCAAAAACCTTTATGGAATGACCAATAATCTGCTCCAGTACTCAAGGTTCCAGGTAGGACGTTTTGATTTTCAGCCTGTGGAAATAAATCTTACAAGCCTGCTGAAGAAAAATCTGAACCTGTTGAAGGGTAATGCTATTCGTAAGGAGATATCCCTCTCTGCGGATTTTAAAGCAGATGTATATGTGTTTGCGGATGAGGATATGCTGAACTCAACTGTTCAGAACGTAATTTCGAACTCAATTAAATTTACCCCGCGTGGCGGCGAGATAAAAATTAGTACAGAAATAATTCCTTTTTTCAGTGAGGCCACACATGTGAAGATAACTATTGAGGATAATGGAATCGGTATAAGCCGCAGCGAACTCGATAAGATCCTTTCTGAGGAAATAGTCAGCACTCCCGGGACGGAGCGTGAATATGGAACTGGTCTGGGATTACTGATTGTGAAAGAGTTTGTTGAAAAGAATGGCGGCAGAATTGATGTAAGAAGCAAATTGAATCAGGGTACAAGTTTTTCTTTTACCTTTCCTGTATCTGAACATATATAGTCGGCTGCTTACCGACGGTATTCTCTTAATCACACGCCGATAATTATTCTCCTCATAGAATTTTCTTTTTAGTAATTTTATTACTGAATAATAACAGAACTTAATGGACACTAAAACAAAAATACTCATTGTTGAAGATGAGAGCATTGTTGCTGTAGATCTTAAGAAAACTCTGGAAAGTTCGGGGTATGAGATCATCGGATTAGCCCGTTCCGGTGAAATGGCCTTTATAAAAGCTGTCGAGCTTCTTCCTGATATTATCCTCATGGATATAATGCTGGAGGGGGAACTTAATGGTATTCAGGCTGCCGCCAAAATAAGGGCTAAAAAGGATATTCCTGTTATTTACCTGACAGCCTATGCTAATGAGAGCACCTTAGAACAGGCCAAACTCACCCAGCCTTTCGGCTATATTCTAAAACCGTTTGATGAAAAAAATCTGGTTTCCACTATCGAGATGGCTGTATATAAGCATCAACTTGACCGCCGGTTGAGGGAAAATGAGGAGAGGTATAGAAAACTGGTTGAGAAATCTCCGGTGGCGATAGGAATTTTAACGGGACGCCAGATCGTATATGCTAACCCTTATGCGGTAAAGATGTTCGGAGCCGCCTCCGAAGAGGATTTAAAGAGCCGGTATATTTTTGATTTTATCCATGGTGAGTTTGCTGACCATGTTAAGGAAACTATGCTGAAAAGCATAAAAGAAGGTGAAACGGTTGAGGTAAGCAGCGAAAAAATAATGACCCTTGATGGAAAGGATTTAGACGTTGAGCTTACAGCCATTCCTACATATTACCTTGGCAAACCCGCTCTCCAGGTATTGATAAGAGATATTACTGAATCGAATAGAAGGAAGGAGGAGAGGGAAAATTATACCGAAAAATTAAAGAAGATGAATGATACAAAGGATAAGTTCCTATCGCTGATTTCTCATGATTTGAAGAGCCCTTTTAACTCAATGATGGGATACACAGAGATCCTGAAGAATGAAATTGATGATCTCTCAAAAGAGGAGAGAGATATATTTATAGGATCCGTGTATGATTCAACCCGCCATATTTATAATCTTCTTAATGATCTGCTGGAATTTTCAAAATTCTACCTTGGAATGACCAAAATTGAGCCGAAGGAAATATCAATCAAACAATTCGTGGATGAAAATATCGAATTTCTTTCTAATGCTGCAAAGCATAAAGGGATAACTCTTAAGAATTGCATAGAACGGAATTATAAGGTTCTGGCGGAAGAGGATATGTTGAATTCTATCCTTAGAAACCTGATGACTAATGCAATTAAATTTACGGGCAGCGGGGGAAAAGTTGAGGTAGCTGCCGAACCTGATCACGATTTCCTGAATATCTCCGTTTCTGATAACGGGATTGGGATGGGTAAATCGACGATGGAGACCCTCTTTGATATCGTTTCAAAAAAATCAAGACCCGGTACTAATGAGGAGGAGGGGACAGGACTTGGTCTGATACTTGCTAAAGAATTTGTTGAAAAAAACGGGGGAAATATTTCTGTGGTTAGTGAACCGGCAAAGGGGACTACTTTTACCTTTAGTCTTCCATTTTCTGTCTGATCCTTGGCTTCCGCGCCTTTAAAAAGGGAGTTTTTTCTTCCCCCTCAACTCTTGGTTTTCTCGTAAATTTACAATGTGTGATAAATTTTTCCCTGTTAAATAATCGGAAAAATCACGATTATTTTACTTGCTAAAGGCAAACAAATATTTTTCTTTGTATATTTGGATGTAATAAAATTAATTTCCTTTTTGAATTGGGGAATTAACAAATTTTAATGTTTATCTCAGGAGGAGAAAATGTCACGATTGAAAAAACAAGTCCAGGATAAAATTGAAGCCTGGCGTCCGCGTACAGCACGTCTTGTTAAGGAATATGGTGATGTAAAAGTTGGGGAAGTTAATATCGGACAGGTTATTGGGGGAGCCCGCGGTATTAAAAGTCTTATAACAGATATTTCGTATCTTGATCCAAATGAGGGAATCCGCTTCCGCGGCTTTACCATTCCCGAAGTTCTTGAGAAACTTCCTAAAGTACCCGGCGGTGAAATGCCGTATGTAGAAGGTTTCTTCTTCTTTTTACTTACAGGTGATATACCTTCAGAAGAAGACGTAAAAGAAGTTGCTGACGAATTCCGCAAAAGATCTGCTGTTCCTGAATATGTGTATGATATTTTGAAAGCTATGCCTTCAGATTCTCATCCTATGGTAATGTTATCCGCGGCTATTGTCTCAATGCAGCGTGAATCCGAATTTGTTAAAGAATACAATACCGGTAATTTAAAGAAGAACGATTACTGGTCACCCACTTATGAAGATGGTCTTAATCTTCTTGCAAAACTCCCCGGTATCGCGGCTTTTATTTACAGGCTGAAATACAAAAATGGAGATATAATTAAATCAGATCCGAATCTCGATCTTGGCGGAAATTTTGCTCATATGATGGGTATTGATAAACCATATGATGACGTTGCAAGAATGTACTTCATCCTCCATAGTGATCATGAAAGCGGTAATGTAAGTGCACATACAGGTCATCTTATCGCCAGTGCTCTTTCCGATCTTTACTATTCAATTTCTGGTCTGGTAAACGGTCTTGCGGGTCCTTTACACGGATTAGCAAACCAGGAGGTTTTGAACTGGCTGCAGGGCGTTTATGATAGTATGGGAGGCAAAATTCCAACTGAAGAGGAAATGAAGAAATTTGTGTGGGATACTTTAAAGAGCGGACAGGTTATTCCTGGCTTCGGTCACGCGGTTCTGAGAAAAACTGATCCCCGTTATATGGCTCAGAGAGAATTCTGCTTAAAACATTTACCGAACGATCCGCTGTTCAAATATGTAGATCTGCTCTTCAAGGTTGTTCCTCCTATTTTAGTCGAACAGGGTAAAGCAAAAAATCCATGGCCTAATGTTGATGCACAGTCCGGCGTTATTCAATGGTATTACGGCTTGAAAGAATACGATTTCTATACCGTATTGTTCGCAGTCGGAAGATCATTGGGTGTTGTTGCTAATATTATATGGGATCGTGCTCTTGGCTACCCGATTGAAAGACCGAAATCTATTACTACTGCTATGCTTGAAGAAGTGGCAGGAATACATGAAATGGCGGAAGAAGTAAAATAATCTTCTCCTGAAATAAGATTCATTAAAACGTCACGGATCATTTCGTGACGTTTTTTTTTAGCTTCAGGTGTCTCTACATCGTCTATAATAAATTATTATATTCCCTTCATAATTTTCATACTATAATAAAAGTAGCACATGAGTACTCAATCTATTTCATCCCTATCGGGAATAAATGACAAACTCCTCGCAGGTAAAGCAGCATTAGAAAACACCGAGATTGAAGATCTTCTCCTCGATCTTCAAACAGAATTTGGTCGTGCGCTGAACGAAAAGCCCCTTAATAATGATGCTGAAACAGGTATCTGGCTGAGTATTTTTGATGGATTGTTCAGCAGCGGACTTGCAGGTCAATTCATTGAGAAGATGGATAAAGATTTGTTTTTTTCTTTCGGAGATTACCTTGCTTCGCTTCAACCTGAATCTGACTCAAGAATTGTTTCAATTATTCATAATTACCTGAATCTTTTCCGGTACTCCTCATTTCTTCAAAAGATATATAATGAGAGAAGATGGGATAACCTGATCCATTCCCTTATTCTTCAAAGTTCTTATACATTCGACGTATTGTTTTCGCAAAGGGTGGACCAGTATAAAAAGAAAACTTTATTCCGCGTGATAAAAGATCATAGAACAGTTGACTATAACTGGCAGAAAACTTCAGAGATAGTCTCGGTTTACCGTTCGTCTGTCATTCATTTATTTTACGAGCTTCAGAGCGAGAATAAATTTACGTCCTTCCTGCTTGATAACAGCCTGGATATGGCGCTCCTTGATCTGGCCTGTTTAACAGCAGGAATTGTAAATGTTATGATCCCGGCCAATTCGGTTCCCGAGCATGTTACTTTTATTCTGAATCAGACCAGGTCTCCTTTGCTTTTTGTTACTGATGAAAAGCAGTTTGCTAAAATCAGATCGATAAAACACCAGCTGCCCGATCTCAAGATCGTTGTAATGCTTAGAGGTAATGCTACCGAAGAATGGGTGATCAACTTTGAAGAATTTAAGGCAATGGCCTCCGGTGATGGTTTGAAAAATGATTCGGTTATTAAACCGGATTCACTGGCCACTCTTATGTATACTTCAGGAACTACGGGTGAGCCGAAGGGAATTATGTTTTCTCATACTAATATTGTCTACAAAAGGTTCTGCCGGGCCATGGCAATTCCTGCTATCGGAGAAGATGACCGTTTTCTTGCCTTCTTACCCCTTTATCATACATTCGGCAGGTGGCTTGAAATGGCAGGTTCTATTTTCTGGGGTGCTGAGTATTGTTTTATGGAAAACCCTGCCGTTGAAACAATGATTGATAATATGCAGCTTGTTAAACCTACAATCTTTATATCTATTCCTAAAAAGTGGATTCAGCTTTATGAGTATATTACAGCAAGGGTCGATATTGAAGTTGATAACGATAGTAAAATTAAGAAGGCTGTTTCCGAAGCGACCGGAGGATCGCTTAGTTGGGGAATTTCTGCTGCCGGGTATCTTCCTCCTGATGTTTTTACTTTTTTGCAGAGATATGGTGTCGAATTAATGAGTGGCTTCGGCATGACAGAAGCAACAGGCGGTATTACTATGACACCTGCTTTTGAATACCGGGAAAATTCACTCGGTAAAGCTTTGCCTGGAATTGAAATTAAACTTGATGAGGATGGGGAGATATTAATTCGTGGACCCTATGTAATGATGAATTATTACAACCAGGAACCTGAAGAAACTTTTGACGCTGAAGGCTGGCTTGCAACAGGGGATATAATGAAAATGGATAAAGATGGATTCATTGAAATTATAGATCGTAAAAAAGAAATTTATAAGAATGTTAAAGGGGAAACTATTGCTCCTCAGAAAATTGAAAATCTCTTTCGTGATTTCGAATTTGTGAAACAGGTTTTTCTCGTGGGAGATCATCGCCCTTTTAATTCTGTTTTGATATTTCCTGATCTCGAGTCAGAATCTTCCCCCCTTGTCGGTATGGATGAACAGCAAAGGCAGGAGTACTTTTCTTCCATAATTGTTACCGTAAATAACTTCCTGGCCCCATTCGAACGAATTCTGGACTTTAAATTAATAGACAGACCGTTCAGCGACGCTTACCACGAGCTTACGCCGAAAGGAACTTTCAAACGCAGAATTATTGAAAAGAATTTTGAGCAGCTCATAAAATCCATGTATAAAAAAGACCATTTGTCGCTTCCGCTTGGTAAACATGAGGTCAAAATACCAAACTGGTTTTTACGTGAAAAAGGAGCGCTTAGCAGAGATGTTATCCTTACCGGTAATAATCTTTCTATTCCAAAGGTAAAATCATCCTTGATTATAAAAAAGCTTAATGAAAAACAGAACGTTTTCCAGGTCGGGAACTTCTCCTATCTGATTAATTCAAAACAGCTTGATCTTCAGGATATTCTTACAAATCCTTTTTATTTCCTCGGAAATGTTCAGCTTGTGGAATTTGCGGGACAGGGAATATTCAGATGGTTCAGGAAATCAGAAGCCGAAAAAGACATTGAGTTTATGGAGAAAATCATTCCTGTAAAAAATGGTGAGGAGTTTTCAGATTCTTTTGATGGGATCCTGGAATCCGGGGAAATTTCAATTTATGGTCTCCACTGCGCTGCGGTACTTCTTCAATCAGAAATTCCGGATGAAAATGAAAAAGCAATAAATTATTTCGACGATATACTTAAGGACATTACTTCAAATCATTATAAGCTTGCTGTTGAAATAGCTTTTCGTCCAGATTTGATAAATAACGTTTCAATTCAAAGGAAAATGTTTATAGCTGCTCTCGGGACATTAAGAAGGGATAATTTTCAAAAATTACTGGATATGTACGCCAGGTTAAGCCCGGATTTTATAAATAATGAAATAATAGCAGAGATAAATTATATCAGCCGCGGTACGGATAACTTGAAAGAAATTGAAGTTATTCTGCAAAAACAGATTGAAGCAGCGGATCCTCAGGCTGATTTAAGTGTCACTGCCATTCCTCAGCTTTTTAAATTGCTCGTGAGTTATGGCATAAATCATCCGCTGAGTTATGAAAGAATCAGGCGGACCTTCTTGCTTCAGGAATTATATAATTTAAGGGAAGATATAAGGGATATCGCGTATAAATCACGGTTGGAAATCAGAAGGCAGTTTACTGCCTGGCTTGGTGATGTCCAGCGTGTTGCTATTGATCCCGAAACAGGTGAAGAGTATCGCTGGGATGATGTTTTAATATTCGATCAGTCAATTTCAGAAAACGATCAGGATTTATTGAAGAAAGTTATCAGTGAGAATCAGATTATCCGTGAAGCAATTTTTCTCTTCAGCGGCGGTGTTCTGGTATCTCTGAATAATATATTGCCTTCCGGTGTCTGGATAAGCAATTATTCACAGAATGAAAACAGATCTGTTTTTCGTGTTACGGTTCAAACCAGATTCCAGGGAGGCTTCGACATAGCAGTTCATCTTACCAGGAATACTTCTGTTGAAGATATTGAAGAAGAAATTAAATGGAAAGTTATTGCGGGAACTGAAATAAACGATGATAAACTTGCCGCTAAGTTCGGAGGGTTGTGGGAAAAATATAATTTGTGGACTGAAGAATTTATCGGTAATGAATCAATTGAAAGATTCATCAGACGCGAATATAAACGTAATGATGAAGCAGCATTTGAAAAGCTTCGGAACTTATGGAAGTTCTTTGTCTGGAATGCAGCCGCCGCTTATTTTAAGTTCTGGAAATTATCCGGGATGAAAGTTGAACTTGCGGATATTACTCCTGACGGGATAATTGTTTCTTCTCATGATTATCAGACGGGATGTATTATCACTTCTTTTTATAAAAGGAAACAAACGGATTCTATCCTTACGCTCATAACGAATTTTTATGAAAGCTTTGTGAAACAAACGGAAGAAAGATATCCGCTCATAAAAAAAGCTTCCGTATGGAACTCAATATTTTCCGGAATTATTGAAGCCGGGGGATTGGATAACGGAATTGGCTTAATAAATAAATTCCGGGAAGAACTGGGAAGTTCTGAAATTAAAGAAAAAGATGAGATAATTAAAAGAATTAAATCTTTTATTAGAAATGTAAAAGATGACGGCTTCCTCCCCAAGCAGCTTTATTTTGCGGTAAAAAGATTCCATCGCTGGTATCAGCTTAATCAGGATGCCTCGCTTGCTGCCCAGGCAGAGATGGTATATGAACTCTATGAAACTTACCGGCTTTTTGATCTTGAAGAGCAGTATCCGGCTGTAAGAACAAGATTCTTTCTTGAATCTGTTTTCTATGATTCCCCGCAAAGGTTTAAGGAGGTCTTAAAGGACTTAGCCTTGAAGCAGAGACATCGTAAGATATCTAAGGATGAGTCACTAAAACTTATTTCTTCATTGAATTTTGAATTTGAACTGGACGAAAAAGAAAATTATTTCATAACCCGCTTGGGTTATCCTCATCTTAAACCTTCAGATTCTGCCGCGCTTTTGAAAATGAAATCAGAACTGGCGGGACAGCCTAATCTTGTTGTGCAGCTGCAGGATAATGATGGAAATATGTTTACAATCAGGAACCCGGTTAATCCCAAAGAAATTTCGAAACTTCATCAGCTTTTCCTCGAAGCAAATCTTACTGTAAACTTCAGACCGGAGCATCAATATCTTGTTGCCGTCTCAGAACGGGGATTTATTATAGGGGGGTTGTTTTATTACAGAAGCGATGAAGAAACGATTCATATGGAAAAAATTGTGGTATCTAATCGCTATAGACGAAAGGGAATTAGCGAAGGCTTAATGAATGAACTGGTAAGCAGGTTGAAATCTGATAGTACTAAATTTGTCACTACAGGTTTCTTCCGTCCTGAATATTTCTACAGATTTGGTTTTAAGATAGAAAGAAAATATTCGGGCCTTGTTAAGGAACTATAAATTTAGTTTTGTAGTGACTATCCGTGATATTTGACAAAGTTATTGATCTAAAAAAAATATAACTTTAGATGAGTTAAAATATATATGTGAGTTGAGTGGAAACAATATTTGAACATAATGTCACGAAGAAAGAACTTGAACTACTTAAGGGATTCAATCCTGTTGGAAAAATATCCAGTCGTGAGAATTATCTGAAAGAAAAGAATGAAGACAGGTCTTTGGCAGATCTCTACCGTCTTTACGTTCTTCGCGGAGATAATTATAAGGCAGAAGAGTTCCTTAATAGGATTCACGATATGCGTTATAAATATTTACTGTCATCATTTTGAAAGTCGTTGTTGAGAGAGTCTTTTCTTCTTAAGCGGATCAATTAAATTTGGGACAAGCATCCCTGGGGTATATATTTAAAATCGCTCAGACCTTTCTTATTATAATGATTAAAAATCACTAATTTTATCCCCTAATTATCTGTTAATTATATTTTACCATCTTTGACGGAAGCTATATGAGAACAGTTCTGCTCCTTACTGTGTCGAATATGTTTATGACGGCTTCCTGGTAAGGTCATATTTATTTTTTATTCTTCCTCCATGGAGGATGTATGAGCGGCAAGTGAATCATATTCCGCTCCTGTCATACCGGGCAGCTTCTCAATGAAAGCAACCATCGACCATATTTTATCATCAGAATGAGTTACACCCCAGGCTGGCATACCTGTCATCTTAATTCCATTCTTTGTAACCCAGAATAGTTCTTCGGGGGGCATATCTTTTGCACTATGGGCAAGATCCGGGGCTTTTGGATTTAATCCTTTGGCTAGTTCTGTTTCTTCTTTTCCCGGAGCACCGTGACACCCCTTGCACATTGCATTATAATGGGCGAACCCTTCTTTGATTTTTTCGGGGGAATTGAGAGCAGGAACAGAAATGCCTTCTGCATGCTTTTCAACAGAGTTATCCATGGTCGTACTCAATATCCATCGGGAAAATCCTGGTTCCTTGTTTGCTGCACTTACATTGTACCATCCGGAATATATAATAATTAATCCTATAATGATCAGAACAACGATTGTTACTACAACGCCTGCAAAAAATCTCATTTTACTTTTCCTTACTAAATAAAATTTGTTTAATGTTAAAACAAGTTATTTTTACCTTATAATATTGTGATACAGAGCGCTGTCCTGGAATTGATTATGGTTTGGGCCATTCGTATGCATCCGCTTAATACTATAATAACATATTGCTTATGAGATCTGTAATTTTCAAAACTGATGCGGGGAAGACACCAAAGAATATTGTTCCCGCGGTACATAGAGCTGCGGCCACAACGTAGTAAAAATCATTTCCGGGTTTTATATCAATAACTGGTTTTTTCATGTAAATTTCAGCAATTACTGAAACATAATAGTATAGTGCAATTGTCAGGTTTATTATAGCTATAATAACCAGCCATAAGTATCCTCTATCTATTGCATCGCTGATTATGAAAACTTTCCCGGCAAATCCTGCTAACGGCGGTATTCCTGCAAGGGATAAAAAAGATAGTGCCATCACAACTGCAGTGAAAGGAGCGGTCCTGCCTAGTCCTCTGAACAGGATGATGTCATCACTGCCGAAATTCCGTTCTATCTGAGATATTACGCTGAAAGCTCCCATATTCATAAAAATATAAGCAGCCAGGTAGAAGCCCGCATGGGATACGGCAGTTTCAATATTATCTGCTGAAGCGGCTGCCATCAAAATTAAGCCCGACTGGGCGATACTGGAATAGGCCAGAAGACGCTTTAATTTCGTTTGACGGAGAGCTATAAGGTTACCGGTGGTCATTGTTACAGCGGCAAATATCGCCAGAATTAAACTCCAGTCGGCAGCATTATCCTGGTAAGCGGTCAGAAGAAAACGGAGCAATCCTGCAAACCCTGCAGTCTTGGGAACGACAGAGAGAAAACCAGATACGGGAGCGGTGGAACCTGCGTAAACGTCAGGTGCCCAAAAATGAAAAGGTATAAGAGTTATCTCAAATCCATACCCTATAAGGATCAGTGAAAGGGAAATAAAAATCCAGGCGCTGCTGCTGGTCTTAAGACTTATACCGATGATCCTCAAATCAAGACTCCCGGTTAGTCCGTAAAGAAAAGTCAGTCCAAAAGCCATTACTGCAAGGGCGACAGCAGCAAAGATAAAAAACTTCAGGGCTGCCTCATTGGCCATCTTATCTTTTCTGACAGCAGAAACAAGGACGTAAACAGCAAGGCTCATCATCTGAAGAAATAATATTATTAATCCAAGATCCATACTGGATGAAATACACATTGCTCCCAGTGTGGCGAAGAGCAGGGCTATAGGTGTATGGGCTGTATGGGAATTCTTCTTGAAATAGAAAATCATCAGTAATTGGGTAATGATTGAACCTGATAGGATGAGTATCTTAAATACAGTCCCAAAATTGTCAATAGCATAGGTGCCTTTAAATATATCGAAAGAAGGCCAGGAGAGCATCCTGAAAGAAAACAAACCAGCAGATAGTAAAGACAACAGAGTAAGATATGAAGGTATAAGCTGATTTTTCCCTTTTACCCAGCCTGCAATAGGAATATACCCGAGGGCAGATCCGGCTATAATAAGTTCGGGAATTATTGCCCATAATTTCATTGGCTTATAGTATCGCTGTTAATAATTTAGTTCCCCCCTCAATTAACCCTGTCAGATATCCCGGCAGGATACCAAGGAACAGAGAAATTGAAATTAATGCGCTGATGATAAAATTATTTCTGGTGTTTAACTCGGAAACAGGAGGCATATCATCCGGTGGTTTTCCAAACATCATATTCACAACGATTTTGAGGTATAAAGCTGTCATAAGGATAAGTCCGATGACTATTCCTGCTGCTGCCCAGATGTTTTCTCCTACTGAAGCCCCGATAACCTGGAATTCAGCGATAAATCCGGAGAAACCTGGAAGACCCAGCGAAGCAAAAGCTAATATCCCCAGCATTGCACTGAAAACAGGTACTTTACCGAGAAGTCCCCCGAATCTATCTATTTTCCTGGTGCCTGCTTTGTGCTGAAGCATCCCTGCAATAAAGAACATTCCGCCGGTTAAAAGACCATGACTTATGATCTGGTATGCAGCACCGTTTAAGGCGAGCTGTTTTATATTATCATTTTGTGCCAGTCCCCAGATTCCTGCGGCCGTCATAATATAACCCATATGGTTAATAGAAGTATAAGCAATCAGCCTTTTAAGATCCTTCTGTGCCAGGGCGGCAAGTGCCGAATATATCATTGAGAATATTCCTAAAAGTATAAGCCATAAATTATAATGGGAAACAGCAAAAGGAAGTGCGGGGATCATTACTCTGAGTATGCCGTAAGCTCCCATCTTTAGTTGTATTCCTGCAAGAATAACACTACCTTCAGTGGGTGCTTCAACGTGAGCATCAGGAAGCCAGTTGTGAAGAGGGAAAGTTGGAAGTTTTACCCCGAACCCTATCAGCATCCCAAGCATTACAAACCCTCCTGTCTGCACTGCTCCGGCAAATGGTTGTGCCTGAATAATTTTTTGAAGAGAGAATGTATGTGGCTGAACGGAGAGATATAGGGCAAGGAATGAAATAAGCATCGCAAGACTCCCTGCTCGTGTATACAGGAAAAACTTCATTGCGGCATATTTCCTTCTTTCACTTCCGAAAATACCTATGATGAAGTACATTGGCACTAATCCTACTTCAAAAAATAAATAGAAGAGGAGCAGGTCCATCGAAGAAAAACAACCCTAGTAACCCTGTATGCATCAGAAGAAAGAGAAATGCATGCTCTTTAGCTCTTTCCTGTTCTTTTATAACATAAAGCATAACCATCAGCATTAATACATCAGTAAGAAGAATTATGGGTAATGATAATCCGTCTACGCCTATGGTGTATCCGGCATTTATTGAAGGTATCCATGGAATATCGGTAACCCATTGCATGCCTCCGTTTGATACATCGTAACCAGCCAGGATAATAACTGATAGAATTAGTGTAATTACAGCTCCTGTCAGAGCGGTTATCCGTACAGCTTTTCCTTTATTTTTAGGAAATAGAAGAATGATTAAACCTGTAAACAACGGAAAGAAAATATTTGTTGTTAACATACTTTTATCAGGGATATGAGGTTAATTGAGTTAAAAATGAACACGATTAATCACCATATTTAGAAAATGAAAAATGCTCCGGCAGCGGCAGCGGTAATAATTATCCATAAAAATATGAACAGGGTATAAACAAAGATTTTACCTGACTGCAGCTTCCTTAATTCTTTACCCGCATTCGAAAAAGAAAATGCAAGTTTGTCTGCTTTTTGTGAAAAGCCGTTTACTTCGGTTCTCTCTACTCCGTCTGCCCATTGCAGAATGAATGAAGACATCCCCTGAGCCGATTTGTCCAGAGCAGTTTCACTCCTGTCGTTAAAACCTGCAAGTATCAATACTAGTCCGCTGAGTCCTTTAATAGAGGAATCAAGAGCGCCTTCCAGATAATTAACAACTGTCGAAGCAAATTGAGTGATCTTTACAGGGATCAGGACAAACATATTGATCGCATTAACTATGTAAGAAAATAGATTCCCGAAAGAAGGAACTGGCCCTGATTTTAAGACTCTGAAAGTTCCATAAGCTAAACCTGATATACTGGCCCCTATAGCCGCACTTCTCCAACCCCAGCCGATAGAAGGGGCGGAAGTAAAATCTAAAAGTGATTCAATACTCAGCTTAAGGATGTAACCCGTGATAACTGCCGCTCCAGCTAAAACAAACATCGAATAAATTATTACTTTTCCTGGTTTTTCTGCCTTAAGATCCTTTTCCCCGTTCCAGTTGGCAAAAATTGATGCACCTGCCCTTGATATATAAACTCCGGCAAGGAAAATCAGTAAAAGCATAAAAACAGCGTATATTGCTCCGTGTTTAAGTGCATGCGACATAATTTCATCTTCACTCCAGAATCCTGCAAAAGGAGGGAAGCCTGCTAAAGCGAGTCCGCAAAGCACAAAAGCTGCCGCTGTATATGGAAGATACTTTCTCAGGCTCCCCAGTTTACGAATGTCCTTCGTCCCGGCTGAATGACCTATTACTCCGGCTGTAAGGAATAAACCCGCTTTGAAAACTGCATGCACCGTTAGGTGGAAAGCTGCAGCCAGTGCCCCTCCAAGTCCTATGGCAAAGTACATTTCACCTAATTGGGAGATGGTAGACCACGCAAGAATTCTTTTTATATCATACCTTGTTAATGCCGCTAAGGCAGCTGCTAATGCAGTGATTCCGCCTACCCATGTGATATAATTCAGTGTAATTCCCGACGCTTCATAGAGCGGAAATAATTTTAGCAGTAAAAAGACTCCTGCTGCTACCATGGTGGCAGAATGGATCAATGCTGATACAGGGGCAGGACCTGCCATAGCATCCGGAAGCCAGGAAGTAAAAGGAAGTTGAGCACTTTTACCTAGTGCTGCAGTGAGAAAAAGGAATGAAAGTAATACTAAACTTATGTTTTTATCTGCATTGAGATTATTCAAAAAAGAAGAAATGTCAGTTGAACCATAATGTATCATAATTAGTAGTAATGCTAATAAAAATCCGAAGTCTCCAAACCTTGTCATCAGAAAAGCTTTACGTGAAGCCTCTTTTGCATCCGATTCCCTGAACCAGAATCCGATTAGAAGGAAGGATGATAATCCAACAAACTCCCAGGAGATGAAAGTTAGGATGAATGAATCGGAGAGAACTAGTAGAAGCATCGAGCCGACAAAAAATGAAATAACCCGAAAGTAAAACGTACGCCTGTCTTCGATAAATTTAATAGAAAAGATCGTAATTATTAATCCTATTGCTGCTGCAATTAATGAAGATAACCATTCAAGCCCTCTCATCATTAGAGAAAAAGTCAGCTTAAACCCTGCGCTCGAGAGCCAGATCGTGTCTATTTTTACTCTGTCATTACTTAAGATAATTATTAGTATCAGGGAGACGGACGTAAAAAAAGAAGAGATAAGTCCGGGTTTATCTTTTATGATTTTAACCGGACAAGATAAAATTAAGGCGGCAGTTAATGGCATTAAAGGTATTAATAGTAAAAGAATCATCCCTTTAACTCCTTGTATTTATCAACCTGAACTGTTTTTCTGTTTCGGTAAAGAAGCATCATAATCGCCAGTCCTACTGCCATCTCAACGGCGCCTATGGTAACTATGATTATCGTGAATATCTGGCCTGAATAATCGGAAGGCTGAATATAACGCCAGAATACAACGATATTAAGTCCTACGGCATTTAGTAATAATTCTATACCCATTAATACCATCACCGCAGTTCGTTGAGCCAGTATGGCATACACACCGATCCCGAACAAAACTACAGATACTATAAGGTAGGCATTAATAGGAAGGGTCATTTCTCATCCTTCGATTTCTCATACAGAGCTTTTAAGTCTATCTTGTAAAATGGTTCAACCGGATCCTCAGCAACTTGAGGTGGATCTTCATTTATAGCCGAAGCATTATCCCTGTCTTTGGAGTCGGGATGTTTGCCGGGACGTGCAAGGTATATTGCACCGTATATCCCCAGCAGTATCATCAATCCTGCACCTTCAAAGGCCATCATATATTTACCCATCAGTAGTGTCCCGATCCTGTGGGAAGAATCCTGGTCGGGAATAAGATTTTTAACCGGCCAGTCAGGAAACACAAGTAAAAGAACCATAAATAATATTGATATAGATACTCCGATCCAGGCTGCATAGGGTTTGAGGGATGTGAACATAGACATATCCATGTCCATATCCATCCCGCCGCTGTTATCGTTATCCTCTCCATCCTCATGATGATGAGAATTAGAATTATTACTATGATCAGCGTGCTTTTTTGGGAGAAGTCCCCTTGAAAATAATTTTTCAATCAGGGGCATCTTCATTTTTGCCATCATATCGCCGCCGGGATCATGGGAGAATAGTACCATAAACAATATCATCACTAACATTCCGCCGATGTACATCATAATCTGAAGCATTCCCAGCAGATCAGCCATCAGGAGAATAAACAACCCTGCCACACCTATAAAGGATGCCATCAGGAAAATTCCGCTGCGGAACATGCTCATAGTGGTTGTCATGCCCAGGGCTCCCGCAACAGAAATAAATGAAAAAACAGCGAATGCAAATATTTGTGCCGTCTCTCCTATATTCATTTTCCACCTACTCCCATCAGTATTAGGCCTCCCACAATCAGTACGTTCAGTAGTCCCGCCGGTATCAGTATCTTCCATGAAAGTTCAAGCATCTGGGCTGTACTAAGCAGCTTCACTTTCTGACCAATCCACTTCATCAGAATCAGTACTGCGAATGTCTTTATAAACATCCATACAAAACCGGGGAGGATAGGACCGCTCCATCCTCCGAGGAACAAAATAGCCCCCATAGCTGCAACAACAAATAAAATTCCTGCAAGGGATATACGCCATAATTTCCCTCTCCACCCGCCATAATAACTTATTATTCCATTCTTCAGCCTGTTAGAAAAAGGTTCGAGAAAAGGGGCTCGGTAAACCTGCATTAATCCGGTTACTACATACAACGCGAAACCGAGAGGCTGTGAAACTATATACCAGAGCGAAAATTGGGATGAGATGATCTTCTGAGTTGACATTGATTTGGCCATCATTATCGGACCAATAACTGCTAGTCCAAGCGGTACAACATATGCAACCAGCTGTGCCACTATCCTGTAGCAGGCTTCTAAACTTTCTGGAACATTGCTTCCCCAGCCGCCGAGTGCCACGGCAAGCACCATATAATCAACCACCACGATAAAATAAAACAAACCTATTCCTATATCTGCCCCAATCAGATTTTTATCTGCGGGGATAACTGCCGCCGCAGCTGCCATACTTGCCAGCGCTATAAAAGGAGCCGAGTTATACAACCAGCTGTCCGGATGTACCGGGTAGCGATTATCTCTTGGAAAGTCTGAGGAAGGTCCTTTTTCACTTATAATATTCAGCCGTGGCTCTATAATAATAGTAATAAAGGTGCCGGTTGAAAATATTAGAAGGACAGTAACAAGGTTAAGAATTATTCCCAATCTAATCCCCCCATTCCCCAGGAATATGCTATTCCTGATGATAGTATGGCAATAAAGACAAGCATATCAAGAAAAGCTTTCATTCCAATATCTGCGAATACTACCGCCCATGGGTACATAAAAATCATCTCCATATCGAAGGATAGAAAGATTAAGGCGAAGGTTATATAGGAAAACCTGAAATTATTCCAATGGGAGGTGTTAGTTATCCATTCGATCTTCTTATTTGAAAATGCATACAACAGAAGAATAAAACCGAATGTAGCAAGGATAAGCAGCCCGACTATAGCATACCAGGTTAAAATCATTATAGGTTCTTCTATTTATTTCAATTAGAAAATAGAGGAATATGGACTTTTCTACTTTGTTCTGGGTCAAATAGCGCTTGTTCACCTCATCATTTAAATAAAAAAAAGGATGGACGTACCATCCTTTTAAATACATAAACTAGTGATTATGGTATGTTATTGGTTGTTTTGATTTCTATACCCCATCATTCCGCCATGCATCATCATACCACGATTACCCATCATACTTCTCATGTAGTTCCACATCTGGGGATAATTGCCCATCATGTTATACATATAATTTGTCAGCGAGGTATCCTGATTTGCAATTGAGAACATATTGTTCATCATCATCCTTCGTGCATTCTGATTCTGCATCATATAGCCCATCATATTATTCATCGCTTCCGGATCATTCACTAACTGATGCATAAAGTTCTGCATCATTTGAGGGTGCGTAATAATTTCCTGTATTGCCTCATTCTGTGTCTTCTGGTTTTTCAGTAAATTACTTTCAGGTTTATTCTGTGCGAATAAAATAGAGACACCTGCAATAAGTAAAATTACCAAAGGGACCAACATTTTCGATTTCATTTTCCTTCTCCTTTCAAAGAATTATTAACATTATATCGTCAAATCTTGTAACAAATATATAATGACAAAGCGGGACCTGCGTTATAGAATTATTATTTTCTTTTACAAGATTTGAGAAGAAATACCCGCTTCAGAAGAAAGGAAATTAACCCCTTAACATTATCTTATTTTGCTCTTAAATACTGATTGGGCCATTTTACCTCAGCATTAAGTTCCTTTGCAGCATGCAGAGGCCAGTAAGGATCTCTGAGCATCTGCTTCGCCAGTAGAACGATATCTGCCTGATGGGTATGTATAATAGTTTCAGCCTGCACAGGAGAGGTTATGAATCCAACAGCCCCGGTTAAAATATCGGCTTCCTTCTTTATTTTTTCAGAGAAAGGAACCTGGTATCCCGGACCTGCCGGAATTTGAGCATCGGAAACATTTCCTCCGCTTGAGCAATCGATTAAGTCTACCCCGGCCTCTTTTAGCCATGAAGCAAGCTGCACCGACTGATCCGCGTCCCAGCCGTTCTCTTTCCAATCAGATGCAGAAATTCTTACATAGAGAGGAACGCTTTCTGATATTGCCTTCCTCACGGCCTCAGCTATTTCAATGGCAAATCTGCACCTGTTTTCCAGGCTTCCGCCATACTCGTCTGTTCGGTGATTTGAAAGAGGGGAGAGGAATTCGTGCACCAGATACCCGTGAGCCATATGAAGTTCTATTAGCTTAAAACCAGCATCAAGTCCTCTTTCAGCAGCTTTACTAAACTGATTTATAACCATGCGGATATCATCTTTACTCATTTCTTCAGGATGCGGAAAGTTATCTGCAAAAGGCACTGGGGAAGGAGCTATTGTCTGCCAGCCGCCATCCTTAATATCAACTTTACCTTTCCCTTTCCAGGGAGAATATGTGGAAGCTTTTCTGCCTGCATGTGCTAACTGAATTCCAGGGACACTATCTTGAGAAGTTATAAAAGAAGAGATTTTCTTATAAGCTTCAGCATGCCTGTCACTCCATATACCAGCGTCATCAGGAGAAATCCTCCCTTCGGGGGATATGGCTGTAGCTTCCATTATCACCAGTCCTGCCCCTCCCACTGCTCTTGTCCCCAGATGAACCAGATGCCAGTCGGTTGGCATTCCATCAACACTTGAATACTGGCACATTGGTGATACAGCAATCCTGTTTTTTAATTCAAGGCCTCTGATCTTCAAGGGTGTAAAAATAACGCTCAATTTTTCCCGATTGTTCTTAATAATAAAAATAGAATTACCATATTAACTTAAGGAAGTTTTATAAGAAATGTTGTTCAGGAAAAATCTTACTTAATGCCGGTCATAGGTTCTTAATCTAGAATATATTTTAGACCCGCAGAAAATGTAAAATCCGGAGTTGAATTTGAAAGCCCTGCAGAAGTGATTAGTGTATAAGTAATTTTTTTATTGGAATTAATATTTGCCCCAAGCGACAGCTGCTGAGGTTTTTCATAAACGTCAAGTATTTTGGAGTAAAGGCTATAGCTCAAAAGGAGAGAGAAATCTCCCTCCCCGAAAAATTTCCCGATACCTGCATTAAATGTCACAGGATCAGTGTAATCAATACTATCCGGATCTCCGATAAAAATATAGCCGGCCGAAACAAACACAAGAAATGAGCCGAGGTTTTTTCTTAAGGTGCCCGATAAGTTGAAATCAAATTTGCCGGTACCAAAACCGTTTTTTGTTGAGGCTGTCGGAAATTTTACAAATCCTCCTAGAGATACACCCAGCGGGGAGGTGAGTTGATTTAAAAGACTGTAATTTGCAAATAAGTAGAGATCGCCGATTCCATATTCTTCTGATGGGGTAACAGAAGTAAACCTGTTGCTACCCATGTGACCTCCCATACTGCCTCCCATACCCTGATAGCCTGAACCCATATGATTAGGAATGTAGATGTTTCCGAATTGGGATACATTCTGTCCGTTAGATGCTATAAACGGTATGGATAAAGCGATTGAATAGTCATTGTTTTCATATCTGATACCACCGTATAAATACCAGCTGTTCAATGTTTCGGTCGAAAGATAATCTCCTGTTGCATATTCGAGACTTGTATTAACCGACCAATCGCTTTGTCCATACAAACTTATAGTACCTGCAAGAAGGATTGCAAATACAAATAAGACATTTCTGACTCTATTCATTCTTATTTCTGAGTATCTTTAGATTGTGTCGCTTCAAGGTTATTCATCATACCTTTATAATTTCCCATCATGTCTTTCATATTTTCAATCATATTCTGCATATTTTTATGCATCCCTTCATTCATCTGATACGATTTATTCTGCATCATATTATTCATCTGCTTCAGCATATTGTCCATTTGACCAGCCATGTTATGCATATTTTCCATTAGGGAGTTCATTCCCTGCATATTCTGCATCTGGTTCTGCTGCTGCATCATATTATTCATCTGGTGATTCATATTATTCATCTGCTTCATCATTTCCTGCATATTCATCATCTGGTTCTGCATATTCTGATGCATGCCGTTATTCATATTACCCATCTGCTGTGCATATGTCCCTGGTGAAAACAAAAAAACTGAAAACAGTATTACGGAAATAAGAATAATGTTGAACTGTTTCAGGCTTTTTACAAAGTTCATTTTTACCTCCTTCTTGTTTTTATATGAATCTTCAAGGTTATTGAAGATCTTTTTTCATCTGTTCAAATTGATCTTTGGAGATTTCTCCTTTAGCATATCTCTTCTTAAGTATATCAAGTGGCGATTCAAGATGCGGATTTATCTGGTTCTGGTTTCTGTATCTGCCGGATTGACTTATAAGCAGCCATACTATAACACCTATTATTACAAGCCAGAAGATCCATCCAAACCACATTCCGCCTCCCCACATCCAGTTATGAAACATTTTATTTACCTCATTAATTGTTCTTTAATTGTTAGACACATTCTGTACTATAATGGTTCAGAAATAGCATTTTATGTGATCTGTATCTAATAGTAAAATAACATTCTGCAGTAGAAATTCATTATATAATTCGGAGAAAGATTTACAGGAATATTACCGGGCGGTAATGAAGGTGGATGATTATGAAGATAATTTTAAGATTGAAGATGACACCTGTATAAACGAGTGTCATCTTCCGGAGTTTAAGTTAGAGGGTCTTTATAAATGTCTTTCCATCGTCGCTTAGATTCTTTGAGTATTTTTCCGGGTCCTTTTCGAATTTACTTATACAGCTGCTGCAGCAAAAACCGTAAATCTTTCCGTTATACTCTACTTTACCTGCATCAGGATCTATTTCCTCTCCTCGAACGGGACAAACGGCATTCCAGGCCTGTAGATCAGAATCAATTACTTTTATCGAGGCTTCTGCAGCCCCTTCGCCTGTAGTAGTTTTTTCTTCCATATCCTGGTGATTCATCATCGAGTGATCCATCTTCGTATCATTCATTTTTGAGTGATGCATTGTCGAATCACCCATCTTTTCCTGGTGCATCATTTTTGTTTTTCCATCACAGCAGGAATTTCCGCAGTTCTCTTTTTCCTTCTCTTGGGCAGAAAGTGCCGTAGTAAAAAGAACTGAAAATAAACAGATGAATAAAAGTTTTATTGTGGAGCTATTGTTTTTCATTCAGGTTTCCTTATTTGTGTTTAGTTTTTTTTAGTTATTAGAGCTTAAAATTTTATTTTCTCTCCTTCGTCTTAATGACGCGATTATTAATCCGGCCGTAATGAGGATTACCCCCGACCAGACAAGATCCATGTTCTGTTTAATACTTGCCTCAACGGTAAGCACCTGCTGCAGGCCACCTGAACCGCTGCCGCCAACGGGATTCTCATCATAGCCTACAGGAGAGATGTAGAGATCCTTTCCCCATCCCGGCAGAATATCCGGTTCTCTCATAAGCGAGTTATTGAAATCAGAGATGAACATTACCGGTGATGCTTTAACTGTCTTGTTTTTGCTTTTTATCTGTACATCAAAGGAGTATTTATCGCTGCCCGTTATTCTGTTAAAACCTGTAAAAACAAAAGTATGATGTAATGCTTTTACTTCTTTTCCCATGGGAAGAGTCAGTTGCTCAGATGTTGAAAAATTGCCTGAGAGCAATACACCAAGTAGAAATACTCCCACACCTATGTGCGCGATCTGACCGCCGGTGACCAGATAGTTGACTTTAAGACTCTTCAAAATCGTGCTGATATTAGTCGAAACAACAAAGCAGGCTGATAATGTATAAATCATAAAATAAATTGATGACATACCCGCCGCAAATGCAATTACTGCTGTTGCCGCCCCTGAGATGACAAGGTGTATAGCTGTTAACTGGAGTACTTCTTTCTTATCGGTAGAGCGCCAGCGCAGAATAAGGGTGAAAGCTATCATAAACATCATAAAAATGGCTAGCGGAAAATTCATGGTAGTGTAGTAACTGGTTTCTACTGAACTTCCGAAAATAGGGGAGGAGGTACCCAGAATTATTATCAGAGCTGAGCCAAGCATCAGCGCAGATCCGTAAAATAACCCATTCTCTCTGCTGAGGAAGGATTCCTCAGAATATGACATGCTTTTTAATTCTTTCCATCTTGCCATTACCCCGCCAATACCTAGGACTGTGAAAGTAAGAATGAAAGCCAGGAGGAAAAGATACGTGGTCATCCCCGGTGCTACAAATGAATGCACGGATGCCTCGGATAGAATTCCGCTCCTCGTAAGGAAAGTGCTGTATATAACAAAAACAAACGTCATGATTGAGAGAACAAGATTTGTTCTTAAATACTTGCCGCTTCCGCCTTTCAGCTGCGTGTTCTTCTGTATGACAAGAGTATGTATTAAAGCAACTCCTATAATCCATGGAACAAGACTTGAATTCTCAACAGGGTCCCATCCCCAGAAACCGCCCCACCCAAGAACACCGTATGCCCAGTAGCCGCCGATCATTATTGCAAGGCCCAGCACCGACATTGAAACCGAAAGCCATGGAAGTGATTTGCTGACCCAGGTCTTATAGTCCTTCCTTAATATTGCAGACATAGCGAATGAATAGGGAATAGCTGTCATTGCGAAACCTACAAACAGAAGTGGCGGGTGGATCTGCATCCAGAAGTTCTGTAGCAGGGGATTCAGACCTTTTCCTGCTGTAAGAAATTTATCAACAGGAATGTTCAACGATGCAAGAACTGCCTTCAGCTGAGGGCCTGTATGGAGGAATTGCTGCCCGTTGTTGTCTGCCATAATGAACTGACGCAGATCGGGCAGACCCAGGTAGGATGTATTAAAGTACTTTAACTGCATGTAATTTGGTTCAGCCCAGATGGAAGTAAAAGGATTTTTGAGAAAAGGACTTATCAGAACCGCCAGGAATACCGCAATCAGAGTATAGACCATCATAAAAGAAGATTCCCGCGCTGTATCGTTTGAAAGGTTCTTAATAAGGAATAGCCCCAGAAGGGACGAGAATAAAAGCCACAGCAGAAAACTTCCTTCCTGGCCTGCAAAAAATGATGAAAGGAGCAGTCCGAATGTAAGGTCGCCGCTGCTGTAATCAAATACATAACTGTACTGGTATTGATGTGTGAGAATTAGATAAAGCAGGAATGCACTGGCTGCAGTTACAAATAATGTCATCATGTAAAAGCCCAGGCGCGCCAGCCTCAGAGTATTAGTGTAACCTTTGAAAGTGTAATAATACAGGATAATAGTGAAAATCCCTGCTATTATAACTGCTATGATGAATAAGTTTCCGAGCATTTTATTTGTTTCTCCAAACTGGAATATGGGTTTAATTAATTTATTTAACTTTATGCCCTGTTTTTTCAAGGTACATTTTGGCTTTTTCCAGTGATACTTCTTGCAACGTCATTCCGCAGAGTGGGCATGTTCCGGGATTATCGGAAATAACATTGTAATCCATCATATCCTGGTAAACCATGCCGTCTTTATTCGCGTCAATCTCATTTAGGTTAATCATTCCATCATGCACAATCGAATTATCGTTTTCATCTGTCTTTACGCTGTAGCCTTTATTGACGAGGTTGTCTGAAGCTTTTTCAATAGTTACTTCTTTAAGTTTCATTCCGCATTTTGAACATTCGCCGGGCTTATCTGAAAGCACATCGAAATCCATAGGACATTGATATACATTTCCGTCGTTGTTCACATCAATGGCCTGCAGATCAAATGATGTCTTCTCATCCGAACCCGGGCTTCCGCTTTTATCCTGTCCAAGTGAAAACCCCGTCAGCATAATCGCTGCAATAAATAAATAGGTTGTACGTTTAATGATTCCTGATAACATTTTATTCTCCTTGATTATAATTAACATTTATATTTCAGCTGTGTTTTCAGAGAGCAGATTATTTTTCTTCATTTCTCTCTTTTTAATTGAAAAAAAGATTGCCGGGTACACTGTAAGCTCAAGAATTAAACTGGTTAATATTCCGCCTACCATCGGGGCCGCAATCCTTTTCATAACGTCGCTTCCTGTTCCCATTCCGATAAGGATGGGCAGAAGACCGAACAACATAGTAAGAACAGTCATAAGCTTGGGTCGCACCCTTTTTACCGCTCCCTCAAAGATCGCTTCTTTAAGGCTGGCGATATTTTTAAGTAGACCTTTACTTTTGAATTTTTCATATGCTATGTCGAGATAGAGAAGCATAACCACACCTGTTTCAGCATCAACACCCAGCAGAGCTATTATGCCAACCCAGACAGCAACGCTCAGGTGGAACCCGGCTATGTATAAATACCATATTGCTCCTACCATTGAAAAGGGGAGAGCGAGAAGTACAATTCCGGTTTTCAGCATCGACTTCGTATTCATATACAGAAGCACAATTACAATTAAAATCGTAAGCGGGATTACAAGCATTAAATGTTTTGACGCTCTCTCCATATACTCAAACTGCCCGCTCCATTTTATCGAGTACCCGGGAGGCAGCGTTACCTTTTTATCTATGATTTCTTTGGCCCGGTCCACATACGTCCCTACATCGATATCCTTGATGTCAATATATACCCAGGTGTTGGGTCTTGCATTCTCCGACTTTATCATCGGAGGTCCTTTCTTAACCTCGATAGTTCCAAGCTCATCAAGTGGAATACTTCCGCCCTGTGGAGTCGCAACCAGCACACGCTTTATTGCTTCCAGGTTTTCCCTGTAATCTCTCTGATAACGAAGGTTTACGGGATATCGTTCCAATCCTTCAACAGTTTTTGTAATATTCATTCCACCAACGGCCGACATAAATACATCCTGAACGTCTCCTATTGTCAATCCGTAACGGGCGATTGCTTCACGGTCGATGTTAAAGTCTACGTAATTTCCGCCTACCGAACGCTCAGCATAAGCTGATCGCGTGCCGGGGATCGTCTTGGCTGCCTCTTCTATTTCTTTCCCGATCCTTTGAAGCACGTTAAGGTCGGGACCCGCGATCTTAATCCCTACAGGTGTCTTTATTCCTGTCGAGAGCATATCAATACGGGTCTTTATGGGCATCGTCCATGCATTCGTTAACCCCGGTATCTGAATTGCGTTATTCATTTCTTCCACCAGCTTATCGGTTGTCATACCGGGACGCCATTGATCATGCGGCTTGAGCCTGATGGTGGTCTCAATCATCGATAGTGGGGCCGGATCTGTGGGGGTATCAGCTCTCCCGATTTTTCCAAAAACGGATTCAACTTCCGGAAATGATTTAATAATCTTATCTGTCTGTTGAAGGATCTCCTTCGCTTTGGTGATTGAGATTCCCGGCAGAGTGGTCGGCATATACAGGAGATCGCCTTCATCGAGAGGAGGCATAAATTCCGAGCCGAGCTTTGAGTAGGGGATATAAGTGGCAACCACAATTAGTACTGCCGCTCCAATGATCCACCATCTTTTATTCATAACAAAGTCTACTACAGGATGATAAAGTCTTGCGAGAAATTTGGTTATGGGGTTTTCCTCTTCTCTCCTCATCTTTCCTCTTACGAAATATCCAAGCAGGATTGGAACAATAGTTACGGTAAGAATAGCCGCCGCACCCATTGAATATGTTTTTGTGAACGCCAGGGGCTTGAACATTCTTCCTTCCTGCTGTTCAAGAGTGAACACAGGGATGAATGAGATTGTTATAACCAGAAGTGAATAAAATATTGAAGGCCCTACTTCTTTGGCCGCTTGTAGTATCACACTCCAGTGGGGAAGTCTCTCGCTGATAGGTTTCTCCTGGTTCTGTACCATATGAGTCTGCGCATTCTCCACCAGGATAATTGAAGCATCCACCATGGCTCCTATCGCTATTGCTATACCCCCGAGCGACATTATGTTAGCGTTAATTCCCTGAAGCTTCATAACAAGGAATGCCGCAAGTACTGCCGTAGGAAGTGTGAAGATGGCTACCAGCGAACTTCTTATATGAAGCAGGAAGAGAATAATTATGAAAGCGACTACTATCGTTTCTTCAACCAGCTTGTCTTTCAGGTTGTCTATTGCCCGGTCGATCAGACCAGAACGATCATAAGCAGTTTTTATCTGAACATCTGGCGGAAGCGACTTCTTAAGTTCTGCCAGCCTTTCCTTTACCTTCTCAATGATCGAAAGAGCATTTTCGCCGTATCGAATTATTATTATTCCGCCTACAGTTTCTCCTTCTCCGTTCCATTCGGCTAACCCTCTTCTTAACTCAGGTCCCAGTGTTACATCAGCAACGTCGCTTAAGTAAACTGGAGACCCTGAGTTTGCTGAAACTCCTATGGATATTTTTTTCAGATCATCCGTGCTTTTGATGTAGCCGAGCCCCCTTACCATATATTCAGCCTCTCCCATCTCCAGAAGCCTTCCGCCTACATCATTATTGCTCCGTTGAATTGCCATCTTTACTTTCTGCAGAGGAATGCCGTAGTAGGCAAGCTTGTTGGGATCTACATTAACCTGGTATTGCTTAACATAACCGCCGACGGAGGCAACTTCTGATACGCCTGGTATTGAAGCAAGTTCGTACTTAAGAAAATAATCCTGCAGAGATCTTAACTCCTGCAGGTCTCTTTTATCCGACTGTAGTACGTATTGATATACCCATCCGAGGCCTGTTGCGTCGGGACCAAGCTGAGGACTTACGCCTTCAGGCAGCTGTCCTCTTAATCCGCTTAAATATTCAAGTACTCTGCTCCTGGCCCAGTATAGGTCGGTGCCGTCTTCGAAAATTATATACACCATGGAAAATCCGAAGAAAGAATATCCACGTACATCTTTTGCATATGGAACAGAGAGCATTTTGGTTGTAAGTGGATATGTAACCTGATCTTCAACTATCCGGGGTCCCTGTCCCGGGTATTCTGTGTATATGATTACCTGTACATCACTCAGATCGGGAATAGCATCTACATTAGTATTAAAAACTGCCCAGATACCGCCCAGGATCAATGCCGCGGTAAATAGTATAACTAAAAATTTATTATTGATTGACCACTCTATAAGTTTTTGGATCAATCCTTCCTTTTGTGTTTCACCGGATATCATCTGGTTCTCCTGAATAATTTCTGAAATGAGAGTTTGTTTTCTTCGAAACTATATATCTCATTTCTTCGCCTTGAATCCATTGTCTTCCAGGTTCTTCCTAACCTGTGCTATCGGCAGTTCTTTCAGGGTCATTCCGCAGAGAGGACATTTACCCGGCACGTCTGAAATAACATTCCAGTCCATCTGATCCTGATAAAGTTTTCCATCCTTATTTTTATCGATTGCCTGTAAATCGATTACTCCCTCACGTACAATGCTCGCAGCAACGGTGGAATCAGTCTCCGCTTTCTCATTCTTCAGCTCGGTTTTTCTCTCAAGCTTAACCTTGCCGTTTTCGTCCTTTACTTGTCCTTTCTCATTCTTCACCTTACTTCCGTTCTCCATCTTCCCGTTAGTATCATCCATCCCGTCCCCATCCTTCAACCTTAAGTCTTCAATATTCAATGATGAAGGCTCGTCCTGCATCATTCCAATAGCCGATTTAAGATTGCTTTCAGAGTCTATCATAAACTGTGCTGATGAAACTATTTTTGAACCTGCTGTCAATCCCTTTATAACCTGGTAATAGCCATTTGAATAACCTCCCAGCGTAACTGGCTGAGGCTTGAATTTGCCGTCACCGAGAGATAGAATTACTATATCTTTTGCACCGCTTCTGATAACAGCATTCTCGGGAACTACAGGGGAGAGACCAAATTCTTTTCCGCTGATCTCTACACTGGCATACATTTCGGGTTTTAGCTTGCCGCTGTAATTGTTGATGTCAAGCCGCACTTTAACCGTCCTCGATTTAGGATCAAGCGTCGGATAAATGAAAGAAACTTTCCCATCGAAAGTCTGTCCCGGCAGGTAGTTGAATTTTATTTTTGCCGGAGAGCCAATATCGATCTTCGATAGTTCATACTCATATACATCCGCTACAAGCCAGAGATTTGAAAGATCAGAGACCTGAAGAAGAGGCATCCCGGCATTGATTTTCTGCCCCTCCAGAACATCTTTGGAAATTACTGTTCCGCTGCTCCGGGCGTAAAGCGTTACGTTGGTTTTTATCTCTTTCGTCTCTTTTAATTTCTCTATATCTCTCTCCGGTACTTCCAGCAGCTGAAGTTTCCTTACTGCGTTTTTAACCAGTTCATTACCGCTTTCCATCACCTCTTTTATTGATGACTGATTCACGCTGTTATTGTATGAAAGCGCGGTTAGAAGTTCCTGCTGGGCCGATACAAGCTCCGGTGAATAAATATCCATCAGCTTTTCTCCTTTGCTGACCTTCTCACCTGTATAATTGACATATAGCTTCTCGATCCATCCGCCTGTCCTCGTTGTTACTATGTAATCCTTTTTTTCATTGGATTTCAGGACGCCGTTTGTGGTAACAATCGATGATAGATTTTTTTCCTCTACAGGTACTATCTTAACATTCATATTCTGAACAACAGCCGGATCTATTTTTACAATGCCTGAATTTCCCGTTCCATCTTCGTAAACGGGTACCAGATCCATCCCCATCTTTGATTTCCCGGGATGATCATATATCTCATTCGCATCCATAGGAGCCCGCCAGTAAAGGATTTTGCGTTCACCGGATTGACTTTTTCCTGTAGTGCTGTTCTTAACCGGAACCAGTTTCATTCCGCAGATAGGGCAGTCGCCCGGATGATCTTCAATTATCTGCGGATGCATTCCGCAGGTATATAATTGCTTTTCGGTTTTTAGTTCAGAGTCGCTGTTCATAGTTTCGTTGAGTATAAATCCGAGTGCCGCAATAGCTAATGCAACAAGTGCTATAATCAAATATTTCTTTTTCATTTCTATCTCCTATTCCAAATTCTGTTTTAGATCCGTTCCCGTTAAAAATTCGAGACCGGCAATTTCTTTCAGGTAATCTGTTTCAAGACGGTAAAGACTGGTTTCTACCTGGTACAGCTTATTTTGCGAATCAATAACATTTATGAAATCAATCTGCCCGGTCTGATAACTGGAAAGTGCTGAATTAAAAGTCTGCTGTGCCTGGGGATACTCAGCCTCATTTATAAGTTTGATCCGTTCCTTAATGGAATTTAGCTTCGCGATAGATGAGCCGAAATTCTGTGTCAGAACCTGTCGGGCAAGTGCGTATTGCTGGGCATACATTTCCTGCATGGATTCTGCTTCCTGAACTCTGGCTGTTGTCTTTCCGCCATAATTAAGTGGCAGGCTGATCCCTACCATTACTGAGAAGAAATCTGTAAGAGGAGTATTGGTTTTTGCTATTTCATCTCTTTGCGAATACTGAACTGAGAGATTAAAGTTGGGATAACGGTCGTACTTTGCTAGGTTTTCCTGCAGCGCTGCCTTTTCCTGCGCGAGACGGAATCCCTTCAGGTAGGCACGGTTCTCAACTGCCAGGGAATCCAGTTCCTCAGTAGTGTATTTTTGAAATTCTATACCGTTTATTTCTCCGGTTGTTATTACATTATCAGAGGGCAGAAGCAATAAAGCATTAAGGTCGGCTGTAATGGAAGCTTCCTTACTCTTCAGATCTTCAATCTTGTCGCTTATGTTCGTCAGCTCAAGTTGAACTTTAAGAAGGTTCTGCTGGCTTGCTGCGGAGACTTCATACCTGGTACGGACTACGTTTGAAATATCATTAAGGAGTTTTTTGCTCTCCTTCTCGATGGCAATCGCTTTTCTTGTATACGCTAATTCATAATACGACTGTCTGACATTCTTAATTATATCATTCTTTGCATCGTAGTATTCCTGCTTTACAATTTCCACATCTTTTGAAGCGACGTCTGCTGCCGTACCCAGCTTCCCTGGAAAAGGAATGCCCTGACTTAAACCGACAATTTTTCCTGTCATCGGTTCCTGTGTAAGCGAGAAAGTATTTACGGGTAGATTGGCTACGCCCAGGGTTAAAGTCGGATCCGGTAAGTTTGAATTCTGCTCAATCCGGTTTGCGGCGGCTTCCGCCTTTGCCTGAAGCATTTTCAGTTTGGGACTGACATTAACCGCGATACTGGTTAGCGAATCCAGCGATTGACCGTATAGGAATACCGGTATACTTATTAAATATAACAGAAATAATATCTGCTTCACACTTTTCATTAAAATCCTCTTACAATTTTTTAGATCAGATTAACTGATCCCTGATCTGTTAAATCAATATGAATTAACTGAATGCATAGGAATTCCTGTCCCTATGACAAAATTGTAAGGGTACTAAATGAGCAGGACTGAGATATTTAAATAGAGATGGTTGCCTGTAGCCGGGGGAGAGGTACTGCTGGAGAAACTGAAATAATCTGAAAAAGCGGGTGACTGATATGAGGAAACGATGTCAGTTAATAAAGATTTTACACTGGATTTTATATTAATATCATTACTGGAAATAACATATTGGTCGGTTAGACTTTTGTCAATTGTCTTAAATTGACAGCAGCCTTCGAATTGGTTAACCGTTATTTTTATAGGGGATTCTTCCTCTGTGGTGCAGCAGCTATGTTCTTTCTTCACCTCTTTATGCATTTTGCAGGCAGTAGTAGGGGATAATCCGTTAACACTGCATATATGCACAGTAATTGGAAATCCTGTAGATGAGAACAGGAAAACTCCCAGTAAAGTCAATATAATTAGTTTTCTTTTCATCAATTGTTGACAAACATATAATATCGCGTGATTAAATGCAATATCCGTGCCGAGGGAATAATTATTTAATATTAAACAAATATTGAGGTTTGTTCCCTAACCTGGCAATAAATATTATCATAAATGAAATAAAATTTTCTCATGTGATGTTAAGATCGGCAATTGGTTCCAAACGGAGAACAATATTAATTATCAATTCTTCCTGAAAAAGGAGTCTTACCCCTACAGTTCTGCTTCAAATGCCAATCGTCCGAAGTTTACCGGATTATCCTTGAATCCTATTGAGTAACCAAGTTTAAGAGTAAGTGCTTTTCCGAACGTGAACCAGACCTGCGGTACAACAGCCCCCCATTTATCAGCTGTTTCATACTTGAACTCAGAGCCAAAACGAAATACGCTGTTGGCATCGTATCTGAAACCAAAGGAAGGGTTAAACGAAGCTTTTCCCCTTTCAAAAAATTTTTCTTCGGCTAAATTCAATGTAAGGTTTAATTTTTCTTCAAAGTCTTTTGAAAGGATCAGTCTTCCTTCTATCCCCGATTCGGTTTCCCCGGTAAACGTTTTTTCTGAGTTTATTTCAGCTGAAACTGCAACATCTATCGGCTTTACTCCCTCATCATAAAATCTGTATCTCGTTTCAAAGCGGCCCGATTGAAAATTGAAGTTTTTTACTTCAGGGCTGTGATAGGTTATTCTTCCGTCGATCATCCAGTGGTTTGTAATTCCAAATTCTGAGGCGAAATTATTATTTATGAAATATGATGACGATTGACTTCCATAATCAAACCAGTATTCAAGTTCCAGTTCTTGTTTTGCAAGAGTGAGGTATACTATGGTCTCATCTATAAAATCATCGCGGTGTGGAAATATTTCTTTTAACGGTACAGAGATAAAAACCAGAAGTAATATTATTGTCCGCGTATAACTGAAGGTGAATCTATTTAAAAACATTATTTTTTTATTTAATAGTTTAACTACTATTCTGCAATCCGAATGTGACGTGGCAGTCCTGATATTTAAAGCTTTTCCCTACTAACCCAAAAAACATACATGTCAACTATTAATTCTTTTCTGTGAATTTCGATGATAGTACTGTATAGATGGCTGTTTTGTTTAGGCCGGTTCTGCAGTCACATATTCTTTCTGTCACCAATTAAACCGCTTTAACAAATGGATAAAGGATTTTGATACATGAAGTTTCGGATGACTCTGTTTTTAAGCTTTGCTTTAAGCTCTATTGCATTTTCACAGTATGTAATTGATCCCGGTTTTGTTGCGCTTCCTGAAAAGCAGGTAAACTCCTCTCCGGTTTCACTGAATATTCCTTCAACAAAAGAGGATGTAAAGTATATAGGAATGGGTAAAACCGGTACGGCGAATGGCAAAAAAATTAACGCAATGATGTACAACCCGGCTCTTTTAAGCAGAAGTCGTTTTTCTCTTGATGCGCTTAATATTAACCTTAGTATCCCTCCGGCAACGTATGATGCCGCAAATTTTCTTAATAATCATCTTCGGGAGTTTAAAGATGCACTCTCTTTGAGAGAGGTATGGAATGGGATAGAAGATTTTAACAATGCCTCCGAAATAGATGGAAAGCTTGACGCGGTCAAAGAAATTCAGGATGGTTTAAAGTTTCCGAGGGATTTGTTTCAGAAGATTATAGGTGACGGTACTGATCCGGCTACACATAGCGTTAAAACGATCCCTTCATTTGCTCTGCAGTTTGGTAATTTCGGCTTTTCGGTTTATGGAATAGGCATGACTACTTTCCAGGTTGTGGAGAGCCCTGTGCTTGATGCTTTATTAAATGTTTCTATTCCGGAAAAGCTTGATAATCAACAGGAAGTTGCTGATGCTGTGCTTGCATTGCAGGGTATCCTTCAGCCGATAGCTGACGGTTCAAATTATAATAACGTTCTTCCTTTTGCATATTCGGTTTCATACCTTGATGTGGTTGGCGCTGCCGGCTATTCGTACGATGTTACGAATAACCTGAGTCTTGGTGTAAACCTTAAGGTTATTCACAGACGGTTTTCGGCAAAAAAACTGTCCTACGATCAATATGACGACTTCATAAACACGCTTAAGAATGATCTGAATAGATCTGTTACGGGATTTACTTTTGATCTCGGAGGATTATACAGCCTCCCGTCTGGTACTGAAATAGGAATTGCGGTCCAGAATATTATCCCTGTTAAGAAGATCTCATCTTCAATGTCGGGTGAAGTGACGGAAACATTTCTTGATAATAAAAGAGACTCAAACGGAGTCCTCATCCTTAACGCAAAGGGGGATACGGTTATGCAGTCAGTATCACAGAGTTACAACTTCAATATCCCCTTCGATCTTAAACTTCCCATGATAATAAACCTGGGAGTAATTCATCCTGTAACAGATAATATGGATCTTACTTTCGATTGGGCGGATATTTCAAAGCAGGATTTCCGGTTTGAAGATTACTGGTCTCGTTTCCGGTTCGGTACTGAGTATCGATTAGACGTAATGAGTGACTTGCTTGGTATCGCTTTCAGAGCGGGAATGGCTGATAAAAGATTTACTGGCGGTATAGGTATAAACCTTTTCAGAGCACTCCAGGTTGACGGTGCTTATGCATATGACAATTATGTTCATTCTTATGCTTATTACGGAGAGATAAAGCTGGGTTGGTGAACCAATTAAAATCAGTACCACTTAAAGAATTTTAACCCGATATAAAAGCAGATTACTCCCGTTATCATCAGGGCGAAAAAAGGGATGACAATATCGGGTAATCCCGCGCCTTCAATAAAAATGCTTCTTATCCCGTCGGCAAGGATTGTCAGCGGGAGGATCTTAATGAACCCGATTGCCCAATCGGGAAAGTTATGGTAGCTGAAGAATATTCCTGAAAGTACTATCATAGGGGTGGAGATTGCGTTGATAAGTCCGTTGCCCACTTCGGGATTTGCGGTGCGCGATGATGTTAATATCGCTATTCCGGCAAAACCTACATTGCCTGCAATAAATATCAGTAGCAGCGCTAATATGCTTCCCTGGATTGTAATACCGAATACGAGGTACGAAAATAAAAAAAGAAGTCCTGCCTCAAGAAAGTTCATTATTGACCTTACGCTGATTAGCGATATGAGGAAATACGATTTTTTCATCGGGGTGGCTATCATTCTTCGTAAAAGCTTTTTCGATCTGTTTTCAATTATACCGTACCCTAATCCCCAGATAGATGACATCATCAGCCCCATCGCTATAAGTCCCGGGACAAAAAAATCGATGTAACGTGTCCCTTTAAGTGTAAGCGGTACAACTGATTCATCTTTTGATGTAATCCTGGCGTTATTAATTACACGTGACAGATTCAGATAGGTAAGGTGTGCTTCGGAATTAACCGGGTCAAAATGAAATTCAACGCTGTCCTTCTTTTCTTCTATTATAAGATTGATCTCACCTCTCTTCAGCATTCTCATTGCTTCGGGCCGGGTTGTTCGTTCGAATATATATGTATTGTCTCCCAGCTTTTTATCTTTTACCGAAATTTTATACTGAGTTTTCCTGGTAAGATCGTCTCTGGATTTAACCGTCCTTGTTTGTAAGAATGATTCAAATCTGTTGGCTGTGTCTGCACCGGCATGCGCATCTTGAATCACCGCAACTTTATGTTCTATATCCAGCTTTTGGGTAAAGGCAAGCCCTAGTCCCAGCGCCATCAGCAGGGGAAAAACTATTCCCCAGAATAGTACACCCGGTTCTCTCATTAGTGTTTTTGCATGCATAGAGAAAAGTATAAAAAACTGGCCGGCAGGTTTCTTAGGCATTCAGGTGCCTTCCTGTAAGTGAGGTAAACAAATCATCCAGTGTTTTTCTTCTGCTTTCAAAGTTCTTCAGCTGAATGTTTCTCGATTTCAGATAATTAATGAATTCAGGCAGTTCTGTTTCAAGATCGTCAATTGTTATTACTCCCTTTCTTTTATGCTCATCCCAGCTTATATCAAAGTTCTTGTTGCCGTTTATTAAATCATTTATGTCTCTGTCCAACCCTTCAGGCGTAAATTCTATTATCTTTTTATCGTCGGAGTTCAGCAGCTTTTCTCTTGTTCCTTCAAGCAGAATTTCCCCGCTGTCTATAATGATAATATAATCGCACAGCTGCTCGGCCTCTTCCATATAATGGGTCGTAAGTATAAGAGAAGTGTGGGCTTTTGCCTTAAGCTGGAGCAGTATGTGCCATATCTCCCGCCTTGCGTTGGGATCGAGCCCCGTTGTCGGCTCATCAAGCAGAAGCAGCTTTGGATTGTTGAGCAGGGCAATTCCAAGTGCAAGCTTCTGACGCTGACCGCCCGAGAGATTTACGGTGTACGATTTCCTCTTTTCATTCAGTCCGATTTCCGAAATTACCTCGGTAACTCTTTCGTCCCCAAGCTGGTAAAAACCGGCGAATAATTTCATTGTTTCTTCTACAGTAAGCTTGTCAATGAACCTGGTTTCCTGCAGTGAGAGACCAATTGACCTGTGAAGCTCGTTCTGGTGGCCTTCCCACTTCTTTCCGAGGATTGTAATCTCTCCCTTATCAGGTTTCTGAATTCCTTCTATCATCTCAACAAGGGTGGTTTTTCCTGCACCGTTGGGACCAAGCAGTGCTGTAAACTGCCCCTGTCCTATTGTAAGGTTTACCCCATTGACAGCCTTTACTGTCTTAAATGATTTATAGACTTCTTTTACCTCCACAACCGGAGCATTCTCGAAGTTTTCTGTTGATTCCATTACCTGCCTGGTTATTTACAAGTGTCTGAATTGATTTTAGAAACTTAATGGAAGATCTGTATTAATACAAAAATAGTATTTAGATAGCTTATACAATATGTCTTCAACCTTTTTTCAACGTATTCACAACGTATTCAGAACGTTTTCAGAACGTTTTCAGAACGTTTTCAGAACGTATTCAGAACGTTTTCAGATGCCTTTTGTCCTACGTTTACCCTGCATATCTCTTTCATAAAGTATTCTGCTTCGTTAAGCCATATCTATCTGCACTTCTTATTAGAAATTGCTCTCTTTGCTTTTTAAAGTGACCCTTATTAAACTTCTTCTTTTTCATAACTATTAACTTTAAGCAGAAATATGAAAACAACAGGAAACACCATACTTATTACGGGCGGTACTTCAGGTATTGGAAGAGGCTTTGCGGAGGAGTTTGTACAAAGAGGTAATACGGTCATTATCTGCGGCAGAAGGGAGGAGCGCCTGCAGGAAATCCAGCAGCATTTTCCCGGCGTCATTACTAGCATGTGCGATATTTCTATCGTGGAGGAAAGAGAAGCACTCTTTCAATGGGCGGTTGAAACTTTCCCCGGGCTTAATATCCTGATAAATAATGCCGGAATTCAGCTCCCCTGCGATATGACAAAAGAAGTTGATATTGATAAAGTCAGCCGGGAAATCGAAGTTAACCTTACGGCGCCTATTCATCTTGCGTCGCTTTTTGCGGAGCATTTTACGGAGAAAGATGAATCTGCTGTAATAAATATTTCCTCGGGACTGGCATTCGTGCCAATAGCATACATGCCTGTTTACTGTGCAACTAAGGCGGCACTTCATTCCATCACCATGTCGCTGCGGCACCAGCTCAGGGATACCTCTGTAAAGGTTTTTGAAATAATACCTCCTTCGGTTGATACGGAGCTGGGACACCAGAGGCGAACAGATAAAAATCAGTCTCACGGCGGCATGCCTGCGAAGGAATTCATAGATGGAGCAATGGATGCAATTGAGCGGGATGAGTTTGAAGCCCCTGTGGGCCAGGCCGTAAACCTCAGGGAGAAAGGGGAATCGCTGTTCAGCGTTATAAATAAATGATGAATTACAAGTCTGCAGAATTGCAAAATGACAAGTTTGAATGAATGGAGGAAGGATAGATGAAAGCGGCAGTAACCGAAAAAGCTGGGCCCCCCGAAGTAATGAAGATCAAAGATATACCTGTTCCCAAAGCAGAAAAAGGGAAGGTATTAATAGATGTTAAAGCTTTTGCGCTGAACAGAGCCGAAGTTGTAACGAGACAGGGCTTTTCCCCAACGGTTGATTTTCCACGGGTCATAGGAATTGAATGCGTGGGAACTGTTGAGGAAGCTCCTTCAGGAAAGTTTAAGAAAGGGGAAAAAGTTGCCGCAATGGTCGGGGGAATGGGAAGACAGTTTGACGGCAGCTACGCGGAATATACCCTCGTACCGGAATCAAATGTTTTTTCTTTTAACTCGGAGCTTGGATGGGATAAAGTTGGCGCAGTCCCGGAAATGTTCCTCACAATGTGGGGCGCATTGATCCTTGCATTACAGGCTGAAAAAGGGGATAAGCTTCTTATCCGGGGAGGGAGTTCTTCGATCGGACTGAATGCCTGCCAGCTGGCAAAGTTTCACGGACTGGAAGTTGTTTCAACTACAAGAAATGAAAGCAAAAAAGGTTTCCTGCTTGATAAAGGCGCCGACCATGTAATAATAGATGACGGCAGCATTCACGAAAAATTAAGGGATATTTACCCTGATGGGGTAGATAAAGTAATGGAGTTTGTCGGCACAAAAACCCTTGTGGATTCTCTTAAGTGTATCGGTCCTTACGGAGTAGTATGCATGATAGGAGGTTTGGGGATGGAGTGGTCAATGAAGGATTTCTCGCCGATGAGCACAATTCCGAACCTGGGGAAACTCACAATGTACGGCAGCGATCCTTCAAGACTTAGTAAAGAAAAATTCCAGGAATATATTAATAATATTGAAAACGGAAAGATAGAACTGGTTACAGATAGAATATTTAAACTTGATGATATCGTTGATGCACATAAATATATGGAAAGCAACCGGGCCCTTGGAAGAGTAGTTGTAATCGTTGAATAGAGCTAAAGTATCTGCTGTCCATCAATCTGCCGGTGATTTATGACCTTAATTGTCCCGGCGAAGCTCCTTGTTTATATGCACTCCTCAATCTGCTCAATGTTTTTTAAGGCTTATCAAACCTGTCAGCAGGTCTGTCACTCACTATTCCTCTAATTCTTTGCATTTATATGCACCCCTCTTTATATTTGTCAATTAAATTTTTTAACATATTACAGTTATTAATGCAGAAAATATTCATATCAGACCTTTCGAAATACGTCGGTAAAGAAATTACGATACAGGGCTGGCTCTATAATAAAAGATCTGCCGGTAAACTGCATTTTCTTATATTAAGAGACGGCTCAGGTTATCTCCAGTGTGTATTCTTTAAAGGGAATGTTACCGAAGATGTTTTCGAAACTGCCGGTAAAATTGGTCAGGAGTCCTCCATCGCTATAACCGGTAAAGTAAAAGAAGAAAAAAGAGCTCCTGGCGGATATGAACTAGACGCATCTGATCTAAAAATTATTTCGGAAACTCACGACTATCCCATAACTCCGAAGGAACACGGTACTGAATTCCTTATGGATAACCGTCACCTCTGGCTCCGGTCAAGTAAACAGGTTGCCATTCTGCGTGTAAGGCACAGGATCGTGAAAGCTATAAGGGATTTTTTCGACGGAAATGGTTTTACTTTAATGGATCCCCCGATTTTAACTCCTTCATCCTGCGAGGGAACTTCTACTCTTTTTGAAACTGAATATTTTGATTTAGGTAAAGCATATCTTACCCAGTCAGGTCAGTTATACGCTGAAGCCGGAGCTATGGCTCTGGGTAAGGTTTATACTTTCGGTCCTACTTTCCGTGCGGAAAAATCCAAAACAAAAAGACATTTAACAGAGTTCTGGATGTGTGAGCCTGAAGTTGCTTTCGCTGACCTTAATGATGATATGGACCTCGCTGAGGAATTTCTTGAATATATTGTGCAGACTGTCTTGAAAGACAGGGAAGAGGAGCTTAAGGTTCTTGAAAGAGATACGAAGTTCTTGCTTAATGTTAAGAAACCTCTCCCGAGAATTTCGTATGATGAGGCTGTTGAGATTTTGAAGAGGAATGGAAGTGAATTTGAATATGGAAATGATTTCGGCGCGCCCGATGAGACTATCATATCAAACCAGTTCGACAGGCCTGTGATGGTTCACCGGTATCCTTCGGCTGTTAAGGCTTTTTATATGAAAAGAGATCCTGAGAATCCAGATCTTGCTCTGGCTGTTGATGTGCTTGCTCCCGAAGGATATGGAGAGATCATAGGCGGAAGTCAGAGAGAGGATGATGTAGATCTCTTGATTGAAAGAATCAAAGAACACGAGCTTCCGATGAAGGATTTCGAATGGTACCTTGATCTGAGAAGGTTCGGCTCTGTTCCTCATTCTGGTTTTGGTTTGGGTCTCGAAAGAACTGTCTCCTGGATATGCGGACTCGATCATATAAGAGAGACTATTCCATTTCCCAGGATGATTTACAGGAATACTCCTTAAAGAAAGCTAAGATGGAATTGAAATTATTTTTTATATCGGTGAAACTATTAGCTCAGCAAAATTTAACCAGGGTGATGAATTAATGGGATCTCCATCATCCACCATACATCATCCATCATATATTATATACCTATGACCTTAGAAGTTATCCTCTTTATCCTCTTCGCCGCGGTCGCAGCCGTTTCCTCAATCATTATGATTACACGAAGCGATGCTGTGATTGCAGCTCTTTTCCTGATCCTTAATTTTGCAGCCCTGGCAGGACTTTACCTCCTGCTGAATGCGCAGTTTATCGCTGTTGCCCAGGTAATTGTATATGCGGGTGCAATAATGGTGCTGTTCCTTTTCGTTATAATGCTCTTAAGACCGGAAAAGGAAAGTATCCTCGGTAAAAAGCCGGCAATTAAAATTATGGCAATAGTCGTTGCCGCCCTCGTATTTGTACAAATTGCATATATGATCTTCTTCTCGAAATCTACCGGCGTTACGGGCGAAGCAGCTGCTAGCGTTAAGGCAGGTACTGTCGAATCAATCGGAAGAGAACTTTTTACAAATTATGTGGTGCCTTTTGAAGCCGCGGGGTTCCTGCTCCTTGCAGCCACAATCGGCGCATTAGTATTAGCAAAAAAGAAATTTGAATAGACTATGCAGATTCCAATAGAATATTATCTGATCCTTAGTGCTTTTATGTTCACCGTCGGCGTTACCGGCGTAATGATCAGAAGAAATGCAATTATCGTATTTATGTCCGTTGAGCTCATGCTCAATTCCGCAAACCTGACCCTGGTTGCCTTTTCTTCGTACCTCGGTAATTCGATTGGTCAGTTGTTTGTTTTCTTTGTTATGACTGTAGCTGCTGCAGAAGCCGCGGTCGGTCTGGCAATAATAATAGCTCTCTTCAGGAATAAATTAACCCTGAATATTGACGAAGTAAATATCCTGAAGTGGTAACCCGCGCGGTTATCATTTCAAATTCTTAATCAGCAGAATTTTATGATTAATCTTATATACTTAACAATTCTTCTTCCCCTTGCGGGTTTCCTCGTGAACGGAATATTTGGTTCCCGTATTAAAAACGAGAAAGTTATCGGAATAATTGGGAGCGGCGTAATCGGATTATCATTCCTGATAGCGGCCGGGGCTTTCATAGAAACTTTAGGACTCCCGGTGGAGGAGAGGCAGCATATTGTTAATCTCTTTACCTGGCTCCATGTCGGTGGCCTTAATGTAGGCTTTTCTTATCAGGTCGATCAGCTGTCACTGGTGATGGCTTTAATAGTGACAGGCGTTGGATTTATAATCCATGTTTACTCAATAGGATATATGCATGGAGATAAAAGTTTCTGGAGGTTTTTCACTTACCTGAATCTTTTCATCTTCGCTATGATGAACCTGATTCTCGGTGATAATTTTGTTCTGCTTTTCCTTGGATGGGAAGGTGTAGGTCTTTGTTCTTATCTCTTGATCGGTTTCTGGTACGATAGAAAATTCGAAAAGAGTACTACCAGCGACGCGGCTAAAAAGGCTTTTATTGTAAACAGGATAGGCGACTTTGGTTTTCTACTTGGGATGTTCCTGATATATCTTACCTTCGGCAGTCTTAATTTTAATGAAGTGTTTGCTCGTGCAAACTTGCTTAATGTGCATGAAGGAGTTTTCACTTTAATAGCCCTTTTCCTTTTTATAGGGGCTACAGGAAAATCGGCGCAGATTCCCTTGTTCGTATGGCTGCCCGATGCAATGGCCGGCCCAACTCCGGTTTCGGCTCTTATACATGCAGCTACCATGGTTACTGCCGGCGTTTATATGGTTGCAAGGTGTTCTATAATCTTTGCTTCAGCGCCTGCCATAATGACGCTTGTTGCTGTAATTGGTATTGTAACGGCATTGTTTGCCGCCTCTATAGGCATGGTTCAGAATGATATTAAAAAGGTACTGGCTTACTCAACTATTAGTCAGCTCGGCTATATGTTTCTAGCGATGGGTGTGGGTGCCTTCTCAGCAGGAATTTTTCACGTTATGACGCACGCGTTCTTTAAGGCCCTTTTATTCCTTGGAGCCGGTTCTGTAATTCATGCTATGCATGAACATCAGGATATCCAGGGGTTTGGAGGGCTCAGAAAGCATATGCCCAGAACTGCAATAACTTTCCTCATCGCTTCGCTTGCAATTTCCGGTGTTCCTCCTTTATCGGGATTCTTTAGTAAAGATGAGATACTTTGGCTCTCATTTGCGAACGGTAGTTTTATTCTCTGGCTGATCGGTGCAATCACGGCTCTGATGACAGCGTTTTATATGTTCCGCTTGTATTTTCTCACTTTTGAAGGGAAGGAGAGATTTGGCCATAATCTTCATCCTCATGAGTCCCCTTCGGTAATGACAATCCCTCTTATGATACTTGCTTTTCTTGCTGCTGTAGGTGGTTTTATAGGAATACCTGCCTTATTCTCCGGTGAAGGCGGAAATATGTTCGAGGGCTGGCTTGCGCCGGTATTTGAGAATGCCGAACGTAAACTCGCGCTCTATGGTACGCACTCGCCCGGATCTGAAATAACCCTTATGGTAATTTCTGTTGTTCTTGCTGTAGGCGGAATCTGGATCGCCAGGAGTATCTATCTCAGGAAACCCTCAATTGCTGAATCGGCGGCAGGGAGGTTCAAAGGCCTTTACAACCTTCTATGGAATAAGTATTTCGTAGACGAAATTTATGATGCCGCGGTCGTTAACCCGATTAAAAAAGGCTCTGAAACGGTGCTGTGGAAGTTTACTGACGCTAAAATAATTGACGGGGCTGTTAATGGTACGGCTTCCCTGATTAGTTTTATCTCCGCCCGGATAAGGAAGATCCAAACCGGGGTTGCCCAGATCTATGCAATTGTTATGATGCTGGGGATAGTCATCGCTCTTTTCTGGATTATCTTAAGTTTATAAATTATGGAAAATAGTTACTTGCTGACATATCTGCTTTTTACACCGGTTGCCGGTGCTGTACTTCTTTTATTTTTTAATAAAGAAAAAGAAAATGCGGTAAGATGGTTTGGTCTTATTGTTTCTACTATAGCTTTTGTCATATCTCTAGTGGTCTATTTTAATTTTGATGTTTCGAAATCGGGATTCCAGTTCATTCATCAGTTCAAATGGATAGAGAAACTGAATATCAGCTATAAGGTTGGAATAGATGGGCTTGCAATGCTTCTCCTTCTGCTTACAACTTTCCTTACACCTCTTACTTTGTTATCCAGCTGGTCAGGTATTAATAAAAGAGTAAAAGAATTTACATTCTTTATGCTGATGCTCGAGGCAGGTATGCTTGGTGTATTCATCTCAATTGATTTGTTTCTGTTTTATATTTTCTGGGAAGCGATGCTCATCCCGATGTATTTTATTATCGGTATATGGGGCGGTGACCGTAGAATTTATGCTTCTGTTAAGTTTTTCCTTTATACTATGTTCGGCAGTCTCCTTATGCTGATTGCTATAATCTGGCTGGCGGTTTATGCTTCAGCATCGCTTGGACATTTCTCAACTGATCTTACAGAGCTTTACTCAGTAGGTCCAACTATTAAACAAAATATCCAGAATTGGATGTTTGCGGCATTCGCTTTTAGTTTTGCTATCAAGGTGCCTCTTTTTCCCCTTCATACCTGGCTGCCCGATGCTCACGTTCAGGCCCCTACCGCAGGCAGCGTTATACTTGCCGGGGTGCTTCTGAAGATGGGTACGTATGGTTTGCTTAGATTCTGTCTGCCGCTGTTTCCGCAGGCAGCAGTTAACTTTGCTCCTTATATTTCGGTGCTCGCGGTAATAGGCATCATCTACGGTGCACTTGTAGCTATGGTTCAGAAAGACATGAAAAAACTGGTGGCTTATTCATCGGTAGCTCATCTCGGCTTTGTTGTTCTTGGAATATTTGCGATGACTCAGGAAGCAGTACAGGGTGCGGTCATTCAGATGGTTAACCACGGTTTATCTACAGGCGCTCTTTTCCTTTTGGTGGGCGTTATATATGAGAGAACTCATACACGAGAAATATCACAGTACGGCGGGATTGCTAAGATCGTCCCGATTTTTTCTTTCGCCCTTTTGTTTGCTTCTCTTTCTTCCATAGGATTGCCTGGTCTGAATGGTTTCGTAGGAGAGTTTTTGATTTTGTTAGGTGCTTTTAAATCTCCGGTTCTCGGCAGCTGGTGGTTCACTATTTTTGCCGCGTCCGGGGTAATCTTTGCAGCAGTTTATTTGCTGTGGATGTATCAGAGAGTTGCTTTTGGGGAGGTTACAAATCCTAAAATGAATTCTCTAACTGATATGAATAAAAGAGAAATCCTTGTAATCATACCTATTTTCATATTCATTGTATGGATTGGAATATATCCGGGAACGTTTCTGAAAGTATCAGATAAGTCGACAGCAAAAGTAATAGAACAGGTACATACACAAACCCAGGCAGTCATTGAATAGGAAAATAATATATGAGGTACGGCAGCAGACTTATTGCGGCTATAATATTGTCGTTCTTTTTTTATTGTAATGTAAGCGCGGCTGAAATCCCGGCAGTACAGGACAGCATTGCACAGGTAAAAGTACTGGAAACCGCGGGTGAGCATGCACTACCCTCACCTTTTATGGTTATACCGTTTATACTCCTTCTTCTGATGATCGCAACGGGACCATTGTTCTATAAGCATTTCTGGGAGAGACATTATCCTAAGATGGCTATTGTACTGGGACTCATTACTGTACTTTATTACCTTATTTTTCTTAACGACTATCACAGCCTGATTCATATTCTGGCAGAATATATTTCTTTTATTGCACTGCTGAGTTCCCTGTTTGTGGCTTCCGGAGGGATCTATATTAAGGTGGATAAAAAAGCTTCCCCTTATATAAATGTTCTTTTTTTATTGTTTGGTGCGGTCATTGCCAATATAATAGGTACTACAGGCGCTTCAATGCTTCTGATAAGGCCGTATATAAAGATGAACCAGAATAGAATAAAGGCTTATCACGTTATTTTCTTCATCTTTATCGTAAGCAATATCGGAGGGGCTTTAACCCCGATCGGAGATCCTCCTCTGTTTATCGGTTTTCTCAGGGGCGTACCATTCTTCTGGGTGATTGATAACGTCTGGTTTATATGGATACCTATGATAATGCTTATTCTTGGAGTTTTCTTTCTCTTCGACTGGTTCAATGTTAAAAAATCAGATAAACCGGAGGAAGTTAAATACACTGGTAAGATTGAATTTAAGGGTTATCGGAATCTTGTATATCTTGCAATAATAATATTCTCGGTATTCCTCGATCCTGGTGTGTTTTCTTGGGTGCCTGATTGGAGTCCGCTTCCCTTTGGAGTGAGGGAAGTTATAATGTTCGCAGTTGTATTTTTATCCTATAAGCAGGCTGATCAGGATATACTTAGAGCGAATGAATTCGATTTTGAACCGATTAAGGAGGTTGCATACCTGTTTATCGGAATATTCTTAACAATGGTTCCGGCGCTCCAGCTGATTGCCGAGGAAGCAAGAATTAACCGTGATCTGCTCAATGCTGGAACATTTTACTGGGCAACAGGAGGTTTATCCTCATTTCTGGATAATACACCTACATATTTGAATTTTTTGAGTGCGGCAATGGGTAAATATACTCTCGACGTAAACGTAAAAGCGCATGTACTCGACTTCGTTTCTCAGGATATTATATACCTGAGAGCCATATCGGTTGCTGCAGTATTTTTTGGAGCAATGACATATATAGGGAATGGTCCTAACTTTATGGTGAAATCAATATGTGAAAGAGCAGGTATTGAGATGCCCAGTTTCTTCACTTATATGATAAAATATTCGATACCGATACTGATACCTTTGTTTTTAATAATTTATTTTCTCTTTTTTCATTAAAGGAATTTAAATATGGCAGCGCTGAACGAAATACTGAAAAGCAAACCTGCGGGTTTGTTTTATAAAAACAGGCTTATACTTCCTTTCCAGGGTGTATTTCTGAAAATCATTGTCGATGATGACATTATTATGGATTTCTCTCCTTCATCAAAACAGATTTATATATCAGAGATAGAAGGCTATACTGATATATATTTTAAGGAATACAAACATCTTAAAGACGCCGTGTCTAAATATGAGGCTGTCAAGATGGTCCTGGTTGAGAAGGGAAAAGATATTTTTAATTTCGACAATCATACAAAGATCATCATTTACCTGGAAGAAAAACACCGGGTAAAAATAGAAGAAACAGAAGAAGATATTTTATTTATTGAATAATTAAGTCTGCCTGTAGGCAGTTCTGAGGCTTAACAATATGCTCAATAACATTCAGGAATTTTACAATATACTGCCGCTGGTTATAGTTGGTGCGGGTATTCTTATCTCTTTACTGGTAGAAATGTTCAGGAAGGAGGGTGGGACGGTTCTGGGCTGGATCTCGGTTGTTATCTTTATGGCTGCCGCTTTCTACTCTCTTGCAACAGTCAATTCTGTCTCAGTAGTGCTTCAGAATATGCTCGCTACCGGAGGAACGGTTAATATATTTTATTTCATCTTTACTTTCGGCGCTGCCCTGGTTTGTCTTCTTTCAATGGATTATCTGAAGAAATATGGAGCGTCATACGGCGAGTTCTACCTTCTTGTTCAGTGCTCAGTTCTTGGAATGATGTTTATGGCAGGCGCAAAGGATCTTTTTACTATATTTCTTGGTCTGGAGCTTATGTCGATTAGTTTTTATGCATTGGCAGGACTAAACAGGAATCGGCGTACGGCCAATGAAGCTTCTCTGAAATACTTTCTGTTAGGTGCTTTTGCCACCGGGTTTACGGTTTATGGCATTGCCCTTATTTATGGTTCTACAGGAACAACGTCGATAGAAGGAATAGTTTCCAGGTTTTCGAATTTATCAGGCGACTTCATATTTGTTACCGGCATCCTTTTATTTCTGATCGGATTTTCTTTTAAGATTGCAGCTTTCCCGTTTCATATGTGGGTACCAGACGTTTATGAAGGAGCTGCAACTACTGTATCAGGACTATTCTCAACAGGCGGTAAAGCAGCGGCATTCAGTGCTATTATCGTTACGCTTGGAACCATTTTCAGTACAGCTACGCATTTGTTTACCCCGTACCTTGCAGTTATAGCCGTTCTCTCAATGCTTTTCGGAAGCATTGTCGCTATAATGCAGGATAATATAAAACGAATGCTTGCGTATTCATCCATTGCGCATGCAGGTTATATGCTGATAGGATTCGCTGCAGGAAATTATGACGGAATTGCCGGAATTATTTTCTACCTGGCTGCTTACACTTTTATGAACCTGGGAGCATTCGGTATTGTCGCTATTGTTGAAGGGAAGGATGAGGCTAACCTTTCGATTCAATCATATGCGGGACTCGCTTCAAGGAATCCTATGCTTGCAGGACTCCTCTCGGTATTTATGTTTTCTCTTGCGGGAATTCCACCCTTCGCGGGATTTTTTGGTAAATATTATGTTTTTATCGCGGCAATTGAATCAGGTTTAACCTGGCTGGCCATAATTGGTGTTATTTCAAGTGTTATCAGTGTTTATTTCTATTTAAGAATAGTAGTTTTGATGTACTTCAGGGAAGCAGAGGAAGAAATTATACCTTCGAAAACTAATACGGGTCTGCTTGCAGTAATTATTTCAGTTCTGCTGGTTATTGTACTTGGAGTTGCTCCCGGCACAATTATCGGCTTGATTTCTTCTTTTCTGTCATAAAAGTTATTTTATACTTGTATTTTTACCAGCCGGTTTTAAAGTTTAGAAAAAATACTAACTTAAAGAACCGGCATTTTTTTTCCAGGGAAAGATATGATACCTTTATTTTCAACAAGTCAAATTCGTGAAACTGACGAGTGGGCAATCAAAGAGCTTAAAATCCCGGGTGTTGTTTTGATGGAAAACGCGTCGCTTGAGATTTTCAGCTATATCGAATTGTCACGTGAAGAACTGAATCTTCCCCTTAAGATTGCTATAATCTGTGGAAAGGGGAATAACGGGGGGGACGGATATGCTTCAGCGAGACATTTCCTTAATAATGGTTATGAAACTACCATAATTAAGATTGGCGAAGAAAGTGAGATGTCATCCGACTGTAGAACAAATTTCACAATCCTCAGGAATCTTGGTGAGAAGAATAAATCTTTAAAAATAATCGACTATAAAACAAATAAAGATATCAGAAAGATTAAAGACTTTTCGATAATTGCTGATGCGATGCTTGGAAGCGGAATCGAAGGCGCGCTGAGGGAACCTTATAAATCGATTGTTGAAGAAGTGAACAAGTATAGCGCATTTAAAGTTGCTGTAGATATCCCGACTGGTTTAAGTGCTGATAAAGGTTTTGCTGAGACGGCTTTTATGGCGGATCTTACAGTTACTCTTGGAGAACTTAAGAAAGGTTTGTTTTTCGGTAAAGGTTCGGTTCATTGCGGAGAGGTATTCAAAGGGAGTATTGGTATTGGTTTTTCTGCATATGACGGCTATGATGCTTCAGAGTATCTGATAGAACCGGAAGATGCCTGGCTGTTCCTGCCGAAGAAGAAAAAGGATGAATATAAATATTCAGCCGGGAAGGTTTTTACAATCGCAGGCTCAGGTGATCTGCCCGGAGCTGCCGTATTAACATCGAAGGCGGCACTTGCTTCCGGAACAGGTGCATCTATCCTTGCTTATCCCAGATCGGTTAGACGGCTGGTGCACAAAAACCTCGGTGAGGTGATAGTAGATGCGTACAATGATAATAAAAGAGAAATCCTTACTGCCGGTAGCATTAAAGAACTTAACAAAAGAATAAAATGGGCCGATGTAGTGGCAATGGGTCCGGGTCTCGGCAGGGAACAGGATACTCAAGAGGCTGTTTTGCAGATATTGAAAGAAAAGAAGTATTCGAACATTGTTCTCGACGCGGATGCTGTCTATGCCATTGGTGAAGACGGTTATCAGCACTATGATCTTAACGGGGCGGTACTCACGCCTCACCATGCTGAATTTGCCCATCTCATAGGAGCTGAACTCGGCGATCTCGAAAAAGATCTTTTGCATTATGGTCATAATTTTGCTGCTGAAACAGGTTCATATCTGGTACTTAAAGGAGCTCCTACAATAATTTTTACTCCCGACGGTGATGCGCTGATAAACACAACCGGGAACCCTGGAATGGCTAAATTCGGAACCGGTGATGTTTTAACCGGTGTAATAGCTTCATTTATGGCTCAGAAGAAGAATAAAGAGGAAGCAGTTACTGCAGCTGTTTATATTCATAGTTTAGCGGCGGATCTGCTTCTTGAGAAATCTACTGAGTTCGGATATACTGCATCTGACATAAGTCGGAATATATCCTCGGCAATAAAATTTTTAAGGAAAACATTTGCTCAATAAACTTGAAAAAAACAGAAAGTGGTTAATTTACTTTCCATTAATACTTTACTGGCTGATATTGTTCGTAGCTACAACTCTGCCTTCTAAAGATCTGCCTGATACAGGCGTAAGTGATAAGATCGAACACTTTACGGCTTATATGATTTTAGCTGTTCTGCTCAACTTTACCCTGATGTTTCAGAATAAATATCCGAAACTCAGGAAAAAGGCCTGGCTTTACACTCTAATTTTTATACTTACATATGCGGGTTTTGATGAACTTCACCAGCTCTTCATCCCTGGTAGAGATTGTGATATATTTGACTGGTTATCGGATACGTCAGGGGTTCTTCTCGGACTGGGATTTGTGAAAATCCTGATGATTTTTTTCAGGTATAAACCTCAAACTGGCTGAAAATCAGAACTTTTCAGGTCAGGCAGAATATTATGGCTTTTTATGGAACTATTGAATAATATATCAGTAAAAATAATAGCAGTATTTGACAAAAGAAACATCATTTATTAACTTGCCGGGCGATTAATTTGCCCTTTAGGAGGAGTTGGTAATGGCACTTATAAAGAATCCCAAAGCGGATTTGAAACGCAGCTACAAAAAAATATTTGAGCTGAGTTTGATTATTTCTCTCGCACTTTTAATAGTTGCGTTTAAGTTTTTCCCGCATATCGAAACAAAGGCTGCATTGTCGGAAGGACCGCAGGAACTATTTAAGGTCGAAGATGTTCAGCAGACCAAACAGGAGAACAGACCCCCGCCGCCTCCAAAACCCCCGATTCCTATTGAAGCTCCTTCTGAGGATGTCCTTGAAGATATTGAAATCGGCGAAACCGAACTTAATGTTAATGAACAGGTAGAAGCTCCACCGCCTCCAAAAGTTGAGAAAAAGGTTGAGGAAGAACCTCAATATTTCGTAGCTGTTGAAGAGATGCCGGAACCTATCGGCGGTATTCAGGCAATTCAAAGTAAGATAGTTTACCCTGAAATTGCTAAGAGAGCAGGAATTGAAGGAAAAGTTTATGTTCTCGCTTTCGTTGATGAAACAGGTACTGTAACTAAAGCTGAGATTATTAAAGGACTGGGTGCTGGCCTTGATGAAGCTGCATTAAATGCTGTAAAGGCTACTAAATTCAAACCCGGAAAACAGAGAGGTAAACCCGTTAAAGTACAGGTTTCAATCCCGATAGTATTCAAACTTCAATAATCATCTGTTAAACAGAAATTTAAGGCGTCCCCCAGGACGCCTTTTCTTTTTAAATAAGTGATTTTGCCGGGAAATTTAATTATCCCCGCGTTATATTTATTGTTCTTAATAATTTAATACTCATATAATGGCTGGTTGATGGTTCAGAAAAAAATGAATACTGAAAATAAGGTATGGCTCACCATTTTTGTTATCATCCTTACCGTTTTTGACCTGCTTTTTATTATATACATCAAATATGATAATCAGCATCTTCCCCTTAGCGATTTCAGACTCTATTATACGGGTAACCTCTTCAATATTGCGTTCAGTCTTATCCTTGTCGCTGGATTAATAGCATACATGTTCAAGGCAGACGTAAACCTTGCTCCCGTATCCATCTTTGTACTTGCCGCTGCAATGACAATTTTTCTCTTTATAGCATGGATATTCTCAAAATCTCCGGTCTCGCTTCCCGATGTTACTATATTAAAACAGCCCTTGAATAGAGTATTCGTCAGCGGTTTATTTTTTATTTACCAGTTCCTTCAGTTTATTTTGATTGTAGAGGTCTGGTTAAGCTTGTCACGGAAATCAAATTTAATATTTTTCCGCGCTCTCGTCGATTCTGTTTTAATCACTATGATATTATTGATATTCTCCTTTTTCTATTTAAATTTTAATAAAGCTCCAAACAGGGAATTTTTTCTCAGCGGAAAAGGGAATAATGTTGGTGTTGTTCTGGGAGCCGCGGTATGGACAAATGAACCAAGTCCGAGTTTAAAATCCCGGGTGGATAAGGCTTTTAGAATGTATAATGATGGCAGCCTGCAGAAAATTCAGCTGACAGGAGGCAACGCTCCCGGGGAGTTGAGCGAGGCGGAAATTGCTTACGATTATCTTAAAAAGAAAAAAATCGATATATCCGATATATGGCTTGAAAAAAGGACTTCCTCTACTGCCGAACAGATTCAGTTTATAAAAACAAACCTTAGTACAAAACCCGGGATAAATGACATTATCGTGATATCCGATTCCTACCATTTACCCAGGGTTAAAGAGATTGCAAAATTCTACCTTCTTGATATAGAAGTCGCCCCTTCAGATCTTGACCTGAGATTTGAGAATAAATTGTACAATAAATTAAGGGAAAGTGCTGCAATTTTGATATTTTGGTTCTTTGCAATTTAACTTTTTTCAAATAATGGAGAGTGAATATGGTTAATTTCGAAATAATTGAAGAATATGATCATGAACAGGTTGTTTTCTGTTCTAATAAAGAAGCAGGATTGAGAGCAATTATTGCAATTCATAATACTACTCTGGGTCCCGCTCTCGGTGGAACCCGTATGTGGAATTATAAAAGTCATGATGATGCTCTGAAAGATGTACTCAGACTGTCACGGGGTATGACTTACAAAGCGGCTGTTTCCGGTTTAAATCTTGGCGGAGGTAAAGCAGTTATTATTGGTGACTCAGCTACTCAGAAAAATGAGCTGCTTTTCAGAACTTTCGGAAAATTTATCGAAGGGCTGGCTGGAAGGTATATCACTGCTGAAGATGTGGGCACTTCTGTAACAGACATGGAATATGTTAGGATGGAAACAAAATATGTTACGGGAGTTTCAAAAGCTCTTGGAGGCTCCGGTGATCCCTCTCCGGTAACAGGATACGGAGTCTTTGTTGGTATGAAAGCCTGTGCGAAATATAAGTGGGGAAGTGATTCACTCGCCGGAAAAAAGATAGCTGTGCAGGGGGCAGGACAGGTGGCCAGATATTTGTGTGAACACCTTTATAACGAAGGCGCGGAAATATTTATTACTGATATAAATGAAAGCAAGGTAAACCGGGTTCTGGAGACTGTAAAAGCACAGGTTGTTAAGCCTGAAGAAATTTATGGTCTCGATGTTGATATTTTTTCTCCAAATGCACTTGGGGCTATTATAAATAATGATACAATAGGAAAGCTCAAAGCAGAAATAGTGGCTGGTGGCGCGAATAATCAGCTTGAGAAAGAGGATATTCATGGACCTCTCCTTATGGAAAAGGGTATACTGTATGCTCCTGATTATGTAATTAATGCCGGAGGTTTGATAAATGTAGCAAATGAACTGGAAGGCTACAGACAGGACCGTGCACTAAAACAGGCAGAAAAAATTTATGATGTAATAGGAAGAATACTTGAAATTTCTGCCAGAGAAAATATCCCTACGTATGAAGCTTCCAATAAAATGGCGGAAGAGAGACTCGGGAGTGTTGGACGTATTAGTAATATATACACCGGTCAGTCGGCTTTTTCCGGTAGACTTGGTGAGTTATTTCATAAATAGAATCTCATAAATACATATTTGAGAATATTTTTATAAATTCAGTTTGTTCTTTATAAAGTTGGTAGTTAAGTAATGACACAAATGTTTAAAAGAAGAGTTGTGAGAGAGAGGGTGTTGCAGATTCTGTATGCGTTTGAACTGAATAGTGAATCTCTGCAATTGTTAACTGAAGGAGTACTGTCAGATCTGGATGACTCTGTCGATAGACAGTTCGCTAATGACCTTGTAAACAGGGTCATTATTCATAGGAATGAACTGGATATAAAAATAAAAGAACGGGTCGATAACTGGGAAATGGGAAGGATCGCTTTAATAGATAAGCTTTTGCTTCGTATGGGTATATGCGAACTTTACTATTTCCCGGATATTCCTCCCAAAGTTTCTATAAATGAAGCAATCGAAATTGCGAAAATCTATAGCACTGCGGGAAGTGGAAAATTTATAAACGGAATTCTTGATGCAATTCTTGGTGAGCTGAAGCATGAAGGAAAATTGAATAAAACGGGGAGGGGATTGGTAGAGGAAACCATTTCAAAACAGCCTCATAAAAAGTAACCTGCATGAAGGAAAGAAGCAGAATTTTTGTCTGGACGTTGTTCGATTTTGCGAACACTGCTTTTTCCGTAATTATAGTTACAGTAATTTATTCCAAGTATTTTTCTAATTACGTTACAGGGGGACAGAGATGGTTGTGGGGACTCGCGGTCAGTCTTTCAATGGTCATTGCTGCTCTTCTAAGTCCTCCTCTTGGAGCTATAGCAGATGTTTCAAGAAACAGGAAACGGTTCCTTCTGATTTTCACATTGCTCTCCGTGACCTGTACTTCACTGATGTTTTTTGTGGATAAAGGGGATGTTTTTTCGGGTTTTATTCTTTTTGTGCTCGCTAATATAGGGTTTGAAGCAGGATTGGTGTTTTACGATGCATTCCTTCCAAATCTTACCGAAAAGAAAAATTTCGGCAGGGTTTCAGGGTATGGTTTCGCTATGGGTTATGTCGGCGCTCTTGCTGTACTCCTCATCGTAATGGTAATGCTTCCCGCCGCTGATTCACCTGATTACTATTTTTATATACGACTTACTTTTGTTGTGGCTGCGGCGTTCTTCCTTTTCTTCTCTGCTCCTTTATTCCTTTTTGTGAGTGAACCCCGCGTAACTGAACCAATAAAAAAGGATCTGCTTAAAAATGGCATAAACAAAAGTTTTAGTACATTCAAAGCTATTTTTTTTCAGAAGAAATATCCTGCGGTATCACGATTCCTTTTTGCTTTCTTTCTGTATAATGATGCTATCATAACAATAATTGCGTTTGCCTCAATTTTTGCTGCGAATATCCTGAAGATGAATGATGAAGAGATCATCCTCTTCTTTGTAATAGTTCAAAGTACGGCAGTAGCGGGTTCTTTTATATTTGGTATTATTTCCGATCATATAGGACCAAAGAAGACGATCAGCATTACTCTCGGTGTATGGATCCTTGTGATAATCGGAGCATTTTTTGTACAGACTATCATTGAATTTTATATCGTAGGACTGCTTGCTGGTCTGTCTATCGGCAGTTCACAATCCTGCAGCAGAAGCCTGATGGCTCTCCTGACGCCCCACGAACGTGAAGCTGAATTTTTCGGTTTCTACGATGGGTTGTTCGGTAAATCATCAGCCGTGGTTGGTCCTTTTGTCTACGGTGTAATATCTGACTTTTCCAATGAGAGGTTCGCGGCCCTGGCTATAGGATTGTTTTTTGTTGCGGGACTAATAATACTTCAAAAGGTCCAGGTACCCTTTTTCAGGAAAACACCCGCTGAAGATACAGCCTGATTTATCTGACCATATAAATTGGCTTTCCTGTCATTTTGTCTACGTCCAGTTCGAAACTGATTTTCCTGACTTCCTGTCTCACATTGCATTCGGCATATCCGCAGTACTTGCATAGTTCAGGAATGCAGTAATCAAAATGAATTTTAATCTGCATGTTTGTAAATACTTTCATCAGTTTCTCTGCTATTTCTTTTTCCACGGAATGAGATTTTTGAATCGTAAAATAATATGGAAGAATTAGGTGAAAGTCGAGATATATTGTATCTCCGGATCTCCAGAATCTTAATTCGTGAAGATCTATCCAGTAAGGCCGCTTCAGCTTTCTGATTTCGGAAACAATTTTTTCAAGAAGATCAGGATCTGTTTCATTCATTAACCCGCCAATCGATTCTCTTAAAAGCTTGAAGCCCGTAAACAATATGTTTATAGCTACAGCGATTGCGAAGATTGGATCGAAAAGCTGAAACCCTGTGAATAGCACCAGTAAGATACCCACGATAACACCGATGCTTGTATAGGAATCAGTCAATACATGTTTACCATCGGCTACAAGAGTAAGAGAATTCGTTTTCTTCCCCATCCTTACAAGATAAGAACCGAGTAATAAGTTGATTCCTCCTGCCGCGGATATAACAATTACTCCTATATCAAGCTGCTTGAGATCGGAGCCATTAATAATATCAAGAACAGATGTATAAATAATGAATACAGCGGCTGCCAGAATCAAAAAGCCCTCAAGTCCTGCAGAGAAAAATTCTATATTTCCATGACCGTACCTGTGGGATTCATCTGGAGGTCTTGAACTAAGAATAATACTGTACAAGGCCATTGAAGTAGCAAGCACATGCACAACTGATTCAGCAGCGTCGGAAAAGATGGCGGCCGAACCTGTGAGCAAATAGGCGCCCATCTTCGAAACGAACATTATTATTCCTACTGAGAGAGATAGTAAGGCTGCTCTTTTTTTGAGTGTTATGTTTTCAGTCATTTTGATTCCCCGATTAGAACTGCTTTCATTACTATTAAAGTAAGATCATCCTGCACCTGTGAGGAATAGGTGAAATTCTTTACTGCATTTACTATGATATCCCGGACCTCAACAGCGGATTTCTCCGCATTTTCACAAACCAGTCTGGTCAGATTTTCCTCACCGAAAGTACGGTAGAAAGTATCCATTGCCTCTACCACACCATCCGTGTAGAAAATAAAAAGATCTCCGTTATCTGGTTTCAGGGAGATTTGCTCGGTAGAACTGGAGAAGATAAGTTCATTGGCAAGCCCGATTCCAATGCCTCCTGGAACGACCCGCGTACATTTTCCTTCGGATTTATTATAATGCAGCAGAGGCATATGTCCTGCGCGGGAAAGAAATATTTCTCCCCCGGAATTTACTTCGGCAATGCTCATAGTCAGAAATGAACCTTTTGTAAGTACTCTTTTTAAATTATTATTTAAGGCATTCAGTATGTCTTTGGGAGAAGACTCCAGGCAGACAATATTATGGAGAATTGATTGAACCTGCACCATAAGCAGAGCTGCTGACATTCCTTTTCCCGAAACATCTCCAATCACTACGAAAGTCTTTTCATTTTCGGGATCAGGTTTGATAAAATCATAGTAGTCGCCTCCGACTTCCCGGGCTGTCGCCATATAACAGCTTATCTGATAATATTTGTTTTCAGGCGGCACACCGGGCATCATATTCATCTGTATTTCACGGGCAACTTCAAGCTCATCCTTTGCGGTAAGTTTATCGGCAAGTTCAAAGGCCACAAGAAGGTTAATTAGAATAAAGCCCCAGACTGCGAATCCCCAATCATTTCCAAAATATGCTAATATGAATAGAATCAGTCCTAAGGAGTAAATTATCCTTCGTCCCGGGGTTAAAAGATTTAAGAATTCTAAAAAGAGGTTTCGTGTGAATAAAATTAAATCCAGAACCCTGTTCCTGCTCTTTTCCGGTTTTTTCATTCTCTTTACGTAGAAATCATAAACCTCGGGCACGTCTCTTTTTACGAGTTTATGAAACTCATTGTAATTGAGTTCACCGGTATAAAAACGGAATAATCTTCTTAACCTTTCAAACAGGTTGTTCATATTCAAATATTAGATTTTACTTAAAATGTCAGCAGCCTCTGTAAGGACATCATCCTTCTTGGCAAAACAGACTCTCAGCTTTTTTGCGTTTCGTTTATCATGATAAAACGGAGAGAGGGGAATGGTAGCTATTCCGGCTTCCTTCGTAAGTTTTTCCGCAAATTCCATATCATTCATTTCTGTAATCCCTGAATAATCAAGAAGCTGAAAATATGTGCCTGAAGCCGGGGTAAACTTCCAGCGCGAATTATATAGGGCTTTAATAAACAAATCCCTCTTCTTTTCATAAAAGTTGTTCAGTTTCCTGTAATGACTTTCATTATCCATGTATTCGGCATAAGCATATTGAATAGGTGTATTCACTGCGAACACAATAAATTGATGTACTTTTCTGAATTCTTTCATCATTCTATCCGGGGCTGCGCAGTATCCCATCTTCCATCCTGTAGTATGATAACTTTTCCCGAAAGAAGAAATCACAAAAGATTTATTTACTAATTCACGGGACCCTGCAGCTGATACATGCTTTTTTTCATCAAACACGATATGTTCGTAAACTTCATCACTGAGTATAAAAATATCCTTATTCCTGGTGATATCTTCCAGGTTTGTTATATCCGTCTCATTTATTACACTGCCGGTCGGATTATGGGGTGAATTGAGGAATATCATCTTTGTTTTGGACGTGACAGCTTTCGAGGCTTTTTCCCAGTCTATTGAGAAGTCACTTTCTCTTAGCGGCACGTAAACAGGGATACCTCCGTTTATTTTAACTGCAGGAGCATAAGAGTCATACGCAGGTTCAAAAAGGATGACTTCATCTCCCGGATTTATAACTGCAGTTGCTGCAGTATAAATTGCCTGAGTAGCACCGGCTGTTATATTAATTTCATTCTCGGGATCATATTTATGACCATAAAGCTTCTGAATTTTTTCGGAGATTTTGTACCTGAGTATAGGAATTCCGGCCATAGGAGCATATTGGTTGAAACCTTTTCTGAGATAATATTCAACAAGGTCAATTAGTTCTTCATTACAGTTGAAATCGGGAAATCCCTGACTGAGATTTATCGCATTATTTTCAGCCGCCATGCGCGACATTATAGTGAATATCGTCGTTCCTGTATCAGGAAGTTTTGAATTCAGCATCTCATTGTGGGCATTCATAGCGGAACTTCTTTAATATTTTGATTGGTGTAAAATAAGTAAAATATACTATTCACCGAAGTTCAGTAATGAGATATTAGAGGACTCAATTAACGTCAAATTCAGTGCCGGAGGGGCGTTTAGAGTCGTATAGTGCTTTTAACCGGTTATACGCAAACCGGCTGCCGCGCTGTGCTGAGTCCCTGTAATAGGTCACTGCCTTAGCAATATCTTTTGCTGTCCCTATCCCGTTTTCATAGGCATAACCAACTGCTGATTGTGCAAGAACTGATCCTTTAATTGAAGCAGAAATAAGCTTTTCAACCCTTTCACTGTAATTTGATGCAGGGAGTTGATCAAGAATAATAGCCGCGTTCATCCTTACCTCCGCATCTTTTGAGCCCAGCTTTTCAGCCTGCTGCCAGATTGAAAAAGCTTTAGTCGGGTCAGGCTTTTGGATTCCCGAATAATAAAAAAGACCGTACTCAACAAGAGAAGGTGTGTAGTTCTGTTTTGCCGATCTTTCAAGAAGGTTAACTGCATCCGATAACACTATCTGGTGGTCCAGACCAAGTATTTCTAATCCGTACCAGTCAAACATAGCTGTCGGATTTCCCGCATCACTTTCTTTTTTTATTAAAGGAAAAAATATTCCCTCTTTCTCCATGGTGTAGAGTAGAATGGATGCGGTGGGACTATCGAATCTTGCCGCTCTGATGTAATACTCTATTGCTGATAGCAGATTTTTTTTATAATAAATACCCTTCTCATACAACCTGCCGAGGAATACCAGGGCTTCGGGACTTCCATAATCAGCCGCTTCGTTTATAAGAGGAATAAACCTGGAAATGCTGACAAAGTTCGTATCTTTTATACTGTTTTCAATCGAATCTGTTAGTTCGGTGAAGCCGGAATGACTCAGATCCTCAAGCAGTTTCTTGTTGGTTACAACTGGAATCGAATCCAGGATGTCTTCAAAGTCTATATAAACAAGTCCAAGAGAAGATTTAATGGGCGAATTATATTCAGATGCTGTAGATGTATCCTGCTGACTGAGATTTGCTTTGGTAGTGTCTATTTTAGAATCAGGAACTTTGTTCTTTATTTCCTGCAGGGTTTCGACCGCATTTTTGCTCCCTTTTTGTGCGGCCCTATCTATCCAGAAATATGCTTTTCCCCAGTTTCTTTTGACGATAAGGTTGTCTGTATAAAGGAGTCCCAGTGCATACTGAGCTTCAGGCATACCCTCATCCGCAGCTTCTTTGAAAAAATTAAATGCCTCAAAAGGATTCCATGCAGTACCCCAGCCGTTTATTAGAAGAATTGCATAATTATATTTTGCTGCTGTAACCCCATGATCAGCAGCTTTTTTAATCCATTGGGCCGCTTTGGCAGTGTCAGCTTCTACGCCTTCCCCGAGCAGGTATCTTATTCCCAGTTCGTGTTGAGCCAGGGGGTCACCTGAATTCGCTTCTTTAATTAAATTAAACTGCTGCCAGATGCGGTATGATAGATCCGGTTGATAGAAAAGGTTCGGCCTTGTTTGCGGCTTATTGTTCTTGAAGGCGAAACTCTTTGTAGAGTCTTGTCCAAAGGCGTTGATTGCTGTAAGTAAACAGAAAATAATTAATAGGGAATTTCTCAAATTTGCTTCAATACCTGGTTTCAAGTTGAATTTATATCAAAAACAAATATTATAATAAAAGTTTAATAAAGGGAGTATATTTTTCAGGAAGGGGAAACTTTTTGTTTTCAATAAAATCTTTTGCGGCACGGTTTATCCATTCACGGTTTGATTCGATCTCTCCGAATTCAATCATCACCGGGTTTTCGCCTGTCAGTAAATACTTCTTAATTTTTAAATCTATTGGTTTATCCTCTCCGGCAAGCATAATAGAAAGATAAATTATTTTTTTACTGCTATTAATATCGAGTTTCTGCAGTTTACCATAATTCTCAATTTTCTTGCTGATCAGCAGTTTTGCTGAAGTGGTTGTAAAACTGTCCTTTATATTTGAAAATATTCCCATAATACTAGTCATTTGAAAAATTTATAGTTGCCGGCTCACTGAAATTAAAGTTTCTGCTGCCAAGCACAAATGCAGCAGAGAAAATGATTTCAGTCTTTGCTGCTCCTGAAGCTGGGTTATATGGATTGTATACCAGCGCAAGTTCAAAATTAGTTTTTGAAATTGAAGGGTTTTGGGTTCTTAATCCAAAGCCGTAAGCCTGATACAGGCGGCTCGATAATAAATTCTTGTTCTCTCCCGATATTAAACCATAGTCAGCGAAAGCAATTCCTCCGACCACAAATCCCAGTATATCATAAGGAGAAAAAAGTCGCATCTCCAGATCAAGAACGTTTCTTTTGACTCCTGCTATTGAAAATTCATTAAATCCCGGCATTCCTGCGGTACGTTCAAGGTATATTTGTTCACCGTCAAATCTGTTGAAACCCAGAATATAATTGTTCTGAAGAAAGAATCTTGCTTTCCAGCCATCCTTGAATACCAGAGGGGAGTGATATATTAAATCAATTTTGATTGTATTCTGCTCCCATTTATTGGAGTATCTGAACCCTCCCAATTCAAAATTTCCCGAGAAATAGCCGGCTCTGTTTAACTGCGTCGAGTAAATGATCCGCATGCCGTAATACCACCTGTTATAATATTCTCTCGAGTCTGTCCCTGTTGTCAGCGCTATCATTCCGCCGACAGGGATATCCTCTGTAGTTCCGAAGTCACTTACATAGTAAGCTTTGTAAAATTTTCTGTTGATTGCACCTAGACTAACCAGATATAATCTGTGATTTTCAAAAATCTTATTGGAATCGGCTGTTACCAGTGGTCGTATCCTGAAATGCTTCCGAAAATACCTTCCTGACAAAATTAAAGAAGAACTTTTACTGGCTGGTCCGGATATAATTGGTAGCGAGAATGATCTTCCTGCCCAAAAGTCCTGAGAATCGTAACTGTATGGTATGAGTGTTATTGTACTTCCTCCGTCGATTGATTGTAAATCGTTATGCTCCCACGTAAAATCAAGTCCTCCGGCCCACTTCGTCTGAGTAGTAAAAAAGGATCGGTTAAGACCGATCTGAAAAAGGTTACTTTTGTTATTGCTTGCGAGATTAACCGACGCGTTTACAAAAGACCCCTTTATATTATTTATAGTATAATCGAATTTACCACCCCATCCTATATAAGAGTCTTCATCATGGGTGACTGTAAAACTCGCGGAATGGCCGATTCCCAAAAAATTCTTGTCCTTTATTCCAAGGTATCCGTTCCTGTTTTTTGGACTGTAGGAAATCTGCGGATCCAGGGTCCATTTATCCTTTGTTGATACACGGATATCAACTTTCCCGGGTTCGTCGGAGTTTTCAGCTTTTATTGATGCGTCATAAAAATAACCTGACTCACGTAAAAGCCTTTCACTATCCTCAACAGACTGTGGATCAAGTTTGTCTCCTTCCTTGAATAGAAGGATATTTCTTATTACCCACGTTTTTGTTTTAAGGTGGAGTGCATTTCCTATTTTTCCAAAAATGTCAGGCTTCCAATTCTCTCCGTCGTTTATGGAAGGGCCTGAAACATCAATGTTATTTATATATATGTTCTTTATTATTTTTCCTTCACTGGCTTTTAACCGTGTTGAATCAGCGTAGATTGGGGAGGCGGATGAGCTGAAATGACAGATGACTGAAAGCAGTATGGTAAGAACAGCAAATCTGGTTTTAATCATATATTCAAGATATTAATAATAGTAATAGTTTAACAATACCTTAATAATTCTTCTGTGACTTAACCTGAGTACGGTAAATGTGTTTTATTTCTTGACCTGAATGCTCGATTAAAGTAATTTGAGGCCCATAATAATCTGATTTTTATCACAGAATCAATACCACTATCAAAGGATTTCTATGGGAGTAAATGTTTCCGCAGCAGACCTTATAGTCATAGCTGGTTATATTTTTCTCGTTCTCGCGATAGGATTTTATTTCAGAAAAAAGCACAAAAACAGTGAGGAATATTTCCTGGCAGGAAGAAACGTTGGCTGGGTGGCGATCGGAGCCTCTCTTTTTGCTACGAATATTTCCAGCGAGCATTTTCTGGGACTCGCGGGTACAGGTGCACAATCAGGACTGGCAGTCGGCCACTTTGAATGGCTTGCCTGCCTCATAGTACTTATCTTAGGATGGGTCTTTACTCCTTTTTATCTCAAATCTGGTGTATTTACAATGCCGGAATTCCTGGAAAGGAGATATAACAGCGCATCCAGATATTATTTAAGTATAGTCTCTATTATAGCTTATGTGCTCACAAAAATATCAATTGCCCTTTATGCCGGCGGGATATTGCTGAATGCTGTAATGGGCTGGGATATGTATACCTCTGCGGTAATTATTGTTCTTATTACAGGTTTGTATACCGTTACAGGGGGACTTTCTGCGGTTATTTATACTGATCTTGTACAGATGTTCATCCTTATTGGAGGCTCTGTGACTTTAACGATTCTGGGGCTGAATCAGGCTGGTGGCTGGGATAACCTTGTTGCAGGTACGCCCGTTTCTTATTGGCACATGTTTAAGCCTATAACTGATCCTGATTTTCCATGGACTGGAATAGTCTTCGGCGCTCCGATACTTGGTATCTGGTACTGGTGTACTGATCAGTATATTGTGCAGCGTGTGCTGAGTGCAAGAAATCTTTCGAATGCTCAGAGCGGAACTATATTCGCGGGTTTCCTTAAGATACTTCCGGTCTTTATATTAATTCTTCCTGGTATAATTGCATTTTATCTCTCAAAAGGGAGCATAAGCGGCGATCAGGCTTATGCATGGATGATTACTAATCTGCTTCCTTCAGGCCTTAAGGGTCTTGTTGTTGCAGGACTTCTGGCTGCTCTGATGTCATCTCTCAGTGCAATGTTTAATTCTACATCTACTCTGCTTACTATAGACATCTATAAGAAGATGAAGCCGGATGCTGACGAAAAAGCCACTGTTAATTTCGGAAGAATTACAACAGGTTTTATGGTACTCCTGGGTCTTCTCTGGATTCCTTTTATTGGTCTGTTAAGTGACAATAGGATGTATGTCTATCTACAGAGCGTTCAGGCATATATCTCTCCGCCTATTGCCGCAATCTTTTTGTTCGGAATTTTCTGGAAGCGTGTAAATGGGAAAGGAGCTATTTCAGCATTACTTACAGGATTGGTTCTTGGCGGTCTCAGGCTGATCCTGGAGATACAAAATAAAATTTCTCCTTTATCCAGTGATTTCCTTAGATATACTGCTTCCATAAACTTTCTCCATTTTGCTATTTTCCTTTTTATTATCTGCTCTTCGGTGCTGATTTTGGTAAGCCTTGCTACTGAGGTTCCATTCGGGAGGAAGCTGGAAAGACTTGTCATATCTACAGAAGATATTAATTATAAAGCGGATACAAAATGGCGTAAAATCAATATGGCCGCATCCTTTGTTCTTGTTGCCGTGCTGGCTGTCCTGTGGTGGACCTTCGGTTGAGAAAATCATATTAAGATATTAAATGAATAAAAATTTTCTTGTTGTTTCGTTTCTGATTGTATCGATCGTTTCTGCTTATATAATCTATCAGCTTTATCCATCGGTGAATCCGCTCGGTGCCGTAAAGCTTAACTATAACTCTCTTCAGATAAAAGAAAAAGGGGAGAGGCTGGCAGACAAATTCAACCTGGATACCGAAAATAAAATCGAAACTACTACCCTGCAGTCGGATAATGATTTGATAAAGAGTATATATGATTCTTATTCATTCGCTGAAGCAAATTCTATTATTCGTAATAAAATTCCGGGTTATTTCTGGGAACTTGACTGGACAAGTTCTAATGGAAAGGTCGTCATAAACGGTGAGAAAAAAACGGGAGAAGAATTAACCGCTGGAGACATTCGGATAGATTTTGATACTGAAGGAGATCTCCTCAAATTTAAGAGAGAGCTTGGTGATTCGGTCAGAATAAACCCGCTCCCCGAGGGAGAAGCAAGACAAATTGCTTTGACGTTTCTTGAGGAATATGCTCCTATAGTTCCCGGTTCTGAAACCGGCGCTGAAAAATTCAAGGTATCAGACAGTTTTACACCACAGAATACTAAAAAAACAAGTTACCAGAACCGGACGGATTACGATTTCTCATGGAAAGCAAAGGCTGCTGACGTAAATAACGAGATGGTGATCAAAGTTACTGTCTCCGGCGACATAATCTCAGACTATAGCTTAACCTATACCGTACCCGAAAATGCCTCCCGGGCTAAGACCAGCGTTTTCTCCGTTGCTACTGAAGTACCTTTCTACATCGTGGTTTACATTTTGATCCTCATCATCGGATATAAGAGAATCCGGGCATATGAGGTCAGCTTCAGGCTGGCAATAATCATGGGACTTATTGTGGGAGTATCCTTCAGTATAAATCTTTATACAATTATTGGTGGATCATCTACTGGATGGGATCTATGGCTTCCTTTGGTGTTCAGTACCATTTTCCTCGCAGCTGGAGTATTTATAAGCTGGGCCGTGAGCGAAACAATAGCAAGAGAAGCATGGAAGGAAAAATTAATATCGCTGGACTTGCTTACCAGGGGTTATGCCTTTCATTCAAAAGTGGGTAGCTCCGGTATAATGGGTCTAACCGGCGGATTTCTGATTTACCTTGTATGGACCGGAATACTGATCGGCTCAGAACAATTGTTCAATATTTCTTTTTTTATTAAAGACAGCTCAAGCTTGATTTCACATTTCCATTCTGTAAGTCCTGCTTTGAATGTAATAAATAAAAGCATTTATCCTCAGATTTATGTTACGGCTATTTTCTTGTTGTTTGTTTATTCCGGATTAAAAAGGAGATTTAATTCACTTTATCTTCTGATCCCTCTCGCTGCTCTGTTGTGGGGTCTCATAAACTACAACGACCTCATGCCCATTTACTGGGGCGTCATTACCGGTACTATTACCGGAGCGCTCTTCATACTGCTTTTTAATTACTACGATGTTCTGGCAGCACTTATTGCTCTGGTTATCTACCATATCATTGATATCGGCGTGTCGCTATTTACCAGCGGTAATCCTTATTATTTGAATTCGGGATATTACCTGATTCTTGTAATAGTTCTTCTTGCTGTATTTCTGATTATCGGGCTGTTTACTAAAGATAAAACAATCGACTACAATTCTATAACCCCTGCCTTTGTAAAAAATATAACTGAACGCCAGAGAATGCAGAGGGAACTTGAGATTGCCCGGGATGTACAGATGAGTTTCCTGCCTGTAAAGAGTCCTGCGTTTAAGGGTCTTGATATTGCTGCTAAATGTTTGCCTGCACTTGAAGTAGGAGGTGACTATTACGACTTTGTTATACTGGATGAATGCAGGTTTGGGATCATTATCGGTGATGTTTCGGGCAAAGGAACACAGGCCGCATTTTATATGACACTCGCAAAAGGATTTGTAAAAGCTCTATCCAAAACCATACACTCACCATCTGAATTCCTGATTAAAATAAATGAACTGTTTTATGAGAATGTTGAAAGAGGAACTTTCATTAGTATGATATATGGAATCTTCGATTTGAAAGCGAAAACTTTTACATTTTCAAGAGCCGGACATAACCCTGTATTAGCACGACAGTCAGATAAAAAGGAAGTTGAATTGCTTAATCCCGTCGGTATTGCGCTTGGACTGGAAAAAGGTAAAATATTCAATAAAACTATTAAAGAGATAAAGGTTGATTTGTGTTCGGGCGATACGTTTGTTTTTTACACGGACGGCTTTACGGAAGCGATGAATAAATATAAAATTGAATTCACAGAAGGAAGATTAATAGAAACCATATCAAAGAATGCCGATCTTCCGGCAAATGAACTGCTCATAAAGACATTTGATGAGGTAAACGTGTTCATGGGGAAAGCCCTTCAGCACGATGATATGACGATGCTTGTAGTAAAGGTTACATAATTTCTCATCAAGGCAGATCAGCCAGGCTGTGGGATTTTCGTGTCTTGTTTAAGGATCGTCACTCTGTTCTTATCGATCCAGTAAGCCCATGGAATGAAGAGCCATTGCAGCAATCCGGCATAGCCTATTGCTTCAACTGATGGCGGGGGTGAACTGAAAACATTCATCAAATATATTGCACTAAGAAAGATCACCAGACTCCAGAAGGCGAATGTTCCTGATTTATTCTTGGCTCTTGTCGTACTAAGGTATAAATAAATTCCCGAGATAAATATGAGGCTCTCAAGAACGAACGAGATAACCGGATAATTCCACAAACCCATACCGAATTTTATTCCCCCGGGATACAGAGGCAAATCAGGAAGATGAACTAAAAGGTCTAGTATCCAATGACTAAGAACGAGCAGCCCAAGAATCACAGCGCCATTCATGTTTTTCTTAATAAGGTAGTAGACTATTCCGAATATTAAAGCCCAGCAGAAAACCATCAGCAGGCTGTGAGAGTAGGGATAATAAGTAAACTCAAGAGGGTTCGACGGAGTTAATCCTGGTACTATTTCAACTTTTTCAATACCTGTTAAAATCAAAACCGGCCAGATAAGATCTAATAACTGAGCTGCCAAAAACATAGTCCCCAATGAAACTTCCGGTGCTGCTTTCTTGCCGGCTAGCCCGGCTCCAAAATGTCCTATAAACATCTTCCATGCCTTTGGTTAATTTCACATTAGCAATTCTCGAATAATATAAAAGAATTTTTCGCTAAGATAAAACCTTATGGGATATAGTGAACTTTGCCGGATGCTGCTCAGTTATTCTCCCATCTTACATTTACCGTCGAATTTAGCCCCTTCTTTCACTATCAGGGATTTTGTGAATATATCGCCCTGAAGGTTGCATCTCTCTTCCAGGGTGAGCCTGTTTTTGGCCTTTACCGTGCCGGTTACATTTCCTCCGATTGATACTGAATCGGCACTAACCTGCCCGTTAACTTCACCGTTGCTTCCTATTACTACATTTCCCTGAGATATAATGTCTCCCTGGATTTCTCCTTCAACCCTGATGTTGCCGTTGCTTTTAACTTTGCCTTCAATTTTTACACCTGCACTGATTATAGTCGTTTCCTCCGACTTTCTCTCCTCGGGTGATAGATTCTTAAGCATAATAATTCCTATATGATTAAATTGGTTTAGAAACGTTTGTCAATATACTTTTTTTGAATAAAAATTGGAATACAATTTTTAAGGTAAATTGCTTATTGAGAGTCTATACAGGAAAATTCTATGGGAGAAAGTACAAAAAAAGAAGGTAATGTCGGCTATTTGTCCATTGTAGCCATTGGAATTGGGGGTATGGTTGGGGGTGGTATATTTGCAGTTCTGGGGCTTGCTGTAAAACTGGCACATGGGGGAACTCCTGCGGCATTTCTGCTTGCAGGTCTTATCGCACTGGTTACTTCATACTCTTACACAAAATTATCTGTTGCTTATCCAAGTCAGGGAGGCACGGTTGAATTTTTAAACCAGGCCTTCGGAGGAGGATTATTTACAGGAGGGCTCAATGTCCTTTTGTGGATGAGTTATATAGTAATGCTCTCTTTATATTCATTCGCTTTTGGTAGTTATGGAGCCAGCCTTATCCCGGGATCATCTGTTTTATGGAAACATATACTTATTACTGGCTCTATACTTCTTTTTACTCTGCTTAATATTTCGGGAGCAAAATTGGTCGGGGAGGCTGAAGAATATATAGTAATTATTAAGCTTCTGATTCTTCTTGTCTTTGTGGCTCTCGGGTTAAGTACAATTGATACTCAGAGTCTTCATCCAGCACAGTGGACCAGTCCCTTGGAATTTATAGCCGGGGGTATGATTATCTTTCTTGCTTATGAAGGCTTCGAACTCATTGCTAATACTGCCGGAAATGTTAAAAATGCTAAGAAAATCCTGCCAAGAGCATATTATACATCTGTAGGCTTTGTGATAATTTTATATATTTTAATCGCCGCTGTAACCGTTGGTAACCTCTCGGTGCCAAAAATAATCGATGCTAAGGACTATGCTTTAGCTGAAGCTGCAAAACCTTTTATGGGGAGTTTCGGTTTTACCCTGATAGCTATTGCGGCCATTCTTTCTACCGGATCAGCGATAAATGCAACTATGTACGGAGCTGCAAGGGTAAGCTATGTCATCGCAAAAGATGGTGAACTGCCTGAAAGACTGGAAAGGAAAATATGGAAAAAACCAATCGAAGGACTTCTGATCACAGCAGCAGCTACTCTTCTTATCGCTAATTTATTTGAGCTTAGTGGAATATCCACCATGGGGAGTGCGGGATTCCTTTTGATTTTCGCTTCGGTAAACGCTGCTAATATAAAAAAGAGTAAAAAAACCGGCTCTAAAAAGTGGATCTCTTTCCTCGGAGTTTTTTTATGCATCATTGCTCTGGGGTTGCTGATTGTGCAGACATTGCGGACTTCTCCCGGTGATATATGGGTCCTGGTTGTTATGTTCGGCCTTGCCTTCATTATTGAAGGTTCCTATAGAAAATTCAAAAGGAAGAAAAAGATACAGCCGGTTATAAAAGATAAAGGTTAGAAGTTAAGAGGATCTGGACAGGGTAATAACGGTTTAAAATAAAGATTGGATAACTTTTCGGCAGATGTTACTCTGTTTACTGGGTTATCCAATCAATCTTAATAAATAAATTAATAAGTATTAAAATTGAAGCTGATAATTAATTACCAACTTCTGATATGCAATTTAATCTGCCGGAAATAAGAGTCAACCATTTTATTTTAAATGTATTTTCGGACACATATAACTTCGAATCCATCCTTTTTGAAACTCATCTTAATGAAAAACAGATGATTACTACATTTCTTAATTGTTTGTTTTTATTTATTTTTATGAAAATTTCAGATGACCCTTAATGAATTCTCTTTATAAAAAGTTAAAACTAATAATTGTTATTATCCTGTTTAGTATTTCCGCTGTTACAGCTGTATTTGCTGATTATAATTCTGTTGAAATAGTACATCATCTCGGCGATAAGATTCCACTGACACTTACATTCACTAATTCTGATGGCAATAAAGTACTCCTTAAAGATCTTGTTGATAAACCCACGGTACTTGATTTCTGTTACTATAATTGCGCTGGTATCTGTACACCATTAATGCTTGAAGTCTCTGATGTAATAGGAAAGGTAAAGTATAACCCCGGGGTCGATTACAATATAATCAGCATCAGCATTGATCAGAATGAAACATCCAGAATGGCGGCTGATAAGAAAAAGGCAATGATAGGAATGGCTGAAAGGGAAGTACCTGATTCCTCCTGGATATTTTTAACCGGTGATAGTACAAATATTTACAAGCTGACCGATGCGGCGGGATTTAGATTCAAAAGAAGCCATGGCGGTTTTCTTCATAAAGGTGTTTTAATTATCCTGGATAAATCAGGTAAGATTGTTCAGTACCTTGATCCAGGTTATGAAAAAACAGGGGATTTTCAAATACTTCCATCAAATTTTGAACTGGCGATAGAAAAGGCATCGAAAGGTGAGGTAACCTCCACAATAGAAAAGGTTCTGCAGACTTGCTATAGCTTTATTCCTAAAGGAAACGACCTCCTCGTTCTGATGCTTGTGCTTGCTTCAGGACTAATTTCCATTGCTGTGGTTTTCGTTGTTATCAAGAAGGCCAAACTGAACACCTGAATTGTATTAATTAGTTAAATGAATTTACGGAAAACATTTTATTCCGATGTTTGTTTTACTGAGGTTTTCCTGGTTTTTAGAAATGCGATAATTTGATTAAGTTCTTCTGATGATAGACTTGGTCCGTAAGGGGGCATATACTTTCCGCCATTAACAATTCTTATTTTTAGTTCGTCGGGGGTTAACCTGTCGCTGACAGTACTAAGGTTTGGTCCGCGTTTTCCTCCGTAACCCGAAATTGTATGGCAGTAAATACATGCTTTTTTATAAAATAGATCAGCCCCTCGTTTTGCAATCTCATCGATATTACCTACTACCTTTGCGGGAAGTGGCTTTGCGTCAAAATGGGGAGACCATGGTGACTTTATTCCTTCATTCCATAGTGTGCCTATGATGGTGATTAGAAAAAGTACAATTATTATTGACCAGGGTCTTCTCAGGGGACTTCTTTCACCTTTGTTAAAAAAGATTGGCAAAAAGAAGAGGATGAGTCCTGCTAGTATGGGTCCGAATGCCATCACATAAGACTCTATAGAGGGGGGCATTAAGGCGAACAGGGCAAAAATCCAGAGAAAATACCAATCAGGTCTCGGATTGGAATGAATATTAGCCGGATCCGGAGGAGATCCTATTGGAGGGGCTCCGATTGCAACTGAGAGAAATAAAATAATAATTATTACTATCAGCCCGAAAGTTATATCCCGCCAGGCAGCATTAGGCCAGAAAGGTACGCCATCCTTTTCAAGCATATTTTCATACCATTTCCGGTAAGTCTTTGGATTGACCTTCCTTCCTGCCTCCGGCGGTTCCGATATTCCATTTCGAATAACAAGGAATACATGAATTCCAATTATAGCAAAAAGCAGTGCCGGAATCAGGAAAACATGAAACGAAAAAAAGCGGCTCAGGGTGGCCCCGCCTATGGTTTCGCCCGCAAGCAGGAACCTTGCAAGCTGGGTTCCTATAAAAGGTATTCTGCCAAGCTGTTCTGCTGCAACTATCGCTGACCAGACACCATTGCTGTCCCATCTCAGGAGCTGTCCTGTAAAACCCATTCCTAGTGTACATACGAAAAGAAAAAGGCCTGTAATCCAGCCCATTTCTCTCGGGTATTTGTACGCGGCCAGAAGATATACCCTGATCATATGTATTCCTATAAGAATGATCATAGCGGAGGCTCCGAAATAGTGTATTCCCCGCAGGATATTCCCAAGCAGCGCCTGGTTTGAAATATATTTTAAAGATTCATAAGCTGTTTCCGATGTGGGCTGGTACATAAGCGACAGAGCCACCCCGGTTACTACCTGTAGGATGAATGCAAAAAGTGTTGCGCTGCCGAATACGTACGACCACTTGCTCTTTGGCGGTACAAGGTGTTTTGCAATTGGTCCGATCGTTTCAGTTATACCTGTCCTGTCATCGATCCATTTCCATAGTTTTCTTAATTTATCCATGCTTTTTCTCCAGCAGGGTAGTAATAGGGATGGGACTTGCAAGGATCTCAACATAATTATTATTGATTCTTACATTGTAATGTGCCAGACCTGAAGGAGGCGGACCCGCCGCACGTGTACCATCTTTATTATAAACACCGCCGTGACAGGGACAGAGGAAAAGCTCTGCATCAGCTTCCCATCTCACAGGACATCCAAGATGAGTACAATTTACAGAGAATGCTACAAACTGATTGTCTGAAATTTTTCTAAGCCAGGATGCAGATTTACTGGTTTGACCAGACCAGGGCAGAGGGGAAGAATTCCTGAATTTTACCATAACCGTTTTGCCGATATCAAAATCGGATACTTTTCCCACTTTTCTCCAGGTAGGAGGGGTAGGACGTACTACAGGTGCAACAAGCGCTCCGATTACAGGAATGGAAACAAGCATAGTAATAAAAGCACTTGCACCTGTAAGTATTTTGATTAAAAAGGATCTTCTGTTAATCTTTTCAGGGGATTCATCTGTCATGATCTGAATTCCTCAATCCAGCCCGCGATACCTGCAACTACTATCACTGCACCAACACCCGAAATGATCAGGGATGTTAAAAATCCCCAGAAAAAAAATATAATTCCGAAAGCAAGCACAATAGGCCACATAGTTGGTTTGGGCAAATCTTGAGGTTCAGCAGGAGATAATTCATATCCATATTCTTTTGAGATTTCTTTAATTTTTGCATCATCCATCAGTAATCTCCTATATATTAAAATGATCGGATGCATCTTTTTCTTCTGACGGGGAGCTGTACCATTTAGCCATCATGATCCATGATAATCGTCAGGTAAATTAGACAGGCCGGTACCCACATAATTAATCCTGCGGCTTCCTGATCTGCTTCAGGCGTCAGCCCTACATTCGAATGAAGAAAATTCAGTATAACGGGATTGCTTCCAGTCATATACGATGAAAAAAATCCGGAAGGGGCAAAAGTTATAAAAATACCCAGTACCGTACAGCCAATGCAGGCAGTAAACAGAAACAGGGAACTCTGCAAAGGGTCAAGCCTTCTTAAGCCCGGAGGAGAGAAAACAGGCCAGCTGAATATTAGTCCCGCAGTTAAAAGCGAAAGCATTTCAATAATATGTACGGCATGACTATGCATCATAGCCATAAAAAGTAAAGGGGCATGCCATATCCACATAGAACCTACCCCGATAATCCACGCTGTTACAGGATAAAACAAAAATCGGGTTTTTCTATGAACTTTAGGTTTTGAAAAGATTCTTTCCAGATATTCTTTATCAGTCCCGGTTAACAGGAGGGGGGGAATAACCAGTAAAAGCAGTATATGCTGGATCATATGAGCACTGAATAAATAATAATGCCCGAAAAATTCGAGTGGTGAAAATGTCAAAATAAGGAAAAGGAAAAGACCCGATATAAAATTTAAGCTTTTTCCTGTAAGTCTGTATCCGTTTGTAATAAAATGAAAAATGCTCAAAGCTGCGATAATAACTGCCGCTGGAATGTTAAACTGCCAGAATCCGGTAAATAGGTTTTCTATAGTCATAATACAGCCCATAGATAAACAACACTGAATACTACAATCCAGACACCGTCTACAAAATGCCAGTATAATATTGCAGAACTAAGAGCAGTCGACTCAACTCTTTTATAATTTCCTGATGAAATCATAATTCCCATAATGGTAAGCACAATCAAACCAAGACATACGTGCAGGCCATGAAACCCTGTCAAAGTAAAAAACGCGGAGCCGAAAATATTCTGACTCAGGGTTATATTTAAACTTAATAATCTTGCGTACTCAGTCCCCTGACCAAAGAGAAATACTAAACCAAGGATAATTGTGAAAATAAGCCAGCCTAACTTCCGGCTTCCTTTTTTAAGGTTTGTTCCTGCGATATGGACAGTGAAGCTGCTGAGTAAAAGAGAAATTGTGAATATTCCCGTCTTTTTTACATCAAGAAATTTAGCGCTCGGAGATCCATGATTATAATATACATATGAGATGATCAGTGCGATGAAGAATAGGGCTTCTGAAGCTATGAATACCGACATTAATACTTTGTGTTTATTCATTTATTCACCCTCTTTCCCTGCTTTCTTTTCCAGTCGGGATCATCGGGATTATTAAGATCCCACAAAGGTCTTCTGCTTTTTACAAGAGGAATCTGATTAAAATTTTTCAGCTGAGGCGGGGAGGTGGTTAGCCACTCAAGAGTCCATGCATTCCATGGATTATCCCCAGCCTCATCTCCTTTCTTAAGGCTGTAGAATATATTATAAATAAACAGAAAGAATGAAAACCCGAGCACAAAGGAACTTAGTGTTGAGAACATATTTAACGATCCCAGATAGGGCAGATCAGGGTAAGTGAATACTCTTCTTGGCATACCAAGTAATCCAAGGAGATGAAAAACAAAAAAGGTTCCGTTAAAACCTACTATAAATGTCCAGAAATGCCATTTCCCGATCTTTTCAGAAAGCATTTTGCCGGTCATTTTAGGAAACCAGTAGTATGCACCTGCGAAACCGCAGGTTAAGGAGGCGCCAAGGAAGACATAATGGATATGAGCTACAACAAAATAAGTGTCGGTTAGCCTCCAGTCTATCGGTACAACAGCAAATGCAACACCGCTCAATCCTCCTATCGTAAACTCGATAAGAAAAGCTGCAGCAAAAAGCATGGCGGTTTTAAAAAGAATGGAGCCTCCCCACATTGTTGCAATCCAGTTAAAGATCTTTATCCCTGTGGGAACAGCTATTAACATACTTGTTGCAGCGAAGAAAGCATTAAAAATAGTCCCGAGTCCCATGGCAAACATATGATGAGCCCATACTCCGAAAGAAAGTAAGGCAATAGCAACAGTGGAAGCTGCAACAAATTCATATCCGAATATCGGCTTGCGCGAAAAGACAGGGATAACTTCCGAGGCAATACCAAATGCTGGAAGAGCCAGTATGTATACTTCCGGATGACCGAATGACCAGAAGAGATGCTGCCAGATTACTGCTGATCCTCCGGTCGCTGCGGTAAAGAAGTGCGCGTTAAGCATCCGGTCTATCAGTATCATAACAAGTCCGGCATTTAATACAGGAAAAGCACCAAGAATCAGGAAAGCGTTTACAAAGACCATCCATACGAACAAGGGAAGTTTTGTCATTGCAAGACCTTTTGTACGCATAGTCAGAGTCGTTGAAACAAAGTTTAGAGCCGCGCCTATAGTCCCCACTCCCATAAGAATCAAACTAAAGGCCCAATAACTAACGCCGGGGGTAAAACTGAAATTCTTTTCACTTAAAGGTGCGTAGCTGAACCAGCCTACATCAAGTGCTCCCCCTGCAAAGAAACTGAAATACAGTAGCAATCCGCCGAAAAAGAACATCCAGAAACTAAAGGCATTTAAACGCGGAAATGCCATTTCATTTGCGCCGATCATAAGCGGAAGCATGTATGTGGCAAAACCGACTAACATAGGTGTCAGAACCAGGAAGATCATTGTTGTCCCGTGCATCGAAAATATCTGGTTGTAGGCTTCTGGCGAGAGAACTGTGTTCTGAGGCTGCATAAGCTGAATGCGCATTAGTATGGCTTCGGAAAAACCAATAATGAAGAAGAATACCGCAGAAAGAAGGTATAAAATACCTATTTGTTTATGATCTACGGTTGTTATCCAGCTCAGCAGGCCGTTTGAACTTGTTAGCTTCGGAAGAGGTTCTGAACTTTCGGGGAGACTGATTCTAAGGTTCACTTTAAGTCCTCCAGGTAGCTCACAAGCGCATTTATTTCATCTTTGTTGAGTATAAAATTCGGCATATGAGCGCCTTCTTTTATTTTTTGAGGATTTTTTAACCACCGTGCTAAATTCACCTTGTTATTTTTCAGCATACCTGTCAGCAGGGTCTCACGTGAGGCCAGATGCGTCAGATCAGGACCAATATGTGAATCAGCGGGGGTCCCTTTTATTGCATGACAATTGGCGCAGGTTTTCTTCTGAAATAACATTGCCCCGGTATGCGCAGGTTCACTCATCGGTACTGACGGTACTTTTTCCTGGTTTTGTATCCATTCATTAAAATCCTGTTCATCCTGAGCAACTACTCGGATTCTCATCCAGGCATGCTGCATACCGCAGTATTCACTGCATGTGCCTGTATAGATTCCTGCAGTATCTGCTTCTATCCAGTCGTAATTTAATTGTCCCGGTACCGCGTCAATCTTTCTTCCAAGTTCAGGAACCCACCAATCGTGTATTACGTCAGCTGATTCTACACGCATCAGTAACTTCTTGCCTATAGGAACATGCAGCTCATTAGCTGTTCTTATATTGTAATGGGGGTAACGCATGTCCCACCACCATTGATGCGCAATTATAACTATGTCGGGTTGAGATTTCTTATTGAAGGGTTTGTTTATTTCCGACATTGTCCTGACCGCCAGAAGAAAAAAGAAAGTCACAGCCAGTAGGGGGAGAACTGTCCAGGTAATTTCCAGTTTTTTATTTCCTGATATCTGGGGAACTTTGCCTGGTCTTTTCTTTGCTCTGAATTTGAATGCTGCAACGAAAATAAAACCTGCCACTATCGCGATAATTACCGCTGCCAGAATCATAAACTGCAGGAAGAGGGTATTTATGTTGTAGGCTTCTCCCGAACCGGAATAAAACAGGGATGAAAAAAACTTGCCAAGTGAATCAAATAATCCAACCATTATTAGTTCACATCATTCACTATTGAATTCATAAAATAAATTTATATCAAAGGGGGGACTGCAGAATTACTCTCCGTCACAATTATTATTAAGATAAATTAATCTGGAGGGGTTATCTGAAAAGAATGAAAAATACGATGCCGAGTGATGCGAAAAAAATTACTACAGGATCTCCTGAGATTATCTCATCATACAGAATACCAGGTGAGAGTGCTTTGAGGAAGTAATCGGTTTTTGTTGAGCCTAAGGAATTTATTATATATCCCACAGCAGAGCCGAGATATATAGAAAATATAAGTTGTAGAAAAAAGACTAATTTGGATTTCAAATTCATAAAAATCAAATATTCGATATTAACTTAATAAATATTTTCATCATCAATCCATTTTTAGTTTAATGCTGCCTGTCTTAAATAGTAATCCGGAGATGTTTTATCTTGCCAGGGTATTTTTTTGGCCATTACCCGGGCTTTTATTAATATTTATTGTTTTTAGCATGTTTATGGCACCCGTGTAACATTTTCCGTACCAAAAAATCATTCCCGGAAAGAGGTAGCTTACAACCAGAGCAAAAAATAATTTAAACAAATTGTGATTAATGATTGTAAATCAGACTTACATCCTCTATATTGCAATACAAAAAATATATGGCTGCACGGAACAGAGTAAAGTTTATTTTTGTTACAGGCGGAGTTGTTTCATCTCTCGGTAAAGGCATAACTGCCTCATCACTTGGTCTCCTCTTAAAACAGCGTGGTTATAAAGTTACCATCCAGAAATTTGATCCCTATATAAATGTCGATCCCGGAACGATGAACCCTTTCCAGCATGGTGAGGTTTATGTTACCGATGACGGGGCTGAGACAGATCTTGACCTTGGGCATTACGAAAGATTCCTGGATGTTAATATGACACAGGCAAATAATACCACCACAGGACAGGTCTATTATGAAGTTCTTACAAAAGAACGACGCGGGGATTACCTGGGAGCAACAGTTCAGGTTATACCTCATATCACCGATGAAATAAAACAGCGCATGGTTAAACTCGCCGAACTGGGCGAATACGACATTATTATCACTGAAATTGGCGGAACAGTAGGTGATATAGAAAGTTTGCCATTCATTGAGGCAATGCGTCAGCTTATGATGCAGTACGGCAGGAAGAATACAATTAGTATTCATGTTACCCTTGTCCCTTATATTCCCGCGGCCGGGGAAGTTAAAACCAAACCGACACAGCATAGTGTGAAAAATCTGCTGGAACTGGGTATTCAGCCAGATTTGCTTATTTGCCGTTCCGAGAAAAAACTGGCAAAAGATATCCGTGATAAAATTTCACTTTTCTGCAATGTTGATACAAAATCAGTTATTTCTGCCTATGACTGTACTACAATCTATGAAGTCCCTCTCGTTTTTTATAAAGAGAAGATGGATTTAAATGTATTAAAAAGACTTCACCTTCCAGACCGGAAAATAAAATTGGATGACTGGGAACAATTCGTAGATAATGTTAAAAATCCTCATAAAACAGTCGAAATAGCTCTTTGCGGCAAGTATGTGGAACATCTTGACGCTTATAAAAGTATTATGGAATCCTTCATTCATGCGGGTGCCGAAAATAACGCTAAAGTAATTGTAAAATCTATAAGCGCAGAAAGATTTGATGAGGAAGATCCTGAGAAACTACTTGAGGGTATAAGCGGTATCCTTGTTCCTGGGGGTTTTGGAGAACGTGGTATAGAAGGGAAAATTAAGGCAATTAAGTATGCCCGTGAGAATCAGATACCCTTCTTCGGAATTTGTCTTGGTATGCAGTGCGCGGTTATAGAATTTGCCAGGAATGTATGCGGAATAAGAAATGCTAACAGTTCTGAGTTTAAGAAAAATAAATATAGTGTAATTGATTTGATGCCTGAGCAGAAAAATGTGAAGAATATGGGTGCTACAATGAGACTGGGTTCATATCCATGCAATATTCAGCCGGGAACTAAAGTTATGAAGGCCTATAAGGTATCATTCATCTCAGAGAGACATAGGCATCGCTATGAGGTTAATAATAAATTCAGGTCAAAATTGGCTGAAGGCGGCATGATTTTTAGCGGTTTATCACCAGACAGGGAACTGGTTGAGATGATCGAACTTCCTGATCATCCATGGTTTGTGGGGTGTCAGTTCCATCCGGAATTGAAATCCAGGGCAACGAATGCTCATCCGCTGTTCCGTGAATTCGTAAAAGCTGCACTGGCTTATTCAGAAAATAAGTCTGCAGATTTAGGTTAGTTTAGATATCTCTTCAAACAACTTTAAGTAAAAAATCCTTTATGAAAGTATTCCTGACCCTTTGTTTTTTGTTTTCTTATTCATTTCTGATGTTCGGACAGCCCGCTATAGAAAAACAAATATTCAAAGGACTTGATGCGTGTTATAACTTTAACTGGGAACTGTCTGATCGTACTTTTAAAAGAATTAATGGAAAAGTATCCTGATGACCCGAGGGGCTATCATTTTGAATCAAGTATTTATCTCTGGTACTACCTCGGCGGCAAGGATAAAAATGACCTGGATACGTTCGAAATATTTTCTGATAAGGCAATAGATAAAGCAGCAGCTATCCTTGAGCAGAATGAGCAGAGTGAAATGGCGCTTTATTTTCTTGGTGCAAATTATTGTTACCGTGCTATTGCATTCGGTAAAGCCGGCAATTTTCTGGATGCTGCCTGGGCAACAAAAAAATCTGAATCTTATTTGTCCCAGCTTCTGAAGATTAACCCCGGGCGAACTGATGCATACCTGGGGCTGGGACTGTACAACTTCGCTGTCGCCCAGATACCATCTGCTTTTCAATGGGCTTTGAACTTGGTAGGTATTAGCGGGAATACGGATATGGGGGTAAAATATATAGAGACTGCTGCTGAGAACGGAAATTATACCCGGGTGGAAGCACAGTATTACCTGGCTCAGATTGAAATGGATTTTCTGATAGATTATGAATCCTCTGCTGCAATATTAAAAAGACTTGTAAAAAAATATCCCCGCAATCTTCTTTTTAATTACTCATATGCTGTATTGCTTATGAAGCAGAGAAAACTGGGCGATGCAGAAAAATTCCTTGATAAAGTGATCAGGGCAGGGGATACTAGGTTCAGCCAGATTACTTCATTTTCATACTTCCTTAAGGGTGATGTGAATTTCAGAAATAACAGGCTTGATTCAGCAAAAACATATTACCTTCATTTCCTCGGGAAAGCAGAAGAAAATGACTATACAGGAATAGCCGCTTACAGGTTGGGGATCTGTTATGAAGCCGAAGGAGAGAGAAATACTGCCGTAGAATATTTTGAGAAAGCCCGGAATGGGAATATGGACCTTGACGATGATATTTATGCAAAACGGAAAAGTGAAATATATATTAAGAGAAGGCTCTCGTCGATCGAACTGGATCTGGTCTATATCTCAAATATGATAGAGGCTGGAAAGTATAAGGTGGCATATGATTCGGTCAGTTCGGTTTATCCGGATATTCAGTTAGGAAAACTTCGGGCTGAAGCTCTGCTTTATAAGAGTGATGCGGCTTTTTATATGGGAAATTATCAGGAATCGGCAGATCTTGCATCTAGGGTACTCGCTCAGGATACATCGAATGAAGGTTGGGTAATTCCATTTTCATATTATAATCTCGCAAGAGCAAATAAGAAACTCGGCAGCCTTGAAGCGATGAAACAAAATGCGGAAAAGGCGGATGAAGAAAATGACTACGACTATCAGAATAAGCTCAGGAATCTGCTGTCCCCCTTGCTGGATGATCCAGTTAAAAATTAGCTTGTGGTAAATCTAAGATTTAAGTTCTTACATGGTTAATTTGATTGACAATCTTTCACTATTTCGGTAATTTTCGCCAATATTAATAAAGCGATTGATTTGAAATTAGCTGTTTTTGTTTCGGGAAGAGGATCAAATCTCCAGTCAATTTTAGAGTCCCGGGAATTAGCAGAACTGATCGAGATAAAAGCTGTAATAAGCGATAAGATTGAGTGCGGCGCCTTCGAAATTGCTAAGGATTATTCCGTCCCGACCTATGCACTTGGAAGCAAAGACGGTTTAATCAGCTATAATGACCTATCCAATTTATTATCTCAGCTTAAAATCGATCTGATTGTCCTGGCTGGCTTTTTAAAACTTATACCCGGCAATGTAGTTAAAGAATTTAAGGGAAGAATAATAAATATTCATCCCGCCCTCCTGCCATCCTTCGGAGGAAAAGGTATGTATGGAATGAACGTCCATAAAGCGGTGTACAGCTCCTCAGCAAAGGTATCAGGAGCAACCGTGCATTTTGTGGATGAGTTGTATGATACAGGTACAATAATTGCTCAGGAATGTGTGGATATTCGCGATGTGAAGTCCCCGGATGAGATAGCAGCAAGGGTATTGAAGGTAGAACACAGGATACTCCCATCTGTTATTAAAATGATCGCAGAAGAGAGAGTTCAAATAATAAATAATCGTGTTGAGATTTTGAATTAGAGCGGAAGTTAAAATTGAAAAAATTAGCATTAATTAGCGTATCAGATAAAAGCGGAGCGGTTGAACTCGCAAAAGAATTGGTAAAACTTGATTACGGGATAATTGCTACAGGGAATACCGCAAAGAAGCTCTCTGCAGAAAATATTGAGGTAACTGAGATAAGTACAATCACCGGTTCCCCTGAAATATTTGACGGGAGGGTAAAGACCCTTCATCCTAGGATTTTCGGCGGGATTTTGATGCGCAGGGATAATAAAGAAGACCAGAAGCAGGCAGAAGAAAATGATATTCATACAATAGATATCGTGTGCGTTAATTTGTACCCGTTTGTACAAACTGCTGCAAATCCTGATTCCACTCTTGAAGACATCATCGAAAACATTGACATCGGGGGACCTAGCCTTATCCGGGCTGCCGCAAAGAATTATAAATATGTTTCGGTACTGACTGATCCTGCACAGTACGGGACTTTCCTTGAGGAATTAAGGAAAGGAGAGGTCAGTAACAATACAAGATTAAAACTATCCATTGAAGCTTTCTCTCATACTGCATATTATGACACGCATATCTCCAATTACCTTGAGGATAGGTTTTCCATGCCTCATTCTTACTTAAGAGTTAATCTAAAAAAAGAGAAAGATCTCAGGTATGGGGAAAACCCTCATCAGAACGGTGCGTTATACGGTAACTTTCATTCTTACTTTGATGTAATGCATGGCAAGGAACTTTCGTACAATAATATCCTTGATCTTCTTGCTGCAGTTGAGCTTGCAGAAGACCTGGGTGATAATAATACCTGTGTTATTATAAAACACCAGAATCCGGCAGGTGCTGCAAAAGGAAAGGATCCTTATGAAGCATATATCAAAGCATTACGGTGCGATCCGGTGTCAGCTTTTGGCGGTATCGTGGTCTTCACAGGTGAGGTTAATTCATCGTTAGCCGAAAAACTCAATGAAATTTTCCTTGAAATTATATGTGCTGCTTCTTATACAGAAGAAGCTATGCAGATTCTGAAGAAAAAGAAAGATCGACGATTATTAAAACAGCTTAAGTCGGTCAGAGTTGATAAATTTAATTATAGGAACATTGCCGGCGGCGCTATTGTTCAGGATGCGGACAAGGCAACTCTTGACAAAGAAAAGCTCGAGGTTATTACTGAAAAGAAACCAACTGATAAAGAAATGAATGACCTTCAGTTTGCCTGGATTGTTTCGAAACATACGAGATCTAATGCTATTGTTTTCGCAAAAGATAATGCAACGCTTGCTGTCGGGGCTGGTCAGATGTCTAGACTCGACTCCGCAAAAATTGCATCTCTAAAATCCCGCGAACATGGATTGGATTTAACAGGATCAGTTGCTGCTTCAGATGCGTTTTTTCCATTCCCCGATACTTTGCTGGAAATAGTTAAATACGGCGCCGTTTCGGTAATTCAGCCCGGCGGTTCAGTCAGAGATAGTGAAGTAATCGAAGCTGCTAATCAAAACAATATTTCAATGGTTTTTACAGGAATCAGACATTTTAAACATTAAGAGGCATAATGGGTTTATTTGATTTTTTCTCCGCAGATATTGCCATAGATTTAGGCACTGCTAATACCCTTATTTACGTTAAGAACAAAGGGATCGTTCTAAATGAACCATCAATAGTTGCTTTTGATAAAAACAGCAAAAGAATTATTGCACTTGGTAATAAAGCAAAGGAGATGCAGGGCAGGGAACATAAGGAAATACGTGTGACACGGCCTATGCGCGATGGCGTTATTGCCGACTTTGAAATCGCTGAAGGTATGATCCGCGCTTTCATTAAAAAAGTTAGGGCGGGAGCATTTTCAGCCAGAAGGGTTGTGGTAGCGGTACCCAGCGGCGTAACCGAAGTTGAAAAACGTGCGGTGAGGGATAGTGCAGAGCACGCCGGAGCTAAAGAGGTTCATCTTATAGCTGAGCCCATGGCGGCTGCAATCGGAATCGGAATTGATGTTGAAGCTCCTGTTGGAAATATGATAATTGATATCGGTGGCGGAACTACCGAAATAGCTGTTATAGCCCTCTCTGGAATTGTTAATGAAGAGTCGATTAGAATAGCAGGTGACGAAATGAATTATGCTATTATGCAGTACTTCAAAAAAAATCATAATATTCTGATAGGTGAAAGAACAGCGGAAGCAATAAAATGTGAAGTTGGTTCAGCTGTTCCGTTGAAAGAAGAGATAACTATTCAGGTTAAAGGAAGAGATCTGGTAGGTGGTATTCCTAAAACTACGGAGGTAAGTTCTGTTGAGATCAGGGAAGCTCTGAACGAAGCGGTCGTCCAGATAGTGGATGCGGTTCGTCAGTCGCTCGAAAGAACTCCGCCTGAATTATCAGCGGATATCCTTGACAGAGGCGTTATGATTACCGGCGGTGGAGCTTTACTAAAAGGTCTGGATGAACGTATAAGGATGGAAACCAACCTTCCCGTCCACGTTGCTGAAGATCCCTTGACTGCTGTTGTACGTGGTGCCGGAAAAGTAATTGATAACTTAAATCATTATTCAAAAGTTTTAATTCGTAACCGCAGATATTGATGTTTAGACTACTTTCTAAATTATGGGAAAGTTTTAAAGAATATATAGTCCTTGTTGTACTCCTGATCATCAGCCTTTTTATTCTTTCACAAAATCAAAATCCGAAAGTCCGCCAGGTAAGGGCTGTCGCGTTCGGCAGCTTTGCTGTTGTTACTTCAGTGGTAAGTGATGTTATCAATATATCAAGCTATAAAAAAGAAAATGCGAGGCTTAGAGAAGTCAACGCAGAGCTTATGCTCCAGGTTAACAGGCTTCGTGAATACGGCATTGTTAACAGGGAATTAAAAAATCTTCTTAATCTTAAAGATTCGGTAAATTATCCTCTTATTCCCGCAGCTGTTGTCTCTAAATTGTCAACAAGATCGCAGGGAAGTGTGACTATAAACGTGGGGGCGAAGGACAGCGTAAAGCCGGGAATGCCTGTAATAAATGATATGGGTATGGTCGGAATTATTATCTCCGTTTCTAAGGATTATTCCATCGCTAGAACTTTGCAGAATATCGATCTTAAGCTTACGGTAAAAGATGAACGTAGCCGGATCGATGGGATAATGAAGTGGAACGGTAAAGAACTTGTTATCGTTGATGTTCCAAAGACCTACGATATAGAACCGGGAGATAGAATTGTTACTTCAGATATAAGTTCAATTGTCCCGCTCCCTGTACCTGTGGGAATTATTACTGGATTAAATAAAGTAGAAACAGGCATCTTTAATGAAGCCCGGGTTAAATCTTTCGTGAACTTCGGCAGTGTTGAAAATGTATTTGTAATTGGTATAGTTGAAAGCAGACAGAAAAATAACCTCGAATTAAACTTTTATAATCGGAAATAATGCGGTCTCATTATATATTTTCTATCCTTCTGTTCTTTCCTCTTCTGGTAATTCAAACTACTGTAATACCGCTGGTTGCTATTAATGGGGTTATACCTGATCTGATTTTGATTCTTCTGGTCTTCTATGCGGTACGGTATGGACAGGTTTATGGAACAGTATTGGGATTTGTTTATGGTTTTCTTTTTGATCTGATTACCGGTAGTTTGCTTGGCAGCGCGATGCTCTCTAAGACTATTGCAGGTTTTACAGCAGGTTATTTCTCAAATGAAAACAAAAGAGAAGCCTATCTTAAATCCTATGTTTTCTCTCTGATAGTTCTTCTCTGTACCCTTATTGATACAATTGTTTATTCATTTTTCTCTACTATCGATTTGAGTAAGAGCATCCTGGTATTATTTTTTGAACAGGCTTTGCTGCCGGCACTTTATACAGCTGTCATCAGTATAATTGTCTCAATTTTTTATCCTAAGAGGAGTCTGAGTTAGTTTGAGATCTTCCAGCTTTGGTTCTCTGCAGAGAAAATCTATCATTTTCTTCATCATAGCTGCTTCCTTCGCCTTGCTGGCATTCCGTCTTTTCCAGATGCAGATTATTAACCATGAAGAATATGATGAAAAATCTGCCAGTAATAGTATAAAGGCAATTGAACAAACTCCCTTGCGAGGTATCTTTCTTGATAGAAATGGAGAGGTTGTTGTTAGCAACCTGCCTGCTTATACCCTCAGGATAACACCGGCTCAGTATGATCGTAAGTTAAACCATCTTCTTGAAAATGTGCTAGATGTTGATTCAGGATATATCAATAAAATACTCTACAATAACCGCATTTACTCAAAGTACGTTCCGGTGAGGATAAAAAGAGGTATTGATTTTAAGACTGTCTCCTGGCTTGAAGAGAATTCTGAATTTCTTCCGGGGGTTGACTATATAGTCGAAATGCAGCGTGGTTATCCTGCCGGTATTATGGGTTCGCATATGTTCGGTTATACTAAAGAAATTTCTCCCCAGCAGCTTGCAAAAGAAGATGATTATTATGATCCCGGCGATTATGTTGGAAACAATGGGCTGGAGAAAACATATGAAAAATATTTGAGAGGTGAGAAAGGATATAATTATGTCCTGGTTGATTCAAGAAGAAAAGAGATAGGCCCATTTAAAGATGGAACAGCGGATGTTCAGTCGATTAAGGGGAATGATCTTGTCCTTTCCATTGATGCGGATGTTCAGAAAGCCGGAGAAGAGTCGTTTAAGGGTTACCGGGGAGCATTTGTTGCTATTGAGCCGAAAACCGGAGAGGTGCTCGGTCTGGGAAGTTTTCCTGACTATGATCTGAATGCATTCTCCTATGTTACTTCAAGGGAATTCCTGAATAAGCTTTATACCGACAAGGATAAACCATTATTCAACAGGGCAACGATGTCTATGAAGCCTCCGGGATCTACTTTTAAGATAATGGAAGCTATTGCGGCTCTTGATCTAGGAGTTATAAATATCAATAGCACTTTTTACTGCGGAGGAGGATTTACATTCGGCAGGTTCTTTAAGTGTGATGGAGTTCATGGATCTCTGAATGTTGTTCACGCAATTGAAAAATCATGCAATACTTTCTTCTATAACCTGATATACAAAATAGGTATTGATAACTGGCATACTTATGCATTAAAATTCGGTTTTGCTCAGAAAACCGGTATAGATATAGGTGAGGAAGCAAAAGGTTTTATTCCAAGTTCAGCTTATTATGAAAAGATATATGGACCCAACTGGCCAAGGAGTATCATGGCTAGTCTTGGAATAGGCCAGGGGGAAGTAAGCATAACTCCTATCCAGCTTGCCAAATATGTGTCAATTATCGCGAATAATGGTACCACATACGTTCCGCATATTGTTAAGGGCTACCTGGATAATAAAACAAAGGACTTTATACCATTCAAATTTGATAAAATTAATGTAGGTATAGACCAAAAGGTGTTTGACATCGTTAAACAGGGGATGTTTCTTGTAGTTAACGGTGCAGGGACGGCTGTCAGAATTAAATCAAATGAAATCCAGATTGCCGGTAAAACAGGAACGGCACAGAATCCTCACGGAAAAGATCATGCTTTGTTTATTGGTTTTGCTCCTTTTGATAATCCGCAGATTGCTGTGGCCGTTGTTGTTGAGAACGTCGGGTTCGGTGCAACGTATGCAGCCCCGATAGCAAAAAAGCTCATTGAAGCATACCTGCTGAAAGATAAGACGAAGAAAGATGAACAGAATAAATATGAACAGAAACTAAAGCAAAATATTATAGGGGCTTCCCTTGCGAATTGATTATAAACTTCAGGATAAATTTGATTTCGGAATATTCATTCCCTGTCTGCTGCTGTTCGGAATAGGTCTTGCGGCAATATATAGTTCAACAGTTCACCATCCTACCGCATCAGGAAATTTTGATAGACAGCTTATATGGGGGATAGGGGCCTTCATTGTTTTTTTTGTTACCTATTCAATCCCTATTAGTTCTTTCCGGATGATGGCTATTCCGCTGTATCTGCTTTCACTGGGTTTACTGATGGCAGTTTTGGTGATGGGCCGTCAGATCTCAGGTGCTAAAAGCTGGCTGGACCTGGGAAGTATAGGATTTCAGCCCTCCGAAATGGCAAAGGTTGGAACTATACTTGTCATTGCATCCTTCCTTAGCCGTAATAATACCGACATTGAGTCTTTCAAAGATATTGTCATCACTCTCATAATTGGCCTGGTTCCGGTTGGTTTGATCCTGCTTGAACCTGATATGGGCACCGCTCTTGTATTTATAGGGATAATTCTCACAATGATCTTCTGGAAAGGAATAAGTCTTTTTGGTCTGTTCATTGTACTTAGTCCGGGATTTGTTGCATTGTCTTCTCTTTTCGGGATCTATTATTTTATCGCCGCACTCCTTTTAGTGACAGTTGCTCTGCTGCTTTTCAGAAAAGATATTTTCTTCAGCGGATCAATCTTTGCACTTAACCTTGGAGCCGGTTTCTTTGCCGATTATGTTTATAATGTTCTCAGCCCTCACCAGCAGAATCGTATAAAATCTTTTATAGATCCTATGGCCGATCCTCTGGGTGCAGGCTATAATGCAATCCAGGCAAGGGTTGCTATTGGTTCAGGAGGTTTCTGGGGGAAAGGATTTCTTGCAGGTAACCAGACCCAGTTGCAGTTTATACCTGAACAATGGACAGATTTTATTTACTGTGTAATTGGTGAGGAACTGGGATTTATTGGTAGTTTCATTACCTTGATGCTGTTCCTGATATTATTTATAAAAATACTTAAGATAGCCTCTTCTGCAAAGGATGAATTCTTAAGCCTTGTTACGGTCGGGATACTTGCGGTCTATTTTGTTCACCTGATGGTAAATATAGGTATGACTGTGGGAATTATGCCTGTAATAGGTATCCCCTTGCCATTTGTTAGTTACGGCGGCAGTTCCCTGATGGTGAATATGTTTATGCTCGGTATTGTAGCTAATGTTTACCGTACTCACAAAAACTATACATAAATAGGAGGATCTTTGATATTATCAGACAGCCGGATCCTGGAAGAAATAAAGCAGGGTAATATAGTTATTGAACCCTATAACAGGGAAAACCTTGGAAGCAATAGTTATGATGTTCACCTGGCTAAATGGCTCGCTGTTTACGAAAGCGATATTCTTGATGCAAAGCTCCATAATAAAGTCAGGAGATTTGAAATTCCCGACAATGGATTCTTACTGCTGCCTTCAAAGTTGTATCTCGGTGTAACCGAAGAATATACAGAAACCAGGAAATATGTTCCTTTTGTTGAAGGTAAATCAAGCGTTGGAAGGCTTGGGATAGACATTCATTCTACTGCTGGAAAAGGAGATGCAGGCTTCTGCAATACCTGGACGCTTGAAATATCTGTTAAACAGCCTGTGAGAATCTATGCAGGTATGCCGATAGGACAGATTATCTACTTTGAAATGAAAGGTGAAGTTGAGATTCCTTATAATCTTAAAAAGAGTGCAAAATATAATGAACGCACAGAGTTTCCTGTTGAATCAATGATGTTTAAAAATTTCAAATAAAATGACAGCACTTGAAAAACTTAATCTTAACAACTCAGGCGGAAAATTTATCTGCGTTGGTCTTGACACAGATATAAAAAAAATACCCCAGCATCTAAAAGAATCCCGACAGCCTTTGTATGAATTTAACAAAGCGATAATCGAAAGTACCTCTGCATCAGCAGCGGCTTATAAACTCAATTTTGCTTTTTATGAAAGTTCGGGACCTAGGGGATTCGAAGAGCTGAAAAAAACGATAGAGATAATTCCTGAAGATATCCTGATAATCGGAGACGCCAAAAGGGGCGATATCGGTAATACTGCTAGCATGTATGCGGATTCAATTTTTAATTATTTCGGATGCGATGCTTCGACTATCAATCCTTATATGGGAATCGATTCGGTGCAGCCTTTCATTGAATTCGAAACTAAGTTGAACTTTATTCTTGCATTAACCTCTAATCCCGGTTCGGCCAGCTTTGAGAAACTGAAAATTGAAAACGGAGATTTCCTTTATCAGGAGGTTATTAAGAAAACGATTGAGTGGAATATCAGTAAAAACTGCGGGATTGTTTTCGGGGCAACTCAATCAGAAGAATTAAAAGACAATATGGAACTTATAGGTGATCTTCCTGTGCTGCTCCCTGGAGTTGGGGCGCAGGGAGGCAGTCTGGAAGAAACGGTTCGTGCTTTCGCAAAAGCAGAACGTTTGAACTTCCTGGTAAATGTCAGCAGGGGAATTATTTATAAAAGCAGCAGGTCAGATTTTTCCGAAGCGGCTGCTGAAGAATTAAACAATTTAAATACAAAAGTTAAAAAAGAACTCGGTATGTGAAGAAAATCCTGTTCGTAATTTTACTATTAATTTTAATATTAGTATGTTTTCTGAACATTAAACAATCCTCTTGGATAAAAGAGGGAAAAATGCAGGAATCTGCTGTACAAAAACCTCCGGAAGGTAATATTGGGGAGTCCGGTACACAGGATTATCAAACTCCCGACATCTATGAAATCAGTTCATTAAGGATTGATTCCAAGCTGCCGGATATAAGGATTATATCGGTAGACGATACAATCTACACAGACTCGACTTCCATCCAGATTACAGTTACGGTGCCCCCAAAAATTTCCGGTGCAGACATTTTTCTTTTTAATAATAATAAAAAGAAGGATATGTATAACCAGGTAAATTCAGGTGATTATATTTTCAGGAATATATTCCTTGAGGATTCGGTTAATAACCTGGTGTTCTTATATCGTCTGGGGAGCAGGAGATCCCTACCCGCAAAACTTGTGGTAATTAAAAAACCCGGCAGGTAGAGTATGAAACAAGAAAAAATGCTCGAGAAATTTCTTTGCGAAATTTGGAGGAAGCAGGATTTTATTAAAGAGCTTGAAACAAGCGATGGGCAGATAATCAAAATTATCGACCCCGGTACAGAAAATAAAGAGACAGGGGGTCCTGACTTTAAACATGCAAGAATACAGATTGGTAACCTTACATATTCCGGTGATATAGAAATAGATGGCATCCATTCTGATTGGAAGGCGCATGGACATCATCTTAATAAGAAATACAACAGCGTTATCCTCCATGTGATATTTAATAGCACAAGGCGTGATTCCTTCGTTTATACACAGGACGGAAGAAAAGTACAGTCATTTCCTCTTGAACAGTTTCTTAATAGCAGTATCCGGGTGAAAATCCAGGAGGCAATTCTTTCTGAAAGATCGGGAAGAATAAACAAGATGCCATGCGCAGAAGTTAATTCGGAAATGTCTGAAAAAGAAAAACTGGATTTTGTTTATGATTTGGGGATCGCCCGATTCAAACAGAAGTGTGAGAGGGTTGTAAACAGACTTAAAGAACTTGTTTACCTTAAAGAGATAAATCTAAAAGAACCTGTTGTTAATTACGAACCCGACGATAATTTTTATAAAAGAGAATTTACTTCAGGAGATTTCAGCGATCCTGTTTTGTGGGAACAGATGATATATGAAGCTATGTTCGAAGCCCTTGGTTTTTCGAAGAATAAAGATATTATGCACAGACTGGCGTCGGGCGTTGATATAAATTTCCTGAAAAAATTTGAGAAATATGAAAATTTCCTCTTAAATCTTGAGTCAATATTCTTCAATATCAGTGGTTTGATCCCGCCGATAGAGAAGATTCCTGACGAAGAAACCTCCGAATATGTGAGAAAACTGGTCGAAATATGGTCAGAGCTGAAGAATGATTATGAAGGAAGACTATTACACCAGACACAATGGAACTTTGCAAAGCTCAGGCCTTATAATTTTCCAACGGTCAGGATTGCGGGGGGAGTTAGATTACTGTGCCAGCTTATCAGGGGAAAACTTGTTCAGTCGATTATAAAAGAATTTGAAAATTATAACGGCACAAAGCAGGTAATCGGTTCATTGAGAAACCAGTTCATTGTGAAGGGTGACGGGTTCTGGCATAATCACTATACTTTTGATCACCATACAGATATCAGGATAAATTATTTCGTGGGCGTATCGAGAGCAGATGAGATTATTATTAACGTAATTCTTCCGATTTTTTCGGTTTATTTTGAAATGTTTAATAGAAAAGACCTTGCTTCGAGGGTATTCAAAGTTTATCAGAATTACTACCAGCAGAGTGAAAACGGACTTGTATTTGAAGTTTCAGAGACCTTGAATCTTAATAATGCCTGGAAAAAAAGTGTTTTATACCAGGGTATGATAGATCTTTTCAGAAATTATTGCAGTAAAGATAACTGCATGGAATGCACAATCGGGAAAAAAGTATTCGGCTGAGAATTTATTAAAACTTTGGTCGGATAATTCCCGACCTTTAATTATTCCCTGTCAGTTTCTGGATGTCATCCCGGATTTTGGCTGCTCTTTCATATTCCTCTGTTTCAATGGCCTTCCGTAGTTTATCCTGAAGAGCCGCTAGTTGAGCTTCCTTGGTTTTGGGAACTTCTTCCTCTTCATTGGGTTCGCTTTGCTTATCTTCACTTTCTGTTTCCTCTGAAGGTATAAAGGCAGCAGCTTCCATAACTGATTCAGCAACATAGATTGGTGAACGTGCCCTTACTGCAAGCGCAATAGCGTCACTCGGTCTTGCATCTACCTCATTGGTTAAACCTGAAACTTCAAGCACGATTTTCGCAAAGAAAGTATTTTCCCTCAGCTCATCGATTATTATCTCTATAATGGTTGCCCCGAGATTATCGATCATATGCTTTAGAAGATCGTGAGTTAAAGGACGCGGAGGTTTGATTCCTTCAATCTCGAGAGCGATAGCCTGCGCTTCGAAGGCTCCTATGATTATAGGAAGCCTCCTGGAAGCACCAACTTCTCGCAATAGAATGGCATAAGCACCGCCGGTTGACGGACTTGACGATAATCCCAATATTTCACACTGTACCTTTTGCACTTTAACTCCTGATTCCTATGATTTTACTTTTTTAATCTCCTCGGTCAGAGCTGGAAGAATCTCAAATACATCACCCGCTATTCCGTAATCAGCTACATTAAATATTGGAGCATCTTTATCTTTATTTATAGCGACTATGTATTTTGAGGAACTCATACCTGCAAGGTGCTGTATAGCACCCGAAATACCGCATGCCACATAAAGAGAGGGTGATACTGTCTTACCTGTCTGACCAACCTGCTCCCTATGATCTCTCCAGCCGGCATCTACAACCGCCCGTGAGGCTCCTACTGCGGCACCAAGAACATCAGCAAGTTCTTCCACCAGGTGGAAATTATCTGCTGATTTTAAGCCTCTTCCTCCGGATACTATTATATCGGCCTCTGCAACATCCAGCTTACCTTCTGATTTTTTAATTTCAGTTACCCGGGTCTTTAAATCAGGATTATCTGCATTCCTGGTTTCAACGTCTGCAGAACCATTTTCATCTTTTACTTCAGCTTTGAAGACATTGGGCCTCAAAACAAAAACCTTTATATCAGTATTAAGCTTTACATCTATCAGAGCTTTCCCTGCATATACAGGTCTGGTAGCTATAACATCTCCGGAAGATGCATCGAGACTGACACAATCCATCAGTGATCCTGCATTGAGTCTGCCGCTGAGATGTGGTGCAAGGTCCTTGCCGAGAGCGGTTCCGGAAATTACTATAAAGGAAATCCCGTTCTCTTTAACATAATCGGATATTATTTTAGTATAAGCTGAAGTAGAATAATTACTAAGCTGCTCATTCTTGAAGAGAATAAGTTTTTTAATTCCGTATTTTCCTGCCTCAGAAATATTCTCAATTTCATTCCCGATAACAAGACACTCTGCTTCGAGATTTAATTCTCCGGCAAGCCGGGATGCTGTGCTGATTACTTCATAAGCGGATCTTTTAAGTTTATTATCTCTTTGTTCTAGAATTGCAAGAATTTTATTTGCCATTTTTAATTAACTCCTATATAACTTTTGCTTCTTCCCTTAATAACCTGACTAATTCAGGCACTGCTGATTTATCTGTTCCAAGAATCCTTCCCGGCTGCTTTTCCGGAGGTTTTTTCATATTCAATACTTCAGAGTACTGATCGGTAGCAGCTGCCGGCTTCTCTTCGATAGTTTTTTTCTTCGAAGCCATGATCCCTTTAAGGGAAGCGTACCTTGGTTCATTCAGTCCCTTTTGTGCACCGATTATCACGGGAAGCTCAGAAACAACCACTTCTTTTCCGCCTTCAATCTCCCTTTCGGCGGTAACCTTATTGCCTTCAATGTTAAGCGAAACAACAACTGTTATACAGGAAAATCCTGTTAATTCTGCAGTAAGCTGAGGAACTGTGGAATTGTCATAGTCAACCGACTGCTTTCCGCAGAATACAATTTCATATCCACCCGATTTAATCTCATCAGCCAGTGCTTTAGCTATTCCCATGGAATCTCTTCTGTTATCATCCTTAAGCAGTATACCTTTATCAACTCCCATAGCAAGGGCCTTCCTGATAGTCTCCTTGTTTGCGTCGCTTCCGACACTGATAACTGTAACCTCAGAATCCCCCCCTGACTTTTCTTTCAATTTCAGCGCTTCTTCAATTGCAAACTCATCGTATGGATTAACTATATATACAACTCCCGATGGATCTATAGTTTTCTGATCTGCCCCTACTTTAACCTTTGTAGCAGTGTCCGGCACATGACTCACGCATACTGCTATTTTCATTTAACCTCCATTATTTAAGTTAATTTTAGATAAAAAAATATAAACATACCCTCCTATAAAATCAAACCCGGGAAGTAACGGGTATCAATTCTCTTCTTATTTATATTTTTACGTTGCCTGTTAATAATTTCATTTAATATTTATCATTTATTTCATAATTTTGATTTATGGAATTGAAACCCGATAAACAAACCAGGTTAGATGTACTTGAGGATGAAGAAGTAAGTATAGGGATCTCAAGTAAGGTCGTTCTATACAACGACGACTGGCATACCTTCGATGAAGTCATATTCCAGCTTGTCAAAGCAATCAGGTGTACCTATGAAAAGGCCAGGGGATATGCTTTTGAAGTTCATGTTAAGGGAAAATGCATTGTTTATACGGGGGATATGAAAAACTGCCTTAAAGTATCTTCAGTCCTCGAAGAAATAGCTCTCAGCACTCAGATTATCACCTGATACCTGTTCTGTAACCTGTTAAATTCATTGTAAAAGCTTCCTTTTATCCATATATTTCCTTTCTAATTTTTAAAAAAGAAAGGATACGATGAGCAGTCACAGAGATGACTTGAGGAATATTGCGATAATAGCGCACGTTGATCATGGAAAAACTACTTTAGTTGATCACCTCTTAAAACAGACAGGGGCTTTCCGTCAGAATCAGCAGGTTGAGAAAAGGGTAATGGACTCAAATGCCCTTGAGAAGGAAAGAGGAATAACTATTCTGGCTAAAAACCTCAGTATTCATTATAAGAACTGTAAAATAAATATTATTGATACACCGGGACACGCTGACTTCGGAGGCGAAGTTGAGAGAACATTGAGGATGGTTGATGGTGTATTGCTGCTGGTGGACGCCGCAGAGGGCCCTTTGCCGCAGACGAAGTTTGTATTGAAAAAATCGCTTGATCTGGGACTGAAACCTATCGTTGTCATCAATAAGATCGATAGGAAAGATGCCCGCCCAAATGATGTTCTAAATGAGGTCTTTGATCTTTTTGTAAGTCTGGGTGCTTCCGATGAACAGCTTGATTTCCCTTATATTTATACTATTGCTAAACAGGGAATTGCCAAAATTAATCTTGAGGATGAGAGTGATAATCTTCTGCCGCTTCTGGATGTGATTATTAAAAAAGTCCCGTTACCGGAGGCTGATCCCGAAGCTCCATTTCAAATGCTGATTTCTGCTATTGATTACAATGATTACTTGGGACGTATTGGGATAGGCAGAGTACATAAAGGAGTGCTGAGAATAGGCGATAATATGATCCTGATTTCAAAGACAGGAGAAAAAACTGAGGCGAGAATAACAAAGCTTTATTCTTTCGAAAGTATCAAAAGAATTGAAACAAATGAGCTTACTTCTGGGGATATCGGCGGGATAGCCGGACTTGAAGATGTTGATATAGGCGATACTATTGCCAGTCCTAAACATCCGGAACCATTACCTTTTGTTGCAATAGATGAACCTACTATAACTATGAATTTTATGGTTAACAATTCTCCTTTCGCCGGACAGGAAGGAAAATATGTTACCACCAGGAACATTAGTGAGAGACTTTCTAAAGAGTTGAAATCTAATGTAAGTCTTCGGGTGGAAATGACCGATTCTCCTGACGTATTCAAAGTAAGCGGAAGGGGAGAGCTTCACCTTTCTATTCTTATCGAAAATATGAGACGCGAAAATTATGAACTGCAGGTAACCCGGCCTGAGGTGATCTTAAAAAAAATCGCTGATGTTCTCTGCGAGCCGATGGAACATGTAATTATTGATGTGCCTGATGAGTTTGTCGGTACGGTTATAGAAAAACTGGGAAAACGTAAGGGTGAGATGAAGAACATGCTTACATTTAATGATAATACCCGGGTGGAATTCATAATACCTTCAAGAGGCTTAATCGGTTACAGATCTGAGTTTATGACCGATACAAAAGGAACAGGTATTCTTCATCATAACTTTAACGGATATGAACCTTATAAAGGGGATATCGTTCACCGTCAGAGAGGGGCTTTGGTCGCAATGGAAACAGGAACCTCCTCAGCATATTCTATGTTTAAGCTGCAGGAAAGGTCTGTTTTTTTTATTGAACCGGGTACGAGGGTTTACGAAGGGATGGTCGTAGGAGAGAACTCGAGGAATAACGATATGCATGTGAATGTAACTAAAACTAAACAGCTTTCAAACATGCGTGCTTCGGGCGCTGATGAGGCGATAAGGCTGGAACCGCCTACCATCCTTACCCTTGAGCAGGCTATAGAATGGATAACCGACGATGAATATGTGGAAGTTACACCGTCAAGTATCAGGATACGAAAGAGATATCTTACTGATATGGATCGAAAAAATGCAAGACTGGCTGAGAAACAGAAAGCAGCAGCTGACGCAGTTTAGATAATAAATAAAAGACGCCCCTCAAAGGCGTCTTTTTTTATTTGAAATATTAATTACTAAAATTAAAAAGGAGAGTCTTTATGGCAGAATCAGCAATTAAAGATCTGAAACCTGAATTAGTATGGCAGAGATTTTATGAAATAACAAGAGTTCCCAGACCATCTAAAAAGGAAGGGAAGATAAGGGAACACCTCCGAAGCTTCCTCAAAGAACAGAAAGTTGAATTTAAGGAGGATGAAACAGGCAATATTGTTGCGAAGGTGCCAGCTTCTCCGGGGTATGAGAATTCTCCTGCTGTTATACTTCAGGGACATATCGATATGGTATGCGAAAAAAATAAAGAAACAAAACACGATTTTGAGAATGATCCAATAGAAATAAAAAGGGAAGACGGATGGATTACTGCTGAGGGAACTACCCTGGGTAGTGATAACGGAATCGGTGTGGCAGCTGCGCTTGCTGTAATAAATGATAAATCAGTCATCCATGGCCCTGTTGAAATTCTGCTTACTGTTGATGAAGAAACAGGAATGACAGGCGCCAATTACCTTAACCCTGAACTCTTGAACGGGAAAATATTGCTTAATATGGATTCCGAAGAAGATGGTGCCTTCTATGTCGGCTGCTCAGGGGGCGTGGATACACTGGCTTCTTTTGAACTTAAAACAGATAATGCTCCAAAAGGATATACTCCGTATGAGATAATGGTTACCGGCTTAAAAGGAGGTCATTCAGGACTGGATATTGTTCAGGGAAGGGCAAATGCTATTAAGCTCCTTGGACGAATACTTAACAGACTTGAAAAGATTGATTATTCTCTCTGTTCATTATCGGGAGGAAGTTTGAGAAACGCTATTCCTCGCGAAGCAGAGGCTGTTGTAATGTTTAAGAACGGTTCAGAGAAGGAAGCAGAAAAAATTGTAAAAGAATTCGAAAAAAATCTGTTAAATGAGTATAAAAAAACTGACAGCGGATTGAAATTATTGTTTAAGAAATCCGATTCATCCCAGGATAAGATTTTCACAAAGCAGTTTCAAAAAGAAATCATTAATCTGCTGCTTGCTTTGCCTCATGGTGTAATAGCAATGAGTCAGGATATACCCGATTTAGTGGAGACTTCAACGAACCTGGCGGTTATAACAACAGAAAATGGTAAATTGAAAATAAGCACCAGCCAGAGAAGTTCGATAGATAGTGCGAAGGATTATGTGGCTGCAAGTGTAAAAGCAGCACTGGAACTGGCGGGAGGTGAAGTTACCGTTGGAGATGGTTATCCAGGATGGAAACCTGATATGGATTCAACCATCCTTAAAACTTCGAAACAGGTATTCAAAGAATTATTTAACAAAGAACCTGAGATTAAGGCGATCCATGCAGGTCTTGAATGCGGTATCCTGGGATCAAAAAAGCCTGGTCTTGATATGATATCTTTTGGTCCTACTATCGAAGGTGCTCACTCCCCGGATGAGAAAGTAAATATTGCTACTGTAGAGAAATTCTATGATCTACTGAAAGGTATTCTTAAAACAATAGCTGAAAAAAAGTAACTATTATCCTTAGTATGTCTTAAGGCTGTCTGGACTGTCAGACAGCCTTTTTTATTTCAAGCTCTTCATCTAAATATTCTGAACAGATCTCACAATGGCAGATTTCGTAAATTTCTTCGTAACCATAGTCTATTGTTAATTCTTCCTCCGCCTGAATGTCCCTGGCTGCAATTAGCAAAAGACTTTCTTCATCTCTGTCCATAACATCGCAATTATACTTACAGTTATGATTTATAAACTTGATCTTATCAGTCATCGCGGTATCTATATATGTTTCTCCATTCCAGAATATATATACATTTCCATCTTCTTCCCTTTTTTCACACTCGTCTCCTGATATCGATTCTCCCATGATAACCATAATCTTCTGTCCTTTGCTTATTCCAATTGAAGTAAATAAACCTGCTCCATGGATTTCAGATTCGGTTACATAAAGAGAACCTTCAAGAAATTCTTTTTCCCTGTTCAATACCAAACTTTCCTTTCTCCAGATATAATAGTTTAACTCTTGTCTAATTTATAACAGCTTCATTCTAAAGCAGCTGTGATAAATTTTACGGGTTTCAAAGTTACGAAATAAATACCTTTTAATAAAAATAAATTACCTGGTTTGATTTGCCTAATTTGTAAATGATCCTGTTGTGATTATTTTATAACCAAAACATTAAGGGCAGGATGAATATTAGACTTAAAGGTATCTGGACTTTTGTAAAAGATGTGTTCGATAAGTTTATAGATGATAAATGTCCGAAACTCGGCGCAGCTTTATCTTTTTATACAATATTTTCTGTGGCACCTATTATTGTAATTTCAATCTCGGTCGCAGCCCTGATATTCGGCCAAAATGCTGCTAAAGGAGAATTGATTTCACAAATCCAGGGACTTGTGGGCTACGATGGTGCCAAGGTGATACAAACTGCCTTAAAAAATGCCCAGTATTCAAACCAGGGTGTAGTTACCATCCTTACAGGTTTTGTGGCTCTTGTAATAGGCTCCACGGTTGTATTCGTTGAATTGCAGGATTCGCTGAATATGATCTGGAAGGTCAAACCAAAACCTGGTAGAAACATGTTTAAGGGTTTAATCAGGGACAGAGTACAATCATTTGCTATGGTCCTTGGTACCGGGTTTCTCCTTCTGGTTTCACTTGTAGTTAGCGCTTTAATTTCTTCTATCAATAATTATATCTCAGAATCCTACTTTGATATACCCAAGTTTATTCTCGACTTTTCGAATATCATTATTTCATTATTAATTACATTCCTGCTTTTTATGATGATATTCAAAGTACTTCCTGATGTGCATATAAAATGGAAGCACGTTTGGGTGGGTGCATTGGTTACCGCGGCTTTATTCGTTTTGGGAAAATACCTGATAGGATTGTATCTTGGAACCAGTAGTCTCAGCTCAACATATGGTGCAGCTGGATCTCTGGTAGTATTCCTGCTTTGGGTCTACTATTCGGCCCAAATCCTTTTTCTGGGAGCTGAATTTACACAGGTTTATGTCAACAAATATGGTGGGGGAATAACACCCACTTCAAAATTTATGAAATACGAACTTGAAGGCACCTTTAAGCAGGATAAGGAAAAATCAGGATAATTTTTCCTCCATCCCGGCTATCTTAATGTTGTTGCGAAATACTTTCTCTGAGATAACTCTTCCACTCTCATCGTAGTCTGTCCATTTTCCATCCTTCTTACCTTTGGAATAATATCCCGTTGCTTTTAACCTGCCGTCAGGGTAGTACCAGAACCATTTGTCGGAAGTATTATCGTCTTTAAAGTAGCCCTGTGACTCAAGCTGACCGTCAGGATAATAATACTGCCATAGCCCTTCGTTCTTATTATTCTTCATCCTGCCGCTGACCAGAACTTTTCCGCCTTCGGAGAAAATGTTGAAGTCTCCGTCCTTTATGCCTTTTACGACATCATACTCAAGTATTTGTGAACTTATTATGTCGTGGATTTTACCTGTATAGGGTTCTCCATTATCAATCAGGCAGATTAATCCATCTTTCAGCATAATATTTTTGGATGCAGGTTTTTCACGGCTGCATGACGAAAGAAGAAAAACGGAGGAAAGAATTAATACATAGAGCAAAGCTGCTCTGCAACAGAGTAGGGTTGTTTTTTGCATAGTACTTTTTTATTTATGACACACAATAGTTTTTTCTGCTGCACCCCTCAACTAGATTCGCATATGGAGTATACGAAAAAAATAATTAAAGCGAAACAAGATTATTAACAAAGTGAGTAATTAGCAGTGAGTGTGTTCTCCGATAAGAGAAGATAATGAGCTGCTTTCTCACTATTGAAAAGTTCAACAGGTGAAAGTGTCCAAAAAGTAATCATTTAATTTGGTTTATTTTTTGATAATGGGCAGAGACTGATGGAATATTCATCATTATTCCTTAAGTCACAAATTAGAAGTTTTTTACATTTTATTTGGAAACTATAATAAAATGTTAATATTTTACAAGTGAAATAACATAAAATTGTGGGAGTCGATATGTTTAAATCATTTCTAGTAGTTATTCTTTTCTCAACGCTCGTATTTAGCCAGGAAACCCCGAAACATGGTTTTGTTGGAGCAGCAACATGCGGAATGTGCCACAAAACTGAAAAACAGGGTGATCAGTTCGGTATCTGGGAAAAATCTAAGCACGCACAGGCTTACAAAACCCTCCAGACAGAAAAAGCTGACAAAATCGCTAAAGATAAAGGCTTCAATACCCCCGCGGTAAAAACTCCAGAATGCCTTAAATGTCACGCTTCAGGATATAATGTTGATGCTAAGTTCCTTGGAAAGAAATTCAAAGTTGAAGACGGTGTTCAGTGCGAAACCTGTCATGGACCAGGTGAAGATTACAAGAGCATCAAGGTTATGAAAGATCAAAAAGCTGCAGTAGAAAATGGTTTAGTCTTAGCATCAGATATTCACACTTTCTGTGTAAAGTGCCACAATTCTGAAAGTCCAACATTCGATAAGAATATGGACCTGGACAAGATGTGGGATAAGATCAAGCATCCGATCCCGGGTAAGAAATAATTATCAATCTTGTTCTGAATAAATAAGACTAATTCTATGAAAAAAATAATTTTTTGCAGCATAGCTTTATCCTTATTTGTTTCATTGACATATGCACAAAATTTAAATGGCAGATTTTCATCTGCCATTTATTCTTTTGAAAGATACGATACGGTAAATGTATCTTCTACATTTTTCCGGGCGTATGAAATGCTAAGTCTGAATTTAAATAAGGATAACTATTCGTTAAGGACCTACCTGAATTTCGAGAGTGATATCTCAAACCCACTTGATAATGATCCAAGAGTAAGATTCTACAACCTTTATTTTGAAGCACGAAAAGTTCTCGACGCGTTTACCATCAAACTCGGCCGGCAGCCTATAATAAATATGGTAGCCGGAGGAGTATTTGACGGAATAAATGTCGATTACCGGAACGGCGATTATAAGGTTACGGGTTATTATGGCGGAAATGTACCTGCTTATCAGAAACTCAAGTTGACCGACAAATGGAGTGATGATTTTATTGCAGGCGGCCGATTTGTGACATCCGCTTTGAAAGATTTCAGGATAGGTTTGAGTTATATAAATAAAAACTTTAAGGCTGATCAGTATACAGCCCAAAGACTTGACTATACAGATCCAAATCATCCAACTCTTATAGATGTTTTGATTCAAAATAATTCAAACCAGTATCAGTTTGCTTCTGCTGATGTATCTTATGAGATGCCCAAAATCTTTACCATAGACACCAGGTATGATTACGATTTAAATTTTATGCAGACTTCAAAATTTGAGGTATACGGCACTTATGATCAGCTTGATAAGCTTGGTTTCAACGTCTATTATAATTATCGGTCACCTAAAATCAGGTATAACTCGATCTTTGCGGTATTCGATTACGGAAATACTCAGGAAGTTGAGGGCGGATTAAGTTATAAGCTTAATAAAATATTTACCTTCACGGGTAAAGTGGCTAATGTAACTTATACAGACGAAAACTCCCAGAGGATCACTGCAGGGGTTATCTCAAATTACGGTAGTCTTACCTACAGAAAAAATCTCGGTTATGCCGGGGAAATGGACGCTGTATCTATATATACTGCCTATACTTTCCTTGAAGGGTTATTGACTCCTTCTGTGGGCTTGTCATATACAAATTATAAATTATCTGATGACGCTGAGACTGATAACCTGACTACCCTGCTGGCGGGCTGTAATATAAGGCCTTTCCGCACATTATCACTGGATATTCAGGGCCAGTATTTAAATAACAAGATCTACAAAGACGACGTACGTCTTTTTGCAAAACTAAATTACTGGTTTAATACAAATTTTTAGCAGATGAATTATGAAATTAAAATTTTTCTACATTTTTTTATCTATTGGTTTAGTTACGACTCTTTTGTTCTCGGCGTTTCAATCGGGACCTGACCAGGGAGACGAAGGACATGATAAGCTGATCAAGTTCTCTCATAAATTTCATAGTGAACTGGCAGATTGTTCTACATGCCATAGCGCTGTTGATACTGCTGTTACTTTGAATGCAAGCCTGATCCCGACAATGCAGGATTGTGCGCAATGCCATGATGTGGAGAGCGAAGACAATTGCAATATGTGTCATTACGATGGAGTTTACGAATCCCTTGAACCTAAAAAAGCTGAACTCTATTTTAATCATAGCTTTCATGTTAAGGATCAGAAACTGGAATGCCAGACCTGTCACAAGGGTTTAAATGAAGTAGACTATGCTTTTCAGGCAGAACAGCCATTTCCTCAAATGAATGACTGCTGGTCTTGTCACGGCGCAACTAAAGTTGCCGCGAATGCCTGCGAAGCATGCCACGTTTCTACGGCCGACCTTTTGCCTCAGACACATAAAAGTGTCAATTTTATTCACACTCATAAATTTGCCGCTCGTGATATAGACGCAAACTGTGTAATGTGCCATGACAACCATAGTTGCGAAGATTGTCATGTTGGCACTACAATGATCACAGAAGACAATACATCAAAAAATTTCATTACTCCTTATGAACCAGGCAATGGAACGGATGGACCAAAGCAGCAGAAGATAACAAGGGTACATCAGCTGGATTACAGATTCACTCATGGAATTGATGCTAAGCAGAAATCAACCGAGTGTCAGACCTGCCATAGTTATGAATCATTCTGTACTGAATGTCATCAGGGAGAAAATCAGGATTTTGAGTTAAGCGGAGTTGCCCCTGTTTCTCACGTAAAGCCTAACTTTACTACACTAGGTGTGGGTTCAGGAGGGGGAGAACATGCAATTCTTGCGAGGAGAGATATTGAGTCCTGTGTGTCATGTCATGATGTTCAGGGAGCTGATCCAACCTGTATAATGTGTCATACTGATAGACCTGGAATCCCTGATCCCAAAACACATCCTGCGGGGTTTATGAAAGATACACATGGCGACTGGCACGATGATCCAGGTTCAGTTTGCTTCAATTGTCATGTCGGTGCTTCACCGCAGACACCTTCGGGAGCAGGTTTCTGCGGATATTGTCATGGTTCAAAGTGATTAAAACGGAAATAATTATGAATTACAAAATTATCTACATAATCTTAATAATTTTTGCAGGTGTTTTCATTGAAGGATGCAGTGATCTCAACGAAAACATCACTCCGCCTCCAACAGGCATTAGTGTTCATAAGCAGGGAATTCTTAATCCGGATTCTCCTAATTTTCATGTAAACCTGATAAAAGAGAATAACTGGAATATGAGGCTCTGTCAGCAGTGTCACGGCGGTGATTTTGCTGGTGGTACGGTCGATAAGAGCTGCCTTGGCTGTCACACGGAAGATAATGGACCTTTGGCATGTAATACCTGCCATGGTGATCCGAGTCCCGGCGGACATATTTTCCCTCCGCAGGATCTCTCAGGAGATACTTCAACAACGGCTCCGGGAGTTGGTGCGCACGTAGCCCATCTGGTTACGAATAATTTAACCGACAGAATCAGATGCTCTAATTGTCATACATTCCCTTCAGATTTCTTCGCACCGAGCCATATTAGTGCTGATGGTCTCCCTGCACAAATAAATTTCGGACAAAAAGCTGTATATAATCATGGGGTGGAATCTACCTACGATTACAGTGCTCATTCATGCGCAAACACATACTGCCATGGGAACTTTGTTTCTAAAAGAGACACTTCGCAATACTCATTTATATATATTGACAATAATACCGGCGAACCATCTGATTCAATGTATGGAAATAATGTTACCGTAGTTTGGAACCAGGTTGATGGAACCCAGGCTCAGTGTGGATCGTGCCACGGACTGCCTCCGATAGGACATAGATTCCAGACCTGGCCCTCCAGCTGCGTCATATGCCATACCGGGGTAATAGATGCTCAGGGTAATATTATTGATTCAACCAAGCATATAAACGGGCACGTAGACGTGTTCGGAAATTAAAAAATCATTTATATGAAGTAAGAAAAAGCCCCGATAATTCGGGGCTTTTTTAGTTTTAGCGGAAAGGGAGGGATTCGAACCCTCGGTACGGTTACCCGTACACACGCTCTCCAGGCGTGCCAGTTCAACCACTCCTGCACCTTTCCGAAAGCGGAAAGCAAATATAAAAATTAGCCCCCCCTTTACCAAAAAATATAGACTTTATAACTGCAGATTTCTCAATATTTTCTTAAAAACAATAATATTGTTAATTTAGTTCGCTTGATTTAAGAAGAATGGGTATAGTTCTTAAGTAAAAGTAATTTACATAAAAACTATTCAGTTCTTTTAATTAGATATGGAGAGATGCCGGAGTGGTTGAACGGGGCGGTCTCGAAAACCGTTGTGGGGTGTTTGCCCTACCCAGGGTTCGAATCCCTGTCTCTCCGCTGAATATACAAACCTCAAAACTTTTTGTTGAGAGGGTTAATAAGGCAACTTGCAGTTTTTATCGGTTTCAAATCCTATCCTTCGGCTTCTCACATACGCTTGAAACCCTTTCTTTAAGCTTTGTTTTCAATCAAAACACCAGGAAGAGAATATGGCGTAAAAATGGATTGGTATTAAGACTGGGCGTTTTTGCTTGATTATACTGATAATGCCGGCTCTGCAAGCAAACCTCGAAGGGTGCATTACTAACTTCCAAATCTTCCTGTCCCGGAATTCAAATAGCATACCTAGGGTTCCTTCTGCTCCCTAATATCCGGATCACTCACTCTGTCTTTAATTTATATCAGTCTCTCATCAAGGAGTAATCTGACTTAAACTTTCAACTCTCTCCATGCTTTAATAAATTTGTAAGCATAATAACAAGAAGTAATTCTATGAAATTTTTAATACTCTTTATTTTTTCTATAACTACTCTCTGCGCGCAGTCCTTTAATCAATACTTTAATGATAGGACAATGCGTATTGACTATTTCCATACAGGCAACTCTTCTACCGAACTTATTACACTCGATCATATTTATACATATGGTATCTGGGCAGGAAACCCTGATAACCTTATTGATAATTTTAATAACGGAGCATATTATTATAAAATATATGATGCAGCTTCAGACAGCCTGTTATACTCAAAAGGATTTGACAGCTACTTTAAGGAGTACCAGACAAGCGATGAAGCCCTGAACGGAGTACAGAAGGTATTCAGCGAAAGTGCAATCATCCCCGCACCAAAAAACAAGATCAGGTTTGCGCTTGATAAGAGAGATTCTTTGAATAATCTGCATGAAATTTATTCTACAGTGATTGACCCCGCAGATATCTATATATCTGATGAAACAGTTGATAGTGCAGGTGTTACAATCTACAGGGAACATTACTCCGGCGACCCTCATAATAAAGTGGATGTAGTTATCCTCGGAGAGGGATATACAAAAAAAGATAAATCAAAATTTGAAAAGGACCTGAAACATTTCTCAGACCTTTTTATGAGCCAGCAGCCGTATAAATCTCTTAAAGATAAATTCAATATCTATGGGGTCTATAAGGCTTCGCTTGAAAGCGGTTGCGATAATCCTGGTGCGGGTATCTACAAAAATACCCTTCTCAGTACAACCTACTATTCTCTCGGTTCAGAAAGGTATATCCTTACTGAAGATAATAAATCTATGAGGGATGTTGCTGCTAACGTACCATATGATGCTATTTATATAATGATAAACGAATCCCGATACGGCGGCGGCGGAATCTATAATTTCTACTGTACTTTTATTTCCGATAACCAGTTCAGTGATTATATCTTCCTTCATGAATTCGGACATTCGTTCTCAGGACTTGCAGATGAATATTACACCTCGGATGTTGCATATAATGATTTTTATCCGAAAGGAGTTGAACCTGTAGAACCTAATATTACACGTTTGCTCGATAAGGGTAACCTAAAATGGAAGTACCTTGTTACTCCAGGCATAGAAATACCTACTCCCTGGGAAAAAGAAGAATATGACAAGTTTGACCTTGCTTGGCAGAAGGTTAGGAGAGAGCTAAATGACAAAGTTGCGCAGCTTCAGAGAAATAAGGCTGATGAAACTCTAATCGATTCTCTGAAAGAAAAATACAATCAACTGGATAAAAAACATAGTGATGAAGTTGATCAATTCCTTCATGATAGTAAATACTGGGGGATGACAGGTGCGTTTGAGGGAGCCGGTTATTCATCTAAAGGAATGTACAGGCCGATGGTCGACTGCATCATGTTCTCCAAAGGTGCCAAACCTTTCTGCACTGTGTGTACGGAAAATATAAAGAAAGTGATAAATCATTATACAGATTGATCTTTTTGAAGATCCCATGGTCTTTGTAGTGTGAGGTTAGAAATGAAAAAAATATTCATATTTCTGCTGTTTGTAAATATCTCATTTGCGCAATATACTCCCAGTTCGCCCTACCTTCAGGATCCTGCGAAGGCTATTCCATATGTTGATAGCTGTGCACAATTCTGGACTCAGGTCTATGACACCGCTTTCGGAGGTTTTTATACTAACGTAGATCGTTTCGGGCAGGTAATAACGGGCTGGGGAACAAATAAGGATCTCATTACACAATCAAGAGACGCTTACGGATTTGTAAGAGCTTATATGCTTACAGGAAACCAGGAATACCTTGAAATGGCCCGTCACGCATTGGATTTTATGTATTCGCACGCATGGGATATTACGAATGACGGCTGGTACCATAGTATGGATAGGTATGGCAGTCCAATAAATCCCGGAGATGTAAAAACTGCATTTGATCAGCATTATGCTCTGCTGGGTATTGCAGCATATTATGAGGCAACGCGGGATACAAATGACTGGAACCAGTTGCTAAGAGGCTACAACAGCAGCGAAAATCATTTGTGGGATAATGATCCGCAGCAATTCGGTTATTTTGAAAATGGTTCTTATGACTGGTCCTCTGTTTCGGGTAAAAGCTTCAATGCTACTGTAGATGCGATTACTACTAATGTCCTTGCTCTATATTTGATGACCGGTGATAATGTCTACAGAACCCGGCTGCTGCAGTTGGCTGATAATATTCTTACTCATTTATATGAGAGTATGTCTCAGCAGGCGATCGGATTTGTGGAGGAATACTATTCTGACTGGTCCTGGAACAACAATGAAACAATGACAATTATGGGTCATGTACTTAAATCGGGTTGGTGTCTCGGACGAATTGACCAGCTTCTACCCGACCCAGGCTACGTTGAGGCTGCGGAAAATTTAATCCGGAATGTCTGGGAGAACGGTTATGATCATGAACTTGGAGGTCCTTATAAGGACTTTAACCGCGTAACCGGGGAAATGCTGATGTGGGGCCAGGTTGACACAGCCAAAGCCTGGTGGCAGATGGAGCAGGCAGTTACGGCAGGACTTATGATGTATAATATTACAGGTGAATCACAATACCTTCAGATGGCCGATGAAACCTTGAGCTTTTTTATGACATATTTTGTCGATCACCAATATGGAGAGGTTTACTCCGACAGAACAAGGTATGGCGGACAGATATGGGGTCTTGAGAAAGGAAATAACGGGAAAGCAGGTTATCATTCAATTGAACTCGGCTATTATACCTATCTTTATGGAAACCTTTTCTTCAAAGGTGAGCCGGCAGCATTGTATTATAATTTTATGCCCATGGATTCAGACAGAGAAATTAAAATGAATCCTCTGGCATTTGCTGATTCAAACTACAAAATAAAAGAAATAAAAAAAGATGGCTCTGCCTATAGTAATTTTAGCGCAGCAGAAAGAATATTGAATCTGCCTGCCGGTATAGGGGGAGAGTTTATGGTTACCTACGAACTGACGAATACGGTTTATGCTGTTGATGAAAAGGTTATTCGTCCTGATTTTCGATTATTCCAGAATTACCCCAATCCATTTAACCCTGTTACCACCATAAATTATTCAATACCTTCCATGAGCAAGGTTTCTCTTAAGGTTTATGATATTTTAGGTGAGGTAGTTGCGGTACTCGTGGACGAAGAAAAAAGTCCCGGTACATACAGTATTAAATTTAATGCCGAAAAGCTTGCGAGCGGAGTATATATCTACAGACTCGAGAATATTTCTGGAAGCGGTCAGACGGGAAACTTCGCTCAGTCTAAAAAGCTTGTTGTATTGAAGTAGACGAGCTGTAATAACTTTGTTCAGGATAAAAAATAGGAGGAATCTGCCTTACTAAAGTTCACCTCATCATCGATCTTCATTCACCAATCCCCGATAGTTTCCTTCTATCCTAAATCAATTTACAAGCGCGTTCTATATACATACCTTTAGCCAAGTTAATATTTTAAAAGAACCAGAGGTTAATATGTCCCGATTAGTAGTAACATTTTCAGGCTTAATACTTTTCCTGTTTGTTATGACCTCCTTCGGATTTAATAAAGAATCTCTTGACAATCCAGATACAAGAAAAGCCGCAGTGGAAAATCTGTTATCAGGTGTTCAAAGCGATAATTACGGACTGAGAACAAGTTCGGCATTTATGTTAGGTGAAATCAAGGCGCAGGAAGCTGTTTATCCTTTAATGAGGATGCTCAGGACAGAGGAATGTGAGGATGCCAGAATTGTTGCCGCACTTGCACTCTATAAAATCGATCACCCCAAAGGAATATTTGCAGTTAAACAAGCCACCAGGTTCGACGTTAGTGAGCGGGTAAGAAAAATGTGCACAAATTTTTATTACGAAACACTTAAAGTAAAATACAGCGTAAATGCTTCTATCAAAGACGACAGTGAAGTAGCAATCCGGTAAATTGTTTCTTCATAATAGAACCTCCTCTAAACCGGGATTGCCTATCCCGGTTTTTTTTATGTCCGGACTGTATAGCCAGTATAATTTATTTATATTTTTTGTCCATCTGAAATAATTTATGCATTTATACAAGAGAGAAATAAAGAAAACACTTGAACTCGCTTATCCTGTCATTATAGGTCAGCTCGGCTTTATAATGATGGGTGTAGTCGATAGTGTAATGGTTGGCAGTTTAGGTGCTGTTCCACTTGCCGCTGCTTCCGTGAGTAATAGTTTGTTTATACTTATCTGGATGATAGGATTAGGAATCTCTATTGCGGTCACTCCGCTCGTTGCAATAGCGGTAGGCGGAAATCGGTATGAGGAATGCGGAATTCTTTTCCGGCAGTCGCTTTTAATTAACGTTGTGGCTGGTATTTTAATCGCAATAGCAGTTTTTGGAGGCTCGTATCTTCTCAGGTTTATAGATCAGCCCATTAACGTAGTTTTACAGGCAGAATCATATACACGTCTCCTTGGATTCTCAGCTATTCCTTATATGGTCTTTGCATCGTATAAGCAATTTATTGAAGGATTTTCTGTAATGCGTCCTTCTATGGTTGTAGTTCTGCTGGCTAACCTGATAAATATATTTTTTAACTGGCTTCTGATATTCGGTAATGCAGGTTTCCCGCAACTGGGACTTGATGGGGCCGGTTGGGCTACTTTAGCTTCAAGAATATTTATGGCTGTTATGTTAATGTTTTATGTAATGCGCTCAGACCACTTCAGGCCTTATGATGTGACATTCCATTTCAAAAGTATTAACATGCATATCATCAAAAAGATTCTCGCATTAGGACTGCCAAGTGGGATACAATATTTCTTCGAAGTGGGTGCATTTTCATTTGCGGTTGTGATGGTAGGGTGGCTTGGCACCTATCAGCTGGCCGCACATCAGATCGCAATAAATCTTGCCTCGATTTCTTTTATGTGCGCGCTTGGAGTCTCGGCAGCAGGAAGTATAAGAGTAGGAAATGCCGTTGGCCGGAAAAATGTTGCTGAAACAAGAAGGGCAGGATTTACAGCAATAATTATCTCAGGTTCGATAATGGGGACATTTGGTATTGTCTTTATTTTATTCAGAACTATCCTCCCTTCATTTTATATCGATAACCCTGAGGTTATTTCTATTGCCTCAACTATATTGATTATCGCGGCTTTATTCCAGGTTTTTGATGGGGTTCAGGCAGTCGGTATCGGTGTGCTGCGTGGACTAACCGATGTAAAAGGTCCTACCCTTATTACATTTATTGCCTACTGGGTACTTGCTTTACCTATTGGATACCTGATGGGATTTATTCTGGATTATGGAATTGTGGGTGTATGGATAGGACTACTGATTGGACTGACCACTTCAGCGGTGCTGCTAACCTTACGTTTTAATGCAAAAAGTAAACAGATAGTTGAAGTTTAATTTATACCTAGTTTCTTCATCTTCCGCCATAAAGTGGAAGGATTAATTTGAAGCTCTTCTGATGTTGCTCTTTTATTCCATTTATTTTGTTCCAGAGCAGTTAGAATAAGTTCTTTTTCCATTTCCATTACATTTTTCCTGATCTGTGTTGAACCAGGCATAGAACTTTTAATTTTTTCCTCCCGGAGACTTTTAGGGAGATGTTCTGTACGAATTATACTGCTGTTGCATAAAATAAAACAGTGCTCAATCACATTTTCAAGCTCTCTTATATTACCGGGCCAATCATAGTCATATAACAACTCATAGGCCGATGCAGAAAATTGACTGACAGATTTACCGAATTTCTCATTAAAATGATCGATGAAATGACTGACAAGCAAAGGCAGATCATCTTTTCTTTCCTTTAATGGAGGCAAATGAATATTTATAATGTTCATCCTGTAAAAAAGATCTTTCCTGAATCTGCCTTTTAATATTTCTTCACCCAGATCCTTATTAGTTGCAGCTATTATCCTTGTTCCCATAGTAATACTTTTTGTTCCGCCGACCCTCTCAAATTCTCTTGTCTCCAGTACACGCAGCAGCTTCGTCTGTACAGCTAATGACAGATCACCAATTTCATCAAGGAATAACGTGCCGCCTTTTGCAAGTTCAAATCTGCCAATTTTGGTCTTAACAGCTCCCGTGAAAGCGCCTTTTTCATGTCCAAATAGTTCACTCTCAATCAACGCTTCAACAAACGCACTGCAGTTTACTGCAATGAAAGCCCCGGTTCTTCTGGGGCTCCGGAGATGGATTGCTCTTGCCGCCAGTTCTTTTCCTGTTCCGCTATCGCCTGTTAATAACACCGAACTATCAGTTTGAGCTACACTCTCGAGTACAGAGATAATTTTCTTTAACTCTTTGTTCTTTCCAATTATATTCTCGTAGCTGTACCGTTCTTCAAGATGAGATGATAAATTTTTTATTTCTGATATATCGATGAATGTCTCAACTGCACCGATCTTTTCATTTTTGTTGTTTAGTAGAATTGCGGAGTTGATCCGGATTGGAACTTTATCTCCATTCTTCTGAACTATCTCTAGCTCATTGCCTATAGTCGACTTACCTTTATTCATGGTTTGTTCCATATGGCAGCCGTTCCTGCATAGGGTTGAAGAGAAAATATTCCAGCATTTATTTCCAACAGCTTCTTCTTTTTTATACCCTGTTATCTTTTCGGCTGAATTGTTAAACGCCGTTATATTCCACTCATTATCAATGGTAAATGTCCCTTCGATATTACTATTGAAAATAGCTTCAAATTTATTGCGCTGATCGATAAGTTCCTGGTTCTTTGCGGCAAGATCATCGGATAGAGATAATATTGGACTCTTTACTTCATTCATTTTTTCTCCCCAAAAGGAAATTTTCAACTGCCATAATATTGCAATACCGTTGCAATAATTCAATGCTTTATTACATAATATTGCAGGAACGCAATTTGAGAAAACCAGGTACCCTCAAACACTAATTTTTTTACAACTTAATTATGGCATTCGCATTGAATTGCCTTCAAAATAAATAGTTATAAAATGAGAATTAATTATGGCGCTATTATGGCTAAACGACAAATTTGAATTACTAGGCCGGAAATTAGAGAAAAATCTTCTGGCTCATAAACACCTGAAAGGCAGAGTCGTATACGGTCCTGCCTATTCGAGAAGGTTGGGCATGGTGCTCGGTATAAATACCGTTAAGTCAGGAACCTGTTCTTATAATTGTATTTATTGTCCTGCCGGCAAAACCTCGGTTAATACGGTCTGTCCAGATAATTGTATAACTCCCTATACCCTTTATGCAGCTGTAAAAAGTAAACTGAGGGAATTGGCAAAGGCCGGAAGTAAAATAAAATACATCCTATTTTACGGGAGCGGCGACTGTTGTCTCGATTCTTGCCTGGCAAAAGAAATTCTTCTGCTTAGAGACTTTGGTTATAAGATCGCCGTATTCACAAATTCTGCTATGTTATGTAACAAGAAAATCCAGGAGAATTTAATGTTTGCTGACTATGTATCTCTTAAAATAGATACAGTAAATGAAAACACCTGGCATAAAATAAATCGTCCACATTTAAGATTAAAGTACGACCATATACTAGAAGGGATTAAAGAATTTGCAGATACATTTAAAGGTTCGCTTACAACTGAAACCACTTTTATCAGAAGCATCAATGGTAATGCCGATGAGGTTGTGGGATTAGGTAAATACCTGAAAACCTTGAAGCGCGATGCCTCGTATTTTATGACACCTGTTTACCCGCCTCTGGAAGACTATGGTATAAGTCCTGAAGAGAAAACACTTAATATGTTGTCTGAAACAGTCAGAAATAAGGTCCCGAATTCCGCTATGCTTTGCAGTCCTGAAAAGGATAAATTGATGATTTCCGAAGATTTTGAAAATGAACTCCTTGGTTTGCTTGCCCTCCACCCGGTTAGTGAGCAGGCTGTAATTCAGTTTGCTGAGTCCAACAATAAAAAGAATGAACTGGCTGAAATGCTGCAGGAGGGGAGCATAAAGCCTGTTGAATTCAATGGTAAGAAATTTTTGTCACTGTATGGAACTGCATAAATGGAACAATATGACGATTATACCGAAATCAAACTTATAATTAAACCTTATGACATAGACGCAGCCGGGCATGTAAATAATGCAGTTTATATCAACTGGCTGGAAGATCTTCGAGTTAAGTTATTCAGTGAAATAATTCCGCTGCAATCTCTGATAAAAAGAAATATTTTCCTGGTAGTTGCATCCACCAGTATAAAATACAGGGTTCCTTTGTTCCTGTATAATGAACCCAGGGGAATTCTAAAGGTCGATAAATATTCTAAAGGCATATGGTTCGTCTCAGCTAAGTTTATGCTCGAAGACACGCTTGCTGCTGAAGCCCTACAAAAATGTGTTCTGATCGACAAAAAGCATAATAAAATGCTGGCCGGATATGAACATCCTAATTTTATTAAGGAAGTATCATGAAAGAAAAAATAAAGATAGGGATTATTACCTGTGAAAGATATGCCTCCTGTACCGGTGGAAAATGTTTTCGGGCAATGAAAAAAAGGGAAGGCGCTTTTGATATTTACAAAGATAAAGACATTGAACTGGTGGGTTACACTACTTGCGGCGGCTGTCCCGGTGCGAATATAGAATATGCTCCCGAAGAAATGAGGAAAAATGGAGCACAGGTAATACACTTTGCAACAGGAATGCTTGTAGGTTTCCCTCCCTGTATTTACATAGATTATTTCAGAAATTATATCCAGAGCAGGTTTAACCTTCAAGTGGTTGTAGGTACTCACCCGGTTCCTGAAACCTACTATATGGCACATTTGAAAAGTAATACCGGAAACATACCAGGCTGGAATGAACTTATGAAGCCTGTACTTAAGGACAAGAATTCTCGTACCGGCTATAATTAAAAGGAATTACTGAAGGTAAAATTAAAATGATTGTATTTGGTCCTATTCCATCGCGCAGACTGGGAAGAAGTCTCGGAATTAATAATATCCCGCCGAAAACCTGCAGCTATTCATGTATATACTGCCAGGTAGGTAAAACAAACTGTCTGACTCTGAATCGAAGTTCTTTTTTCTCCCCCGACAGGATATATAGTGAAACCGGATTTAAAATAAAGCAACTTCGGGATAAGGGAGAAAAAATAGATTACATCACTTTTGTGCCTGATGGAGAACCAATGCTTGATATTAATTTAGGCACTACAATTAAAAGGCTGAAAGAATTTGGAATTAGGACAGCGGTCATAACAAACGGTTCGTTGTTATGGGATGATTCAGTAAAAAATGATCTGATGGATGCGGATCTTGTCTCAATTAAAGTAGATACCGTATTCCGGGAGATATGGAAAAAAATAAACAGGCCACACGGAGAGCTTAAAATTAATAATATAACCAGAGGGATTCTGGACTTTTCCAGCAGCTTTAAGGGTACGGTATACACTGAAACAATGCTAGCAGCAGGGATTAACGATTCTATTGAATCTCTATACATAACAGCGGATTTTATTAAAAAATTACAACCTGCAAAAGCTTACCTACTTGTACCAACCAGACCTCCGACTGTTGAAACCGTGACTGCTCCTGATATAAACATCAGGAACACAGCTCTCGAAATTTTCAGGTGTAAAATTAAAAATTCTTTTATAATGGATTACGATGAGGGAAGTAACTTCAGTTTTACATCTGAAGCAAAAAAGGAACTTCTGGATATCCTTTCTATTCATCCTATGAGGGAAAAGGCTGTCAAAGAATTTCTGACGAGAGCTAATTTGCCGTGGGATATCATACCAACATTAATTAGTGAAGATATTCTGAGGATTGAAGAGTATTCAGGAGACATTTTTTTCGTAAAAAATAATTAGGAGGATATAATGCCTGATTTTAATGGAACAGGTCCTTCAGGAAAGGGACCATTAACTGGGAGGAAAAGGGGCAAGTGTAGAGGATCATGGAGTGAAAAGAATAAGGAGGAGGAAGATAAAGGTTTAGAAAAGAGTTTCCAAAGCGGGAGAAGACATAACCGTGGAGGCAGAAGAAATGGACATGGCGGTGCAGGCCGAAGGTCAGGAGGATAAATGTTAATAGCAGTTACAACAGATACACCGGCCCTTAATTCTTTAATCTCACAGAACTTCGGCAGGTGTGCATTCTTAATATTCTTTGACGAAGATAAGAACAGTACTGAAATAATTCAGAACCCCTTTGCAAACACGATGGGGGTGGGAGCAGGTGTTCAACTCGGCCGCCTGCTTATTGAAAAAAAAGTTGATTCGGTAATCACTAACAGGATGGGTGCCGGTCCTTTCAGACTATTTTTGTCGGCCAAGGTAGAAGTATATCAATGCACAGAGTTAACAGCGCTAGAAGCTGTAGAACTCCTCGTAAAAGATGGATTACCTGCGCTTAATATGACCTCATTGACGACCGGAAACAAATTCATAAAACGCTTTCGAAATAATTAAAAAAAAGATTAATAATAAACAGGGCGATATAAATGAGAATTGCGGTACCCTCTGTGGGTGAAAATAAAAGATCTGATTTGAGTCGTACATTAGGCCGTTCCAAGTTTATTATTATATATGATTCTGACCGGAGAAGATATTCTGCCATACCTAATCCGGGTAATTTGATAATGGATGGTTCGGGTATAAAAGCGGTTGAGGTTGTTATTAATTCCCATGCCGACATACTCCTTACTAAAGAGATCGGCGTTAAAGCATATTCTGTACTTGCAAAAGAACATGTTGCTGTGCTGCTTCTCGATGCTGTTTCTTCGGTAGATGAGGCAATTAAAAAATACTTAAAAAAATAACAGGTGTAATATTGTTCGTACCTTCAAAAATATTCTTCACAAAAGGTGTTGGAAAACATAAGAATTATTTAAGTTCTTTTGAGCTTGCACTTAGGAACGCCGGAATCGAAATCTGCAATCTTGTTTCGGTCAGCAGTATTTTTCCTCCCGGATGTAAAAGAATAAGTAAAGAAGAAGGACTTAAAAATATCCGGCCGGGAGAGGTTACTTTTGCTGTCATGGCTAGAAACTCAACTAATGAACCCAACAGGCTGATTACAGCATCTATAGGGGTTGCAATTCCTGCAGATGGTTCTCAATACGGATATTTATCAGAATATCATCCATTTGGTATTAAAGAAAAAATTGCGGGTGAGTATTCAGAAGACCTGGCTGCCCAGATGCTGGCTACAACACTCGGTATTGATTTTGACGCTGAAACGGATTGGAGTGAGAGGGAACAGGTGTTCAAATTATCAGGTAAAATAGTAAAAACTTTCAACATAACTCAATCTGCTGAGGGT
>CAVYUP010000003.1:0-298943 GCA_963771705.1 uncultured Bacteroidota bacterium
GGTTTGGAGTTGGTTGTTGTGTGTAGCTGAGTTAACTTGCTATCAAAGTAGGCCTTAAAATTGGCAGTTGCGGTATTATTAGCTGTAAAATCACCTCCACCACCTCCCATAGAAACAGGTTTTTTAAACCATTCCTGAGCATTGGCACCAATATTAAATTATGAGCAACTAATTCATCTTTAGCACCTTCTTTAGCGCCGACACCGAAATACTGAATACCAAGTACTACTGCCACGCCAACCAGGATGACACCGAGTACTATGAGCAATAATTGTTGTTGTCCCATTACGGACCTCCTCTAAATGTTTGTGAATGTATTTTAGTTATGTATTATTTAACAGAGAGTTCGACCTGCTACCCTCACACTCTCCCTCGTTAAAACTCTTTTATTTATTATTTTTTGCCTCAACTAGTATATATAAAACTGTGCCGTATTTTTTATTAAGATTTCTTAATATTCTTCAGAACAAATTGTATCATGATGTTTATCAATCCTTAAATGAGATTTACTTATTATTCCAGCCACGAAATCACCTTATAATAATACAGATAAGGAAACCATGTAGGCGGGCCGGTATGCAAATCTATCATCAAAGATCACACACTCTATTATATCCTTGAGTATTGTAAGTCCATTAAAATTGGCAACGATTTCTTCTTTACCGGCAACCATCGAGCCTTGCAAGATTAATATTACCTGTAGGGCCAGGGAGGTTATTTAAATCCTGCACAGTGAAAGCCTCCATCCATACAAAAAATTCCCCCATCGATATTAATATCGGGATCTGTTAACATTATTATGCTCTGCCACCTGAATTCAACAGAAGTTGCAACAGATATGTTATTACGTGCAATAATTCCCATCATATCAATAGGATCTCCATTATCATCTAATGATAGCGGATTAACAATATAACCATCGTTTGGAGCCATTGGGGATCATGGGATCAATATGATTTATCATATCCCCGACTAAATAGACATTTCCTGGTCCGCCAAATCCGGATGCTCCGTCAGCAACAACAGTCACCTGTCCATTAAGTGTACCTGACATATAAACATCACCATTATCGACGATAAATAATCCCATTGGGTGCCATATCTGCCAGATTCATTGTTATCGGATCGGAATAACTATCTATGTTATCTCCCGAATTTTTCGTATCCGTTCTATAATTAACTGTCCCATCGGCATTGAATTGAAGCCAGAGATTATTAACTTTTTTCCCGCCAACTTTATCGAAATAGCACATCGCCCCGGCAGTTTTTTGCCCCTCTATCGCCGCGGATTTTTGAATATCTAACTTTTTATTCATTTCCCAGGAAACACTGATCCCTTCATCATAACCGCCGAGAAATTGCGGATTGGATCCATCTCCCCAGTCCTTTGTTCCTTTTAAAGTTGTTACTTTACCATAAAATATCGGGTCTCCATAAACATTCAGAAACTGATTTGAATGAAATCCTCCATAAATTTTGTCTCCCGTAATCCATGGCCTCTGGTTAGATGCTCCTGTTGAAACTGAAGGAATAAACCAGGCATACCTGGCCATCGAAGTGATATCCTGTAATAACTTTACCTTAACGATCTGTGGTTCGGTTGATCCTTTTGGAAAATAGCCTTTTGAGGTTAAAACTTTTACTGGTTGAGTTGTATCAATATCGACCACCATTTCTCCACCCTGAAAATCTTCAGTAACAATATTTCCATCGAGAAGGTTGCCGTTAGTATTATAGTTATAAATAACTTTCTGCAAGCCGATATTTGCCCCGCTTACCGCAATGGTATGCGCAACGGTAGTTGAATAATAAGAGACGTGATTTTCAGTCGAACGAGTGGCTATTCCACCCCAGAAATATCCCATGACCATAAAAATTATTGTAAACCCCAGAACTATTATCAATAATGCCTTACCTGACATCTAATCCCTCCTATCGTTTAATATTTCTTGATGACAACCTTATCTGTCTCCAGAAAGCCTGTCGAAAAGGATTATTAGCAGCATCATATGAAGCTGTATTCTCTACCTGAATATCAATCTGTAATGCAGAAATTCCGGTAGGTGTGCCTGCTACCCAGGTTAACACTGGTAGACACAGGAATTTCTTCCAATTTCGTACTACCTAATGGGTTCAGAACATCTCTGAAATATCTTATTCTAAATTTTGTAATGCCCAAGATTTACCCCGCGAGGAATTCCACCATCTACTACTCTATATAAAATCCGGTCATTTGGATTAGGCGTACCAGATAACTCTGATTTAGGGCCAAGGTAATATTCTACTGTATCTAAATTTCCATCTCCATGGGGATCATCATAGGGGGGTTCCATAATATCCGTTAAAAAAATTATCCTGCTCGTATCTGCATACTAATATTGCATCGCTTTCCGGATGCGGCAGCTTAGAAGGATCTTCACAGTAACCGATTTTCCTGAAATCATATTCAAGAACCTCAACAGTTGTTACCAGATTCTGCTGCACTATGAGTTCACCGGAAAAGTTATATGTATTTTTGGTGGCATTGTCATTCATCCTGAACAATGTAAGAAGCAGGATGCCTCCAATTATCATAGAACCTAAAATGTCTAAGTATTACAGATGTTCCCATAATTTCTTAAGGTAAAAAATTCCAATAACTGTAAATGGATGATATAACCATTACATCTCTCATTGAGTTACTCGAGACTTTAACTGTTATCTTTTTATGAAAAGTTGGAGAATTCGCAATATTGTCCAGATCATCATCCTCTACATAAACAACTGTACATGAAACATCAAAAACGGCTGAAGGCATCGTATTATCTTCAATAGGTGTATCCATCATAATCATCAAAATCATTGAAGGTTTTAGGATCTTCCGGATCTTCTCCTGATGCCGTTTCAGCACCCAAATCATTGGCTGGAGTGAAAAGCATTAGTATCATATACGGCTGAAGAATCTTCATCATCATAAAAAACGCTGTCAAATCTCTTTTTGCTGGCATCTTCTATAATGGATGAAGCAATTGAGGTTGCGGTAATGCCGAAGTTTGAATCGTACATTACATCTTCGGTAGCTAGTGTTGTTTTATTAGTATTCAAGATTAGAATAGTTAATAAAATCATTGCTCCTAAGGCCAGAATCATTTGGATGTTTGTCATTCCCTCACGCAAACATTGTTAGAAAATAGTTTGTTATCTGAATTCTGATCCCTCAATCAGAATTCTTTGGGTGTTTTACTAAACAGTTTTCTGTAAGAACAAATTAGCAGCGATTTTGGAGAAGTTGGGGAGCAGAATCTGACGGGTCCCTACGAAAATTGAACCGCTTAAAAATGGATTTTCTGACGAAGCCACGAATTTAAGCAGATAACTGTCATCATTATCCTCGGTGGTTATCAGCTCAATTACTTCGTCTACCTTAATACCGAATGTTTTTTCAAGTTCATCTTCTTCGCTGTGATGCCTTATTATTAAAATCATCCGATGGTCCCTGCTGCCATTGACAGGCAGGTTAAATTTTGTCGAGATATCTATTATTGGAATATTAATGTTGTATAATGTAACGTATGCTGCCCCGTTCAAACCGCTATCTTTTAAGTGCTCAAATTCTTCAGATCTTTTAATAACATATACATCCTTAACATTAATGCAGAACTCAATTCCGGATATTTTGAAAATGATTATTCCCGGTATAACTTCGACTAATTGTGAAATATCCATTTGTCCATTAAAATTTTGGAAAGATGAAGGTACAATTTGAGTGCCATCACAAAAGATATGTTTTTTTGCCTTTTTGAAACTCTTTGATATAGGGCGTGTCCAGTAATAAGACTTTAGGTCCAAAAAATGATCCGGGATAAGGAATGTCCTAAATAGTTGGGTATAGCAAGAATTTTTAGAATTAATGATTTAAGCGAAATGAGGAATTGGCTGATCGGGGGATTATATCAACTATTTCTTTATATCGTATGTTTCCAGTTTATTATAAAGGGTGGTCTTGGCAATCCCCAATATTTTACAGGCTTCCCGTTTATCCCAGTTTACTTCTTCCAGTACTATCTTTATATGGTTTTTTTCCAGTTCGGCTAAACTCATTCTGGAATCTGTATGGGCAGGGTTGTGACCGTTATTCTGATTTATTCCCCCGAATAAAATACAATCTTTCTCAAGAACGTTTCCTTTTGCGAGTATTACTGCCTGCATCAGGGTGTTCTCCAGTTCTCTTACGTTTCCAGCCCAGTCGCACGACTGCAGCAGTTCCATAACTTCATAAGGAATATTAGTTACATTCTTTCCAAGTTCGGAATTTATCTTCCGCAAAAAATGAGTGATGAGGGCTGGTAAATCACTTTTTCTGTCGCGCAAGGGCGGAATTTCAATCGAGAAAACTTTCAGCCGGTAATAAAGATCCTCCCTGAATTTTCCCTGGTTTACTAAATCGGCAAGGTTTTTATTTGTTGCTACAATCAGTCGGGCTTTCATCGGGATCGGGAGCTCGTCGCCCACCTTCTCAAATTCTTTTTCCTGGATTACCCGTAAAAGTTTAACCTGCAGACCGGGGGATATTTCAGATATTTCGTCAAGAAAAATCGTTCCGTCTTCAGCAAGTTCAAACTTGCCTTTTTTATTTCTTGTCGCGTCTGTGAATGAACCTTTGACGTGTCCGAATAATTCGCTTTCCAGCAAGGTCTCTGTCAGTGCCGAGCAGTTTACAGCTATAAAAGGCTTATTTTTAGTTATTCCTGAACTATGTATAATTTTAGCAACCAGCTCTTTTCCGGTGCCGCTTTCTCCATGGACCAGCACGCTGACCCTGTTGGAAGAAACTTTTCCTATTTTTTTGTACAATTCATAGATAATCGGACTATTCCCGATAAGGATGTTTTCTTTTTTCGGCTCGTATTTCTCTTCATCTATTTTTATCGACTCCCCGTCTCCAAGGTTTCTACTTTCAAGAGCCTTGTTAACCACATTCAGAAAGGTCTCCATATCGAAGGGCTTCTTGATGATGTCATACGCATTAAGCTGCATAGATTGAATAATATTGCTCATATCTGCATAGGCGGTCATAATGATGACCTGAATAGACGGGTCAAATTCTTTTACCTTCGCCAGGATTTCTATACCCGAGATGTCGGGTAATTTCAGATCGGTAATTACAAGATCAGGCTTGAGGGCTGATAATTGTGCCAGTCCGGACTCTCCCTCAGGAAAGAAATTTAACCTTGTCGTGACCTTCTGAAGGGCTACCCTCAGGTACTCCCTGAACAGGGGATCGTCTTCGATAACTAATATTTTACCGGACATTTGTATAGACACTTAATAATACATACCTAAGATATTATATATCAGATAGCGAAAATTACAGGAATTTCTGAAAAAAATTGGTTGAAGAGTTCCTTAGACATTAATTCCCTTCCCTGAATCTATCCTATAAAACATAACAAAGTTACGGATAAATTTCTATTATTATTTAATAAATCGTGCCAATACGGGATGCTTAAAAGTAATAATATTTTACCTGTTTATCGCAGTAGGGGTAGATGTCTGTATTCAAAGTTGAAACACTGTCTTAATTTAGGACATTGATGAGAAGTAAGTCTGTTACACAAAACAGGGCTTCTGCTACATAGATACAAGTGATGCTACCTGCTTACAAGTATATCTGAAAAAAGTTATAACTCCTGCAACCAGGTTAATAACTACCCCCCACCTCATTTTATTTAATTGCAGTCGTTCATTTAATCAATTCATATTAATAAAGTGAGGAATATAATTATGAAAACTCTATTTTTTGTTCTGCAGACTTTTTTGCTGGTTTTCTTTCTAGGCTGCCAGGAAAATTTTGTCACTGATCCCGGGACGATCGATGACAATGCTTCAATTGTTCAGGGCTCACAAAACGCCGAAGGTTTTATTTCAAAAGATCTGATCAACAGCTATCCAAGTTCATTTATGGTTAATGATATTATTTATGATCCCACACATCCAATAAATGTTTCAGAAACGATAAAAGGGATCATCAGGTATAATCAGGAAGTGATTCCTGTGTTTTCTACATCGATAAGCAATAAAGTAAGAGTCAGCATCCGGCTTTACGTTGATATGGTGCTGGACGCAAATTGCCAGCATGAACATAAATGTATGAGAATTAATGGATATGCCGCACAGACAATGGATATTTATTCAAAAAACGTTCCCAGCCAAACCTTTAATAAAGTATTCAGTGTCAGCAATTCGTGCTGTGGTGAGATGAGTCTCGTTCTAACCTTCAGGGTTAATAAAGACAATATGAGGTTAGTGGGAATGAAACTGACTGAAACAGATAGTCCCAAAAAGGATAGTTCTAGTTTATAAATTGAAAGTACGATTTATGCCGGCAATACTCTAACCCTGCTTATTAAAGGTAAGCAGGGTTTTTTTTACTTATCCGGCAGCCTAGTTATTTCTGTACCTTAAAACGCATTCTGGAATGGATGAAACCAAACCTACGAATCGATCTCTGATTTTCGATAAGGTACTTCTTCTGTCAATGGAAGTTTCCCGAAAAGTACAATTTTATTTGCTGCCCGATGAAAAAAATTGAAATCGAAAAGTGAGAAGTTCATTGCCTGTTAAGCCTAAATAAATTAAGTTAGCCAAAGACAAAACAAACTTCAGTTTCATGGGATGATATTCAGAATTTAAAACTTTAGGGAACCGCGAAGAAAAGAATTAAAAAAACAGGCGATATAAGGGATACCTCAAAGATGACAGTTGATAATAATTTTATGGGAATATCTACTTGAAAATACTGAGATTTACTATAACTGTAAGTAAATAAGGTTAGTGACATGGTTAGCAAATTAACCCAGGATGTCAGCAACGCCTACTAGTAACCATACAAGGTAAGTTAGAAAATATGAGAAGATTGAAAATAATAATTGTCAAAATACCAATTCTCGGAAACGCATTTCTTACTATTTATAGAGCGAAGAATGCCCTCAGATATTTCTACAAGCCGTTTTACAATCTGGTCAAATGGCTGTTCAAGTCTAAGGAAACCACAAATTTTACCTATGACTTAGAAGAAAACAATAAACATTACATGGCTTCATTGATTGCAGATATATTAGACATAGAACCACACACCATCATGGCGTACATAAAAGAAATTGAAGAGGATGCGGAATTAAAGCGGCATATCGCAGATAAGTCGGTAAGCAGCGATCTTTCCTTCAAGACAGACGATGAGGTACGGTTTGGCAGAAGAATGGGTTGGTATGCATTTGCAAGAGCCACAAAACCCAAAATAATAATTGAGACCGGGGTTGATAAAGGACTAGGCGCGTGTGTATTAACCGCAGCATTAAAGAGAAACAAGGAAGAAGGTTATGAAGGTATATACTTCGGGACAGATATTAATCCAAAGGCTGGATATTTGCTCTCGGGTATCTATGCTGACTATGGTAAAATACTATACGGAGATTCAATTGAATCATTAACGAGATTTGAGGATAAGATCGATCTATTTATCAATGATAGTGATCATTCAGCTGATTATGAAGCGGAGGAATATGAGACAATAGCCGATAAGCTGTCTGAACATGCCATTGTGCTAGGGGATAATTCACATTGTACAGCCAAACTTTTTGATTTCGCATCAAAAACGAATCGCCATTTTATTTTCTTTCAAGAAAAACCATCTGAACATTGGTATCCAGGAGCAGGCATCGGCATTTGTTTCAATAGAAACAAAGTCCCACCTCGTAAAGAAGCTAAGAGAGGTTAGCTAACATTTTCGTAGATGTAGTTTTGATTACCTGGTAATTTATACCTTACCCTGTAGTAGTTCCCCGATGAACCCTTATTTTCACTTATCTGAAGAATGTGTTGTTTCTGTGCACCAGGAATCTCAATGTCTTCAAAATTAAATAAAAATCAAACAAATTTAGTCGGGGTGATAGGATTCGAACCTACGACCTCTTCGTCCCGAACGAAGCGCGCTAACCGGGCTGCGCTACACCCCGAATCAAGGCTTCAAAAATAATCGCTTTATTGTCAAATTCCAAGGAAGAGGTGAGTAAGAATAAATTTCTGCCTGTTTTCCTTCAATATAAAATAAGGTTAAAACGGAGGCCTCCTGCGGATCTTTACTTTTCTTATCACGGGTCACTTTACTTTTCACAGGAATTCTCTTAAGTTTTGGACAATTAAATATAAACCTTTAAATCTATCCGGAGAGGTGGAGAAGGAATGAACGAGATTAAAATAACAAAAGCGAAAAAAGGCAGCCTCCAAGGAAATTTTCCAAGGAGGATTTTTTATATATGAATGTAAAAGCAAAAGTAGTAGACCAGGAAGGTCTTAACCGTATTATTACAAGGATAGCTCACGAGATCCTTGAGCGAAATAAGGGAGCTAAGAATCTTGTATTAATTGGAATGAGAACAAGAGGAGAGTTCCTCGCTAACAGGATCTTTGAGAAGATTAAATCAATCGAGAATATTGAGCTGCCCCTTGGCGTGCTGGATGTTACTCTGTACCGGGATGATTTTCGTACGCGGTTAAAGCAGCCGGAGGTTTCTGTATCGGATATTACGTTCGATATAAATGAGAAGATCGTTGTGCTTGTTGATGATGTTCTCTATACGGGACGCACGGTCCGCTCGGCCTTAAATGCGCTGATGGACTACGGAAGAACCGCGTCAATTCAGCTTTTCGTACTGGTCGACAGGGGGCATCGTGAGCTGCCGATCCGCGCAGACTACGTAGGCAAAAATATTCCAACGGCGAACTCGGAAGAAATTAAAGTTAAAATGCAGGAGATAGACGGAGAGGATGCTATCTACCTGGTTGAAAATAAAGAAGGATAATTAATGGCATTATCAGGCAGACATTTACTAGGGCTGCACGGAGTACCTAAAGAGGATATACAGCTCATTCTCGATACGGCTACAACTTTCCGTGAGGTGCTTGAGAGACCAATCAAAAAAGTACCGACCCTTCAGGGTAAAACGGTGGTGAATCTCTTTTTTGAAAACTCTACCCGTACAAGGATTTCGTTTGAACTTGCGGAGAAAAGACTCTCAGCCGATTCAATAAATTTTTCTGCATCAGGCAGCAGCGTGAGTAAAGGCGAAACGTTTAAGGATACGATGAGAAATATCGAGGCAATGAAAGTCGATATGGTTGTTGTGCGTCATTCTGCAGCCGGAACGCCTTTGTTCCTTACAAAAATCTGCGACGCTAATATTATCAATGCAGGCGACGGGATTCATGAGCATCCAACCCAGGCATTGCTTGACATGTATTCCATCAGGGAAAAGCTGGGAAGACTGGATGGAGTGAAGGTTTGTATAGTAGGGGATGTTGCCCACAGTCGTGTCGCTCTTTCTAATATCTACGGCTTAAAGACAATGGGCGCGGATGTCTCTGTCTGCGGGCCTTCTACAATGATTCCGCGGTATATGGAGGAGCTCGACGTTAAGGTTATTTACAATATCGACGAGGCCATCCAGGAAAATGACGTACTTAATATTTTGAGAATTCAGCTCGAGAGAAAGGCAAGGGAATATTTCCCCTCGATCAGGGAATATTCAAAATATTTTGGGATTACAACTGAACGTCTTGAAAAGAATGGCAAGGATGTGCTTATACTTCATCCTGGTCCAATAAACCGCGGAGTGGAAATATCATCTGAAGTTGCTGACGGCTATGCATCAGATTATTCTTAAGCAGGTTACAAACGGAGTTGCCGTAAGGATGGCTGTGCTCTACCTGCTGGGAACATTAAACTAAGAGGAATAAATGAAAATTATCTTAAGGAATATAAATCTCCTGAACCCCGACCAGAAATTGAATGAAACGGGAACCGACCTGCTGATTACCGATGGAAAAATAACAAGAATAGGGAAGATACCGGATAAAGACGCCGGTGAGGCGAAGGTTTATGATTTTAACGGGAAGTATGTGGTGCCGGGACTGTTTGACATGCACGTTCACCTGCGCGAACCCGGAAGGGAAGATGAGGAAACAGTAAAGACAGGCTGTAACGCGGCGGCCAGCGGCGGATTTACGGGTATTGCCTGTATGCCTAATACAGAACCCGCGATCGACTCGGCCGAGGTAGTAACGCTTATTAAAGAAAAAGCCGCAAACCATCTTGTAGATGTGCATCCTGTAGGTGCCGCTACTGTGGGAAGAAAAGGAGAAGTTATTTCTCCGATGGCCGAACTGGTTGAGGCCGGCGCTGTAGGTTTTTCGGATGACGGAACAGCCATAAAAACTTCCGCGATGCTGAGAAGATCTCTTGAGTATTCCGGTATGTATAATGTACCTGTTATAGAACATTGCGAGGATGAGTCGCTGACTGGCGGCGCAATGAACGAGGGAATAAATTCCACTATATTAGGACTCCCTCCCGTGCCTTCTGTTTCAGAGGACATTATCGTTAGTCGTGACATCCTGATGGCTGAGTATACAGACGGAAGAATTCACATTGCCCATATCAGCACAAAGAAGTCGGTGGAGATGGTAAGAGAAGCAAAGAAGAAGGGGATTAAAGTAACAGCAGAGGCCACCCCTCATCATTTCAGCCTGACTGATGATGCGGTTAAGACTTATGATACGAATGTGAAGATGAGTCCTCCTTTAAGAACCCAGACTGATGTGGATGCTGTTATTAAAGGACTAAAGGACGGCACAATCGACTGTATTGCAAGCGACCATGCTCCTCATTCCCCTGAAGAAAAAGAAGCCGAGTTTGAATTCGCGCCGAACGGTATACTGGGGCTGGAAACCCAGGCAGGACTGGCTCTCTCCGAACTGGTCGCCAAAAAAGTTTTATCTCTTGAGCAGCTGGTTGAGAAGATGTCGATAAACCCCAGGAAAATTTTGAACATTCCCGTTCCAAAATTTGAAGAAGGGGAGACCGCAAACCTTACAATTCTGGATCCAGACGCGGTTTGGACGGTAGACATTAAGAAATTCAAAAGCAAATCTCATAATTCCCCATTCGATAAGAGACTGATGACCGGGAAGGCTGTCGGCGTTATCAACAAAGGGAAAATGTACCTTGCAGAATCTGATGAATTTATAAATCTCTGATAAATTCCCGACATTATTCAGCCTTCAACCCGGGTGGATTTCTGACCCATTGAAGATCCCTCGTCTATTTAGTATATATTAGAAATAGCGTTCATTTCATATCATTTTACCGCATTTACTTCCTATTCTAGTCCTTAAAATTCAAAAAATGGCTAATTGCGATCCACCGCAGCCTAATCAAGTTCAACTTCTTTTTATCTTCTTCTCAACTACGCTCCAACTACGCTCCAACTACGCTCCAACTACGCTCCAACTACGCTCCAACTACGCTCCAACTACGCTCCAACTACGCTCCAACTACGCTCCAACTACGCTCCAACTGCGCTTCAGATACCAGATACCACGCAGAATGTATCCTTTCCCGCAAGACCACTAACTAGACCTTTTCCCCCGGAAGTTTATCTTTCAGCAAACAACTAATAATAAAGGTTCTATAATCGATTATACTCTACTGTACAATTTTATATACACAGAAAAGCTTCAAACAAGCCCAATTTCACAAAAAACAGGGTATTTTATGTGGCACTTATCTTGAATCCTTCTTATCGTAAAACATCAGGACAAAGGCCATGAAAAAATTGATATATTTACCGTTGATGCTTTTAACATCATTAATTCTTTACTCCTGCGGAGTAAACGATCCATACAACCGAGTAGACAATACACCCCCCGCGGTGCCTACAGGAATTACAGTTCTGAACGGCGATAACCGCGTGGATCTTTCCTGGAATAATAATTACGAACGTGATCTGGCAGGCTATAATGTATATTACGCTGACAGTTATGACGGAAAGTATACTTTAATAGGTTCCACAAGTGAGAATTATTTTGTTGATAATGATGCCTCTAACGGGGTAAAAACCTATTATGCTGTTACCGCATACGATTTTAACGGAAATGAAAGCGAACTTAGTTATGACGTTATCTATGCGACTCCCAGACCGGAAGGCTTCGATCAGTCAATATTCGATTACCGTCATTTCCCTGATATGGGAGGGTACACATTCAATGACTACAGCGTAGTTCCTTACGATGATGAGACAGCGGACTTCTTCTTTGAAAATTACGAAGGCACTTACTACCTGGATGTGTGGGACGATACCGATATAAAGGATATGGGACAGACACAGGATATCTGGGATATTCCTTATGCTCCCGACGGAGGATGGAGTTCTACCAAAGATGAAATCGCCAGGGTCGGACATACTTATGTAATCTGGACATGGGACAACCATTATGCTAAGGTAAGGGTATCTGCGATAACCCCCAGCAGGATAGTGTTTGACTGGTCATTCCAGTTAGTAAAGGGAGAGACCATGCTGAAGCCGAGAAAACCGGCTGGCGAAAGGAAAGAACTAAGCAGACCGCATACAAGGATTATTGCAGCCGGCACGAAATAGCGATAATGAAATAGTTCAGGCAGGTTACGGTTATTATAGATTTACTTTAGAAGATTGATTAAATTAAGGCTGAATAAAATGAAGAAAAGTTTTTACATACTATTAAGCCTGATCTGCCTGAACTTTGTTAACTCCGCCTATTCACAGAATTTTAACTCCAATTCGAAAACGAACACACAAAGTGAGAGCTATAGAATATTTACGGAAATCAGCAGCGGAATTTCCAGTCAGGATGTTGAATCTATAGCAAGGTATTTTTCCTCGCAGACATATTTGAGTTTGTCTAACGGCATAAGCGGCTATTACAGCTCCAACCAGGCTTATTATGTACTTGAAGATTTCTTTAAGGTTTACAGGGTCACTTCTTTCAGGTTCGACAATGTTCAAACAGATTCCAATAATCCATACGCTACGGGGGAATACCAGTTTGAATACCGCGGTAAAAGAGACCTTGCGCAGGTTTATATTTCTTTAAAGAAAACCGGTAAGAACTGGAAGATTTCACAGATTACAATTAATTAATGCCGAAAAAGATTTTTCAGATATTTGAAGGCGATAGGAAATATTTTGCTATCGTCTTTTTTATTTTACTTCTGATCCTTGTATCAGGGATATTGACGCCTATTTATATCCGGTATACTGAGAATGACTGGCCGGCGAAGCTAACCGAAAAAATTCAGGAGATTGAGTCCTCAGTAAATTCAATTCTGAAACAAAAAGAAAACAGCCTGCTTTCCACCTCTGAGGGACTGCACAAAAAGCTGAAGACCACACTTAGTCCGGGCAATTCTTCTTACGGAGCCCTAATAAATCTTGTCAACGATGAGATGTACAACGACTATTCTGTGGAGATACTTGCCCCCAATGGAAAGATGATTGCCTGGAACCGTTCAATTGCCATTGATCAGGATGATATCTTTCCGCTGAGTTTCCCTATAGGTGAAACTCATTTCTATAAGGGTGAATTGGTTACCTACCTTTCGGTGACTGATACGGTAAGGATTGAAAACGACCTTTTCTATTATCTGGTTAGTCTTCCTATAGAAAAGGATTATTCCCTGCAGAATCAATATTACAATGAACTTAATTTCACAAAGGAAATATCCGAGAAATACCTTACAAGGTTCGATGTAAATTATAATCCATTCACGCCCAAATCGAAAGACGGCAGGAAGTACTCTTTCGATCTTATCAACAATAAAGACAGCAAAATCGGCACGGTCAGTTTTTTTAAGCCCGGTCTTGATACATATATTAGTTCGATACAAAATGAGACCAATCAGTTCCAGTCGGTTCTTGTAGCCATTGCCCTGTTCTTCATCGCTTTTGGATTCAGGAACGAATTTAAAAGTATTAAGTACAGGTCGCTCCGACTGCTGGTTTTTATTATCTACTGCAGTGCGTTCAGGGCGGTCATTTACATTGTAGGCTTTCCGTCGAACCTGCTGGAGGGACCTATTGTAGATCCCGCGAATTTCTCATCGGCTTTCGCCTGGGGAATTGTTAAATCTCCAGTTGAACTTATTATTTCGTCAATCTTTATACTCATTGTAAGTATACGTGCCAGCTTATATGTAATTGATTTTATAAGAGATCCCGCTTCGGCTAAATATAAAAAATATTCTCTCTTTGCGGTTTTATTCATCCCATCTGCCCTGCTCTTCTTTATGACCTTCCGCGGGTTATTTGCTTCAATGAAGAGCGTAATTTTTGATTCGACGCTGAGATATTTCCAGGAAGCAAACCTTATTCCTGATTTTATATTTCTTGTAATGAATTTTGCGATACTGCTTATAGGACTTACTATTGTTTTATTCCTCATTTCATACTTCCTGCTTCTCTTTTTTACAATACCTGAAGAAGATGAAAGGAAAAAACGTTTAATATTCTTTTTCTGTCTCCTCGGTTTCGAGATCGCCGGATTCCTTTTTATCTACCTGCAGCATGAACCGCTTATAAATTATACGCTCGCTTTTGTGTTTGTGCTCCTTATCTTCCTGGTTCTTTATTATATATTGTTCAGGAGACTCAACTCGCTTTACAACTTTGTTTATGCAACACTTGCCGCGTCGGTTATCACCATAACACTACTTAACTTCTATAACCTGCAGCTGGAAAAGGAGTCGCTCAAGACAAGCGCTCTTGAAATAAATCGTCCCGACGACAACCTGCTCCGCTTTCTGCTCAATGAAACTCTCACCAGTGCGGTCGATAATCAGGAGGTAAGGAATTCTTTTTATATGCTGAACAGCAACTATAATTCCCTGGCATTTAAGATCTGGAGCAACAGTTCTCTCCAGCGCGAATCCATAAATTCCGCGGTTATGATTTATGATAAAGATATGCAGCAGATCGGCCGGTTTGACATAGGAATAAGGAGAGATTTTAAGATGCCTGCCAAGCTTGTTAATTATTCGGGCAGCGGGCCTGAAATAGTTGAGATGGCCCCAGAGCAGGGTCCCGCCGGTAAAATATTTGCGGGCATTGTTCCTGTAAAGGAGAGAGGAATTGTATCGGGTTATATAGGAGCCGTTTTGAACTTTACGCTGCAGAACTGGGGGGCAAGGAACATTCCCGACTTCCTGGAATCTAAGAAGAACATCATAAACTCGGTACTGGATGTCAGGCAGCTGAAGATATTCGAGTTCAGGAATTCAAAACTGATTCAGGTTTATGGTGACATCTATCCTTCGCGCGATCAGTATGAACCGATTGTAAACGCGAAATTTTCACAGGATAATGAAGCATGGATGACTGTGAATCTTAATGGAGAAAACTACATTACCTATGCTTTAAAAGACAAACGAAGACGGCAGCGAAAAGATCACCTCTGTTTCTCTAGTTGAAAAACATATTACATGGAATCTATTCAATTTCTTCAAGGTATTCCTGGTGCACAGCATCTTTATACTTGTACTATTTTTAATCTTTTTCATAATATCATTTTCAGAATTTAAGTACAGCTTCAGAACCCAGCTGCTGATAGCCTTTCTCATCATCTCGATAATTCCTGTAATTATCCTCGCCATATACAACCGTCAGATAGTGGCCGACAGGAGTCAGGCTGCCGTATTCAACGAGCTGAACGAGAGATCGAATTATCTGGAAAACCAGGTACGTTCCCAGGTTGAGAACAACGGACAAAAATCCTTTGAACAGGCTTTTGAGAATGCCGGCAGGGAGCTAAGGATAGCGTTTTCGGTTTATGACAATACCAATCAGCTGTTCAGCTCGAGGAGTCAGTTTTACCAGGCAGGACTTTTCGATAATAAGCTTGATTCAGATGTGTATTATCATCTGAATTACCTCAGCTACAGAGAATATCTGACAAAAGAAAAGATTGAGGATTATACCTATGATTCATTTTACAAAAAGATAACGATTGATGGAAAAGATTTTACTATAGGCGTTAATGATGCCTTTAATAAGGTCCACCTCGGCTTCTCCCCGATAGATGTGGATGTTTTCCTGTTCGGCATTTATTCTTTCGCCACAATTCTTATAATCATTATCAGCACTATCCTTGCGAATAAGATATCGTCGCCTATAAGGAGACTTACAAGAGCGACTGACTCTGTTGCACACGGTGACCTTAATGTACAGCTTGACCATAATGAACGCGGGGAGGTGAGGGAACTGCTGGAAGGGTTCAACGCGATGACCCAGGAGCTTAAACGAAATGAAATTGAAATGGCAGAGCTTGAGAGGGAAAATGCATGGAAAGAAATGGCCAAACAGGTAGCGCACGAAATAAAGAATCCTCTTACCCCAATGAAACTGGCTGTTCAGCAGCTAATAATTTCATACAAGGATAAAAATAAAAACTTCGACTCGATTTTTGAGAAAGTATCGGGGACGGTTCTCAACCAGATAGACAACCTAAACGTGATCGCGTCTGAATTCTCAAGGTTTGCGCGGATGCCTAACTTCAAGCTGGAAACGATGGATATAATTCCTGTTATTAAAGACGCCCTTGATCTCTTTATTGAAGAAAATGTTAATATCAGTTTTTCAACAGAACTTAATGAAGCTGTAGTTGAGACAGATAAATTCCAGCTGAGAAGACTTATTATTAATATGATAAGAAATTCTATTCAGGCAGAGGCTCAGAATATAAATTTGTCCCTTAAAAATGATGAGGATTTTTTTATTTTTATCATAGACGACGATGGGAAGGGAATTGACTTACAGCATCGGGAGAAAATATTTGATCCCGGCTATACAACCAAGGAAAGAGGAATGGGTATAGGTTTGAAGCTCTCCAAAAGATTTATTGAGGGGATAGGCGGCACTATTACTCTTGCAGAAAAAAAAGATAAGGGGACAAAGTTCCGGATTTCAATTCCACGTCAGAAACAAATAAGTTAATTAGTATTTAATGGATCTTCTTACTACACATCAGAAAAAAGCACTTAATTTTAAAGACCATATTTCCCTAACCGCGAATGCAGGTTCAGGTAAGACCTTTGTGCTTTCACGGCGGTACCTTGAAATAGCGCTTTCGCTGAACGGTTCGATAGGACAGATAGCGGCTATCACCTTTACCGATAAGGCCGCAAGTGAGCTTTATAAAAAAATCGCTGAGTATATAGAAAGCCGTTTTAAGAGCTCAGGCAGTGCGGAGGAAAGGAATCTCTTAAACCGCATCAGAAGGCAGCTGGTATCGGCCAACATCTCTACCATCCATTCGTTTTGTATAGATATTCTGAAGCAGTTTCCTGTGGAGGCAGGACTCGACGCCAACTTCCTGTCGATTGATGAAATAACCTCAGATGAATTAATTGAGCTTTCTATTGAAGAAGTCTTAAGAGAAGCACTTTCCGGCGGCGATGCCGCGGAAGACGCAAAGTACCTGGTTAGATTTTTCCGCTCGAGACTAAGTCTGGCCTCGCAATTAAGATTGCTGGTGAAGGACAGGAAGAAGGTGCTGGATATACAGGAAAGAATTTATACTAAAAATACCGATGAGATACGGGAGTTTTTTAACAAAACTTTTCTTGAGAATGCAGGGAAGCTGATTAGTATTGGTGAAGAGGAATTTATTGCTTCATTAACCCTCATAAATGAAACAGTGCTATCGATTAAAGCTGAGAATGCGAAGGCTCTGGAGATTCGTCAGCAGATAAATTATTTGCGTGATGCTTCTGATACAGAGGACAAAATTAAAATACTTGGTCACATAAGAAGCACGGCTTTTACAGACAAAGGAGAGGTAAGGAAACAGGGCTATCTTGCCAACGGGATGCGGGATGGTTTATCCGATCGGATTGCCGCAGCGGAAGATTATATATGTGATGTAACGAGGCTGAAATATCCTGATAACTACGAGCAGAATGAGTTAAGCCTGGCAAAGTTCGGCAGATCAGTATTGAATCTTTTCAGTCATTGCGTAGATAGATATGAAGGGAGGAAAAGAGAAAACGGTTACCTCGATTATGAAGACATACTTATCCTTACAAAAGATCTCCTTAAGATACCTTCAGTGAAGGCTGAACTTTCGCGTAAATTCAGATACATTATGGTTGACGAGTACCAGGATACAAACGAGATCCAGTACCAGATATTCCTTCCTATACTAGACTACCTGAAGGAGGGGAACCTGTTTGTAGTGGGGGATGAAAAGCAGAGCATATACATGTTCCGCGACGCTGACCTTGAGGTTTTCAGAATTACCAAAGAACAAATAAGCGGCGCATCGGGGGAAAAGTCGTTACTAAGCCTGCCTGATAGTTTCAGAATGGCCCCGGGAATTTGCCTGTTCGTAAATAAACTTTTCAGGAATCTTTTTTCAAATCCTAATGATCTTTTTAATGAGGTTAACCATTCCGACCTTGTCTGCGCAAAAGAAGAAGACACTGACAGTCTTGTTGAAGTAATTATCGGTGCGGCTTCAGGCAAAGACGACGATGAGACCGAATCCGTTGATGAGGCCGAACTTGTATCGCGCAGGATAATCTCAATAGTTAGCGGTACCGGCACGGAAGAGAAATTAAACTGGAAGGATATTGCTGTTCTGGTAAGGAAAAGGAAATCATTCACCTCACTGGAACAAAAGTTCATTGAAAAGAAAATCCCATTCACGATTGTAGGAGGAAAGGGATTTTATCAGCGGCAGTCGGTTTATGATATATTTAATTATTTCTCGTTCCTGCTGGACTCCAGGAATGACACTGCTCTTGTGGGGATACTGCGCTCGCCCTTTTTTAATATCCCCGATAACCGCATCTATGAGCTATCGCTGCGGGAGGGGAGTACTTTATGGGAAAAGCTCCTGAAAGCCTGTTCGTCGGATCAGGGGCTGAGGACAATCTGCGGCAAGCTGCAAGACCACCTGGAACAAGCGAGGGTTTTTAACGCTCCCGCTCTGCTGAGAAGGATTTTAAGTGAGAGTCCCTACCTCGCTGTGCTCTCTCAAAAAGCATCGGGTCAGCAGGAAATAGCGAACATCGATAAGCTTGTAAAGCTTACTATTGGTTTCCAGGGGAAGGGATTTAAGACTATGTATGATTATGTCGACTTCCTGAAAAAATCGATCGGGGAGATGGAGGATGAGGCCCAGGCCGCAACAGCAGATGAATCTGATTCTGTTAAAGTGATGACCCTTCACCAGGCAAAAGGACTGGAATATCCTGCCGTCTTCATATATAATGCCCATGAAACAACATTTGTTGACAAAGTGAAGAAGGGGAGTATACAGGTTGATAAGAATTTCGGTCTCCTTACGAAGGTTCCTATTAATGATGATTATTTCAGCGATTATGAATCTGCACCCATAAATTTCTTATATGACTATATCTCAGCAAAAAAAGAGGCTGCCGAACGTAAGCGATTATTTTATGTAGGCGCAACCCGGGCAAAGAACTACCTGTTTATAAGCGCTGAAGAGAGTGAAAACTATAAGGAAGGTTCTTTTATGAAACTGCTGCAGGAGGGACTGGGTATAGACTTCACACAGGATAAGTTCGAATTTAAAGATCAGCTTCAGTTTTTGAAATTAGAAGAAGGCGGGTTTGAAAATTTCTCCAAGGAGATTAGTAAAGAGATAAAGACTATAAGGAATGTGGATGAAGCTGTAAATAGTCCGGCAGATGATTCCGTTCCGGGTGAAGCAGGAATACTGATAAAGCAAATTGAGAATCATCCCAAAGGGGAAGTTATTTCCGCAACACGATTTGCCACTTTCAGGTTATGTCCTTTGAAATACAGATTATCCTTTGAGATGGAAATGTCGGGACTAATGAAAGAGTACGGGCAATCTTTATCTGATAAAAAATTGAAAAGACCCCGGCTGGAATTAAGTCCTAAGGAAGATGCCTCCGATGAAGAAAACCAGGAAGGACGAGTAATTGCGGCCGAATGGAAAGGGAGTATAATTCACAAGATCCTTCAGGGGGACAAACTGAAACTTAGTCCTGAAGAGATTGAGAAAATTATAAGAAAGGAGTCGTATTTTGAAGAGCAGGGGAATCTTACCGCGTTAAGCAAAGAGATATCCCGTAAACTAACCGAGTTCTCTGAGTCTGGGGTTTACAGGAATATATCAGGATACAAGAAATCCTTTAATGAGTACGAGATATATGTAAATGAGGAGGATTATTTTCTTCACGGGATAATAGACAAGCTGATAATTGAGGGGGAAAAAGCTATTATTATCGATTATAAAACTGATTCAATAAGAAGGGAGGAAATTTGTGATCGTGCGTCACTATATTTCCATCAATTGAAATTTTATTCCTATATTGTAAGTCGTTTCTTCAAAGAATTAACATCCTTTGAACTGAGATTAATTTTTATCAATTTTCCCGGGGAGGATGTTAAGGAAATTATCAGCCTCGATGAAACAAAAGCATTCGGAGAAGAGATAAGGGAGATGGTACTCCAGATAAGACATAATAAATTTGACAAGAATTTATCTCATTGTCAGGATTGTAATTTCGCATTAAATAATTCAAACTGTATAGTTGAACGGGCATAAATAAAATGTCTATTGATAATAGAATGGTGTAAAATGCACAGAAAAATCTCATATATACGCGATCTGGAAACAATTGAAAAAGAGCTGAATAGTAGTTCAGGAGGTATTCTCGCTTTTAATATAGACGGGGAAAGGGCGATGCAGTACACAACTACTTTCCTGTATTTAGACAAAAACATCTATTTCTTTCTTGAAAAAGATGATGAGGTTTTTGAAAAAATAAGTTTTAACGGTTCTGTAAGTTTCACGATTGTTAAAGATGAAAGATTAAAGAAAAATAAAGGGAAAGAAGACAGCTATTATTTATTCTCTGCTACAGTCAGCGGTCCAATTAAAATAGTGGATGAAAAAAAGACCATTGATGACATCAAGGACAAATACCTTATAAAATATTCACTGAATAAAGAAACTGAACCCAAAACTTCACAGCCCTTGGAACTGGTTATGGTAGATTCGGAAGAAATACAGGCTGTTGAGGAAGAAGGTCTTTAGTGTGAAGTATTACATCCTGCTTTTATTATCGGGTATTATCCTGGCGGGATGTTCATCGTTAAAAAGTCTGTACGACGTACCCATCGAGTTAAAGAATCCTCAAACCACTCAGGAATATATCCGGGACGCATCCCCTTATCTCTCTCAACATAAATTTTTTCTTGATCCGGGGCACGGAGGAGAGGACCGGAAAAACAAGGGCCCTCAGGGTATAGCAGTTGAAGCGGATGTAAACCTTAGGGTGGCATTATACCTTAAAGACTTTCTGCAGAAAGCCGGAGCTGAAGTGCTGATGTCGCGTGTAACAGATAAAACCGTGGGGTTAAAGGACCGTTCTAAAATGGCAGATGAAAGCGGGGCAGACATATTTATAAGTATACATCATAATGCGCCCCCTAAAGAGGGAGACGATTATACAAATTACACTTCGGTTTATTACCATGCCAAACCTGACGATTATGAATTTGATGCCTGTGATAAGGACCTTGCAAAATATATCGAAAGAGACCTGGCGTATGCTATGAGAAATTCAGGAGGACCCGGTTCCTTCGACGGAACTTATTCTGACTATAACATTTACCCGGGTGAAGGATTTTCGGTTCTGAGGGAAACCCATATCCCCGCAGTTTTGGTTGAGTGCGGTTTCCATACCCACCATATAGAGGAGCAGCTTCTCGCCATCGATGAGTTTAATAAGATTGAAGCCTGGGGTATCTTCAAAGGATTATACCGTTACTTTAAAGCGGGGATACCCGAAGTACAACCTTTGTTTAGTGACTCTTTGTTTAGAGCCGGCGACCTGAGCCTGAGTTATAGTTTAAACGACAGCAGCGGGATTGATTCTTCTTCTATTGAAGTTCAATTTGATTCTGTTAAAACTTTAAATTATACTTTCAGTCAGCAAACGAATATTCTCAGTATAAATCTGCATAACGTTGAGTCCGGATTTCATAATATTAAAGTAATAACTGCAAACAAAAACGGCAACCATAATTTTCCATTCAGAAATAAAATATTAGTAACGGAATAACAGGATAGTTAATGCTCAATTATGTCTGGCTTGGTCTGCTGATCCTGGGTATAGGAACAGCACTCATTACTGATATTTCAAACCAGAGCTCGGATAAGTACAGAAATAATGAGCCTTTCAGGGCTGAAATTATTCTTAACAGAGCAATAGATTCTTCCGGAGGGAAGTACAATGCAAAGATTTTAGTTGACAAACCCTACTTCAATAATTTTTATTCAGAAAAAACCGACAGCGCGGTTAAGCTTCCTGCCGCTGTAACTCTTAACCCTGCTAAACACAGCGGTTCAATCGTTATTAACGTAGTTAATTCCGCTCCAGCAATCTGGCAGAAGATGGCCAATGCTTCGGGTGAGAAGAATAAACTTACCGGCAGAATTACCTATGGCGCGGGGGATAACAGCACTCTGAATGCACAGGTTATCCTGGAAAGCGTATCATTCATTAAACTTAAAGATGTAACAAATGCTGTACTTGATTATGCCGGTACAGCTGTGAATATAGCTTTGGGACTTATTGGAATTATGGCGCTCTGGCTTGGAGTAATGAAGGTGGCTGAGGAGGCGGGACTAATCACCTTAATTGCCAGGTGGCTGAGACCGGTTATGAAAAGACTCTTTCCGGATGTACCTGAAGATCATCCTGCTATGGGGTCCATGATAATGAACATTTCGGCAAATATGCTCGGACTTGGAAACGCGGCTACTCCTTTTGGCCTGAAAGCTATGGAAGAACTTGACAGGTTAAATCCTGATAAGGGTACCGCAACAAATTCAATGGTGACTTTCCTTGCGATAAATACGGCGGGACTAACGCTGATACCGGCTACGGCCATCGCTGTGAGGGCGGCGGCCGGAAGTTCAGATCCTGCTATAATTATCGGCACTTCAATTTTTGGAGCTGCCTGCGCTACAACAGCAGGCATAACGGCAGCAAAAGTTCTCCAGCAGTTCCCTTTAAAAGAGGGATTTTATAACTGGCTGAAAAGTCACCTTCGCGGAATTCTGATCTTTTTATTCATAGCTCTCTTAATTGTTCTGGCAGGCATTACCGGAGCTGGAGCTATTCTGTCCGGTGCCTCCCGGCTTATCAAACCGGAATATCTTAAAAATTTCATAGAAGTTTTGTCAGTAGTTGCAATTCCTTCTCTGATTATTTTATTTATAGGATACGGAGCCCTGAAGAAGATAAGGGTATATGAGCAGTTTGTTGAAGGAGCAAAGGAAGGATTTAATATTGCGATAAGAATAATTCCCTACCTGGTAGCTATGCTCATGGCTATTGGAATATTCAGGGCTGGCGGAGCTATGGAATGGCTTATATATATATTAAAGCCGTTTACAGATTTTATTGGTATGCCGGCTGAAGCTTTGCCGATGGCCCTTATGCGACCACTTTCCGGAAGCGGATCCCTGGGAATTATGACGGAAATTCTTAAGGTTCATGGTCCCGATTCATTTATAGGTATAATGGTTTCAACCTTCTTCGGCAGTACAGAAACTACATTCTACGTCCTGGCGGTGTATTTCGGAGCTGTAAATATTAAGAATACAAGACATGCTCTGCCTGCAGGGCTAATTGCAGACATTGCAGGAATCCTTGGAGCGGTATTTATTGTTAGAATGTTATTCGGTCATTAAAATGAAGGTATTATGAAAGTTTTCATCACAAGGGAAATACCCGAAAAAGCAGCAGAACTATTAAAAAATAAAAATATTGATGTTAAAATTTACAGAGGTGATAAACCGATTCCTTATGAACTTCTTAAAAAAGAGGTTAGGGATGCGGATGGTGTTCTCTCTCTTTTGACAGATAAATTTGATAAAGAGATGATTGACGCTATGACACGCTGCAGAATTATAGCAAATTATGCCGTCGGATATAATAATATCGACGTTTCATATGCTAACAGCAGGGGAATAACCGTAACCAACACTCCCGACGTTTTGACGGATTCCACAGCAGACCTGGCTATGACGCTTGTTCTCTCATGTTCACGGAGAGTGATTGAGGGGGAGAAATTGATGAGAGACAATAAGTTTAAAGGCTGGCAGCCTCAGCTTCTGCGGGGAATTGAGCTTAAGGAGAAGACCTTTGGTATTATCGGTGCGGGAAGGATCGGTACTGCCGTTGCTAAAAGAGCTGCAGGCTTTGGTGTAAACATTCTCTATTACGATGGAAGGGAGAATCCGGAAATTGAGTCGCTCGGCGGGAAAAAGGTCGCGCTGAATAATCTGCTTAAAAGGTCCGATATTATCTCAATTCATCTGCCTCTTACTGAAAGCACTTATCATCTTATTAATAAAGACAGGCTCAGCCTTATAAAAGAAACTGCCGTACTTATAAATACTGCCAGGGGAGAAATCGTCGAAGAAAAAGAACTGATAAGGATGCTGCGTCAGAAAAAGCTGTTTGCGGCAGGCTTTGATGTTTATGAAAACGAACCATCGGTAAACCCCGATTTATTGAAGCTGAACAATGTTGTTCTGCTGCCTCATCTGGGAAGCGCTACAATTGAAGCCCGCAATGAAATGGCGGCGCTCGCGGCAAAAAATATTATTTCAGTATTAAACGGCAGAGGCGCAATTACGCCGGTTTTGGTATAACAGGGGTATAAAAGACCTACTCAATGCTTTAACTGATTCGGGGAAAAATTGATAGTATCAATCTTTCTGGCTAATTTTGAATAATAAATTGGGAAATCCTAGTATGATAGTTGGAATACCGAAAGAACAGCTTAATGAAGAAAAAAGAGTTGCGTTAGCTCCGGCGGGAGTGGATGCGCTTACCAGAAAGGGGCACACAGTATATATTCAGTCAGGTGCCGGTGAAGGAAGTCATTTCAGTGATGAAGATTACGAAAAAACCGGGGCTAAAATAGTATACACTCCTGATGAAATATTTGGAAGAGCTGAGCTTGTACTGAAAGTGACACCTGTAAATGATGCTGAATTAGAATTATTCAGGGAAAACCAGATTTTATTCTCTTTTCTTCATCTTGCGGTCGGTAAAAAGAATACCATCGAGAAACTGATGGAGAAAAAGGTTACCGCAGTGGGATATGACCTGGTTGAAACCAGCAATCGTCTTCCTGTTCTTCAGGCAATGAGCGAAATTGCGGGTCCTATTTCTATCCAGGTAGCGAGCAGGTACCTTGAAAGCTACCCGAAGGAAGGGAGAGGAATTCTACTTGGAGGCATAACAGGAGTTGCTCCTGCTGCAGTTGTTATACTAGGTTCCGGAGTGGTTGGTACTACGGCTGCAAGGGCGGCGTTAGGTATCGGCGCACAGGTTATTGTCCTTGACAAGGATCTTGGACGTCTTCGCAAGATTGATGAACATTTTAGAAAGAAAATCACCACAGTTGTGGCAAACCCGTATACTATAGAGAGAGGCGTTAAATTTGCGGATGTGCTTATTGGCGCGGTATTGATAAAAGGTGAAAAAACTCCGCATCTGGTTAGTGAAGATATGGTTAAACAGATGAAACCGGGAGCTGTGATAGTTGATGTATCAATTGATCAGGGCGGGTGTATTGAAACCAGCAGGCTTACAACGTTGAGAGATCCCGTATATGAAAAATACGGTGTCATTCACTATTGTGTACCAAATATGCCTGCAATTGTTGCACGTACCGCCAGCTACGGGTTGAATAATGCGTCTCTGCCGTATATTCAGAATATTACTGATAACGGACTCGGGAACGCGCTGATGGGTGATGAAGGTCTTGCGAAAGGGGTCTGCACGTACAACGGCTACTGTTCTAATGAACAGATTGCCAACATATTTAATGTAGAGTTCAGAAAACTCAGAGTTTTCTCAACAAATTGAAAACTATTAGAATCGAAGAAGTAAACGAAATGGCACCACTCGAAGAATTAAAACCGAAGAATACTATCCATACCAGCCTGATAAGCGCGTATAATAAGAAGATAGTTACGGCAGAAGAAGCTGTAAGAGAGATCAAATCAAAAGATAGAATAATTGTGCAGGGCGGATGCGCTGTACCTCATACTCTTATAAATGCAATGGTTAACAGAAAAGATACTCTTTATGATGTGGAAATTATGCACATCCTGACTGTTGGAGAGCTGCCTTACCTGAAACCGGAGATGGAAGGACATTTCAGACATAATGCATATTTCATAGGCGGTAATTCGCGTAAAAGCGTTAACGAAGGAAGAGCGGATTTTACTCCTATTTATCTTTATGAGTATCCCCTGCTTTTCACCAGGGGAATAATACCGGTAGACATAGCATTTATTCATGTTTCGCTTCCTGATGAACATGGATTCTGCAGCTATGGAGTTGATGTCGGGCCTATTAAGAGTCCCGCCGAAAAAGCCAAGGTCGTAATAGCACAGGTTAACCCAAATATGCCGAGGACGCTTGGTGATTCATTTATTCATATCAATAAGATAAATTATATAGTTGAAGTTAATGACCCCATACAGGAACTTCCTCAGGTTGATAAGAATATGTCTCCGCAGCTGGAAAATATATATAGGAATATCGGGTCGCATATATCGGAATTAATTGAGGACGGGTCTACCCTCCAGATGGGGATCGGGGCGATCCCTGATTCGGTATTAAGTTTTCTGTATGATAAAAAAGCCCTGGGAATTCATTCTGAGATGTTTTCAGACGGGATAATAGGACTAGTTGAAGCCGGTATTATTACAAATGAAAAGAAGACGCTCCACCGCGGGAAAATAATAGCGGGCTTTGTTCTCGGGACAAAAAAGCTCTTCGATTTTATTGATAATAATCCCCTGATTGAATTCCATCCCCAGGAATATGTGAATGATCCTTTTATTATCGCAAAAAATGATAATATGGTTGCTATAAACTCCGCGATTGAAGTTGATGTAACAGGCCAGGTTTGTTCTGATACGATCGGTACAAGGCTGTACAGCGGATTCGGGGGACAGGTGGACTTTATAAGAGGGGCAGCGCATTCTGAAAACGGGAAACCTATTATTGCTCTCCCTTCAACTACTAAAGACGGGAAGATGTCGAGGATCGTAACCCAGATAAAACCCGGCGCTGGTGTAATAACCAACAGGGCCGATGTTCACTACGTCGTTACTGAATACGGCGTGGCGCAGCTTTTCGGCAAATCCATAAGAGAACGGGTAAGGGAACTTATCAGTATCGCACATCCGAAGTTCCGTGATGAGCTTCAAAAATATGCACAGGAAATTAAATATATTTAATTATGATAGCTGTAATTGGTGATGTGCACGGATGCCTCTATACATTGCAGGAACTGGTGAAAAAAATAAGAAGCCTGTATCCTGCTGTCCCTTTATATTGCGTGGGTGACCTTATCGACAGGGGAAACTTCAGCTTTGAAGTGCTGGAGTTTGTTAAAAACGAAGGGATTAAATTTACCCCCGGCAACCACGACTATATGTTCTATTACTTCATCAAAAAACCCACTACAAATATGGGTGCTTCGTGGATATATAACGGGTTTGAGAAAACTATTTCTTCCTACGATAATAAATTTGATAAAATTTCCGAGCACCTCGACCTTATTACCCAGGCACCGCTATTCTTCAATCTTCCTGAATGCTTTATTTCGCATGCTGGTATTTCCTCATATTTCAGTTCGTCACTTGATTCCGAGCCTCTTAAGGATATTGAAAAGCTGGATGAAGAAATGCACAGCAGCATCACAAGCGAGCACGGTATACTGTGGACGAGAGATGAGCTGATGAACCTTGGAAAACTTCAGATTGTAGGCCATACACGTAAACAGGATGTTACTTACCAGAAATGGAATAATGTTGCCTACATAGATACTTCGGTTTACACGTGCAATAAGCTGTCCGCCGTCATCGTAGAAGATGGTGAAATAATAGCAAAACATTCCGTCCCTACAAATAATAAAGATATTGACTAATCATAAAACTATGATTCAGTACAGGATCAGACCGGCTGCGAGAGGGGATCTTCAAAAAATTCTTGAGTTGTACAGGGGATTGACGGATGACCCGGAAGACAAAATTTCCCTTAAAGAAGCTGAACAGAAGTTTGATAAACTTACAACCTATCCCGATTACCACCTGTATCTTGCCGAGCTTAATGAAGAGGTTGTTGGAACTTTTGCGCTTTTAATTATGGACAACCTTGCTCATCGGGGGGAACCATCCGCCATTGTTGAGGATGTTGTTATCAGGAAAGACCTGCAGGGTATGGGTATTGGTAAGGCAATGATGAACTTTGCTATGGAAAAGAGTCGTGAGAAGGGCTGCTATAAGATGGTGCTCTCCAGTCACCTCCGGCGAGAAAACGCACATAAGTTTTATGAATCACTTGGTTTTAAGAAACACGGCTACAGCTTTGTTGTTGATTTGAATTCCTGATACTGATTTTACTTTTTACTCATTAATTTTATTATTAAGATGAATGAAGTATGTAATAGCAGGTTTGGTAATTCAGTAGTAAATGAATTATCTTAAGACGTAAAAATGAAATTCACCGGAGGACAAGATGTTTCGCTCCATTTACAGAACAAGCGTCCCGGTACTTGTTCTATTGATTTTCGGACTGCAGGTTATATTTTTATCACCTGAAAGTTATAGCCAGGGATTGCTGAAGACAGCTAATGTTCCCGGAGGCGGGGGATCATCATCCGGCCAGACAGAAGATACGGGCGGCGGCAGTTCAGCTTTGTTGATTGTAGGGGGAGTAATTATAGCTGGTTTGTTGTTCTACAAACTTGTCATCGATAAAGATGAATCGAAGAAAGAGGAGAAAAAGGATTCTACTTCTCAGGGCTCTTTACTCATAAGATCCCCTGAAAGCTTATTGCCGGTAGAAATGCCGAATCGTGCTCAGATGATGCCGGATATCCCGTTAAATATTTACCTGGGATTTCAAAATTCAGATCCGGTTTTGCGTGAGAAAAAATTTATAATGGGAATTTCCTGTAAGTTTTAGCTACAAAATAATCTGAAGTTTTTGCAAATGTTCACGTTCGCTATTTTATTTTTCGAATTTATTCCCGCTCTTATTCCGGAGAAATGGTGAAAGTATCTTTCAAGAAAGCTTATTCGCGCCTCTCCCTGAGCACTGCCTCTCTTTTTGAAAGAGCTAAAATGACCGAGCATACTTTTATGATCGTTATAGCGATCATAATTGGGGTTCTCGCCGGTTTTTCTGCTATTGGTATAAGGGCTATGATAAAGTTCTTCTCTGATATTTCGTTTCCGGGTCCCGGCAACCTTCTTCAGAATATCATGTCTACCCCCTGGTTTCTTATTCTCATCATTCCTATAGTCGGTGGACTCATAGTCGGACCGATTATTTATTTCCTCGCCCCGGAAGCAAAAGGACATGGTGTTCCTGAGGTTATGCAGGCAATTTTGCTGAAAGGAGGACAGATACGGGGAAGGGTTGCTTTCGTTAAAGCCGTTGCTTCTGCTATTTCAATAGGTACCGGCGGATCAGTTGGAAGAGAAGGACCTATTATCCAGATCGGTTCAAGTCTGGGATCGGTAGTAGGCCAGTTTCTGCGCGTATCAACCAAACGAATGAAAACTCTGGTGGGCTGCGGAGCTGCTGCAGGCATAGCTGCCGCTTTTAACGCCCCTATAGCCGGTGCCCTGTTTGCAGTTGAAATAGTACTTATGGACTTCGCTGTTGCGCAGTTCTCTCCCATCGTTATCTCTTCGGTGATGGCAACGGTTATTTCACACACATTTGAAGGAAACTTCGCCGCTTTTATCGTACCGAAATATCAGCTTGCCTCTCCTCTTGAAATCGTTTTTTACTTTATTCTAGGCGCAGCAAGCGGTCTGGTTGCTTACCTGTTCATAAAAACTCTTTACTACTGCGAAGAATTATTTGATAACCATCTGAACATCCCTGAAAGCTTTAAGCCCGCACTGGGAGGCCTTGGTATTGGAATAATAGCCCTGGCATTTCCGCAGGTTATGGGAGTAGGGTATGATTCAATAAATACCGCTCTGTACGGGAACATGCTCTGGTATGTAGCTCTGATATTAATTTTCATGAAAATATTAGCTACTTCTCTTACACTTGGTTCGGGGGGGTCCGGCGGTATTTTCGCTCCATCTCTGTTCATGGGGGCAATGCTCGGCTACTTCTTCGGAACGTTCGTGCATTCTTATTTTCCCGATATAACCGCCTCGCCGGGAGCTTACGCGCTGGTGGCGATGGGGGGGCTGGTAGCAGGAACCACCCGTGCACCCATAACAGCAATCATAATAGTCTTCGAGCTTACTAATGATTACCATATTATTCTTCCCCTTATGATTACCTGTATCATAAGTATGATCCTCTCTTCAAAATTATCCAGAGAGTCTATCTATACTCTCAAGCTGGTACTCAGAAATATTGGTCTAAAGGAGGGGATGGAGACCAATGTTATGGAGTCAATTTATGTGAAGGATGTTTACAGGAAAGAATATGAAGCAATTCTAGTAACTGACAATTTCAGTCAGATCGTTAACCGCATCATCAGGGGAAAAGAAGCCGACTTTCCTGTGGTGGATTCAGAAGGACATGTAAGCGGAATGATCTCCATTCACGATATAAAAGACTACCTGTACGAAAGGGAATCGCTGCAGAATCTTCTGATTGCCGGCGACATTTCCAATCCTTATTTTGAATCGATCTCACCTGAAGATAGTTGTCAGATGGCACTGGATAAACTCCGCAAATATTCTTTTGATGGTCTGCCTGTTGTTGCTGATACTAACTCAAATAAGATTATCGGGATTATCTGGAGGAAGGATATTCAGGATGCCTACGACCGTGAAATTGAGCGAAGGGAACTTACCTCGAACCTTGCCAGCCTGATCACGATGAAAGACGAAGAACCAATGGTTCATTTTATGGAGGGTTATTCTATAATAGAAATAGCTCCTCCCAAATCATTCATCGGGAAATCAATAAGAGAATTGAATATCAGGAAGCAGTACGGCGTGGATGTTTTGTCGGTAAAGATTAAAGAGAAAAAAGGGGAGAAAATAAATGCTATCCCGAGTCCGGAATATATTATTAAAGCAAATGACACCCTGATAATAGCGGGTGAAATAAAGAACATTAACTTTGTACAGAACCTGGGCTAAGCCTGAGCATGCTGATATAAATGTTTATCAAACCTGGTGCTCCGGAAGTTAAAGTGTCCGGAATTCTGGCCTGTCCCGTGACCTCTTCGTCAGCCTTTCCTTTCAACTTTTTTTAATTCTAAACTGTGTATAAATTCAACAAGTATGACAAAATGTCACACTCCCTTTTTATGCCGGGGAAGGCTCGGAGAAGACTAGTAGGTGACCCGGAGGTGGATTCAAAATGAGACATCTTGAAAGGAGCGAAAAAACGTAATTTTCAGCCTTTGAAAAAATAAACGTATGACAAAATGTCAGTGTATTAATCTGATATCGGATAAAAATATTTCTTCGTTAAGTGGAGTCGTCTAAGATAAATACACATATTTTATACGATCAGAATTTTCGGTTATCCTTCAAAAAAATTCATATGGTAATTTAATTTGTACTATTTTGTGATCTAAATTTTATAAATATACGGTGATGGGGATGAAAACTTTCTTCTTTTTTGTTTCAGCTTTCTTTATTCTTTCTGTGTTTGGCTTTTCTCAAAATTACAAGCAAGTAAAAGTTTATATCAATAGTCCTTCCGATGTATCTGTACTGGCTTCAACAGGTGCGGATATTCAGGAAGGTATTACTGGGAAAGATAAATCAATATCATTATTTCTGAATGAAGATGAGTTCACGCGGCTGCAGGCCAGCGGGTTGAGTTTTATTGTCCTCATAGATGACTGGTATTCCTATTATCATTCGTTACCGGCGATGAGCGAGAATGAAAAGCAAGCTGTCATAAATCAAAGTAAATCTGATTTCGGTGTAGATGGCTTCGGGTTTGGTTCAATGGGAGGTTTTTATACATATGCCGAAGTTGCGGCCAATCTTGATTCTATGTATGCCCATTACCCTAACCTGATAACCCAAAAATTTTCTATAGGTACTACGGTTGAAGGAAGAACTATCTGGGCAGTTAAAATTTCTGATAACCCTAATGTTCAGGAAAATGAACCTGCCGTCGGATTTGACGCGCTTATCCATGCGCGGGAACCTGCATCGATGTCGTGCCTTATGTATTTTATGTGGTACCTGCTGGAAAACTACAATACAGATCCTCTTGCCGCCTATCTTGTTAATAACAGGGAAATATACTGCGTGCCTGTTTATAACGCTGACGGTTATGAATACAACCATCAGACAGATCCAAACGGCGGCGGTATGTGGCGGAAAAACAGGAAGAACAACGGCGGCGGATGTTATGGAATAGATCTGAACCGGAACTATGGGTATAAATGGGGATATGATAATATAGGCTCGAGTCCCGACCCTTGCGATGAAACCTTCCGCGGAACGTCTGCTTTTTCCGAACCGGAATCTCAGGCTGTAAGGGATTTTGTTTCAGGCAAAAATTTTAAGACGTATTATAATATGCATGCTTTCGGAAATGATCTGCTCTATCCGTGGGGATATATAAACCAGGCCTGCCCTGATGAAGAAACTTACATCGATTTCTGTACTGATATGGTTAAAGGCAACGGATTCGTATATGGTACGGGAGGATATATATTAGGCTACAATTCTAATGGCGCGGCAAGAGACTGGCTTTACGGCGAGCAGACAACTAAAAACAAAATTTTCGGGTATACTATTGAAATAGGAACAAGCTCCGACTATTTCTGGCCTTCCCAGTCGAGGATCTTTCCTATCGTGCAGAATACACTGTGGACGCTCATTTATAACTCACTGGTTGCCGGAGAATATGTTTCTATAGAATCTCCGGGTTATGATCATCAGAATTTCAATCCCGGTGATAATGTGGAAATGACTCCCACATTCAAAAATAAAGGTTTGTCTTCTGCTTATGGGTTTACCTCTGAGCTCTCTTCTTTAAGTCCTGACCTTACCGTCATTAACGGTTCAACATCACTTGATTCAATATCGGCACGTTCCAGTAAGGAGGCGGTGGTACCCTTCACATTCAGTATTTCCCAAAACGCGCCGGTTGAGCAGGAAATCTCACTGGTATTAACAAATTACTCTGAGGGAGAATTCATAGGTACCGATACTCTAAAAATAATTATTGGTACTCCCGAGTATGTATTTATTGATTCAACCAATGATCCCTCAAATTACTGGACAGTTACATCTTCACCTTCAACACCCCACTGGGAATCAACAACCTCGGCCTTTTACACCCCGCCTGCCTGTTACACCGACAGCAAGAATGGCAGCTATTCAAGTAACGCTACGGTTACTATGACACTTACAAATGCCATTGATCTTTCGGGATATGCAAATCCGCGTTTATCATTCTGGACAAAATATTCAATGGAACCCGGCTGGGATTACGGACAGGTTGAGATTTCAACAAATAATGGTGGTACATGGACAGCGCTGGAAGGGGAATATACAATCCAGGGTTCGGGATCTTTTGAACCGGATGAACCTGTGTATAACGGCGATCAGCCGAATTGGGTGCACGAAGAAATTAACCTCGCTGGTTATAATGCAAGCCAGTTTAAATTAAAATTTGAACTTAAAAGTGACGGTTCTCTTAACGCTGACGGCTGGTATGTAGATGATATAGGAATTCTGGTATATACGGTGCTGCCTGTTGAACTGACCTCGTTTACCGCCTCTACGCAGAATAATTCGGTGATGCTGAAATGGGCAACTGGCTCCGAGCTGAATAATAACGGCTTTGAGGTTCAGAGATCCTTAACAAAGCAGGATTGGGGCGCAATCGGTTTCGTTAAGGGACAGGGAACAGCCGCGGGAAGAATAGAATATTCATACATTGATAAAAATCCTCTTCGGGGAACTTCTTATTACCGGTTAAAGCAGTGGGACTATGACGGATCATTTAAATATTACGGACCTGTGGAAGTGGAAAATGAATTCCTCTTAACCTATGCTCTAAAACAGAATTATCCAAATCCTTTTAATCCGGCTACGGTTATTAGCTACCAGCTTCCCGAAAAAAGCTTCGTCTCATTGAAGGTATTTAATAGTCTTGGTGAAGAAGTTGCGGCTCTTGTAAACGAAAATAAATCAGCAGGAAAATATGAAGTTAATTTTGACGGCAAGAAATTAACAAGCGGAGTTTATATATACCGGCTCACCGCCGGTTCTTTTACTCAGGTTAGGAAAATGTTATTGGTTAAATAATCTGCTGGTAAGGGACTGTAAGATTAATGCAGTGAGGTATGCCGTCTTCTTTCAAAAAGCGAAGCAGCGTACCAGCAGAGCAGAGCCCAGCTGATCCCGGCAATCCAGCCGGCCAGCACATCGGTAGGATAATGAACTCCGATGTAAATTCTGCTTATGCCGATAAGAAATGTTAACAGGAGGGCTGTTGAGATTATATAGATCTTAGCCTTCCTGTCCTCTTCAATCCTGCTCAGCAGGGTTGCCTGGGTTAAATATACAATAGCCGACATCATAGAGTGACCGCTGGGAAAACTAAGCGATTTTTCTTCCAGGAGGTGTGTAACCACTGTGGGTCTTGTTCTTCCAATAAATTCTTTTAATCCCCAAACCAGCAGTGCTCCGCCTATTGTTGCAGTTAAAACCAGTCCCAGCCAGTAATACTTCTTCCGCAGCAGCAGATAACCCGTTACAAATAAAGTAACTAATACTATTACCGTTCCGCTGCCAAGTGAAGTTATGTCTTCCATAGCATTTGTTACCCAGCCGGGGAAAGCGGGTGTGGAGACATCACCAGGCTCCCTCAGCGATTTCAAAATGTAATTGTCAAAATGCTGGGTTTCCCCCTCCACAACTTCGTCTGCTATGCTTATAAATATAAGGAATCCCGCCAGTACAGAGAGAACTACAAGCAGTACTTTTACTTCATTTAAACCGGATTTTTCTAAGAAATTCCTGAAACCTTTCTGCATGTATTGTCCCGGATTTTTTATAACTTTAATTGCCAAAGATCAATAACTACAAAATATATGAAAAGAACACAATCCTCAAACAATAATGCCGCAGTGAAAACCAAATCACATAAGAACAGTTCCTTCAAAACTAAACTTGATATAGCAAAAGACTGGCTGCCTCGGTATACCGGAACGGAAATAGATGAATTCGGCGATTATCTGCTGCTTACAAACTTTCATAACTATGTCTCCTCCTTTGCAGACCATTTCTCATGTGATATTAAGGGTATCGGCAAACCGATGCAGACGGCCACTAACAACAACGGACTCAGTATAATAAATTTCGGAATGGGGTCAGCAAATGCAGCAACTATAATGGACCTCCTTGTGGCAAGGAACCCCCGGGGAGTTTTATTCCTTGGTAAGTGCGGGGGACTAAAACGTTCCACCGAGATAGGACATTTTATTCTTCCTATCGCCGCGATAAGAGGCGATGGTACAAGTGATGATTATATGCCCAAAGAAGTGCCTGCTCTCCCTTCTTTTAAGCTGCATAAGTTCGTGTCTGAAAAGCTGATAGCAAGAAACCTTGAATACAGAACAGGCGTAATTTATACGACCAACAGGCGGGTTTGGGAATGGGACAGATCATTCAAGAGCTATCTCAAGAAACTTTCCACAATTGGTATTGATATGGAGACGGCCACGCTTTTTATTGTGGGACTGGTTAACCAGATACCCCGCGGAGCATTGCTCCTGGTTTCGGATATGCCTATGGTTCCTGAGGGGATAAAGACTACGGAATCTGACCGTAAGGTTACCGAGAATTTTTCCGACCTCCATCTTCAGCTTGGTATTGAAGCCATGACCGAGATCGGTGAGAAGGGTGAACAAATTAAGCATTTTAAGTATTAGTTAAGTTTATTATTTATTACTGTTAAATTTTGAAAATTCGGAAATGTAATGAAAAAAAGTGCTCATATTCTTCTCATCTTTGCCGCTTCACTATTCTTATTTCAGTCCTGCTCGCAGGAAGTTAAATTAAAACAAAAGTTTTCAACAGAACCTTCAATGCCGAAGCCGGGAGAAGAATTCACCGTAATTTATAATCCTGATAGTACCGGCCTGAAGGATGCCTCTCAGATCAGTATGGTAGCTTACCTCTACAACACCGACCTTGATGAAACCCGTCAGGTTGAAATGCAGAAATCGAATGAAGGCTGGAAAGGTAAAATATCCACAAATGATTCAACCAAAGGCGTCCTTATCAAATTTAAGAACGATGAGGATATTGACAACAATCAGAAGTCAGGCTACCTGGTAAATCTTTATGATGAAAAAGGGAATGTTCTTCCCGGAAGTTATGCGGGTTACGCTTCTGCGATATACACATGGGGAAGCTACTACCTGGATATGGATAGAAATTTTGATTCTTCTCTTTATTATTTCAAGAAAGATTTTGATGCGAATCCCGATATTAAGAATAATTATATGGGGCCTTATCTTGGTGTTCAGACAATGCTCAATAAAGATAACGCGTCGTCAATAATTATCAGGGAATTAGCGGGATTGTACTCTCATGCTGATAATGAAAAAGACTATACAGTTCTGGCCGAATGGTATGATAAGGCAGACATGCCTAACCGGGCTGATACTTACAAGAGGATTCTTGAGGAGAGATATCCGCAGAGTGATTTTGTCCAGGACGAGAAATATGAAGCATTTTATAACCAACCCGATATGTTCAAGAAAAGTAAAATGCTCCAGGATTTTGAGGCGGCGTATCCTCAAAGCGATTACTTGTCTAATTTTTACGATGTAATGGCCATAAATTATTATCAGAAAAATAAGTTTAAGGCGATGCAGGACTTCTTTGAGAACAATACCTCTAAATTTTCTACCTATAGATTTTATTCAATTGCCTCAAAGATGCTCGATGATAACAAGTATCCTGCAATAGCCCTGGATATTGCCGGCCTCGGTGTTGATCGGGCAAGGAAAGAGGTGGATAATCCTTCCGGGAAGAAGCCTAAATATCAGAGTAATGAGGAATGGAAAGAAGACCGTCAATCGTTGCTTGGAATGAACCTTTACGCTAAGGCCAGAGCTTTGTATACTCTCGGAAAGGTTGAGGACGCTGAGACCCCTTTGAATGAAGCGAAGGAATTAACCAAAGGTAAGGATGAAGAAGTTAACCAGCTCTATGCTAAAATTCTGGTTGCCAACGGGAAAACTGATGCCGCAAAAAGTGAAATTGAAGGTTATATAAAGCAGGGGAAGGCTACTCCCGAAATGAAATCCATGCTTAAGGATATTTATACAAAGGAACAGGGTTCTTCAGCAGGATTTGATTCATACATTGCACAGTTTGAATCGGTTGCTAAACAACTACTGGTGGCGCGACTCGAAAAGGAAATTATGAAACATCCGGCCCCTGATTTTTCTCTCGTTGACCTGAACGGACGGAAAGTTTCACTTAAATCATTAAAGGGTAAAACTCTGGTGCTTGATTTCTGGGCTACCTGGTGCGGTCCCTGTAAAGCTTCATTTCCCGGAATGCAGAAAGCTGTAGAGCAATATCAGTCAAACCCCAACGTTCAGTTTCTCTTCATAAATTCCTGGGAGAATGCGGATGACAAAAAGCAGAATGCAAAAGAATTTATGGAGGAGCATAATTATCCGTTCCATGTTCTCCTCGATAACGATAATAAGGTGATTGAGGATTACAGGGTTAGCGGTATTCCCACAAAATTTGTTGTTGATGGAAACGGCGATATTAGATTTATGAAGGTCGGGTTCTCGGGAAATATTGATGAGATGGTTGATGAGATATCAACTATGATTTCAATGATAAACTAGAGTTTAAGGCACGGGACATACCCCGATACTCATCTGGTAAATAAAAGCTGCTATTATAGCGGTTATAACCAGGACTTTTATGAAAATGATAATTCCTTTCTTCATAACGGTTTGAACCAGTAATTCCCTGAAAAAGTTTCCTGCCGGAGGCAAAAAAAAGGCTGCCCGATGACAGCCTTTTTAATACATTTAATAACAAATAACTACGATTTCATTCTGTTCCCATGTTCTTCATGGATGAAGAGCCAGCTGCAGATCTTTCCGATGCTTATTTCTTCGAAATTATTCCAGTATTCTTTCGTTCTTACATGCTGTGAGCTTGTGTCGTCTTCCGGGATACTGTTTGCTTCTTCAATGAGTTCTTTCAATCTTACCTGCCATTTTTTCATATTCTCTTTCCTTAAATCAACCCATCCTTCATAAGCCCAGGTATTAATGTTTTTTTCATCCACATCTACAACATTGTCACCTCTGAAAGCAGGTATCTTTATCATGCTGCCGCGAAGCAGTGAATTTCCGTCAGGTAAAAGTACAGGAATACCCACAGCAAGCATTTCGTTCCTTAGTTTGTCATCATTTGCAATAATGTCGAAACATTTGGTTGAAAGCTCCTCGGGAGTTTTATCAATAATATCCTGTAATGTTTTATTGAACAGACGCATCAGGTGAATTTCATACAGCAGTTTCGAAAGACGGGGAGGTCCAAGCAGTTCAAATGCTATGCTGTGGCTCCCATGTTTTTTCTCGAGTTCAGCAAGTTTCTTAACAGCCATATGCTGCATGTACCCTGCACGATATGTAGGTTCAAGCGTTGCGTGGTCAAGAGAGCTCACTATATCATGACCGGTATTGCCCCCCCTTATCTCAAAAGTTACTACATCAGCTATCTCTTCCGGGGTAACAAATTCCATCTGCTTCTGGGCTGTAATAGTCTCAAATTCACCGCGGGAGAATATTCCGTTCTCACCGGTATCAATAAAAACTGATTTAAGAGTTTCTCCTGTCAGTGGATAATTCAGGTCGGAACAGATCTGGAATTTATCCTGCAGAGGAATTGCCCTGGTAACAGGAATATCCGCCAGCTCTATCGGTTGGCCTTTTCGTTTTATTTCCCCGAATTCAATCCGCTTCCACGCAATAGCCGCCGTCGGTTTAATTTCTTTCGTGATTGGTCCTTCCGGAGTTCTTCCCATCAGGAATAATAGAAGCGTATGCGCGCCGGCAATTGATGATTTACTAAGAAGCACGCGCGATGGTTTCTCTTCACTATGAGTGTAAGGAATATTAAGACCCATTCCTCCCGTGCCGCTCGTCCCTATTTTAAGGTAAACCTTGGTACCTACCTCCATCATCGAGCTGTACAACAGCTGAACATGCCTTATCAGCTGAGGAATATATTCAGTGCAGAGAAGTTTCTCAGTTTCCTCAACTATCTGGTCATAATCCGCTTTTAAGTTAATTGCCCTTTTAATGCTGCGGTAGGTAGTATATACATCCTGGTATGCAATGGCCGTTGCTGTATTTATTGCATCAATTACAATGTCGGGTTTATACTCTGTCAGCAGATTGTACACGGAGGATTTATGCAGAATCTCATCACTTAATTCCTCCATTATATCAGACATCAGGATTCTTCTTCTTGAAGTATCATTAAGTATTTCCTGCCTGTTGAGTTCTTTGAATTCATTTCTAACGAATATATCTCCGCCCCATGCTGCAAAAAGACCTTTCCCCTTATCAGGAAATTCCTTTCTATGCTTTTCAACAGCTTCCTGTGCTTCAGATAATCTTAAAGAAGATATAATTATTTTCTTCGGATTTTCGGAAACAAGCTTTCTTATAACCGCGCTGCCAACCAATCCCCAGCCGCCTAATACAAGAATGGTTTTATTCTGTATCTCCATTATAAAATCCCCGTAAAATTGAAAAATAAGTCATTTTCAAAATTAAGCTAAAGTGTACTGCAAGGCAATTTAATTATCATTTAAAATGAATATTGTATTGGTTTAGCCGGTATTTTTTATGTATTCAGTGTCATAACTGCTGAATCATTTAATTTATTTTATACTGATAAAATTGATTAACTTCAGAGGGAATGTTAAATTTAAAATTCATTTTGCAATCATTTGAAAGAGAAGGAATTAAGGCGGATAATGAAAGTTTCTGAACTATTAAATCCTGGCGTGATCGTATCCGATCTCAAAGGAAATAAAAAAGATGAGGTTATAAACGAACTAATTGATCTGTTCAAAGGCGACAGCCGTGTGCAGGACGTTGAAAAAGTAAGATCTGCCGTACTCGATAGAGAGAAAATAATGTCTACCGGGGTAGGTAAAGGATTTGCTATTCCGCATGGTAAAACCAATTCAATTTCTGATATAATCGCTGCGTTTGGAAAAACTAAAAACCCGGTAGATTACGATGCGCTTGACGGTCAGCCCGTTCACCTGGTCTTCCTGCTGGTAGGTAAGGATAATCTGGTAAGTAAGCATATTAAGCTGTTAAGCCGGATCTCGAGAATGATGAATAAAGATGATTTCAGAAACAGACTTCTGGAAGCAGGCTCGGTCGAAGAAATTCTTGAGATTTTTAATAAAGAAGAAGAAAATTATTTCGAAGTTTAGTACTTTCCTTTAACATCTCTGAAAGGATCATCTCTGTCCCTATGATCAAAGCAATAACCGGTACTAAAGATTTGCTATATCCTGAAACCCTGAAATGGAAATATCTGGAAGATACTGTTACACGCATATTCAGGAATTTCAACTATAAAGAAATAAGAACGCCGGTTTTCGAGGAAACAGCTCTCTTTGCACGCGGTATAGGGGAGGAGACTGATATTGTTGGAAAGGAAATGTATACCTTCATCGACAGAAGCGAGACCAGCGTTACCCTTAAACCCGAAATGACAGCCGCCGTTGTCAGAGCATTTATTGAGCATTCTTTAGGAAAACAGCAGCCCCTTTCAAAACTTTTTTATATCTCTCCGATGTTCCGTCAGGAGCGCCCCCAGGCAGGCAGGTTAAGACAATTCCACCAGTTCGGAGCCGAGGCTATAGGAAGTGTCTCTCCTATGCTGGATGTAGAGATGATACAAATGGTCTATGATATGCTTCGGGCGCTGGGACTCTCAGACCTGTCAGTAAAGATAAACTCCCTCGGCATTCCGGAATCGAGGGAAGCCTATAAGTTGAAACTTCGTGAATACCTCAGCGATAAAAAAGAAAAGTTATCTGAAGATAGCCGTAAAAGATTTGATAAAAACATTCTCCGGATTTTCGATAGTAAAATTGAATCTGATCAGGAGCTTCTCGAAGGTGCGCCCCTTCTTCTTGAACACCTTGATAACGAAAGCATCCAGGATTTCGATTTAGTTAAAAGCTTGTTAAGACAGGCCGATATTCCTTTTGAAGTTGATCCCAAACTGGTTCGCGGTCTCGATTATTATACCCGTACAACTTTTGAAATAGTCAGCGGCAGCGTAGGCTCTCAAAGTGCTCTCTGCGGAGGCGGGAGATACGATCTTTTAATAGAGCAGCTCGGAGGAACGCCTGCTCCAGGTGTGGGATTTGCTGCCGGTATGGAAAGAATACTACTGGCTTGTGAAAATGAGGATACTCTTAAGATTCCGGACGACAGGCTCGATTTATATATCGTAAGGATTGATAAAGAATTGACTTCCGAAGTTTTTGAAATTGCAGTAAATTCACGTCGTGCGGGCCTTTCTGTTGATTTCGACTATCTTGACAGAAGTGTAAAAGCTCAAATGAGAGAGGCCAATAAAATTAACTCAAGGTATGTGCTTTTTGTGGGCGGTGAAGAATTTCAGAATAAACAGGCAAATCTTAAAAATATGAATACAGGCGAACAGCAGCTTGTCAGCCTTGAGGATAAAGAAATTTTAGCGAAAATAGTGAAAAAATAATGCCTCTAAAAAAACCTAAATCTGTTCCTGAAATACCCAGAACGAGGAAGAGAACAACCGAAAAGTTAAAAGAGGCTGTGCCGGCTAAGAAAAGTGATGAGATTGAGTATCATTGTAAATTTTACTTCTTTTATAACCCTTCTAAAAAAATCCAGCAGTATGCAGTTGAATTGGAAACAACCAGGCTCTTTTCCGTGTTAAACTACCAGCTCTCATTGAACAGCAAAAAGACGAAGAATACAATTGATATTAGTGTGCTGGGACTAAAAGCTACAAACAGCTATACAAATGAGCCCGGACCAGCAGTCGGGGTAATTTATTTTGATGAGCTTTATGGAGAACATACGATAAATATTATTAAGCAGGATGGTAGTATTAACACCGCGGTTCTGAATTTTAATATCTTCAAAAAAAGCATAGAACTTATTAAAGAATCTGTCCCCGAAAAAAAGAATAACAGCAGATTCTGCACGTTTGAGATAGCCGAAGAGAAATTTACATTTGCCTGAAAGGTTAAAAACAGATGTATCCGGAATTATTTAAAATAGGTCCTTTTACCGTATACAGCTACGGTCTTATGCTCGGTATCGCGTTTATCGTTGCCAGCTACATACTTACAAAGGAATTCGAAAGAAGGAAACTCAATCCCAACCTGGCTACAGAGATTACTCTGCTTGCAATAGTCTTCGGAATTATCGGAAGCAAGCTTTTTCATCTTTTTGAAAATTGGGATGCCTTCCTCAGGGATCCTATTGGAATGGCTTTTTCGCCGGGCGGGTTAACTTTTTACGGAGGACTAATTCTCGCCACCCTGGCAATATGGCTGTACGTTCGAAAAAAGAAAATTCCTTTTCTTGTTGTTGCGGATGCTACTTCACCCTCTCTTATACTTGCATATGGAATCGGAAGGATAGGTTGTCACCTGGCGGGCGATGGAGATTATGGAATTCCTACAAGCCTCCCCTGGGGAACTGATTATTCTAATGGTACTGTTCCTCCCTCAGTTATGTTCAGGGGAACCGATATAGCTAAGCATTTTCCAAACGGCATCGTTCCGGATAATACTCCTCTGCATCCTACACCTATTTATGAGTTTATAGCGGCTGTTATAATATTCGCTATCCTCTGGAAGCTGCGGAAAAAAGACTGGAGCGACGGGAAATTATTCATGGCTTATCTGATATTCGCTGGTGTAGAAAGATTTTTAGTTGAAATAATAAGGTTGAACCCTCGTCTGTTCCTGGGACTTACAGAAGCTCAGCTTATCTCGGTCGTAATGATCCTGGTTGGTACAGCAGGGTTTATTTACCTTACAAAGCGGAACAAACCGAAATTTGTCCCCGTACCTGAGAAAACACACAGCAGAAAGAAGCCGGTAAAAGAGGCGTCCGCCTGATGAGTCTTGTAGTAGGCAGAAAACCTGTTCTTGAGGCAATCAACTCCGGTGAAGAAATTGAGCAGGTCTACATCTTATTTGGACAAAAAGGGGGAATTGTAGATTCAATCAGGATAGCCGCAAAGAAACGAGGAATTAAAGTAAACCTGGTAACCCCTGAAAAATTCAAGGCACTCACCGATCATCCCAATACCCAGGGCATAGCAGCAAGGAAGTCCTCACATAAGTTCTTTGAAGCTGCTGATATCATATCCTCAGCTAAAAAGAAACAGTATCCCCTTATTTTACTTCTCGACTCAATTCAGGATACCCACAACCTTGGAGCTATAATTAGAACTGCTGAATGTTCGGAGGTTGACGGTATAATCACTACAAAACACCATAGTGCTCCAATAAACGAGACCGTTGTAAAAACATCTGCCGGTGCTACAGAACACCTTAAAATAGCACAGGTGAATAACCTGGTTCAGGCAATTAAAGAACTTAAAGACAATGGGTTCTGGATTATAGGTTCTTCGCTGGAAAACTCAAAACCATATACTGAAATCGATTATAAAATCCCGGCCGCTGTTGTAGTCGGAAACGAAGAGAAGGGGATAAGACGACTGACAGCAGAAAACTGCGATATACTTGTCAATATCCCGATGAAGGGGAAAATACAATCTTTAAATGTTTCGGTTGCGGCGGGCGTGCTTCTGTTTGAAATCCTCCGTCAGCGCACCTCAAATTAACCTTTGACACTTTCTTTTTAATTCGTTAATATTCAATTATTAAATTATAATGCGGGGGCAAAAATGGGCTTTTATACAGAAAACTCCTTTTACAGGAACCTCTCATCTTTATATTCATCCGAAATAGAAAATATTTATATAAAACACCCTATCAACCTATGCAGGAAGTTGTATGGAACAGGGATAGTAATCTTATTACTTATTAAATAGAGGATAGTTATGCCCAGATATAATTTTCCGATCATCTTAATTATGTGTACGCTCCTCTTTGGCTTTAATCCGGGAGAAAAGCCAGGAAAAGTTTCAAAGGTTCTAACGAATGATCATTATAATTTCATCTCAGTGAATGAAATTAAGATGTACATATCTAATGATGGGGACGGGTCTCATAGTCCGTTAACCGACTCCCAGGGATTATTCTGGCCGGGCGGTCCTAGCGCTGCAATTGGAGCAACGTTTGAGGATGGTTTAGTCTGGGGCGGAATTATCGATAATGATACTCTTTGCGGAGGAAGTACTTATCGGCACGGATTGCAGGCCGGAAAAATTTTACCTGATGGAACTGCGGATGATCCCTCTCTTCCTAAGTACCGGGTATATAAAGTGCTTAATGGCTGGGAAAATCTGCCTCCAGGACCTGAAAGAGATCAGTATGAAATGGATTACAACGAATGGCCGGCAGAGGATGGAGCCCCCTTTAATGATCTTGATCATGATGGTATCTATACCCCCGGTGTCGATAACCCGTACATAGGTGATGAAACTATGTGGTGTGTTTCCAACGATCTTGATCCTTCCCGAACTACGTATTTATATGGTTCTATGCCGATGGGTCTTGAAGTGCATACTCTTGTTTATGCATTTGATCAGTCGGGATTTCTTGGAAATACAGTCTTCAAAAAGTATACTTTAATAAATAAAGGACAGAATACCATTAATAACCTGTTATTTACATATTGGTCGGACGATGATCTGGGAAATGCACAGGATGATTTTGTAGGATGTGATGTAAATTTAAATTTAGGCTATACATACAATGCGGATAATAATGATGAGGGTGGCTATGGAACCCCGCCGCCGGCAATAGGAAAGATGTTTGTTCAAGGTCCTGTTATTCCGGGCTCATCTGGTGATAGTGCATTTATTAAAGATCATTGGAAAAAAGGATTTAAAAATCTTTCTATGTCTGCTTTCGGTCCGAATTTTAAGAACAGTCCTGGTTTGCCGACGGATCCGATTTTAGGTGAATATGAGGGAACAATAGAATCGTATAACCTGCAGAGAGGATTAATAAATGATGGAGATACCTTAATAAATCCGCACAATAATGAGCCGACGGTTTTTGCGCTAAGTGGTGATCCTGCAGTAGGCACAGGTTGGTTTGAAGGCTCTGCCTGGCCCGGAGGTCCTCCTCCCGGAGATCGCAGATATTACATAACCACTGGACCATTGACCATGGCTCCCGGCGATACCCAGGAAGTTGTAATTGCTATCTTTTTGTCTCAGGGCTCTAATAATATTCAAAGCGTAGCCGCTCTTAAGGAAAGAGGACTCGAAATCCAGAACTATTACGGAGCTTATAATATTACAGGAGTAAAAGAGAGTGCGCCGTCCCTGGTTAGAGATTTTAAATTACTTCAGAATTATCCTAATCCCTTTAACCCTGTAACTAATATTTCTTTTGTTACCAGCAGGAGTTCATTTGTCTCACTTAAAGTCTATGATGTTCTTGGCAGGGAAGTGGCTGCTCTGGTCAATGAAGAAAAACAGGCCGGAACCTATTCGATTCAATTCGACGGAAGCAATTTAGCCAGCGGAATCTATTATTACCGTATGAAAGCCGGAGATTTTACCGCTACGAAAAAATCAATTTTATTAAAATGATTGGGGAACTATTATGAAGAAGTTATTAGTTCTTCTCGTTTTGCTATTCGCCGCCGATGCTGTCCCACAGTCGTTCCTGTCATTGGATGGAATCGAAACTCCGGAAGGGAGAACAATTCTGCTTTATCATTATGGACTGCAAAATTATAGAGCATACGCCCCGGTATACAAATTTGATGTCGTTACTGGATATGAAAAAAAAATAATGGATGCTTACTTTGTAAACGGATCCCATACCAGGAGTGTGCAGGATTTTGAATTCTTCCCCGAAGACACGGCCAACTTCATCGATTGCGGATTTGGTATGGAGCCCGACGATATAGCATTTGTGGCCTATAACGATTCTTCTGTTGCCGGGTTTCAGTCTCCCTTCTATTATGTCGATATTTCTAAACAAGATCCTTCAAGAACATATGCCACCGATTGGCAGCTCAATAGAAGTTTTGATGGAGGACTGAGTTATCCCGAGGATTCTGTTCTGAATTTTTATATGATCTCTGTCTCTGAATTTAATGATGATGAAATCTTTGGTATCGATCAGCAGAACAGGTTAATTAAATCTTTTGATGGAGGTCGAACATCTATCATAGTAGATAATTCTACAATATATGAAGACATTTATTTCCATCCTGAATTCTTTTATGATCCGGACCACATACATATATATAGAACAAATGCCTCATATGATTCCTACAACCTCTATGTCTCGGCAGATAATGGGAATTCATATACCTGGGTGATGAAAAAACAGTATCCCCAGAGCTTTGTTTTTTCTAATGATCCTTCTACCAGCGGTACCTGCTATCTCGGGTATTACTATCACCTTTACAAATCGACAAATTATGGAGAAGGCTTTAACCCTTTATACAGTTTTGATGAAAGAATTATGGGGATATACCCTAAACCCGGGACGCAATCAATGTATGTTTCAACCCAATATCACCTCTATAAACTTGAAAATGATACACTGACAACATTAAAAGAAATTCCTCCTGATCCGGACCTTGTGAATTATTATCCTCTGCAGGTAGGTAATGTGTGGGTATACGACGGCACAACCTGGAATTTTCCTAATAGTGAAACGTATCAGTTTACTAGAAAAGTGAACGATATGATTCTAAAACCAAACCAGAAAATTTATTTTGAAGTGGAGGAATCAATTGTTGGTTCTGGATATAGCAGAAAGTTCTATGAAAGGGTGGATACTCAAAATGTCAGGGTTTACCGGTACGATGAAGATTCGGTTCAGTCAGGACAGGAGTACCTTATAGATAACCTGCGTGCCTCTGTTGGAGATTCGATTAAGAGTTATAGGTTTGAGACAAATGTTCCTGCCGCTATGATAGATTTTTATGATACTACCATTTTCGGTCTTGATAAAGGATCCAAAACATACGAATCTGTTTCTTTGACAAGTTATCAATATCAACTTGTTCAAGGTTTCGGGTTGACGTATATCCAGAACGGATATGATTTCGGATGGGATTCTCGTAATTTGAAGGGAGCTGTAATAAATGGAATAGTTTATGGTGATACAACACTAACGGGAATTGAAGACGAGATACAGCCGGTTAACACTTTTTCGCTCTCCCAGAACTACCCCAATCCCTTTAACCCCGTAACCAAAATAGGTTATAGCCTGGGTAAATACGGACCCGTTACAATTAAGGTATACGATGTCCTGGGCAAAGAGATAATAACACTGTTGAATTCTGAGAAACCTGCAGGAATTTATTCGGTTAAGTTTGATGGAAGTAATTTAGCCAGCGGAATATATTATTACCAGATGAGATCCGGAGATTTTATACAAACAAAGAAATTACTTTTACTCAAATAATTTAAATTTTCATCATTCAGCTAAGGGAAATTATGACCCGGGGAAAATATACACTCATACTCTTTTGCGTTAATCCCATTCTTTTACATAATTTTGACATTTTTTTGACAATAAATGAGTTTCATTTAGATAATATATAACCGGAAATATTAAGGAGATTTTAAAATGAAAACCTGTATTTGGCTCTGCATTTTATTTTCCGGGATTCTATTATTCAACGGTTGTATTCCGCAGCAGGTAGAGGAAACCTTGTACCTGGGAGACGCGAAGGTTAATGCTCCGATAACTACCCCTCCTCTCCATCTTAATATAAGAAGTAATCCAGGTGAAATTACCCTCTCCCCAAAGTTTTCATCTACTAACAGTAGAAATTTGCTCGCTGCAAGTGATGATGCGTTCACGGGGACAATGATGCTCCCCGATACTTCCATTTATGAAACTCGTAATAAAAATGTTGAATGGGTTTATAGTAAATATTCAATGGGACTGGATATGGACCTGAAGGTTTCCAGGGGTTTTGCCTTGTTCGCCGGGATTTCATTTTCGAATGATAACCATATGGGCGGCAATTTTGGAATCGGTCTGTTCACTAATATGACAGATCCAATATTCAGGTTTGATGCAGGTTTAACTTTTCAAAGTTACAGGTATGATGCTGTCACGATTGTTGATAAGAAAATTACTGATTGGTGGGGTAATGAAAGCAGTTCGCGCTATATTTTTCACGATATAGGTGAGGAATCGAATATTAATCCCTTTTTTACCCTTACGTTTAATTCAAACAACGATTCTTCGTTGATAAACTACTTTGTGAATGCAGGGTATTTCATTCAGCAGCTTTTGGATTATAGTCCCGGTACAACTCGTAATGATGATCCTTTTTTATACACCACAACTGTAACCACCGATAAACGGCCCGGTTGTTCAGCAGGTTTCTTGTATTTCAACCCTGGTATTTCCCTGAACATGGCGTATAACATCAGGCTCCTTTTAAGCGCAAAATTTCTTAAAGAAACTAGTCTGCAGATCGACTCTGGCGGCCTGATTATATTGCCGAACATTCAGATTGATTTCAGGCTCTAGACTGAAATTCTTAATTCGGCCTCTTTAGAACGTATGTTATAGCGCTTTGGAACTATATCACGCCTCCTCCTTTGTGCAACTAAAATTATCTCCCTGTTATAATAATGTGATAGTTATGGTTCATATTGTCCGTGAGTGACAAATGTAATCATGAACAAAAAAGGAGAGCGTTATGAATAAGCAATTTTTTCTTTTTGCTGCACTAATATTCACCTTTCTGCAGTCTGCTTCATCGGCACAGGTGGATCCTGATACAGCGATGAAAGCAAGCATCGACAGATTCAGTATGGAGGCAGGACATTTATTTGTCAGGGATTCTACAAATAATCTTCCGGGTCCGAATGAGCCTATCAACATGGACATGGAACCGTTTAGAAGTATGGGACTCGGTCCTTCAGGCGAGTATTCAACCTATTATAATTTTGACGTCCAGAAAACAACCCCGGCCCCCATATTTGTTCTTTTTAGGGATGGGGAGCCTTCTCCTGTTCCCAATCAATTGAATATAGTGGATGATATTCCCGGTGATTCCGATTATAATGATTTCTGGAGGGTCAATAAGGTAACTGTTCCCCAAACTTATGAGGCGAACACTATTGTTAGTTATCAACAGATAATCGATGGGGGATATCCTGTTCAGGAAACGGATAACCTTGTTAATTGTCCCATAGTCCCCGATGGATCAACTGCTATGCTTCGATATAATTCAGGAGAGGATACTGCATTAACCCGGGGATGGTACGATTCTACAATAGTTTACTATTTTAATTTTTCAGAAGCTCCGTTAATGGTAGATGGAAGCGGAATGGTGCCTCTTTCTCCAATCTTTGTTTCATTTAATATTAACCCTGGTGAACCGGGAGGAGGACCCCCTTCTGGATTTAAGACCGATTCTACTGGACGTACTCATAATGTCCCTTCAACTCTGCCGGGTGATGCTGCGTATTCCCCCTTGTGGGAGGTAAATATTTATGATAATGCGGATTTCGATATGGTACACGATCTGTCTTCTGCTCTGATGGCGAACTTACTGGTTTCGGGAGCCGCTAATGTTAACTGTCCGATAGTTAGTGTGATGAACCCTACTGCTGTAGAGGAGGAACAAAATTCCCATCCCGCTGCATACAGCCTGGAGCAGAATTACCCGAATCCTTTTAATCCCGCCACAAATATTGCTTATAGTATACCCCAAAAGGGATTCGTCAGCCTGAGGGTTTACGACGCTCTGGGGCGTGAAGTAACTACCCTGGTTAATGAAGTAAAACCGGCCGGAAATTATCTCGTTAATTTTAACGCGGAACGGCTTTCAAGCGGAATTTACTTCTACAGACTTCAGACAGGAGGATTTACTCAAAGTCACAAGATGATTCTGCTTAAATAACCCTGAAATGTAGTAGTTAGAGCGGATGTGGAGCGGATGTGAAGCGGATGTGGCCAGTATATGGTATTTTTTATCCTTTTAGACAGCATACTCTTTCCCCGTTGAAAGCGCAGGGTTACAGGCCGACAGAAAATTGGTTAATTGGGATAAGTACTTTCTCTCTAGAAAAAGTATATATACAAAAAATATGGATGATTTTTCAAAAAAGCCGGGTTAAGCAATCCGGCTTTTTATTCCTTCAGGCGGCACCCGCACAGCATAACTTACCTTGACTGCCGGAGGCCAATTCTCTATATTTGAAGATGTTTTTTTTTGAAAAATTATAGAGATTTTTGATATTTTGAATCAGTATAAGAAGACGATCCTGCCTAACGGTATTAAAGTTCTGACAGAAACCATACCCTATGTAAAATCATTTTCACTCGGATTCTGGTTTAACGTCGGAACACGTGATGAAAATTTCAGCAACAATGGAATCTCTCATTTTATTGAACATATGCTGTTTAAAGGTACTAAGAAACGAACGGCAGGTAAGATAGCGAATGAAATTGAATCAACAGGCGGTTACCTTAATGCTTTCACTTCCAAAGAACATACCTGCTACTATGGTAGAGGTTTGTCGAATCATATAAATAAAACTTTCGATGTTTTATCCGATATGATTCAGAATCCTTCTTTCAAACCGGTTGAGATCAAAAAGGAATCAAGCGTTATCGTTGATGAGCTTAATGACATTGAGGATAACCCGGAAGAATTAATTTTTGATAAGTTTGAGGAGGTTATTTTTGCGGGAAATAGTCTCAGCCTTCCTATAATAGGTACTGAAAAAAATATCCGCGGATTTAAACAGAATGATCTGTTTCATTTTATCAAAGAGAAATACGGATTCAACAAAATGCTTATTGCCGCGTCCGGAGATGTTGAGCATGATAAAATAATTAAGCTTATTGAAAAGTATTTCTTAAGAGATCTTGGAACATCGGGGGTAAAAAGAAAATATTATAATCACACAGCTATCCCGGCAAAGGTTGAATTAATCGATAAAGAAATTCAGCAGGTGCACGCCATAATAGGCAAATCAACTTACGGATATAAGAGTGAGCTCAGAAACAAAGTGGCGGTGCTTACTCAGATACTCGGCGAAGGAAGCAGTTCGAGATTGTTCCAATCGGTAAGGGAACGAAATGGAATAGCTTATCAGGTGAATTCTTTTCTTAATTCTTTTTATGATGTTTCTTCTTTCGGGGTTTACTTATCTACTAATGAAAAGATGATGGATAAGGCTTTGTCTATAGTCGATAGGGAATTCAGGAAGATGAAAAGTAATAAGGTATCTGAAAGAGAATTGAAAAAGGCCAGAGAAGCAATGAAAGGACATTTCCTTCTGAGCCTGGAGAATACCTCCAGCAGGATGTTCAGGATGGCACAGTCGGAACTATATCATAACAGGATAAAGAGTACAGATGAGATCATCAGGGATATTGATTCGGTAACCAGGGAGGATATTCTCGAACTCGCGAACATACTGCTTAATGAAGATACTTTTATAAAGATTATTATTAAATCCAAGGACACACTGTTAAAATCTGCGGCCTGAGGATTGAAGGATTATATCACTTAACAGAACAATAAAATGAGCAAAACAATAAGACCTGCGGTTAGAACCAAAAATATTACATATGCTGTGCGTGATATTGTTGTACTTGCAAATGAAGTTGCAAAGACAGGCAAAGAGATGCTTTATCTCAATATAGGTGATCCTAACTTATTCGATTTCGCTCCTCCCGGACATATGGTTGAAGCTACTTATAAGGCGATGCTGAGCAACTATAACGGATATTCACCTTCATCGGGAATAAAACCTGCTCTCGATTCAATTGCCCGGGAAGCTGAACGAAAAAATATTAAAAATGTACAGGATATTTTTGTAACTACTGGTGCAAGTGAGGCGATAGACATTTGCCTGACTGCCCTTGTGAATGAAGGAGAAAATGTACTTACTCCAACTCCGGGCTACCCCCTTTATACAGCTATAGCCAGCAAGCTTCAGAATATGGAAAACCCTTATTATCTTAATGAGGAAAATGGCTGGCAGCCCGATCTTGATGATATACGCAGTAAGATAAATGATAAAACCCGTGCTATCATTATAATAAATCCGAATAATCCTACAGGCTCAAACTGCAGTGTAGATACCCTGAAGGAGCTTATAAAAATCGCGAAGGATAATAATCTTATAATTTTTGCCGATGAAATTTATGATAAGCTTTTGTTTGAAGGTGAAAGTCATACCTCAATAGCATCGCTCGACAGCGAAGCTCCTATGGTTACTTTCGGCGGCTTGTCTAAAAATTATATGGTCCCCGGCTTCAGGATCGGATGGGGAATGGTCAGCGGCGACCGCGCTATTCTGAAAGACTATATCGAAGCAATAAATAAATTATTGAGGGCCCGACTTTCGGCCAATCATCCCGAGCAGTATGCAATTCCTAGCTGCGCTGGATGGCGATCATTCGCACCTTATAACGGCAAATCAGAAACTGACCTCAAGAAGAGATATGACGGTGGAAATGCTGAATGCTATTCCGGGAATTTCTTGTGTGAAACCGGAAGGAGCTTTTTATGCATTCCCGAGACTTCATATAAATACTCCCGATAATATTTTTGTTGCTGAACTTATCAGGGAGACCGGGGTGGTGGTTGTTCCCGGATCGGGATTCGGCCAGGTCCCCGGAACGAATCATTTCAGAGTGGTATTTCTGCCGCCTGAGGATGTTCTGATGAAGGCCTATAATAATATCGCCCGGTTTACCGGGAAGTTTATTGAAGAACACGAAACGGTTGACAAATAAATTTTTACTAAAATAAGTTTAACTAAAGAATGCAGGAGTAAATACTCAGGATGCCCAAAATAGTAATAGATGGTAAAGAAATAGAGTTCACGCAGGGACAGACTATAATAGAAGCCGCAAAGAATAATGGAATTACAATACCCCATTTCTGCTGGCACCCTAAACTAACTGTATCGGGTAACTGCCGCGTCTGTCTTGTTGAAGTTGAAAAGATGCCGAAACTTGTTATTGCCTGTGCAACCCTTGCGGCAGATGGTATGGTGGTTCATACTGCCTCCGAAAATGCGCTGGCGGCCAGGAACGCAGTAATGGAATTTCTCCTGATAAATCACCCGCTCGATTGTCCTATTTGCGATGAAGCAGGCGAGTGTAAACTGCAGGATTATGCTTATTCTCATGGAGCCGGTGAGAGCAGGTTCGTTGAGGAAAAGACTCATAAAGATAAAAGGGTTCCTCTCGGTCCCTACGTGATGTTCGATGCGGAGAGATGTATTTCCTGTTCCCGCTGTATACGCTTCTGTGATGAGATCGCTAAAGATCCTGAACTTACATTTATTAAACGCGGCGACAGGGTTACTATTGTTACCTATCCCGGTGAGGAAATGGATAATCCTTATTCCCTTAATACTACTGATATCTGTCCTGTCGGTGCGCTTACAAACCGCGACTTCCGTTTTCAGGCCCGGGTATGGGATATGTCAGCTACAAAGTCTGTCTGCGTCGGCTGTGCCAGAGGTTGTAATACTGAACTCTGGGCAAGGAATAATAAGATATTGCGCCTTACCCCAAGACTGAATGAAGAGGTTAACAGTTACTGGATGTGCGATCACGGCAGAATAAATACTTTCAAATTTGCTAATGCTGAGGATAGGGTAGACGGTGCCTATTTAAGAAAAGATGGCGCTCTTGCAAAAGCTTCTATCGATGAGGCTGTGTCAGCCGCGGCTAAAGAACTCAAAAAATTCAATAAAGATGAAATTGCCTTTGTTGGTTCGGCCCATGTTACTAATGAAGATAATTACCTGCTTGCAAAATTTGCGAAACTGATGGGTTCAAAACATATCGATTTCAGAAGGAAAATAGATCCTTCGTTCGAAGATCAGATTTTACGCAGGGAGGATGTTACTCCTAACTCGCTCGGCGCGGAACTGGCTGGAGTGGTTCCTGCTAAAAACGGTTTGAACCTTGAGGGTATTTTAGATGGAATAAGCAAAGGAAAGATTAAAGCTTTATATCTTATCGAAGATGACCTGGTGGGTGAGAGACCGGAATTGGAAGAAATTTTTGCAAAACTTGATCTTTTTGTAATGCATGCTGTAAATCTGAATAAAACAGCCGCACTTGCTGATATAGTTCTTCCGGCCGCAGCTTATACCGAGAAGAATGGGACGATGGTTAATTTCCAGGGCAGGGTGCAGAGACTCAGACCCGCGGCGGCAACGGTTAATGTCGACCGTGCGCTTGAAGGTATGATGATGAGCCGTCTTGATAAATTCGGAACTAAATTCGACAGGTGGGCTGAGAAAAATAAGCACGATGCTTTTTCAACCTGGCGGCTTCTTGTATTAGTTGCTAATGCTTCCGGAAATAAACTGAAATTTGATATGGCAGAGGAAGTTTTTGCGGAAATGGCCGGAAGTATAGATGCTTTTAAAGGACTGGATTATGATGATGTCGGTGAACTGGGTGCTCAGTTAAAAGGAAAATTCACAAAAGAACCAGTAAAAGTTTAACGGAGAATTTATAGTGAATATCTGGGAATTGATTATAATCAGCCTCATAAAAATTCTGGTCATTGTAACCGTCATGCTGTTGACGGTTTCATACCTGGTTTATTTTGAACGCAGGATTAGTGCATGGGCTCAGAACAGGCTGGGACCTAACAGGGTGGGCTGGGAAGGCGTTCTTCAGCCTTTTGCCGATGTGCTTAAGCTTCTCCTTAAAGAGGATATTGTACCGGTAATTGCTAATAAACCTATTCACACACTGGCTCCCATTATTGCTTTGTTTGTTGCTTTCACAACATATGCTGTTATTCCGGTTGCCGGAACCCTTAATATATTCGGATATTCCATTCCCCTTGTTGTGGCGGATATAAATATGGGAATTCTTTATGTCCTTGCTCTTACATCTCTGGGTGTCTACGCTATTACATTTGCCGGCTGGTCTTCAGGCAGTAAATACTCTCTGCTTGGCGGAATCAGGTCTTCGGCTCAGATGATCTCTTATGAAATCTCAATGGGATTTTCAATCGGCGGCGTGCTTCTGCTGGCTGAATCTCTTCGTCCTTATGCTATTGTTGAATCGCAGGGCGGGTGGTTGTGGAATGCATGGATACAACCTCTCGGCTTTATAACTTTTGTGGTTTCAGCGTTTGCTGAAACGAATAGATTACCCTTTGATCTCCCGGAGGCTGAACCGGAACTCGTTGGAGGATTCCATACTGAATACAGCAGTATGAAGTTTGCGGGATTTTTCCTTGCTGAATATGCCAATATGATTATCGCCAGCGCTATGATCGTAACTCTGTACCTGGGCGGGTATAATCTGCCGTTTGTTGATGTGTACTCATTAGGACTTTCAAACGGAATTGTGATCCTCATACAGATCCTTATGTTCTTAATAAAGATCGGGGCGCTCCTTTTCTTCTTTATCTGGGTCAGGTGGAGTCTTCCGAGATTCAGATATGATCAGCTGATGAACCTTGGCTGGAAAGTAATGTTCCCGCTTTCCTTAATCAATATAATATGGGTTGCGGTCCTTATAATGCTTTTTAACTTATAATAAAATTGAATTTAAGTAGTTATTTGATTATTCATTAATAACAAAGATTTTGAAAATTCGGAGAATTGATGGCCGTTAAGAAGAGACAAAAAGATTTAACATTCTGGGAGAGGATTTATATTCCTGAAATAGTTAAGGGATTGAGTCTTACATTGAAAAATATGTTTAAGCCCAAATTTACTATGAAATATCCCGAAGAGAAGTTTATACCTGCGGCTTCCTACCGTGGCCGTCCTGTACTGGTAATGGAAGAAAATGGAGAAGAAAGGTGCGTAGCCTGTGGTTTGTGTTCTAGGGTATGTCCTGCCTTGGCTATTGAAGTGCAGGCTGGAGAAACCGATAGAGAGAAAGAGCGCTACCCCGAAAAATTTGAAATAAATATGATTAGATGCATTTTCTGCGGATTTTGTGAAGAAGTTTGCCCTGAAGAGGCGATAGTGATGAGTAAAGACTATGAATTGGCTTTCTCAAACAGAGAAGAAGCAATCTATGGAAAAGATAAATTGCTTGTGCCGGTTAGTCAGCTTCAGGACAGAATTGATTTTCTCAGGAGCTATAAATAGTTGAAGAAGTTCTTTTTTGTTTTTAACTTCGCTCCCCTATGCATAATAGAATCTACATACTTTTGCTCTTTTTCGCCTCAATTCCTGTATTTGCACAGAAAACGCCGGAAATTGGATATAAATTAGCTTTCCCTGATAACATTTCATCTACAGCTTCATTTGATATTTCTATCGTCGCTTCTAACCCGTCTGAACAGACAGATAAACTGGTTCTATATTTTGTCCTCCCCTCGAAGATAAATTTCAGAGATCTTGTGCTCCGTTCTTTCGATGAAACTACGGATATTCCATGCAGACCGGTTAAAGCGGAAGACCAGGATGGGTCTCTTTTTAGAGCAAATATAGATTTTGTTAAGAACAGAATTGGGTCACGGGATTACTTCCAGCTGTTGCTGACTCTGAAAGCAGATAATGCGGAGTCCGGAAGTATCAAGTTTGCTGGTATCTTCAAGTCAAAAGATAAAATATTGAGCTGTCTGCAGTCTTCTTCTTCAATTGCAGGAGAGGATAGTCTGAAATTCTCCTCAGTTTCTCTTAATTTCTATAAACCACAAAAATCTGCCGGAAATTCACTGCTGCTGGCCTCCGGATCAGAGTTTTCCGTCAGTCCGTATGTAAATAAAGAAACTGAAAATCTGCTTACGGAATTCTGGATAAAACTTAATAGTAATAATACTGAATTTTTAAGTCTCTCCGATAAGCAGACTGGAGAAACTCTCTGGAAGGTATCCACGAATCAATTTCAAATGGTTGCTATCGACTCCCGATTGACCATGGAACTCATAAATCCTTATTTTATGAGCCGTGGAAACTGGTACCACCTTTCAGTTTTATCTTCTTTCAAAGATCATAAATTGAAACTTTTCTGCGGTAATTCGCTTATTGGGACATATGTCATCCCGTCTATCCTTCAGCCGGCAGATTTACAATGGGTTTTCAGGAATGATTCGCAGAATAATTCGTTTCAGATTGACGTACTTAGGTTTCTCGATTATAACGATAATATAGAATCATCTTTCATTAACAAGAACTACCTGAACTTTGTATCTGCAGATTCGAGAGTTCTCTACCAGTTTAATTTTGACAATGAAAATGAGGTCTACTCTCCACCTGAAGGATCGAACAGCACCTGTAATTCTGTTGATTTCGTAAGGTCGGATGTTCCGGTCTTCGCACGCGCCCCTGAAATTAACATAGAACCTCTGGGAAATGTATATGAACTGACCTGGAATGGCGGAGATTTTAGGCAGGCAAGAACTTATATCCTTCAGAAATCTGTTAATAATTCGGATTTTATTAAGGTTTCTTCAGTAGAGGCCGACAATTCACTTGGGAAGAACTACACGTTATTTGATGGAAAAGATCCTTCCGCTGAAGTTGTATATTACAGGATAAAGCAAATAAATAAAGATGGTTCTGAGGTTTATTCTTCCCGGGTAAAAATAGGGCAGGGCATAACAGAACCTTTTGTTGTTGAACAGAATTATCCTAATCCGTTTAATCCCCGCACAAGTATAGTAGTTGATTTACTTGAGGATACTGAAGTTGAGATCACTATCTATAATCTTGAGGGGAAAGAAATAGCCAGGTTATATAAAGGCTTTCTTACTAGTGGTATTCATAAATTTTCATTTGATGCTTCTGAACTCTCCTCCGGTGTGTATCTTTACAAAGTCTCCACTCCCTCCTTCACAAATACTAAAAAGATGATCCTTACCAAGTAAAGTCATTATCTCTCATTTACGCCCGCAGATTAACACAAAAGATTTACTTTTTTGCAATTTAGGTCTATATTTGTGCAGCTCTAAATACTGATTAAAAAGGGAAATGCTCTCAAAAATATATTCTAGTGCAACCTATGGTATCGACGCATACCTGGTTGAGGTGGAAACAAACGTAGAAAAAAAAATACCCGGGTTTACAATTGTTGGTCTCCCTGACAGCGCTGTTAGAGAAAGCAGGGAGAGAGTATCAACTTCTATTAAAAATATTGGGATAGAGTTTCCCAAGAGAAGAATTACCGTAAACCTCGCCCCTGCTGACATAAAAAAAGAAGGAAGTTCGTTTGATCTCCCGATCGCAATCGGACTGCTTGCGGCTACCGAAGGTTTAAAAGAATCGGATTTAAGCGATACCGTCTTTTTAGGAGAACTTGCTTTCGACGGCAGACTCCGCCCTGTTAAAGGGGCACTCTCGATCGCGGTTGAAGCGCGCAAAAGGAAAATAAAAAGAATCATCCTCCCAAAAGATTCAGCCGAAGAAGCCTCTATCGTAGACGGCATAAACGTCTATGGAATGGAGGATTTATCGGAAGTAATTAAATTTTTAAATGATGAAATCCGTAAAGAAAAGACAGAAACGGAAGTCAATTCTCTGTTTTCCAGGGTAAATCAATACCATATTGATTTTGCAGATGTTAGGGGACAGGAAAATGTTAAGCGGGCAATTGAGGTTGCCGCTGCCGGTTCGCACAATATTTTAATGATAGGCCCTCCCGGCTCCGGTAAGACAATGCTGGCCAGGCGGATTCCTTCTATACTCCCCCCAATGACTTTCGAAGAGGCTCTGGAAACAACCAAAATCCATTCTGTTGCGGGTATTCTTTCTAAAGATAAGGCTATTGTTACAGAACGTCCCTTCAGGAATCCCCATCATACAGTTTCAGATGCGGCAATGGTGGGGGGAGGCTCATTTCCCAGACCGGGAGAGGTTTCGTATGCTCATTATGGGGTTTTATTCCTCGATGAACTTCCTGAATTCAGGAAGAATGTGCTCGAAGTTCTAAGACAGCCGCTTGAGGATGGAAAAGTTACAGTCAGCCGGTCAAAACTTTCGCTCGAATTCCCGGCAAATTTTATGCTTGCGGCAGCCATGAATCCATGTCCTTGCGGATATTATACCGATCCTTCTAAAGAATGCACCTGCGCTCCGCCTCATATCCAGAGATATATGGCTAAAATTTCCGGCCCCCTGCTCGACAGAATTGATATACATATTGAAGTGCCGGCTGTTAAGTATAAGGATCTGTCTTCTGAAGCAAAGGGGGAAAGCTCATTGCAGATAAGAGAGAGAGTAATAAAGGCAAGAAAAAAGCAGCTTGAACGTTTTAAAGGATTGAAGAATCTTTATAATAACGGAGATATGGGCTCTAAGGAAATTAGGCAGTTTTGTAAACTGGATTCGGCCGGTTCGGAACTTATGAAAATGGCAATGACCAAACTTGGTTTTTCAGCCAGGGCTTATGACAGGATCTTAAAGGTCAGCCGGACAATAGCAGACCTTGAAAATTCGGAAAATATATTGCCTCAGCATATAAGCGAGGCGATCCAGTACCGGAGTCTCGACAGGGAGCTCTGGAACCATTAAGTTCCTCTCAGGTAATATAACTGGGTTTTGGAATGGAGATTTATTTTAACCCTTCTGCGCCTTAATTTTTAAGGCATTCAATAATGTTCGCTGAATTGCTTTTTAATTGATCGGGTTAATGTGTATATTTGTAATTCTACTTCTAAAAAGACTTGAATTTCTAAGAAAACAAAAGATAATCCCCCTTTTTAATTTGCTTTTTATTTTAAATACAAATATATTTGTTGCTCGTTTCGAAAACTGGGCGGACGCCGGAGTTGGAGAGCCGGGGCGGACTGTAAATCCGTTGGCTGACGCCTTTGGGGGTTCGAATCCCTCGCCGCCCACAGCTAAGAAAAATTGTTAAGGGAATAACTTATTAAAAATGATTCCCTTATTTTTTTGTGTGGAAGAAATAAATCAGGTTCTTAAAAATTTTGTTTGACTTAATGCGGGAGTAACTCAGTTGGCTAGAGTCACAGCCTTCCAAGCTGTTGGTCGCGGGTTCGAGTCCCGTCTCCCGCTCTGGAATTGCTGCTGACGTAGCTCAGTTGGTAGAGCACATCCTTGGTAAGGATGAGGTCACCGGTTCAATCCCGGTCGTCAGCTCAAAAGAGTTGATAGGCTATATCCGGGAGCAGCGGATGGTCAGTTCGGTTAGTTTATAAGATATTGCCGGTGCTGCAGAAAATTTTCATCACTGGTCAGATTGAGACAACCTAAAATTAAAATACTATGAGAGAAATAATAACTTTAGAATGCACAGAGTGTAAGAGACGAAATTACACTACTACAAAAAACAAGAGACTGCACCCTGGTCGTGTTGAGTTTAAAAAATACTGCCGCTGGGATAAAAAGCATACTGTTCATAAAGAAACAAAATGAGTTTGCTACGTCAGTAGCTCAATTGGCTAGAGCAGCGGTCTCCAAAACCGCAGGTTGGGGGTTCGAGTCCCTCCTGACGTGCAAAGAGTTAATTTAGGAAAGTTCTCTGAAAATGAAAGAAAAAATTGTCAATTTCTTTAATGATGTGGTTAAAGAAATGAAAAAAGTAACCTGGCCTACTACTGATGAGCTTAAAGAATCTACAGTGGTGGTTATTGTTGTTTGCCTTGTTATCGCAGCGTTTACATACATTATAGATATGGCTATAAATCAAATATTTAAAGGAATTTTTTAGTAAGCGGTCAGCATGGAATTAAAATGGTACGTAGTTAGAACATTTTCCGGTCACGAGAACAAGGTTAAAACTCTTCTTGAGAATGAGCTTGGCGATAACGAACAGCTGCGCGCTAAAATCCAGGAGATCCTCGTTCCTATGGAAAAGGTTTTTGAAGTTAAAGACGGCAAAAAGAAGAGCAAAACTAAAAATTTCTTTCCGGGCTATATTCTTGTTAATGCTGATCTGGATAACCAGGTTAAAGAGTTTATCCTTAATACTCCTTCGGTTATGGGGTTTCTTGGAACAAGAAATAATCCGAACCCTTTACAGCCTGAGGAGGTTAAAAGGATAGTCGGCAGGATTTCCCAGGATGAGAGCAGTGAGAGAATGGAAACCATTTTCAGAACCGGCGACCTGGTGAAAATAATAGATGGACCTTTTAATAATTTTACCGGTACTGTTCAGGAAGTAAACGAAGAGAAAATGAAAATAAAAGTAATGGTTTCTATCTTCGGTAGAAAAACACCGGTTGAAATAGATTTTGTTCAGGCAGAATTAGAAAAATAATTTTATTCGATAGGTAAATACTATGGCAAAGAAAATAAGTGGATTTATCAAGTTGCAGATTCCGGCAGGTAAAGCTAATCCTTCTCCGCCGGTTGGTCCCGCTTTAGGTCAGAAGGGTGTTAACATAATGGAGTTCTGTAAACAGTTTAATGCTAGAACGCAGGAAAAAGAAGGTTTAATAATTCCTGTGGTTATAACTGTTTTTGCAGATAAATCCTTTACGTTTATTACTAAAACTCCTCCAGCGGCTGTTTTGTTGAAACGGGCAGCTAAGATTGATAAAGGTTCGGCTGAACCTCACAGGAATAAAGTGGCTAAGGTTAGCAAGTCGCAGGTTAAAGAAATTGCAGAGTTGAAAATGCCCGATTTGAATGCATTTGATGTTGATCATGCAATGAGTATGGTTGCCGGGACTGCTAGAAGTATGGGAATCACTGTAGAAGAATAAACATTTTATAAATGGTGTAGCAATGCAAAACACAAAAAGAAACAAAGAAGTACATAAGTCGGTAGACATTAAAAAAGAATATTCTATTATAGATGCTGTTCAGGCTCTAAAAGAAAATTCTAAAGTTAAGTTTACGGAATCTGTTGATTGTGCTGTTAGGCTTGGAGTGGATCCGAGACACGCAGATCAGATGGTTAGAGGAACTGTAACGCTGCCGAATGGAACTGGCAAAGAGGTTAAGGTTCTTGTGATCGCTAAGGGTGCTAAAGCCCAGGAAGCGCTTGATGCCGGAGCGGAATTTGCGGGTTTTGAAGAGTACCTGGAGAAGATTAAAGGCGGCTGGACTGACGTTGATGTCATTGTTGCTTCCCCTGATTCAATGGGTGAACTTGGAAAACTTGGAAGGATACTCGGACCTAAAGGTTTGATGCCTAACCCAAAAAGCGGAACTGTAACACCGGATGTTGCAAAGGCCGTTAAGGAAGTGAAGGCAGGTAAAATCGATTTTCGTGTAGAAAAAGCCGGTATTGTTCACACGTCTATCGGTAAAATGAGTTTTGAAGCTGACCAGCTTGCTGAAAATGCGAAGGCTTTCCTTAATACAATAGTTAAATTAAAGCCTGCTTCTGCAAAGGGTCAGTATATAAAGAGTATTTATCTGTCCAGTACTATGGGTCCTGGACTGAAGATCAGCAAAGAAGAAATTGTACAACACTAAAAGTTTACGCACTCATAAAATGCTTCTGGCCGATCCGATTAACATAAAATCTGATACGGGAGAAAAATGAAAAAGAATGAAAAGGTAGATATCATAGCCGAAGTTAAAGAGCTAATCGATAACTCCAACGCGGTGTATCTTACCGATTATTCCGGGGTTACAGTTGCGAATATAAATGATATCCGTACTGAATTCAGGAAAGAGGGAGTTCAGTATAAGGTGTTTAAAAACACTTTATTCAAAAGAGCCCTCGATGAAAGCGGTAAATACCCAAAGCTGTCCGATCATTTAGTTGGAATGACCGGGTATGCTTTCGCTACTGCCGAAAATCCGGTTGCTCCTGCAAAGGTCATCAAAAAATATTTTGATACCATTCAGAAACTTTCTATGAAAGCATGCTACGTTGAAGATCAATACTATGACGGGAGCAGTTTGAATGAACTGGCTTCTCTCCCATCAAAGAAAGAGATCATCGCAAGCATAATGGGAAGTCTGAATTCGCCTGCATCCGGTATCGTCGGAGCAATAAATGCTGTTATGAGAGATCTTGTCAGCGTTATTGATGAGATTTCAAAGCGTGAAGCAGCATAACTTTAACCAAAGAAAAAAAATTATTAGGAGAAATATAAAATGGCCGAAAAAGTAGCAGAAATAGTTGAGAAGATTAAAGGATTATCTCTGTTAGAAGCAGCTGAATTGAAGAAAGCATTAGAAGAAGAATTTGGCGTAACTGCAGCAGCTCCTGTTGTAATGGCAGGCGGCGGGGCTCCGGCCGGAGGCGCAGCAGCTGTAGAAGAAAAAACAGAGTTTGATGTGATTCTTGAGGGTATCGGAGACAAAAAGATCAACGTTATTAAAGTCGTAAGAGCTCATACAGGTCTTGGATTGAAGGAAGCTAAAGACCTTGTTGATACTGCTCCAAAACCTGTAAAAGAAGGTGTGTCTAAAGAAGAAGCTGAAAAACTCAAAAAAGAGTTTGAAGAAGCTGGTGCAACCGTTCAGATAAAGTAAATCACGAATATTACCGCATTATTTTATTAAGTAGTAAGACGGGTGAAGTCCGTCTTATTGCTTTTTATGTTTTTTGTATACGTTGTTAAGGTTATGATTGGAAAGTAGTTTATGAACATTAATAGGAGGTTTTTAATTTGAATAATAATAGAATTTCCTTCGGTAGGATTGAGAGTGTCATTGAGTCTCCTGACCTGTTGAGTATCCAGAATGATTCCTTCGAAGATTTTGTGCAGAGGAAAGTGCTTCCTTCAAAAAGGGAATATAAAGGCCTGCAGCAGGTCTTTGCTTCAAATTTCCCGATCTTCGATAATAAAGAAATATACAGACTGGATTTTATTGAGTATTATATTGAAAAACCTAGGTATTCTGTCCAGGAATGTCTTGAGAGAGGTCTTACTTTTTCGGCTCCGCTTAAAGGGAAGCTGCGCCTCTCTACTAAAGATCCCGAAACTGAAGAATTTGTAAATAGTGTTGAACAGGAGGTTTACCTCGGTAATCTCCCGTTTATGACGGAGAAAGGAACATTCATTATTAATGGGGCGGAGCGTGTTGTTGTTTCTCAGCTTCACCGTTCTCCGGGAGTTGCCTTTGCACAAACAGTGCATCCGAATGGCACCCCCATCTACTCGGCTCGTATAATTCCGCTTCGCGGATCATGGGTTGAGTTCGCTACCGATATCAATTATATTATGTATGTATATATTGATAGAAGGAAAAAATTTCCTGCAACTACTTTGCTGAGAGCTCTGGGATTTGCTTCCGATGACGATATCCTGAACCTTTTTCAGTTGATTGAGGAAATTAACGTAAAAAAAGCTAAACTCGAAGATTATGTGGGAAGGGTTGTTGCGAGTGATATTTTTGATATGTCAACCGGTGAGATTTTCCTTACTAAGGAAAGTACGCTTACCGAGGATGATATAGACAGACTTAAAGAAATTGAAATTGATACCTTAAAGCTTGTTATAGCAGGTACTTCCCCGGAACAGGATCTGATACTTAATACTCTGCGTAAAGATACTGCTCATACAAAAGAAGAAGCTTTGTTTGCTATCTATCGCCAGCTGCGGTCGGGTGAGGCTCCTGATCTTGATACAGCGCAGGGATTGATTGATAAGCTCTTCTTTAACGATAAGCGTTATGATCTGGGTGACGTAGGCCGTCATAGAATGAATGATAAGCTTAAACTTGATCTGCCTGAAACAACTACTATTCTTACGGTTGAAGATATAATCGAGATAATGAAATATATCATCAGGCTGAGAAATGGTGAACAGTCGGTTGATGATATTGATCATCTTGGTAATAGAAGGATCAGAACTGTGGGCGAACAGCTGGGACAGCAGTTCAATATCGGTATGGCCCGTATGGCAAGGACGATCAAAGAACGCATGAACATGCGCGACAGTGAGAATTTTACTCCTCAGGACCTGGTTAATGCCAGGACAATTAGCAGTGTTATAAATGCTTTCTTCGGAACAAACCAGCTTTCACAGTTCATGGATCAGACGAACCCTCTTGCTGAAATGACACATAAGAGAAGAATGTCTGCTCTGGGACCTGGAGGCCTTACCAGGGAAAGAGCCGGATTTGAGGTTCGTGACGTTCATTATACTCACTATGGCCGCCTTTGCCCGATTGAAACTCCTGAAGGTCCTAATATTGGACTTATTTCTTCGCTGACGATATTCGCAAGGGTTAACCGCTATGGATTTCTTGAAACACCGTACCGTAAAGTGGTTAAAGGCAAGGTCACCGATGAAGTTGAATACCTTACTGCAGAGCAGGAGGATGAGTTTACTATCGCACAGGCTAATGCGCCTATAAATGAACAGGGAAAATTCCTGAATGAAAGAGTTAAATCGCGACTTAAAGGTGAATTCCCGATTGTAACACCTGATAATATTCAATATATGGATGTGGCTCCTGCACAGATTGTTTCTGCAGCGGCAGCTTTGATCCCTTTCCTTGAACACGACGATGCAAACAGAGCCCTTATGGGTTCAAACATGCAGCGTCAGGCTGTTCCTCTGCTTCGGCCTGAGGCCCCTCTTGTGGGTACAGGTATGGAAAAGAAGGTGGCTACGGATTCCAAAGCTGTTATCATAGCTGAAGAAAATGGTTCTGTTGAATATGTCGATGCTACGAAGATTACTGTCAGCTATGATATAAATCCTCATAGTATTGAGTCATTAACTACTTTTATAGATAAGAAAAGCGTTACTTATAAACTTACAAAGTTTCATGGAACCAACCAGGAAACAAGCGTAAACCAGCGCCCGGTTGTTAAACAGGGTCAGAAAATATCTAAAGGCGACGTACTGGCAGATGGTACTTCTACTGATCAGGGTGAGCTTGCTCTCGGAAGGAATGTTCTTGTGGCATTTATGCCCTGGCGCGGATACAACTTCGAGGATGCTATTATTATCAGTGAAAGAGTTGTAAGTGAAGATATTTATACCTCGATTCATATTGAAGAATTTGAACTGCAGGTAAGGGAAACTAAACGCGGCGAAGAAGAATTGACCCGTGAAATTCCTAACGTTAGTGAGGAAGCCGTTAAAAACCTGGATGAGAATGGAATAATAAGAGAAGGTGCTGAAGTTAAGGAAGGTGATATCCTGATAGGAAAAATTACTCCAAAAGGAGAAACTGATCCTACTCCTGAAGAGAAGCTGCTAAGAGCAATTTTTGGAGATAAGGCAGGAGATGTAAAAGATGCTTCTCTGAAAGCGCCTCCCGGATTAAAAGGAACGGTGATAAAAACCAGACTTTTCAGCAGGAAGAGAAGAGATAATGAATCGAAGAAAGTTGAGAAAAAACTTCTTGATAACCTGGAACAGGAGCATAAAACTAAGGTAACGGACCATTATAATAAACTCATTGATAAACTGACACGTCTTACTGATGGTAATACTACTACCGGAATCCGCGATCTTGACGGCAGTATTGTCTTTAGAAGCGGAACGGCGATTAAGGATTCTACCTTCTCCTCTATGGAGGATGTAACCAAGCTCGATTATACGCTCGATTGGTTTGAGTCGAAAAAACTTAATTCGCATATCAGTACGGTTTATAAAAACTATTTCGATGTTCTTGCGGAACTTGAGGAAGAATTTAAAAGAGAGAAAATAAAGATTACCAGCGGCGATGAACTTCCTCCGGGAATAGTTCAGCTGGCTAAGGTTTATGTTGCAAAAAAACGTAAGCTTTCTGTTGGTGATAAAATGGCAGGAAGACACGGTAATAAAGGTGTTGTTGCAAAGATAGTTCCTTCAGAGGACATGCCTTTTCTGCCTGATGGTACCCCGGTAGATATAATCCTGAATCCCCTCGGCGTTCCTTCGAGAATGAACCTGGGACAGCTTTATGAAACTGCTCTGGGTTGGGCTGGTAAGGTTCTGGGGTTAAAATTTGCCACCCCGATCTTTGATGGTGCTAAAATAGAAGATGTTGATGAATGGCTTGAGAAAGCAGGACTTGAAAAAGGAAGTAAAACAACTCTCTATGATGGAAGATCAGGTGAGAAATTCCATCAGAAAGTTACCTGCGGATATATCTATATGCTGAAACTGAGCCATCTTGTAGACGATAAGATACATGCAAGGTCGATTGGGCCATATTCGTTGATTACTCAGCAGCCGCTCGGAGGTAAAGCTCAGTTCGGCGGCCAGAGGTTCGGAGAAATGGAGGTTTGGGCGCTTGAAGGTTACGGTGCGGCTCATATTCTCCAGGAGATTCTTACGGTTAAAAGTGATGATGTTGCCGGTAGAGCAAAAGTATATGAAGCAATAGTGAAAGGTGAAAACTTACAGGAACCGAATATTCCTGAATCGTTCAATGTGTTGATTAAAGAGCTTCAGGGACTAAGCCTTGAAATTAAAATTAATTAACACCATAAGAACAATTTTTCACTTAGAAATTAGGAGATAAAAAATGGCTTTTAGAATTCAAGAAAATGCAATGCGTGATATAAGCAGTATCACTATCAGTCTTGCTAGTCCCGATGATATTCTTACAAGATCTTATGGTGAGGTTACTAAACCGGAAACGATAAATTATCGTTCTTTCCGGCCTGAAAAGGATGGACTCTTCTGTGAAAAAATATTTGGACCAACACGCGACTGGGAGTGCTTCTGTGGTAAATATAAGAGAATACGGTATAAAGGAATAATCTGCGATAGATGCGGTGTGGAAGTTACTCAGAAAAGTGTCCGGCGTGAAAGAATGGGACATCTTGCTCTTGCCGTTCCCGTGGTTCATATCTGGTTTTTCAGGGCTCAGCCTTCAAAAATAGGTAATATCCTTGGGATAAGCCTTAAAGAACTCGAAAAGATAATATATTATGAATCGTATGTTGTTATCAGCCCCGGCCCTACTGGTTTAAGTAAAAAAGACCTGATCTCGGAAGACCAGTATTTTGAAGTGCTTAACTCGCTTCCTGCCGGAAATGAGAAGCTCGATGATGATGATCCGAAAAAATTTGTTGCGAAGATAGGCGGTGAAGCGGTAAAGGAAATGTTGAAACAGACTAATGTTGAAACATTATCCAAACAGTTGAGAGATCAGCTTAAGGAAGAAACTTCACAGCAGAAAAAATCAGACATCCTGAAAAGACTTAGAGTTCTCGAGTCTTTTAAAGAAGAGGAATTCAAAGTTCCTAATAAACCTGAATGGATGGTTCTGAGCTATATCCCGGTAATTCCTCCGGAACTTCGCCCGCTCGTTCCTCTTGAGGGCGGAAGATTCGCCACTTCAGATCTGAATGATCTATATAGAAGAGTTATAATTAGAAATAACAGGCTAAAAAGATTAATAGATATTAAAGCTCCTGAAGTCATTCTTCGTAATGAAAAGAGGATGCTGCAGGAATCTGTTGATGCGCTTTTTGATAATTCCAGACGCGGTAGCGCTGTAAGAAGCGACAATAACAGACCTCTGAAATCTCTCAGCGATATGCTTAAGGGAAAACAGGGCCGCTTCCGTCAGAACCTTCTTGGTAAAAGAGTCGACTATTCAGGTCGTTCGGTTATCGTGGTTGGTCCTGAATTGAAGCTGCATCAGTGCGGTCTCCCGAAAGATATGGCTGTCGAGCTTTTCAAACCTTTTATTATTAGGAAACTGATTGAAAGAGGACATAACAAAACCGTTAAAAGCGCCAGGAAGGTAGTTGATAGAAAAGATCCTATAATCTGGGATATCCTTGCAAAAATTATAGAGGGACATCCGATACTGCTGAACCGTGCTCCAACTCTTCACCGTCTTGGTATCCAGGCTTTTCAGCCGACTCTTATTGACGGAAGAGCTATTCAGCTTCACCCGATGGTATGTACTGCATTTAATGCGGATTTTGACGGTGATCAGATGGCAGTGCATGTTCCTTTGTCATATGAGGCTCAGCTTGAAGCTGCTTTATTAATGTTAAGCAGTCATAATATTCTTTCCCCTCAGAACGGCAGTCCTATCGTTGTCCCTACTCAGGATATTGTCCTTGGATGCTATTACCTCACGAAATATCGTGAAGGTGAAAAAGGCGAAGGCATGGTATTCGGAACCAGCGAAGAGGTAATAATTGCATATAATTCTAAAGTTATTGGTCTGCACGCGAAGATTAAGGTGAAGATCAATGGTGAATATATTGAGACAACTACTGGAAGAGTAATTTTTAACCAGATTGTTCCAAAGGAGATGGGATATTTCAACCAGCTTCTTATTAAGAAAACATTCGGCGGATTTATCGGCCAGATGTTCCTTAAGATGGGAAATAAAGTTACGGCTAAATTCCTTGATGATCTGAAAGATACCGGTTTCAGGTATGCGACCGCAGGCGGACTTTCGGTAAGCTATGGCGATATGATCATACCTGAGGAAAAAGTTGAACTCATTGGTAAGGCTAATAAAAAGGTTGAGGCAATTCTTAATGAACACGAACAGGGTGTGATTACGGATGCTGAGCGTTATAATAAAATTATTGATGTATGGACACATACAACAAATGATGTTGCCCGCGCACTGATGGAAAAACTTAAAGCCAATAACAGCGGTTTTAACTCGCTCCATATGATGGTCGACTCGGGCGCGAGAGGATCTCAGGATCAGGTTAAACAGCTTGCCGGAATGAGAGGTCTGATGATGAAACCTCAGAAAACTCTTTCAGGTCAGGCGGGTGAGATCATTGAAAACCCGATTGTTGCGAACTTTAAAGAAGGTTTGTCTGTACTTGAGTACTTTATATCTACTCACGGTGCGAGAAAGGGTCTTGCTGATACCGCTCTGAAAACTGCTGATGCTGGCTACCTTACAAGGAGACTCGTTGATGTTTCTCAGGATGTTATTATCCGTGAGATCGATTGCGGAACAATCCTCGGAATTGAAATTACAGCCTTAAAAGACGTTGAGCAGGAAAGAGAGCCTCTCGGTGAGAGAATTACCGGCCGTGTTGCTCAGGAAGATGTTTATGATCCGCGTACGGATGAATTGATTATCCCGGCAGGTGATCTGATAACAGAGGATATCGCTGAAAAGATAGAAGATTCGAATATAGATTCTGTTTATATCAGGACAGTGCTTACCTGTGAAGCAAGACGCGGAGTTTGTGCTAAATGTTACGGAAGGAACCTGACTACAGGTAAAATTGTGGAAATTGGCGAAGCTGTCGGAATTGTGGCTGCTCAGTCAATCGGCGAACCTGGAACTCAGCTTACCTTGAGAACCTTCCACCTTGGAGGTACTTCTTCAAGAATTGCAAGCCAGTCGCAGGTTGAAACGAATATGGAAGGTATTGTAAGGTTTGAGCGTATCACATTTGTGGAAAAGTCCGATTTCTATGGAGCTGTTAAGGTAGTAACAGGTAGACGCGGTGTTATTGGAATATATGATGATAATAATCGTCAGCTTAAAAAATATGATGTGCCTTATGGTGCGGAACTTATTGTTAATGATGGAGCTAAAGTTAAAAAGCGTCAGCCATTGTATAATCACGATCCATATAACGCTGTAATTCTGACGGATATGCCTGGACTTGTAAGATTTGTTGACCTTATTGATGGTATTACGCTCCAGCAGGTGACGGATGAACAAACCGGACACGTACAGAAGGTTGTTATAGAATCAAAGGATAAAAACCTTACTCCGAGTATTGCTGTCGAAACGGAAGAGGGAGTGAAGAAATCGTTCAACCTTCCGACCAGATCTTACTTATCGGTCGAAGAAGGTGAAACTGTCCCGGCTGGTACTATCCTGGCCAAGATTTCCAAACAGCAGACTAAGAGTCGTGATATTACGGGCGGTCTTCCCAGGGTAACTGAGCTTTTTGAGGCCAGAAGTCCCCAGGAACCTGCAATTGTTTCTGAAATTGAAGGAACTGTTAAATTCGGGGCCAGGAAAAAAGGTTCCCGTGAAATCATTGTAACAGCACCTGATGGATCAGATGAGAAGAAATATAATGTGCCCCTTGGGAAACATATACTGGTTCAGGAAAATGACGAAATTCCCGCTGGTGAGAAAATCACTGACGGACCGATAAATCCTCATGACATTCTGAAAATCAAAGGTACAAGTGCCGTTCAGGAATATCTGGTAAATGAAATCCAGGATGTTTACCGTCTTCAGGGTGTTAAAATAAACGATAAACACATTGAAGTAATCGTTAGACAGATGCTTCAGAAAATTAAGATCGTATCTCCAGGCGATACCCGGTTCCTTGAAGAGGATATCGTTGATAGAAATGAATTTATTGAAGAAAATAATAAAGTTTCTTCAATGGCATTCATTGAGGATAAAGGAGATTCAAGGTATAAAGATGGTCAGCTGATCCCAAAAGCTAAAATCAGGGAAATAAATGCTGATCTCAAGAAGAAAAGTAAAAAACCAATTGTTTCGAGAGATGCCGAACCGGCTACTTTTGAGCACGTGCTTCTGGGTATAACCCAGGCCGCTCTTTCTACTGAAAGCTTTATCTCTGCAGCTTCATTCCAGGAAACAACAAAAGTACTGGCCAATGCTGCTACTGAAGCTAAAATAGACCACCTGTTGGGGCTTAAAGAAAATGTAGTTATGGGACATCTGATCCCGGCCGGAACAGGATTAAAGAAATATCATAACCTTATTCTTAAGGCAGAGGAACCGGCCCCTGAGCCGGAAACTGAGCAGACTGCCCCTGCTGAAGCAGAAAAAGAGGTTCAGGCATAGTGTCTGATAGAGCTGAATTAAGATCCGGCTCACTTAAAAAAGGAGCCGGATTTTTTTTGTCTCAGGAAATCTAAAAAGAATAAGTATTTCGACAGTATTTCTTGACTAATTTTAACATAACAACTATATTTGAAGTCTGAAATTTTTTTAGAATGACTAGACTTAGGAGAATTTTGTGCCCACAATAAATCAGTTAGTAAGGAAAGGTAGAACTCAGATTTTAGCCAAAAATAAGGCTCCGGCACTTGATGCTTGTCCTCAGAAAAGAGGAGTCTGTACCAGGGTATATACTACCACTCCCAAAAAGCCTAACTCGGCATTGAGAAAAGTGGCCAGGGTGAGGTTGACCAACAGTATGGAGGTTACCGCCTATATACCGGGTGAAGGGCACAACCTGCAGGAACATTCTATCGTTCTTATTAGAGGCGGAAGAGTTAAAGATTTACCGGGCGTAAGATATCATATAATACGAGGTACACTTGATACCAGTGGTGTTGAAGACCGGAAAAAAAGCAGATCCAAATACGGCGCTAAAAAACCAAAAGCAAAATAATTTATGAGAAAGAAAAGAGCACAAAAAAGATTCGTAAAACCAGACCCCAAGTTTAATGATGTACTTGTGGCTAAGTTCATTAACTCCCTGATGTTTGATGGAAAAAAATCGAAGGCAAGAGATGTAGTGTATGATGCTTTTGAAATAATCGAAGACAGGACGAAAAAGCCGGGACTGGAAGTTTTCAAGAAAGCAATAAACAATACCCAACCTCTTATTGAGGTAAGGAGCCGCAGAGTCGGTGGTGCAACCTATCAGGTGCCAACCGAGGTTAGACCTGAAAGAAGGTCTGCTCTTGCGATGAGATGGTTAAAAACATATGCCAGGGCTAGAAACGAAAAATCTATGTCGGGCAAGTTAGCTGCTGAACTTATTGCTGCTTCAAACAATGAAGGATCTGCTGTTAAGAAAAAAGAAGATACGCATAAAATGGCTGAAGCAAATAAAGCTTTTGCTCACTTTAAATGGTAATAATTAATAAAGAACAGATAACTATAAATAGAAAACAGATTAGGTAATAAATGTCAGGCAAAAAGATAGAGAAAGTTAGAAATATAGGTATTATGGCACATATAGACGCCGGTAAGACAACAACTACCGAGCGTATATTGTTTTATACCGGTCGTCTGCACAGGCTTGGTGAAGTGCATGACGGTGCTGCTACGATGGACTGGATGGAGCAGGAAAAGGAACGCGGAATTACAATTACAAGTGCTGCAACAACTTGTTTCTGGAATGATCATCAGATAAATATTATTGATACACCCGGTCATGTTGATTTTACAGTTGAAGTAGAACGGTCTTTGAGGGTTCTGGATGGTGCTGTGGCGCTTTTCTGCGCTGTCGGCGGCGTTGAACCACAGTCCGAAACTGTGTGGAGACAGGCTGATAAATATAAGGTGCCCAGGATAGCTTTTATAAACAAAATGGATAGAACAGGTGCTGATTTCTTTAACGCTGTTCAAATGATGAAAGACAGACTTGCTGCAAATGCTATCCCGATCAATCTGCCTATAGGCGAAGGTGATCTGTTTTCCGGTGTTATTGACCTTATCTCTTTTAAGGCCAGAATGTATCATGAAGAAACTTTTGGTGCAACGTTTGATGAAATAGAGATTCCTCATGATTTGCTTGAACTCGCTAATAAGTATAGAACAGAGATGCTTGAGGCTGTCTCGGATGTAGACGATAAGCTTCTTGAGAAGTATCTTGAAGGTAAAGAAATTACGGAAGACGAAGTGAAGAATGTTTTAAGAAAAGCTACGATTGACTTAAAGATTATTCCGGTGCTGTGCGGATCCGCATTTAAAAATAAAGGAGTTCAGAAACTTCTTGATTCTATTGTTGATTTTCTTCCATCTCCAATTGACTTCAAGGAGATTGAGGCGCATCATATCGGGATAAACGATATGGTAAAAAGAAAGATTGATGAGAACGAGAAATTTACTTCGCTGGCATTTAAAATTATGAACGATCCTTACGTGGGTAAGCTTACGTTTTTCAGAGTTTATTCAGGAACGCTGAAAGCGGGTTCATATGTTTTTAACGCTGTCAGCGGGAAGAAAGAAAGAATAAGCCGTCTGCTGCAGATGCATGCTAATCATCGCGAGGAAGTTGATGAGGTTCGTGCGGGAGATATCGCGGCAGCCGTAGGTTTGAAATTTACGAGAACTGGTGATACTCTCTGCGCTGAGCAGGATCCGGTAGTTCTGGAAAAGATTGTATTTCCTGAGCCTGTTATCCAGATCGCTATTGAACCGAAAACAAAAGCTGATCAGGATAAACTTTCAGAATCGCTTGTGAAGTTATCGGATGAAGACCCGACATTCAGAGTTAAAGTTGATGAAGAGACAGGTCAGACACTCATTAGCGGAATGGGAGAGCTTCATCTTGAAATCCTGGTAGACAGGATGAAAAGAGAATTTAAAGTTGAAGCGAATATCGGAAAACCCCAGGTAGCATACAGAGAGTCGATTACTCAGACAGTTAATGCTGAAGGAAAGTTTATTAAACAATCCGGTGGTAGAGGAAAGTATGGTCATGTCTGGATAGAACTTGGTCCTAATGAACCGGGTAAGGGATATGAGTTTACGAATGGAATTGTAGGAGGTACTGTTCCTAAAGAATATATTCCTGCTGTTTCAGTTGGGATACAGGAAGCTATGAGGAATGGTGTTGTTGCTGGTTTTCCGGTTGTTGATGTTAAAGCAAAGCTCTATGATGGTTCTTATCATGATGTTGACTCTGATGAGCTTTCATTTAAAGTTGCCGGATCCATCGCTTTTAAAGAAGGTGCGAGAAAAGCTAAACCTGTACTCCTTGAACCCATTATGAGTGTGGAGGTTGTAACTCCTGAAGAATATCTTGGAGATGTGATGGGAGATCTTAATTCCCGCCGCGGTAAGATAGAAGGATTCTCAGCCAGAAAAGATGCACAGGTAATTAAAGCTACAGTTCCTCTTTCGGAAATGTTCGGATATGCAACTGTGTTGAGATCAATGACACAGGGACGCGCAATTTATACGATGCAGTTTTCTCATTATCTCGAAGTTCCGAAATCTATTGCTGATGAGATTGCTGAAAAAACATTAGGAAAAAAATCATTAACTGTTTGACAATTTTTAATAAAAGAAAAAAAATTAAAGGAGATAATTAGATGGCAAAAGAAAAATTTGATAGGAGTAAACCTCACGTTAATATAGGGACGATAGGTCACGTGGATCATGGTAAAACTACATTAACGGCTGCCATCACAATGGCTCTTGCAAAAAAGGGCTTGTCACAGGTTAGAACTTTTGATAGTATCGATAATGCTCCCGAAGAGCGGGAAAGAGGTATTACTATCGCTACTGCTCACGTTGAGTATTCGACAGAAAACAGGCATTATGCACACGTTGACTGTCCTGGTCACGCTGATTATGTTAAGAATATGATCACCGGTGCCGCCCAGATGGACGGTGCAATTCTGGTGGTTGCTGCAACTGATGGTCCGATGCCTCAAACAAGAGAGCATATCCTGTTAGCACGCCAGGTAGGTGTTCCTAAAATAGTTGTGTTTATGAATAAAGTTGATATGGTTGATGATGAGGAACTGCTTGAGCTGGTTGAAGTTGAGCTGAGAGATCTCCTTAATTCATACGAATTTCCAGGTGATGAAACACCAATTATTCGCGGTTCTGCCTTAAAAGCTCTGGAAGCTGCCTCAAGTGATGCTCCCTCTGATGATCCAAGGCTTGAGTGTATATGGGAACTTATGAAAGCTGTTGATGACTATATTCCTCTGCCTCAGAGAGATTCTGATAAACCTTTCTTGATGCCTGTGGAAGACGTTTTCTCAATTACCGGCCGCGGAACAGTTGCTACCGGAAGGGTTGAAAGAGGTCAGGTTAAGATTCAGGAAGAAGTTGAACTTATAGGACTCGGCGTTCATAAGAAAACTGTTGTCACTGGTATTGAAATGTTCAGAAAAGAACTTGATGCTGCTATGGCCGGTGATAACGCTGGTATCCTGTTAAGAGGCGTTGATAAAAATGAAATTGAAAGAGGAATGGTTCTGGCTAAAACTGGTTCCATAACCCCTCATAAAAAATTCCAGGGCGAAGTCTATATCCTTTCAAAGGATGAAGGCGGTCGTCATACTCCCTTCTTTAACGGCTACAGACCTCAGTTCTATTTCAGAACTACTGACGTTACAGGCGTTGCCACTCTGCCCGAAGGAACCGAGATGATTATGCCCGGCGATAGAGTAATGCTGGCGGTCGATCTGATTTCTGAGATCGCAATGGAAGAAGGTTTAAGGTTTGCTATCCGCGAAGGCGGTAGAACTGTCGGCTCGGGAGTAGTAACCAAGATTATAGAATAATTAAATAAGATTCGCTCTTAAAGGGAGTTCTTGAACTCCCTTTTTGTGTGTTGAAAACAAAGGAGATTATTAAAAGTGCCTGGTCAGAAGATAAGAATTAAGTTGAAATCGTACGATCATATACTGATCGATAAATCGACAGAAAAGATCATCAAGACTGTTAGAAGTACAGGTGCGGTGGTATCAGGACCAATTCCTTTACCGACCAAAAGAACAGTCTATACTGTTTTAAGATCTCCTCACGTTGATAAAAAGTCCCGTGAACAGTTTGAAACACGGGCTCATAAAAGAATTATTGATATTCATAATTCAAATAATAAAACGGTTGATTCACTCAGTAAGCTTGATATCCCCGCTGGAGTGGATATCGAGATTAAGCTTTAATGATTTTTTGGAGTTAAGATGTCCGGAATTATAGGTAAGAAAATAGGTATGTCAAGCGTGTTTGACGCACAGGGAGATCTGATCCCTGTTACTGTTATTCAGGCTGGACCTTGTAAGATAGTTTCTATCCGTACTAAAGATAAAGACGGTTATGAAGCTCTGCAGCTCGGATTTGGACAGAGGAAAGAAAAGAATATTTCTAAACCTGTTACAGGACAGTATAAAAAGAATAACCTTACTCCGGCTGCCGTTCTGAAAGAGTTTAAATTTGCTTCAATCGCGGATTATAAAATCGGCGGAGAAGTTAAAGTCGACTTGTTCAAAGAAGGTGAAAAAATTAAGGTCCGCGGCAGGAGCATAGGTAAAGGATTCCAGGGAGTTATGAAACGTCATGGCTTCGGTGGAGTCGGAGGTACTACTCACGGACAGAGTGATAGATTAAGAGCTCCCGGTTCTATCGGCTCAAGTTCATATCCCTCGAGAGTTTTTAAAGGTCAGAGAATGGCCGGAAGAAAAGGATATGAAAATGTAACTACATCTAATCTAAAGGTAGTTAAAATAATTCCGGAACAAAATCTGATTTTGGTAAAAGGTGCTGTTCCCGGAGCTGTAAATTCATATGTTGAACTTATTAAGCCTTAAGCTGTTGCATGCAGGCTGAAAAAACAGAAGTAATTTTGGTATAATAATGAAAATTGATGTATTAAAAACAGATGGTTCTTCAACAGGCAGACAGATTGATCTGTCTGATGAAATATTCGGAATTGAACCTAATAGTAATGCGATGTATTTATCAGTTAAATCTTATCTCGCCAACCAGAGACAGGGAACGCATAAGACTAAGGAAAGAGGCGAAGTAAGAGGCGGTGGTAAAAAACCCTGGAAACAGAAGGGAAGGGGCGGTGCCCGTGCCGGTACTACACGTTCTCCTCTATGGGTCGGAGGCGGAACTATTTTTGGCCCGAAACCAAGAGATTACCGCCAGGATTTACCGAAGAAAGTTAAAAGACTTGCAAGAACATCTGCTTTTAGTTCCAAAGTTAAAGACGAGCAGTTGGTGATTGTTGAGGATTTCAACTTTGATACACCTAAAACAAAAGAATTTGTGCAGATACTTCAATCATTGAAAGTTGACGGCAAAAAGGTACTTCTCCTCACTAATGGAAATCAGGCAGGTGTTTATAAGTCAGGAAGAAATATTCCTAAAATTAAAGTCCTTGAGGCCGATAAAGCATCAACTTATGATATTCTGAATAACCAGATTTTAGTTCTGCAGGAAAGTGCGGTTAATGTAATTGCAAAAACTTTCGGGAATAGTGGAAAGGTAGAAGCCGATGCATAATGTTTTAATTCGCCCGCTGATAACTGAGAAAATGACTAATATTTCCGCCGATCAGAACGGAAAATACGGATTTATTGTAAACCCGAAATCAAATAAAGTTGAAATCGCTAAAGCGATTGAACAGAAGTTCAATGTTCATGTTGTTGAAGTAAAAACAATGAACCATAGAGGCAAAACAAAAACTCAGTTCAGAAAAAGCGGCCGGTTTACTGGGAAAACCGCTAGATTCAAAAAAGCAATTGTTACGCTTAAAGAAGGCGAAGCAATAGAGTTGTTTGAGCAAGTTTAGAGAGAATAAGGATTTTATAAATGGCTATTAAAAAATTAAAACCGGTAACTCCGGGATCAAGATTCAGTTCAAAATCATCTTTTGATGAGATTACTAAATCTACCCCTGAAAAATCTCTTACTACCGCTTTAAGAAAAAGCGGAGGAAGAAATAATAAGGGAAGAGTGACTGCAAGGCATATAGGCGGCGGTCATAAGAGAAGATATAGAATAATAGATTTCAAAAGAGATAAATATGGTGTTCCTGCGAAGGTTTTCTCAATAGAGTATGACCCGAATAGAACCTCCAGAATCGCACTGCTGCATTATGCTGATGGTGAAAAAAGATATATTCTGGCTCCGGAGGGATTGAAGGTAGGAGATACAGTTTCTTCTGGTCCTGGCAGTGAAATTTCCATTGGAAATTCATTACCTCTTAAGGAAATGCCTCTTGGCAGTTTTGTTCACAATGTTGAAATAAAACCTGGAAAAGGCGGACAGATTGGAAGAAGTGCTGGCTCTTCAATACAGCTGCTGGCTAAAGAAGGAAGTTATGCTCAGCTGAAGATGCCTTCAGGTGAAGTAAGAATGATCAGACTTGAATGTACTGCTACATATGGATCTGTTGGAAATGCTGAACAGGAAAATATTGACCTGGGAAAAGCCGGCAGAACAAGATGGCTTGGAAAAAGACCTTATGTTAGAGGTGTCGCGATGAACCCGGTAGATCACCCTATGGGTGGTGGAGAAGGTAAAACTTCAGGCGGCGGTCACCCTGTTTCACCATGGGGCCAAAAAGCTAAGGGCTTGAAAACCAGGAAACATAAAAAAGAATCAAATAAGCTAATTATTAAAAGACGTAATAAGTAGAGAGCTGTATGCCAAGATCGGTAAAAAAAGGTCCGTTTGTTGAACTCAAACTGGCTGCAAAAATAGACAAGCTGAACGAAACTAATCAGAAAAAAATAATTAAAACTTGGTCGCGTTCATCAACCATTATACCTGATTTTGTAGGTCATACAATAGCTGTGCATAATGGTAATAAAATGATTCCGGTGTATATAACGGAGAATATGGTTGGTCATAAATTAGGTGAATTTGCACCGACACGTATCTTCAGAGGTCATCCGGGAACTAAAGCAGAAAAAGCTTCAAAGGCAAAGTAAACATTACAAGGATTTTAAGGAATGGAAGCAAAAGCAATAAACAGATATATTGGTTCGTCACCCAGGAAAATGAGGCTGGTTGTTGATCTGATTCGCGGAGTTTCTGTTGAAAGAGCAATCGAAGTTCTTCACTTTTCATCAAAACATGCTTCAAAGGATGCTGAGAAGACATTGAGATCGGCTGTATCAAATATTATGAATCTTGATGATTCAACCAGGATTGATCCTGCTGACCTTTTTGTGAAAGAAGCTTTTGTTGACCAGGGACCGACATTGAAAAGAATTTCGCCTGCTCCAATGGGCAGAGCTTACAGGATAAGAAAAAGATCATGTCATTTAACTATTGTAGTTGCAACTAAAGGATAATTTTTAGGAGGTTAATTTTTTGGGACAGAAAACAAACCCTATTGGGTTAAGAGTTGGAATCATCAGAGGATGGGACTCTAATTGGTATGAAAATAAAAGTTACGCTCCCAAGCTTAAAGAAGATGAAAAACTGAGAGCATACATCAGGAACCGCTTGAAGAAAGCTGGTATTTCACGTATTGTTATCGACAGGACCTCCAAAAATATCATTCTTACAATACATACTTCACGTCCCGGTGTTGTGATTGGAAAAAGCGGTAAGGAAATTACCCAGCTTGAGCAGGAATTGAAACAGGTTACTGATAAGGAAGTAAAAGTCCAGATATCAGAAATTAAAAGACCTGAACTCGATGCATACCTTGTTGCTGAAAATATAGCAAACCAGCTGCAGGGAAGGGTTTCTTTCAGAAGAGCTATGAAAATGGCTATAACAGCAGCTATGAGAATGGGCGCTGAAGGAATAAGGATTATGTGCGCCGGTCGCTTGGGCGGTGCGGAAATGGCAAGGACAGAACAGTATAAGGAAGGAAGAATTCCTCTTCATACCTTGCGTGCCGATATTGATTATGCAAATGGAAGAGCCGAAACTATATATGGTTCAATTGGAATTAAAGTTTGGATTTGCCGGGGAGAAATTCTTGGTAAAAGAGTTACTGAATAAAAAAGTTATCCGGAGTTTTTAATTATGTTAATGCCTAAAAGAGTAAAATATAGAAAAGCCCAGCGCGGAAGGATGGCGGGTAAGGCTTATAAAGGAAGCCGTGTTTCGTTCGGTGATTACGGGCTTAAAGCTTTAGAGCCTCACTGGATTACCAGCAGACAGATTGAAGCCTGCCGTGTTGCCCTTACCAGGAAAATGAAGCGTGATGGTAAAGTTTGGATTAGGATATTTCCTGATAAACCGGTTTCAAAGAAGCCTCTCGAAACCAGGATGGGAAAAGGAAAAGGCGCCCCTGAATTCTGGGTTGCTGTTGTAAAACCGGGAAGGGTTTTGTTCGAGGTTTCCGGAGTATCTAAAGAACTGGCAGAAGAAGCATTAAAACTTTGTTCTTATAAACTGCCGATTAAAACTAAAGTGGTTTCAAGACCAGATTTAAGTTAACGAGGTGAGTAAATGAAAATTCATGAAATCAGAGAAATGAAAACTGAAGAGCTTAAGAAGAGAATTGAAGAAGAAGAAAGAAATATTGTCGACTTAAGATTTGCTCATCAGTTAAAACAATTAACCAATACGGCTAAACTTGGTCTTGCAAAGAAAGATATTGCCAAATTGAAAACTGTTCTCAAAGAAAGAGAAATGGCTGAAGCCGGGTCTGAGAAAAAAGAAGGAGTCGAGGCGTAAATGGAACAGCGTTCTTTAAGAAAAACCAGGATAGGAATTGTTGTAAGTAATAAAATGCAGAAAACAATTACTGTAGCTATTGAAAGAAGAGTTCCTCATCCTCTTTATAATAAGTATTATAAGAAGACAACGAACCTTATGGCTCACGATGAAAAAAGTGAATGCAGAATAGGTGATAAAGTTAAAATAATGGAAACACGCCCCATAAGCTCAAAGAAGAGATGGCGTTTAGTAGAAATTGTTGAAAAAGCCAAGTAAAGGAACAGGAGAAAATGATACAGGAAGAAACAAATCTTGTGGTTGCCGATAACTCCGGCGCAAAAAAAGTCAGATGCATCCGTGTACTTGGCGGCAGCGGAAGAAAATATGCCAGCGTAGGTGACCTGATTGTTGTAGCGGTTAAAACCGCTATCCCCAATGGAACGGTTAAAAAAGGTGAGGTCTCTCGGGCAGTAATTGTTAGAACCAAGAAGGAAGTTAGAAGGAAAGATGGTTCGTATATAAGGTTTGATGAGAACGCTGCGGTATTGATAAATAATATGAATGAGCCTAAAGGGACCCGAATTTTTGGTCCCGTCGCCAGAGAATTGAGAGAAAAACAATTCATGAAAATTGTTTCATTAGCACCTGAAGTATTATAAGAATTGGATGAAAAATGAAAATTCATAAAAATGACAACGTAATGGTTATCTCCGGTAATGATAAAGGAAAAACCGGCAAAGTCCTTAAAGTTTTTCCAAAAAATACCAGGGTTATTGTTGAAGGAATAAATCTGAGGAAAAGGCATACAAAGCCGAGTCAGAAAAGTCCTCAGGGAGGTATAATCGAAAAAGAAGCTCCTATTCATGCTTCTAACGTTATGCTGCTCGATCCGAAAACAAACGAACCTACAAGGCTGGGCTCGCAGGTAATTCTTGATGAGAATACCGGTAAAAAGAAAAGAACCCGTATTAGCAGATCCACCGGAGAAATGGTTTAATATTTTATAATCACCCTAAAGCAAATTATTAGAAATGGCTGAAAAGAAAACGAAAAAAGAAACAGAGGCGAAACAACCTAAAGCCTCCAAAAAGGGAAAAGAAGCTAAAGCTGCGCCGGCCCCTCAGGTTAAAATAAAGACGAGACTGGCGGATACTTATAAAAAGGATATTGTTCCCGACTTGATGAAAAAGTTCGGTTACAAGAGCATTATGCAGGTTCCTCAGCTTCATAAAATCGTGGTTAATATGGGCGTCGGCGATGCAGTCGCGGATCCTAAGATCCTCGATGAGGCTGTTAAAGAGCTTGAGACAATAACAGGACAAAAAGCGAGCATTCGCAAAGCCAGGAAAGCAATATCGAATTTTAAGCTCCGTGAGGGTGTTAATATAGGCGCGATGGTTACCCTGCGCAGGGAAAAAATGTATGAGTTCCTTGATAGGCTTGTGAATATAGCATTGCCCAGGGTGAGGGATTTCAGAGGTTTATCTGATAAATCATTCGACGGCAGAGGAAATTATTCATTGGGAATTAAAGAACAAATTATTTTCCCTGAAATAAATGTTGACAGAATAGGTAAAGTTTTGGGAATGGATGTTACTATTGTTACTACGGCAATGTCTGATAATGAAGCTTATGAACTGCTTCAGTCATTCGGGTTCCCATTTAGAAAAAAAGAGATTAAAACAGCTTAACAGGAGAATTAATGGCTCGTAAAAGTCTTATTGCTAGAGAAGAGAAAAGACGCAGAACGGTTGAAAAGTATGCAAAATTACGGGAAGAATTGAAAGAAAAAGGCGACTATGATGCATTGCAGAAGCTTCCCCGAAATGCTTCCCCCGTGCGGCTTCATAACAGATGTATGTTTACAGGAAGAGCACGCGGATATCATCGTAAATTCGGAGTGTCGAGGTTAGTATTAAGGGAAATGGCACTTAAAGGTGAAATTCCCGGATTAAAGAAGTCAAGTTGGTAAAGGAGAAATAATGGCAGTCACTGATCCCATAGCAGATTTTTTAACAAGAATCAGAAATGCATCTAAAGCTAGAAAACTCAGGGTGGATATTCCTGCTTCGAATATGAAAAAGAGTCTTGCTGAAATTCTGAAAAACCAGAATTTTATTAAAGATTATGCAGTTATTGAAGATAGTAAACAGAACATAATCAGAGTTGAACTTAAATATAGTAATGGTTCTCCTGCGATAAGCGGTTTAAAAGAATTAGCAAACCTGGTCTCCGTGTATACAAAAACTCTGATGATATACCGAGAGTTTTAAATGGATTGGGTGTTGCGGTTATTTCTACACCAAAAGGTCTGCTGACCGACAAGGATGCCAGAACACAGGCTGTCGGCGGTGAAATAGTTTGTTACATCTGGTAATATTATTGAATGGAGTTTGAAAAGTGTCTAGAATTGGTAAAAAACCTGTAATGATTCCTAAAGGAGTTACGATCGATCACAAAGGTAACTCCGTTAAGGTTAAAGGCCCTAAAGGTGAACTTGAGGGAGTCTTTGATTCGCGAATCAATATCGAAATAAAAGACGGTGAGTTAAATGTTACAAGGCCTAACGATACAAAGGAGATCAAGGCTCTGCATGGACTTAGCCGGGCGTTGATTCAGAATATGGTGCTAGGTGTTACTGAAGCTTATAAGAAAACCCTTGATATCGTGGGTGTGGGATACAGAGCTGAGGTTAAAGGAAATAATCTGCTGCTTAATATTGGTTATTCGCATCCGATATATTTTATGCCCCCGGATGGGATAACATTACAGACCCCTACTCAGACTCAGATTGTAATTTCCGGTATTGATAAACAGCTTGTCGGAATGGTTGCATCTAAAATAAGATCCATAAGGAAACCTGAGCCTTATAAAGGAAAAGGTATTAAGTATTCTGATGAACAAATCGTGAGAAAAGCCGGTAAAACCGCTGGTAAATAATTTTATTGGAGATATTTGGGAAATGATTAATAGAAATAAGAATAAAAGAGTTCGTTCAAAGACTAAAATCAGGAAAGTTATTTCCGGTACTCCTGAAAGACCCAGGCTTACAGTATACAGGAGTCTTGATAAAATTTATGCTCAGATAATAGATGATACTACCGGAAAAACGCTTCTGTCTGCTTCTTCTTTAACAAAAGAACTTGCGGATGATTTGAAGAAAGCTAAAGGGAAGGTTCAGCGCAGTAAAACGATTGGCAGTTATTTAGCAAAGAAGGCACTAGAGCAGAATATAAATACGGTTGTCTTTGATCGTAACGGTTACCGGTATCACGGCCGTGTGCAGGCAGTTGCAGAAGGCGCCAGAGAAGCAGGATTAAAATTTTAGAAATGTTGCCGGATCGTCTAATGGTAGGACTACGCCCTTTGGAGGCGTCTGTAGAGGTTCGAATCCTCTTCCGGCAGCAACGAAATTAAATAACCTGGTATTTTAAGTAAGTAAATAAAAGAAGTTCGGAGAAGAAATTTGAAATCTGTAAAGTCAAACGAGATTGATGGCTTAAAGGAAAAAGTCGTTCACATAAATCGTGTTGCTAAAGTTGTTAAAGGCGGACGCAGGTTCAGCTTTAATGCTATAGTGGTGGTTGGCAACGGACAAGGTACTGTTGGAGTTGGACTTGGTAAGGCAAACGAGGTTACTGATGCAATATCAAAGGGAATTGATGACGCTAAAAAGAGCTTGGTAACCGTTTCGGTTATTAAAGGTACTATTGCACACGAAATTATTGGTAAATACGGTGCGGGCAGAGTTCTTCTTAAACCTGCTTCGCCGGGTACCGGACTTATTGCAGGCGGCGGCGTTAGAGCTGTTCTTGAAGCTGCCGGTGTTCAGGATATCCTGACAAAGTCACTTGGTTCAAGTAATCCTCATAACCAGGTTAAAGCTACTCTGAATGGATTATTAAACCTGATTGACGCCAGGAAGATGGCGCGTAAAAGAGGAATTACAACTCAAGATTTATTTAGTTCTAAATGAGGCTGATGATGAGCAAATTGAGAATAACTCAAACCAGAAGTATAATTGACAGACCTAAAACTCAGAAATTAACTATAGAGGCATTAGGACTGGGAAGACCGAATTGGGTTAAAGTTCACAATGATACTCCTCAAATAAGAGGAATGATAAATAAAGTATCACATCTGGTTAAAGTGGAAGAAATTAAAGAGTAATAAGGTTTTAAAATGGATTTTTTAAGTAATTTAAAATACGCAGAAGGTTCGAAGAAGAATAAAAAACGTGTTGGCCGCGGTCCTGGCTCAGGTCATGGTAAAACGGCAGCGCGCGGTATGAATGGTCAGCTTTCAAGATCAGGAGCTAAAAAGAAAGCCTGGTTTGAAGGCGGTCAGATGCCTCTTCAGAGAAGAGTTCCTAAGTTCGGGTTTACCAATATTTTCAGGGTTGAATACCAGGTTGTTAATGTCCAGGATCTGCAGAAATTCGCTGATGCGAAGGAAACTGTTGTAAATCCTGATAGTCTGAGGAAATCCGGCCTTGTAAAGAAGAAAGATCAGCCTGTAAAGATATTAGGTACAGGTGAACTTAAAGGAAAATTGCAGGTTGAAGCTAATGCTTTTAGTAAGTCCGCCCAGGAAAAAATTGAAGCTGCTGGCGGCTCAATAAAAAAGATTTAATCCGGTTTTAAATGTCAAAATTCACAGATACATTCAGAAATATCTTTAAGATACATGAACTTCGCCAGAGAATTATCTATACTCTGGCGTTGCTCACTATTGTAAGGCTTGGTGCCCACATCACTATACCTGGTGTGGATGCTGCCCTTGTTACCCAGAGTATGAAAAATGCTACTTCAGACAACTTATTCGGTCTGTATGACTTATTCGTCGGAGGTGCTTTTAGAAATGCTGCAATATTTGCTCTGGGGATTATGCCTTACATTTCGGCTTCCATTATCCTCCAGCTGCTTGGTGCGGTTGTTCCTTACTTTCAGAAACTACAGCAGGAAGGTGAAGAGGGAAGGAAGAAAATTACCCAGCTTACCAGGTACGGTACTGTGCTGATATCAGCATTGCAGGCCTGGGGAGTTACTGTAAGACTGCTTAATATCAATGTTCAGGGTATGCCGATTGTTCCGGTTCCGGTTCAGGGTTTTCTTTGGACTTTAAGTACCATCATAATCCTTACTTCCGGTACTGTGTTTATGATGTGGCTCGGTGAGCAGATAACTGATAAGGGAATTGGAAATGGAATTTCACTTATCATTTTTATTGGAATTATAGCACGTTTCCCCTTCGCTGTACTTGATGAGTACAGATTGATAAATTCTGGTCAGAGGAATATTGTAATTGAAGTCGTGATCCTTGTTTTTATGGCTTTGATCATTGCCGGTGTGGTTCTGGTTACACAGGGAACAAGAAGGATTCCTGTGCAGTATGCTAAAAGGGTTGTGGGCAGAAAGGTCTACGGAGGTGTCACCCAGTATATCCCGCTGAGAGTGAATACCGCCGGGGTTATGCCTATAATATTTGCCCAGTCAATTATGTTTATTCCGAATACTGTGCTTTCGTTTTTCCCGGAAAATGATTTTCTCCAGACAATATCTGGATATTTTCATTATACATCGCCTGTATATTCAGTCATTTATGCGTTGATGATTATATTCTTTACTTACTTTTATACTGCAATAGCTTTTAATCCGAAAGATGTTGCTGATAATATGAAAAAACAGGGTGGGTTTATTCCGGGAATCAGACCTGGCAAACAGACGTCGGATTTTATAGATAATATTTTAACTAAAATTACTCTTCCGGGATCGTTTTTCCTGGCAATTGTTGCAATATTACCGGCGTTCGTATCAGCCTGGGGTGTGTCAGGACAATTTTCACAGTTTTTTGGAGGCACAAGTCTGCTGATTATTGTGGGTGTTGCCTTGGATACATTGCAGCAGATTGAATCGCATTTGTTGATGAGACATTATGATGGCTTTATGAAAACCGGTAAGCTAAAAAGCCGAAGATATTAGTGATTTATATAAAGACAAAGAAAGAAATAGATTTTATTAGAGAGAGTTGTAAGATAGTCGCAGAGACCCTGCAGCTGATGAAGGCTAACGTAAAAGTTGGCATTACAACTAAAGAGTTAGATCAGATAGCCGAAGATTATATACTGAGCAACAATGCAAAAGCCGCTTTCAAAGGTTATTCACAGGGCGGTTCATCTATAGATTATCCGGCTTCAATCTGTTCTTCTGTGAACGAGGAAGTCGTTCATGGGATACCGGGTCCCAGAGTTCTTAAAAATGGTGATATAGTCTCCCTCGACGTTGGTGTTTATAAAAATGGATTTTATGGAGATGCCGCACTTTCTGTTGCTGTCGGCGAACTGACAGAGGAGAAGAAGAAACTGATGGATGTGACCGAGAAATCACTCCATAAAGGTATTGAAGAGGCACAGGCCGGCAACCACGTTTATGATATATCATACGCGGTGCAGACTTATGTAGAGGCGAACGGTTTTTCTATAGTACGTGATTTATGTGGACATGGAGTAGGAAAATATCTGCACGAAGATCCATCCATACCGAATTTCGGAAAGAAAGGCACGGGAGCTAAATTAAAAAATGGTATGACGTTGGCTATAGAGCCGATGGTTAATGCAGGTGACTACAGGGTACTCACGGCTGACGACGGCTGGACGGTACTGACGAGAGATGGTTCACCTTCTGCTCATTTTGAGCATACGATTTTAATATCGGATAATAAAGCAGAAATACTTACTGTTTGTTAAATGGCTAAACAAGGACCAATAAAAGTTGACGGAGTGGTAACCGAAACTTTGCCTAACGCTCACTTCAAGGTCAAACTGGATAATGGGCATGAAATACTTGCACATATTTCAGGTAAAATGAGAATGCATTTTATTAAAATACTTGTTGGAGATAAGGTATCAGTTGAATTGTCTCCATATGATTTAACAAAAGGTAGAATTACCTATAGATATAAATAGCGGAGCTTATAATGAAAGTAAGAGCATCAGTAAAAAAAATATGCGATAACTGTAAAGTAATTAAACGCAAAGGTGTGGTTAGGGTTATTTGTAAAAATCCTAAACATAAACAACGTCAGGGTTAATATTTTAGGAAGGAGAACTTAATTGGCTCGTATATCGGGAGTAGATTTACCCAAGAATAAAAAAGTTTTATTTGGCTTGCAATATATATTTGGCATCGGTCCTTCTATCTCTAAAGAGATCCTGTCGAAATCGGGTATTGATCCCGATAAGAAGGTATCTGATTTAACAGATGAAGAGGTAGCCCAGATAAGAGCTGCTATCACTGCTGATTACAAGGTCGAAGGTGCCCTTCGCTCTGAGGTTCAGCAGAATATTAAGAGATTAATGGATATCGGAACGTACCGCGGTTTGAGACATAGAAGAGGTCTTCCTGCACGCGGTCAAAGGACCCGTACTAATTCCCGTACCCGCAAAGGGAAAAGGAAAACTGTCGCAGGTAAGAAGAAAACTCCGACTAAGAAGTAATTGAGATAACTGGAGGATATAAATTGTCTAAAGTAGTAAAGAAAACTAAAAAGAAAACTCACGTCGATGCAAATGGAGTAGCCCATATAAAAGCTACTTTTAATAATGTGCACGTGACATTAACAGATATTTATGGTAATACGATCTCATGGTCCTCTGCAGGTAAAAACGGTTTTAAGGGCTCAAGAAAAAATACCCCTTATGCCGCACAGGTTTCTGCTGAGGCTGCCGCTAAAGAAGCTCATGATCTTGGATTACGTAAAGTTGAGGTTCTGGTTAAAGGGCCTGGTTCGGGAAGGGAAGCGGCAATAAGAGCATTAAATACAGCAGGTCTGGAAATATCATCCATCAAAGATGTAACGCCGATACCGCATAACGGATGCAGACCTCCTAAGAAAAGAAGAGTTTAAATTATTTTGGAGAATTAACTAAATGGCAAGATACACGGATTCAGTTTGCAAATTATGCAGAAGAGAAAGACAGAAGTTGTTTTTAAAAGGTCAGAAATGCTATACTGAAAAATGTCCTGTGGAAATAAGAAACTATCCCCCGGGACAGCATGGGAATTCAAGGCGCTCGAAGGTTTCTGAGTATGGAATTCAGCTGCGCGAAAAGCAGAAAATTAAGAGAATTTATGGATTGCTGGAAACTCAGTTTAGAAATTATTTTGAGAAGGCTAATAAAGCTAAGGGTATAACCGGCGATAACCTTGTAAAGATCCTTGAAAGCAGACTGGATAATGTGGTCTACCGGGTTGGATTTGCCTCCTCCAGGAAACAGGCCAGACAACTTATAAGACATAGACATATAATTGTGAATGACAGACTTGTTGATATACCGTCTTATATTCTTTCTGCCGGTGATATAATAAAAATTAAGGAAAAGAGTAAAAAACTGGATGCCATTCATGGTTCTTTAAGAAGAGTTAAGGATAGCACATATTCATGGCTGTCAATTGATAAAGCATCCCTGTCGGGAACATTTTTGCAGGTTCCGGAAAGAGTTGACGTTCCTCTAAATGCTAATGAACAGTTAGTTGTTGAGCTTTACTCAAAATAATAATTAGAATTTTAAGATTAATCTTAGAGGATAACTAAATGAGTGTTTCATATTTAAAAATGCCCGAAAGTGTTGTATTAGATGAGTCAAGTTATTCGAATACTTATGGTAAATTTTCATTACAGCCGCTTGAACGCGGATATGGCGTAACGCTAGGCAATTCACTGAGAAGAGTCCTCCTGTCTTCCCTTACCGGCGCTGCCATAACTTCAGTAAAATTCAGCGGAGTTCTGCATGAATTCACTACTATTGAAGGTGTTGTTGAAGATGTTTCTGAGATTATATTGAACCTGAAACAGGTACGTATGAAACTTCTCAGTAAGAAACCTAATAAAATTGAAATTTCTTTTAACGGTGAAGGTGAGTTTACTGCATCGGATATTCAGAAAAGCAGCAACGAAATAGAAATCTTAAATCCGGAACTGCACATTGCTACACTGAATAAAAGCGCTAAATTCGATATCGAACTTAGGGTCGGTAAAGGAACCGGTTATGTACCTTCTTCAGAGAACGTTTCTCCCGACCAGACAATAGGTGTAATTCCGATTGATTCGATATTTACACCTATTAAGAACATTAAGTATGATGTGGAAAATGTAAGGATCGGAGATAAAAACGATTATGAAAAACTGACGATTGAAATCTATACAGACGGATCAATCACTCCCGATGATGCTCTTACTCAGGCGGCTAAAATACTGAGGGATCATATCCAGCTCTTCATTAATTTTGACATCGAGCAGGAAGAAGAACAGGCTGTTAGTCAGAAGGATACAGAGTTTGAAAGAGTAAGAAAAATACTCTTAACTTCTGTAGATGACCTTGAATTAAGCGTAAGATCTCATAACTGCCTGAAAGCGGCAAATATTAAGAATCTTGCTGAGCTGGTAAGAAGAGATGAATCAGAAATGCTCAGGTTCAGAAATTTCGGCCGGAAATCGCTTGCAGAACTTATGGAGATCGTGGAAACTATGGGACTTGAGTTCGGTATGGACGTTGACAAGTACCTCAAGGAAGAAACTGAAACAAACTAATTTTGAATTAAAGGCTAATCAATGAGACATAGGAATAAAGGAAGAAAATTAAAAAGAACTGCAAGCCACCGCGCTGCTTTAATGAATGCTCTTGCAACTTCTTTGCTGAAGTATAAAAGAATAAGAACTACCGAAGCAAAGGCAAAAGAAGCCAGAAGGCATGTGGAATCTTTGATTACCAAGGCTAGAAAGAACGACCTTCATTCAATGAGACAGGTGATGAGTCATATTCATGATAAAGAGGTGGTAAAAGAACTCTTTAGCGAGATAGTTCCGAAAATAGGTGATCGTCCGGGCGGGTATACAAGGGTCATTAAGCTTGGAAACAGAATCGGTGACGCCGCAAGCATGGCTATTCTTGAGCTGGTTGATTATAATGATGTTATAAACGCTAAGGCTGAAGAACAGAAAGAGAAGAGAGAAGAAAGACGCGCCAGGAAAGAATCTGAAAAGAGCCAGGAGATCCCGGATGCACAGGTAGTTGAGGAAACACCTGCAGAAAAGAATAAATAAGAAAATTAAATTAGCTGATAAAAAGAGTAACCGGTTTTCCGGTTACTCTTTTTTATTATATGCGTATGTTTGAACAGCAGGAATTTATAAAATCTGTATATGATGTAAAAGAACTACCCCGGGAGAGACTGCCCGAGGTAATATTATGCGGAAGGTCAAATGTCGGCAAATCATCCTTCATCAATTCCATGTTCAACAGGAAAAACCTAGCAAAGATTAGTTCTACACCCGGTAAAACCAGGTCGATTAATTACTACAAAATAGATGATAAATTTTATGTGGTCGATTTGCCGGGGTATGGTTATGCAAAGACCAGTCTGAAAGAAAGAGAATATTGGGGGAGAATTGTAACCGAATATATCTCGCAATCCGGTCATATTACACTTGCGATCCACCTGATAGACAGCCGGCATAATCCTACTGATCTCGACATTAAACTGAATGAATTATTAAAAGAGTATAATATCCCATGCCTGGTACTGCTGAATAAGGCAGATAAACTTAAGCAGTCGGAGATCTCAGCTGCGAAAAAGAATATCCGACTTTATTTTCCGGAACTGATTGATGGTGAGAATCTTCTGTTTCATTCAGCAGTTAAGAAGACGGGAAGAAAGGAAGTCCTTAAACTGCTTGCTAAATTATTCTATTCATAGGATATTAACTTTTTCCGGGTTTGCTATTATTAAACAGTAAGTATATATTTACTTCAATTTTTATCTTCCAATTATTCTTTCAAGTATGGATCGAAGACAAAAGAAAAGAATCCTGATTTTCTCACTGGTACCTGTCCTGGCTGCTATTTTATTCCTGACAGATGACCCCGTAATCAGGCTGATCACGATTGCCGTAATCATCATATATGTCGCATTCATAATATTCCTCCGCGATTCTATCCGTTTTGATAAATCTTTTTCCTCGCTGGATGCTGAAGAGGATCTGCCCGATACCCCGGTCGAACCAAGACACGATTTTGAAGAGTCATTTAAGATAATATCGGGCAATAAACCCGAGATTATTACTGCTGATAACTACGTCCCGGAATACAACACATCCAAAACAACGCTTAAACCTCCCGACCTTAAAGAAAGATTTGAAGAGATAGCTAATGAAGCTCTTCCTGAGGAAGTAGGTCACGATGGACAGTTTGGATTCGTTCTTGAAAAAATGCTCACGGTAATTAAGGAGGCTTATTCTGCCAATACTGCTATCTTTTTCTGGTATAATAAAAAGAAAGAGAAATTGTCAATTGAAAGATACGTTTCAAATTCTGAAGAGCTTGTGAACCGCAAACTGGAAATTGAAGATGATATTCTTAGCAAGATAGTTCAGAAAGGTGAACCGGAACTTCTCAGCGATATTTCGCCCGCGGCGGAGGCTGATGTGGTAAGATATTACTCGGCGGTTCAGGGTATAAGGAGCTTTGTTGGTGTGCCTCTGTTTTACGATAAGTCGCTTATTGCCATTATAGCGGTGGATTCAAAGGTCGGCGATGCATTTGGAATTGAAACTATTTATGCGCTGGGTAGGTTCGTCCGTGTAATAACAATGATAATCTCCATATTTGAAGAGAAACACGCTGATAATGTTTCCCAGCAAAGATTAAAAGGACTCCTCAACCTGATCGGACCCGAAAGCAAATTTAATTCTGATTCGGAGTTGATACAGACAATATATAATTCTGTAGGTTTTTTACTCAATTGGGATGCTTTCGCGTTTGTTTATTTCTATCCGCTGGAACAAAAGTTTAGAACTGTAAAAATTATCAATAATACTTCTCTAAAGTATATCGGTGAGAGTCTTGAAATTGAACTGAATGGAACACTTGTAGGAAAGAGTATTATAACCGGAATTCCCGTAAAAATAGATGATACTTCGGGTGAACAGTATAAGAGATACTCAAAAGTTGAAGATGTTAGTTTTGAGGGTTCTTTCCTCGCGATGCCCCTGATCTATAATAATCAAAACTATGGTGTTCTTTGCTTTGAGAGTCTGAAAAAGAATGCGTTTTCAAACGCAGATGTTCAGTTCCTGAAAAATGCTATGAATATCTTATCTTTCGTAATTTATTCATACTCAACCCAGGCTTTGCTTAAGAGCTACCTGGCTGTCGATGTTGAAACGAAGGTCCTGAATACTGATACTTTTAAGGAGAGACTGAGCGCTGATCTTCTTAAGGCTGAAAAGGTTCAGGCTCCCGGGGCTGTTGCCCTGATCAGAATTGATGATTTCCTGGAACAGGAGTCGTTATTCGACGGGAACCCTCTGCCCAAGGTGCTCTCAACGGTTGCTGAGACCATAAGGAAAGAGATGACTCCCCTTAATCTGTTCGGCAGAATTGGAGACAAAGTCTTTGCTGTTTATTTCTTCAGCTCTAACACCAAGGAGGTCTTTCTCTGGGCTGAAAAGCTCCGGGTTAAGATAGCCAGGAAACCCATTGCGGTTATTTCCAAGCAGACAACTTACACTATTTCTGTAGGGGTCGCTTCTTCTACTGGTAAGGTCGATGTAGATGAAGTTCTGCATAATGCTGATCTTGCCCTGCAGAAAGCCCTGGAACGTGGGGGTAATACTGTCAGGAATATTAACTAATTATAAAACTGTATATAAGTGAAAAATTTTTTTCTTATTATCATGGATGGAGTGGGGATTGGTGAATTGCCTGATGCGGGCAATTACGGCGATACAGGCAGCAATACATTAAGACATATCTCTGAAGTTGCAGATCTGAGATTACCAAACCTGCGGAAGCTCGGACTGGGTAATGTTGAAAAATTAAAGGGTATACCTCCTGAACCGAAACCACAGGCTTCTTTCGGAAAATTAAATGAAATTTCAAAAGGAAAGGATTCTACTACAGGCCACTGGGAGCTCGGAGGCTTATATGTCGATGTCGATTTTTCATATTTTCCCGATGGTTTCCCCGAAGATATAATTGAGAAGTTCAAACAATTGACTGGCTGCAGCGGCGTGCTGGGAAATAAAGCAGCTTCGGGTACTGAAATAATAAAAGAATTAGGGGCTGCGCACCTCGAAACAGGTTACCCGATAATTTATACTTCTGCTGATTCTGTCTTTCAGATCGCTGCTCATGAAAAAGTGATTCCTCTTGAAAGGCTTTATGAAATTTGCAGAATAACAAGGGAACAGGTCTTAACAGAACCTCTTATGGTAGGAAGGGTAATAGCTCGTCCTTTTCTTGGTGAAGCAGGCAGCTTCAAAAGGACTACTAATCGCAAAGACTATTCTCTCGATCCTCCCGATAAAACGATCCTCGATACTCTATCTGAAAATGGTGTGAATACTATCGCCATCGGTAAAATAAACGATCTCTTCAATCACCGGGGGATAACCCATCCCCGAAAGACAAAATCTAATGAGGAGGGCTGTAGGGAGTTGCTGAAGGCTTCTGAAGAGTTCTCAAAGAGCTTTATCTTTGCTAACCTTGTGGATTTCGATGTCTATTTCGGACACAGGAACGATCCCGCTGGTTTTGCTGATGCATTAATGGAGTTTGATGAATTTTTACCTGAATTCCTGAATAACCTTGATGACAGTGATGCAGTTATCATTACCGCTGATCACGGTAATGATCCTACAACTGTCAGTACAGATCATAGCCGCGAATACGTACCCCTGCTTTTTTACTATAAAAAGTGTGATATAAAAGATCTTGGAATCCGTAAAACTTATTCTGATGTGGGAAAAACCATATCCGATTTCTTTAAAGTCGGCAATAACTTAAAAGGTGAAAGCTTTTTGGGATAGTAAACAGCTGCCTGAAGCTGTATAAATCACACATCTTACCCGCGGCTGATAACAGAGAATTGTATTTTTTATAAATGAAAAGTATATTAACCACGTTTATTACAGCAAATGAATCATAAGGATGCATCTATATGTTTCTAGGAAAAGTTATCGGTACTGTCTGGTCAACCAGAAAAGATGAAAATCTTGTCGGAGCAAAATTTCTTATTGTTAGGCAACTGGATCTCGAACTGAATGAGAAAGATCATTTTGTTGTAGCGGTTGACAGCGTCGGTGCCGGCGAAGGGGAGGTGGTACTCGTTGCTACAGGGAGTTCATCAAGGCAAACCGAATTTACTAAAAATAAACCGGTAGATGCTGTAATTATGGCAATTGTTGATAAACTTGACGTTGCTCTTAAGGAATACCTTTCGAATCAGGAAGTTTAGTAGTATTGAAATTAAGGATAATTAAACCAGCCCGTAAATTAACTGTAATGGAATAATAATTGTTTCTGGGAAAAGTAATTGGAAATATATGGGCAACCCGAAAATACAGCGCCCTCAATAACTTTAAACTGATGTTTGTTCAGCCGATAAATTCTGAGAATAAGAATGTCGGTGATCCGATTGTTGCAGTTGATACTGTAGGGGCCGGACCGGGGGAAACAATAATTTACATAACGGCTTCCGAAGCGGTAATACCCTTGCCTGTGGATATGGCTCCGGTAGATGCTTCTATTGTCGGTATTGTTGATACGATTAATCCATAATTATCGGGAGATTTTGTTGTGAGGATAACAAAACAGTTTACCAATAGGGAAAGCCAGTCGCTTGATAAGTATCTTCAGGAAATCGGAAGGGTAGATCTTTTAACTCCGGAACAGGAGATAGACCTTGCTGTCCGGATCCGGAATGGTGATCGTACTGCTCTGGAAAAGCTTACTAAGGCAAACCTTAGATTTGTGGTTAGCGTAGCCAAGCAGTATCAGAATCAGGGACTCTCCCTCGGCGACCTGATAAATGAGGGGAACCTGGGTTTAATAAAAGCCGCTAAAAGATTCGATGAAACCAGGGGATTCAAATTCATTTCCTATGCTGTCTGGTGGATCAGGCAGTCAATTCTTCAGGCACTGGCAGAACAATCGCGAATTGTGCGTCTCCCCCTTAATCGCGTCGGCGCCCTTAACAAAATAGGTAAAGCGTATAGTAACCTCGAACAGGAGTTTGAAAGAGAGCCGAGTGCCCTGGAACTTGCCCAGGAACTCGATATGGATGTTAACGATGTTGCAGATAACCTTAAAATAGCCGGCAGACATGTTTCAATGGATGCTCCTTTCGCGCAGGGAGAGGAAAACCGCCTCCTCGATGTTATTGAAGATGATCAGCAGCCTTCACCTGATTATATCCTTATGAACGAATCGCTTAAAAGTGAAATTCAGAGGGCTTTGTCAACCTTATCCAACAGGGAGGCTGAGGTTATTAAGCTTTACTTCGGATTGAATACAGAACACTCTATGACGCTGGAAGAGATAGGCGAAAGATTCAACCTTACCCGGGAGAGGGTGAGGCAGATTAAGGAAAAAGCTATCCGCCGGCTCAGGCACGCTTCAAGAAGTAAAAATCTGAAAACTTATCTTGGCTGATTAAATGTCCCGAACCTCTATCAAAATAATCCTTAGCCTGGTTCTGGTTGCTGCTGTTACCGGTTTTATAGGATGTTCTTCATCCAGTTATTCTTCCAGATATGACAGAGATAAAAAAAGTGAGAAGCCTTCTGAACATCAGCGTTTTTCTGATGAAGAAGATTTTAATGCTGCAGAGGATTCCCTTGCCGATGATGATGAGATCCCGGATGACCAGGGTATCGATATTGCCTCGGTAATGAATCAGCTTAAATCGGATAACACAACCTCCGATATGGATGCTGATAACAGTACCATGAAAGAAAAAATGCTGATGGAGATCATTAAATATCTTAATACTCCTTATAAGTACGGGGGTAATTCAGCAAACGGGATCGACTGTTCAGCTTTTACACAAACTGTTTATCGTAATGTCTTATCCCTTGATATAAACAGATCGGCAAGAGATCAGTACAGAGAGGGGACAGAAATTGACAATCGTGAAGACCTGAAATTTGGCGACCTCATCTTCTTCAATACACGGAGAAGAGTAAAGCCGGGGCATGTGGGCATATATATAGGCGACAATCTTTTTGCCCACGCCAGCTCCAGAAATGGTGTTATTGTTTCTTCACTCGATCAGGATTACTATTCAGCCCGCTTCATGGGGGGTAGAAGAATTGAAGATGGCGATGCTTTTTAATTTCCATCATCATCTGCCGTATCACTTCAAAATGGATTTAATAATTTTACCTTTCGTAGAACAAAAGTAATCTATTATAACAATTTATCATCCAGTCAGGAAAGCTAATGAGTCGGTATTTATTTTCCTTTTTTATCTCGATTATGCTCTTTTCAAATACAGCTTTTTCAGGAAATAAAGGCAGTTTGGGTGGAGATTCCTCCAAAACTTATCCGGGATCTCCAACAACTTACCAGCTGATAAAATACGATTTTAATAAGAGCCTGGATGACGGCTGGGATATATTAACATCTCCCGCTCATTTCACCGGCGGGGACTGGGCTGTAGCCGGATTAATCGCAGGCGGTACGGCACTTTCTATGCTGCTTGATAATGACGTAAGGAACGCTGTAAGAAGGAACCAGACAGGCACTCTTGATGATGTTATGAAGGCAGGACAGTATTATGGTGAGGTGGTACCTGCCGTCTCTTTGTCAGCAGGAATATATGCCGCAGGCTTGATCTTTAATCAACGATCCGTCTCTCTTACGGGCAGACTCCTTGCAGAATCTTTGCTTTACGCAGGAACGCTCAATGTGCTTCTTAAGATTATATTTTCCAGGAGCCGCCCTTATAATAATAAGGGAAACACCGACTTTGGAAATTATAATTTTAATAATGATTATTATTCACTCCCTTCCGGACATACAACCGTTGCTTTCACCATTTCTACCGTTCTCGCGGAAAGAATAGACAATGTTTATGCGACAATAGGATTATACGGACTTGCCGCACTTACTGCCTATCAGAGAATTTATTCTGATAATCATTGGATTTCTGATACTATCCTGGGAGCTGCTATTGGTACGGTCATCAGCAGGACGGTGGTTAAACTTAATGAAGCAGATCCTTATGAAGATCATACTCCCGAGTTGACTATGTTTCCCGTTGAAGGGGGATTTAGAATAGGTTTAAACTATAATTTTTAACCAAAGGGCTGTTCAGATTTGATTATGAGCAGATTAAAAGTTCTGCTCGTATTATTTTAAGTCCTTAAAATATATAGCCTTACGGATTGTTGAAAGCGGCTGGGATATAAAAAAACCGGATACTCTCATCCGGTTTTTTTATTCTTAATAGAAGTTTTGTATTGTCTTAGCTGCAGCCTGAAGTTGAACCGCAGGTCATACATTTAAGGCAGGTTCCGTTTCTAACCATCGTCATACTCTGGCACTCCGTACAAATATCTCCGGTATAACCTGCTTCAATAGCTCGCCTTACTTTGGAAGTCACACTATTATTTACCTGTGCAATTCCGTTAGGATGTTTTGCATATTTGCCTTCTTTAGAGGAATATACATATTCAAACGATCCTTTATCTTTATCAAGTTCAACAACTCTCTCGCTTACAACTTCTTCGCTCTCAAACTCCGGTTCTATTATCTTCTTCACAATGCTGTGCGAGGTCTTGGTTTTTACTTCATCATCAGCGTGTGAAAGGTCATTTCTGCCGAGATACGTAACTGCAAGTTCACGGAAGATATAATCTATTACCGAGGTAGCCATTTTGATCTTTGAATTTCCGGAAACGATGCCGCTTGGTTCAAAGCGGGTGAAGACAAATGCATCAACAAATTCCTCCAGAGGTACGCCGTGCTGAAGCCCGAGTGATATTGAAATAGCAAAACAGTTGAGAAGACTTCTGAACGCGGCGCCTTCGCGGTGCATATCGATGAATATCTCGCCAAGCTGGCCGTTGTCATACTCTCCGGTTCTGATGTAAACAGATTGACCGTTAATCTTAGCCTTCTGGGTATATCCTGTCCTTCTGTCGGGAAGTCTTCTTCTCTTTGCGATATACCTGTGAATGATCTTTTCGGCTACTTTTATTATATCGTTATTTTCCTTGTCTTCAAGCAGCGCCTCAAGCTCTTCTTCACCTACTGAATTCAATGGCTGTGAAAGCTTTGAGCCGTCACGGTAGAGTGCATTTGCTTTTATTCCGAGTTTCCACGATTGAGTGTACGCGTCCTTAATATCTTCAACAGAAGCCTGGTTAGGCAGGTTAATTGTTTTTGAAATAGCTCCGGATATAAATGGCTGCGCAGAGGCCATCATTCTTATATGGGCTATTGGGCGGATGAATCTTGTACCTTTTTTACCGCATTTATTTGCGCAATCAAATACAGGGTAGTGTTCATGTTTAAGGAAAGGTGCTCCCTCTATAGTCATAGTTCCGCATACATAGTCATTTGCTGACGCAATTTCCTGTTTTGAAAATCCCAGTTTGCTGAGCAGGTTGAAATCGTAAGAATCTATATCATCTTCCGGGATATTAAGCTTTTTAGTAAGGAAGTCGGTTCCAAGAGTAAACTTATTAAAGGCAAAGCTTAACTCGAATACAGATGGAAGTATCCGTTCAATTTTAGCGAGGGACTCATCGGTAAAGCCTTTGGCTTTAAGAGATTCATGATTAATATAAGGACAGCCTTCAAGCGAACCTGAACCTTTTGCATATTTAACAATCTCAGTTATCTGATCTTTATTATAGCCCATTCTTTCAAGTGCCGGAGGAATCGATTGATTGATAATCTTGAAGTAGCCCCCGCCAGCCAGCTTTTTGAATTTAACCAGAGCGAAATCGGGTTCAACACCTGTAGTGTCGCAGTCCATTACTAGTCCTATCGTTCCCGTCGGGGCAATCACTGTAACCTGTGCATTTCTAAACCCGTACTGAGTTCCCATCTCAAGAGCCAGGTCGGCATCTTCCCGTGCAGCCTTCAGCAGGTCTGAAGGACAATGCTTTGGATTTATGCCTACAGGATAGGTGGAGAGACCTTCATATTCCTCGTGAGGTACGTTGTAAGCCGCCCTGCGGTGGTTTCTTATAACCCTCAGCATTGCTTCCTTGTTCTTTTCGTACTTGCTGAAAGGACCGGCTTCCTTAGCCATTTCTGCTGACGCTGCGTATGAGGTCATATGCATAATCGCGGTTAATGCTCCGCAGATGGCGAAACCTTCGTTGCTGTCATAAGGAATACCCTGGAGCATAAGTAAAGAACCCAGATTTGCATAGCCGAGACCTAGAGTCCTGAAATCATAGCTAAGCTGGGCAATTTCTTTGCTCGGGAACTGAGCCATAAGCACGCTTATTTCCAGCACTATTGTCCACAACCTTACCGCATGACGATAAGGGGTTATTGAAAATTTCTTCGACTGTGAGTCATAAAACTTTACCAGGTTCAAAGAAGCCAGGTTGCAAGCAGTGTCATCAAGGAACATGTATTCGCTGCAAGGATTTGAAGCTTTTATTTCACCGTCAGAGGGACAGGTATGCCACTCATTTATTGTTGAATGAAACTGTATCCCCGGGTCAGCGCAGGACCATGCGGCATAGCTTATATCTTCAAACAATTCCCTGGCTTTTAAAGTTTTGCAGGGTTTCGGATTACGGTTTTCTTTTTTTGCTTTTTTCTTTTCAGTTCTCCAGTAAAGATTCCAGTCCCCGTCATTTTGAACAGCTTCCATAAATTTATTGGTAACTCTTATTGAGTTATTGGAATTCTGTCCCGATACCGTCGCATAAGCATCTGAATTCCAGTCAACATCATAAACCGGAAACTCTATTGATTTGAATCCGAGTTTGGCAAGGTGAATTACTCTCTCTATATAATTGTTAGGGATCAGAGCTCTTCTTGCTTCCAGAACAGCATGCTTAAGTTTCTTGTTAAAATTCTTATTGAAACGGTCATTCTCAGGATGTTCATCGTAGCAGGCTTTCATTATCGCATTAAGATGATAATTGCAGAGCTTCGATCCGGCAACAAGTGATGCAACCTTCTGCTCCTCTGTAACTTTCCAGTTTATATATTCTTCTATATCGGGATGATCGAGATCCAGAGTTACCATTTTGGCAGCACGGCGGGTTGTCCCGCCCGACTTAATTGCTCCGGCCGATCTGTCGCCGATTTTAAGGAATGACATAAGTCCTGAGGATTTACCTCCTCCGCTCAGGGGCTCGTTTGAGCCTCTTATTTCGGAGAAATTTGATCCGGTACCCGAGCCGTATTTAAAAAGTCTTGCCTCTCGTACCCACAGATCCATTATCCCGCCTTCATTAACCAGGTCATCACTCACAGATTGAATGAAGCAGGCATGAGGCTGGGGGTGAGTATAAGCATCGGCAGAGGCAGTAAGTTCGCCCGTTTTATAATCTACGTAGAAGTGTCCCTGTGAAGGTCCTGTTATACCATAAGCCCAGTTTAGACCTGTATTGAACCATTGAGGACTATTAGGTGCGGCCATCTGGTTGGTCAGCATATACATCATCTCATCATAGAAAGCTTTTGCGTCCTCTTCACTGTCAAAGTAATTTGCCTGCCAGCCCCAGTAAGTCCAGTTGCCTGCTAGTCTGTGAAAAACCTGCCTTGCGTCTGTTTCCGATGAATATCTTTCTTTTTCAGGAAGTTGTTCCATTTTCTCAAGGTCAGCCTTCGAAGGCTGAAGCCAGGAAGGGACACCTTTTTCTCTAACTTTTTTTAGCAGTTTGGGAACCCCGGCTTTACGGAAATATTTTTGTGCGATTATATCGGTAGCAACCTGTGACCATTGAGAAGGTACATATACATCTTCCATATGAAAAACAATAGATCCATCAGGGTTTTTGATTTCACTGATTCTCTTTACAAAATCAAACGAGGATAAGGGATCTTCTCCTGCTGTTGTAAACAATCTTTTAATCTGCATTAAATACTCCCGGCTTAGTATAATTTATCGTAAGGTTAATTTTCTTTCCTGATATGTGAATGAGCTGTTCTTTAAAAGAGATGCTGTAATAAGAATAAATCTTCTGAATATATTTCTTTAAAAAAGTATTGTCTTTCATTTAGGATAAATTGGGTTGAAAGTTTTTGTGCGACCGAACAGAAACTAAAAAATTTTTTTCTGAAAGGAAATATTCGGGAGAAAAAAATTTTTTATGAACTCATCTTTATGTACAAACATTATCATATTTTTTTACAAAAACAAAAAAGAAATTTTCTCAATTAATTTGCTTCTCATCCTTAATTTTTTACCCTCCTGCAGATAAAAGGTTTCATCAAAAAATAGTCCCCTAAATAAGCGGTTTTAATGTAAAAAAAATTTGTCCGAACGCTTGTGTGGTATATAAACCGTTCATAATAATAGGGTGATTCCTGTTATTTAGTTTTTTATTTTTGATATTGTAATTCCGACTTTGTTTTAGAACACACTTCCCGGAGAAAAATTGAACGACGATAAAATCATCGAGATCAAAAACCTTAGTAAAGAATTCAGGGAAGTCAAAGCTGTAAATAGTTTAAACCTGAACGTATATCAGGGGGATGTATTCGGCTTCCTCGGACCGAACGGAGCCGGTAAAAGCACGACGATCAGGATGCTTATGTCGCTCATAAATCCTTCCGAGGGTGAGATCAAAATCTTTGGAAAATCGCTCAAAAAAGAAAGAAATGCAGTACTTAGGCGGATCGGGGCTATTGTGGAAAAACCCGATTTTTACGGGTATCTTACTGCCTATAAGAACCTGGAAATCCTTGGGAGGATTTCGGGTATTGATGCTTCTAAAAAGAAGATAATGGAGGCGCTGGAACTGGTAGGTCTTGAGAAAAGATATGACAGCAAAGTGAAAACATTTTCACACGGTATGAAGCAGCGGCTTGGTCTTGCGCAGGCATTGCTGCATGATCCTGACCTCATAATCCTTGATGAACCTACAACAGGACTCGATCCTCAGGGTATGAAGGAGATAAGAGAACTTATTATTCACCTCAGCAGGGACAAAAAAAAGACACTCTTTTTATCCTCACATATATTATATGAAGTGGAACTTGTAGCCAATAGAATGATCATAATAAACAAGGGTAAAACTATGGTTGAGGGAAAGGTGAATGAACTGCTGAATATGAATAAACTAAAGGTGACTTTTGAGGTTAACGACTCATCAAAAGCGAGAGAAGTGATAAGCCATTCCTACTTTGTAAATGACCTGGAAACAATTTCAAATAATACGATGATATTTTCTCTTCCTGCAGAGAAGATTGCAATACTGAACCGCTTTCTTGTGGAAAATAATATAGAAGTCAGTGCCGTAATTCCAACCAGGTCTCTCGAAGAATTTTTCCTGAATATTACAGAGAAAGCCTCCTAAATGTATACACTTGTCAGAATTGAACTTTATAAAATATTTAAAAAGTGGAGAACATATATAGGGTTCCTTGTTATTGCTGTCATTGTTCCCGTTATTTGTTTTGCTATGCTTGCCGAGGGAGAAAAATCCCTGGATTTTATGACTAGGAACCTTCAGCAGTCTTTCGTTTTTGTGGGCAACCTTCTCAACGGTTATCTTATTTCTTACTTTATCCTCACGAGCCTGGCTGTGCATATCCCGTTCCTTATCGCTCTGGTGGCGGGCGACCTTCTGGCCGGGGAAGCTACCGCGGGTACTTACCGTCTGCTTCTCACTCGTCCTGTCTCAAGAATGAAATTAGTGTCGGCAAAATTTATAGCAGGACTTATTTATTCAAACCTGCTTGTATTATGGCTGGCAGTGATTAGTCTTGGACTCGGAATTATTATGTTCGGAGTCGGGGAATTGATTGTAATTAAAAGCAGCGGGATAATTATCTTTGCCAGGGGAGATGTTTTCTGGAGATTTATATTAGCTTATGGATTTGCCGCCCTCAGCATGGCAGTAGTTACCGCCCTGGCTTTCTTTTTCTCTTCTCTTGTGGAAAATGCTATCGGACCTATTATCTCTACCATGGCTGTTATAATAGTATTTCTTATCCTCTCCGCGGTACAGGTAAGTTTCTTCCGGAACCTCGAACCTTATCTTTTTACAACTTATATGTCTTCCTGGAGAATGCTCTTTGATGATCCCGTTGATTTTGCCGGCTTCCTTAAATCCGTTGCGATACTTTCAGGGCACATAGTCGTGTTATTCGCAGTAACTGCCCTAATTTTTAAGAGAAAAGATATCCTTACTTAACAGGGAAAAAGGAAACAAAAATGATTATAAGAAAACTGATAATTTTACTACTTATAGCGGCAGCTTCATTTGCCCAAACACTTAAGCCCGAAGATGTTCTTCAAAAAGTGAAAGAAAATTTCGGCAGAGTGGATGATTACGAGGTAAATGTTAATATTAAAGTTGATGTCAGCTTTCTGAAGGTACCTGAATCGAAGGCTACGATATTCTATAAAAAACCAGATAAGATCCGGCTGAAATCAGAGGGATTTGCTCTCCTTCCAAAGGAAGGCCTCAACTTTTCGCCTTATAGTTTTATGCAGGGGGATTATACTTCGATTTTCGATAAAGATCAGGAGGTTGACGGAAGGCCTTGCTTCTCGATTAAAATAATTCCCCTCGGCGATAGGGGAGATCTCATCCTTACCACGCTGTTGATAGATAAAGATCAATATATTGTCAGGAAGGTTGAATCAACAACCAAAACGAACGGAACCTTTTCTATAGATCTTAAATACGATAACAATATTAAGTATCCTCTGCCTTCCTCAATGACGTTCACATTTAATGTTGAGAAGATGCAGATGCCGAAAGAAATAACGGGGGAAATCAGCAGGGAGGGGGAGTCTGAAAAAGAGAATCAGCATAAAGGCAGAACCACCACAGGGAAAGTATATATCACCTATTCAGATTACAAAGTAAATAAGGGAATTCCTGACAGCGTTTTTGAGGAGCAAAAAAAATAAGAGGCTCACCGGAATATAAGCCTTATACAAGCTTTGTATGACATTCCAGGAAGCCTCTCTTCTGATTTTTTTATAATCCTATATTTATAATCCTATCTGAACACCGCCGTTCACACCGAGGAAATTGGTATTGCCGCCATCAGTGCTAATAATATTATACTTTAGGTTGAAATCGAGATCTGTAGTCTGACTTAGATGATATCTGAATCCAACCAGAGGATCCAGTCCGAATTTCGAGTTAGTTTCGTCCACGCTTATAGTTTGATTACCTTCCACTCTGGTTCTCGACGCAGTAAGGATATGGAGACCGAGTTCAGCTCCAAGGTATGGGTGGAATTCACCGCGTGCAAGGTAGTATCTTATTCCAAGTAAAATTGGAATATCAGAGAGGGAATAATCCCAGTCACTTGGAAGGTCGCCGGCTGCTCCAAAATGGTTATATCCAATAGATCCGGTAAAAGCCAGCGGCGAATTCTGCCAGTATTCAAAAGTTCCGCTCAGTCCGAAACCTGTTGAAGCCTGATTGGCAAAATCACCTGTAGGTGCTTCTACCCCAAGCTGCAGCGAAAGCCTCATTTGTGGTTCTCTTTCATGTATCTGCGCAAAACTGTTAACGGAAAACAGTATTAAGGCTAAGATCACTATCTTCGGAATGTATCTCATCTTTTCTCCTTATTTTATTCATAATTTATCTTCAGCGAATAAAATAAGAGCTATAGAGAGGCGCCTTGCTGATATCACTCACAGTAAAAGAATCTGTGAGTTAATTGCATTCGGACTTAAATATTGTGATTTTATTCGGCATATTTCCTGAAAATTACCGATGTATTGTGACCGCCGAAACCGAAAGCGTTGCTGAGGGCAATATTAACTTCCCTGTCCTGCGGTTTATTAAAGGTATAATTAAGATCACACTCAGGATCAGGATTTTCAAAGTTTATTGTTGGAGGGATCCTGTTGTTGTTTATGGCAAGGATTGAGGCTATCGCTTCTACTGCTCCGGCTGCCCCAAGCAAATGACCTGTCATACTTTTGGTAGATGAAAGATTCATCTTGTAGGCGTAATCTCCGAATACTTTCTTAATAGCACGGGTTTCACCTATATCTCCAAGGGTAGTTGAAGTTCCATGCATATTTATATAATCTATATCTTCAGGTGAAATCCCGGCGTCCTTTATAGCCATTTCCATAGCCAGCACTGCGCCAACTCCTTCAGGGTGAGGTGCGGTGATATGATATGCATCCGCAGAAAGGCCTAAGCCGATTACTTCTGCGTATATTTTTGCATTTCTTCTTTGGGCATGTTCAAGTTCTTCTAATATCAGACTTCCGCCCCCTTCGCCCATTACAAATCCGTCCCTCGTTGCGTCGAAAGGTCTGCTTGCGGTTTCTGGAGAATCATTTCTTGTCGACAAAGCTTTACTGGCGTTAAACCCTGCGATGCCTATCTCATTTATAGCGGCTTCACTCCCGCCTGAAAGGATCATATCGGCTATACCCTGTTTTATCAGCATATAGGCATCGATCATATTATTATTGGCTGTCGCGCAGGCAGAAACAATACAGTAATTGGGTCCCCTGAAACCATAATGAATCGAAATATAGCCCGCGGCAATATCTGGTATAAGCATTGGAATAAAGAATGGCGAAACCCGGTCGGGACCCTGAGTATGGTTTATAACAGACTGCTGATAGAAAGTCTGAATTCCTCCTATCCCGCTCCCGTATATTACACCTATCCTCGTCTTTTCCTCTTCGGATAGCTCGTCTGGTTTGAGGCCGGCATCTTCAATAGCCTGTCCTGCCGAGGCAAGGGCATACTGGGCGTACCTGTCAAGCCGCCTCGCTGTTTTTTTATCCATGTAATTTACAGGATCAAATCCTTTAACCTCACAGGCAAATTTTGTCTCAACCCTTGAGGTATCAAAACTCTTAATCATTGCCGAACCGCTTTTCCCGTTCATCATATTTTCCCAGAATTCTGCGGGGGATAACCCTACTGGTGTAAGAGCACCCATACCTGTAACAACGACTCGTCTTTTAGTTTCTGCCATAAAAATTCCTGTGTTTGTTTGGCTTGATTTTGCTTAAAGATAGAAATTTAAGGTGTAAAGATAAAAACTTTTACCGACAAACTCTTATTTTTTGCCTGTAAATGTATCTTCACTTAGCCGGAAGACAATCCATTCATCCATCGGCTTTGCGCCAAGGCTCTTGTAGAAATTAATCGCTGATTCGTTCCAGTCTAGAACAACCCACTCAACCCTTCCGCAATTCTCCTCTTTAGCAAGTTCAATAAGATAATTCAGCAGGGCTTTCCCTATTCCTTTATTTCTGTACTCAGGACGTACATAAAGGTCCTCAAGGTATATTCCCGGTTTCCCATTAAAGGTAGAAAAATTATAAAAGTATAAGGCCTGACCTGCAGCTTTACCTTCATATTCTGCAATTACCACGTAAGCATACTTGTTTTTGCCGAAAAGATTCTTTTCAAGCAGCTGCTCATCAGCAGTTACAGAGTGTGAGAGTTTCTCGTAATCTGCCAGTTCACGGATCAGCCTAAAAATCAGTGGAATATCCGCGCTGGAAGTTTCGCGTATTACTAGTTTATCATTTATTCTTTTCACTTAAACTCCTTTTTTTATATTTATCATTAATACGAATTGCAATCTCAGCAAAAGCATAACCAAATATTACACCCAGTATTGCTCCTCCCAGAATATCTGAAGGGTAATGTAGTCCGAGGTACACTCTTGAGATTGCTATAAGTGAAGCCGTAATAAACAGCACCCATTTCAATTTGGGAAAAAGTCTGTAGTAGAATGTTGCGGCAGCAAAATTGTTAAAAGCATGATTGGAAGGGAAAGAATAAGAGCCCGTACAGCCGAGTGGGGTTAAAGCGTCGTTCAGTGCGTTGCAGGGTCTTACCCGCTGGATCAAATCCTTCAAAAGGTGTCCGCCTGTCTGATCGGTTATAACAATTAGTATTATCACGCCCACAGCAGCAATTTTTCCTTTGGACCCTCCTTTGAAAAAACTTATCCCGAGTAGAATTACATATGCTATGTACCAGTTGTTAACGTTGGTAATGAGAGAGAAAATTTTATCCTCAAAGCCTGTAGAGAGACTATGATTGATAAAATAAAATACTGAAAGATCTATTGAATAAAAGAAATCGGCCATAAGAAATCTGCCAGAGAAAATTATTATTGTTTCTAAATATATCAATTAAGTCAATATTAGTGGAAAAGTTATGAAAATTGATTTATTCCTTTGAATTATTTTAGTAGATTTGTTCTGAATTTTAAGGTTAGGGCACATGCCGTTGGTAAATGATTCGCGTTTCGCCGATTTGTTTAATCGGGCAAAAATAAAATTAACCCATGAAAGAGAAGAACAGCTTAAACAGGAATCAAAAGAACAATTAATTGTTCCCCTTAAGATTCTTGCTTTCCTGGTTGCTGTTTCCGGGTTGTTTGCCATGATTTTTGAAGTAAAGCATTTCTCTGATCTTTCCTATGAGGTCTACTTTACCAGGCTTTCAGCTACTCTGGTCGCTTTTGGCATCCTGGGATTCTTAAATACGAAAAAGGGGAGAGAAAATCCTATAATCCTGGTTCATGTTCTTCTTCTGGTCATTATTCTTTCCTCAGCTTATATGATATACCTGATACCTTCTACTCTTGTGGTTAATGTCCAGATAGTGGCCCTCATGATATTTACTTCCGCTTTATTTCTAAGCTGGGATGTAAAAAACCAGATAATCGTGGCAATTTACTATAACCTTGTGTTCGCAGCCGCCATCCTTTTGAATAATTCAAAAATATATTTTCTTCCAAACATGTTCGAATCCGTTCTGTTCGTTTTGTTCCTGAGCGTGGTTTCTGTTATCGGGAGTTCGGTAAATTTCAGACTAAGGAAACAGCTGGCAGTAAGATCATACACAACTTCGCTTTCAGAAAAAAAATATCATTCTATTTTTGAAAATTCTCTTGAAGGAATGTTTCAGTCGAGTTACGACGGTAAGTTCATCACCGTAAACAAAAGCCTTGCGGTGATGCTGGGGTATGAAAGCAAAGAAGAACTGATGCGGCTGAATCTGATGAGTGATCTTTATAAGGACCATAAAGAGAGATTGAAGCTGATAGAAATTCTTAAGGAAAAGGGTGTGGTTGAAAATTACACGGTGACCTTGCTGAAAAAAGACGGTTCAGATCTTATTGTCAGGCTTAATGACCGGATAATTCAGGATGACCTTTCGGGCGATGTGCGTTTCGAGGGAAGCATTCAGGATATAACTAAAGAGGTGGAGGAGGAAAACAGACGCAAACAGGCCGAAGTAAAACTGGTTGAAGAAAAGAAGAGAGCTGATAAGCTTGCAGATGAAGCCCAGAAACTGAATCTCATTAAAAGTCAGTTCCTAGCCAATATGAGCCATGAGATCCGTACGCCGATGAATGGAATAATAGGCTACCTTACACTCATTGAAAAAGATGTTTACGACTCAAAGGAGGAGATGAAGCAGTTTGCCCTTGGCGCTAAACAATCCGCCGAATCTCTTCTTGAAATAATTAACGATATACTCGACCTTTCAAAGATTGAATCTGGTAAAGTTAAGCTTGAAGAGAAAGAAATAGACCTCAATAAAATTATTGATGATTCTGTCTCAATACTCATTGCGCGTGCTGAGGAGAAAGGTCTGTCTGTTAAGAAAATTATTGCGAAGGGAACTCCTCTTAACCTGATAGGCGACAGTACAAGGTTAAGACAGATATTCGTTAATCTTATCAGTAATGCCATCAAATTTACATCCCGGGGAGCAGTTGAGGTATCGCTTTATCTAAAAGAAAGGCAGGACGATAAAGCTGTGATTTTTGCTGCCGTAAAGGACAGCGGGATTGGGATTTCAAAGGAAAAGATTGGTGATTTGTTTAAGCCTTTTTCGCAGGTGGACGATTCCGCCACAAGGAATTTCGGGGGAACTGGACTGGGACTTGTCATCTGCAAAGAATTCGTTAATATGATGGGCGGAGAAATAGACGTTGAGAGCAAGCCAGGATCCGGAAGCACATTTTATTTTACTATTAAGCTTAGAACACAGAAGGAACAGAAAACCTACAAAGACAGCGAGCTTTCAAAGATCTACGAGTTCCAGGGCGGAAGACCGGTAAAAGCAGTCAACCTTAAAGCACTGAATAGTGTGAGAAGTAATTACAGAATTCTTCTGGCAGAGGATAATGTGGTAAATCAGAAGATTGCTATGAAAATTCTGAATGATTATGGTTTCAAAGCTCACGCTGTATCAAATGGTTATGAAGCAATCGGTGAGGCTGTGAAAGGAATCTATGATACTATCCTGATGGATGTTCAGATGCCGGGTATGGATGGATTTACAGCAACGTTGCAGATTAGACGCCTCGAAGGAAATGCAGGAAAAGTCCCCATAATTGCTCTTACTGCCCATGCTATGCAGGGGGATAAAGAGCGTTGCTTTGCTTCAGGTATGAATGAGTACGTTACTAAACCTATATCTGGAGATGAATTAATACTTAAAATTGACCGTCTTCTGAAGATTGAGGATTCTCTTCAGGTAGATGTACCTGAAAACGGGGAATTCTCGCAAGATAGTCCTGACCTTTTTGATTTTAACCACCTTGATAAGATGAGTATGGGAAATAAGGAGTTTCAATCGGAATTACTGCTGACCTTCTTCGAGGATGTTTTAATAAGGTATAAGCGGCTGGAAGAATGGATTCAGAATAAAAGTATTGATAAGGTGATAAATGAAGCTCACACCATCAAGGGTGCGAGCTCATCAATAGGTGCCGTTAAGATTGCTGAAGAGGCTCTTGCTATAGAGCTTTCAGGTAAGCATAATGATTTTGAGAATATACTGCAGCGTCTTCAGAACCTTGAAAAGCTGATCTCGGATACACGACAGATAGTTGATGTCTACCTGCTTAATCCATCTTAAGAACAGCGTCGGCATTCTCTACAACCCAGTCAATATCTTCTTTTTTAATCACCAGAGGCGGAGCAAAACGGATTACGTTGTCATGAGTCTCTTTGCATAATATGCCTCTCTCCATCAGTGCCTCGCAGAACCTTCTTGCACCGCCTGCTTCAGGATAAAGTTCTACACCAATGAATAATCCTTTTCCTCTTATCTCTTTTACGTGTTTCGACTTGATGTCTTTAAGTTTATTACGGAAATATTCTCCCAGCGTGAAAGAATTTTCTATTAGCTTTTCTTCAACAAGTACTTTAAGACTTTCCCTTGCTACAGCCGCAGCTAGAGGATTTCCGCCGAATGTGGAACCATGGTCGCCGGGATTAAATACTCCCAGTACTTCTTTATTGGATAATACCGCGGAAACAGGGTAACAGCCTCCGGAAAGGGCTTTCCCTATTATTACGGCATCCGGTTTAATATTCTCATACTGGAATGCAAAAAGTTTTCCGCTTCGTCCCAGCCCGCATTGAATTTCATCAGCTATAAAGAGAACATTGTTCTTCTTACATATCTCGAAAGCTTTCTTTAAGTACCCTTCAGGAGGAACAACTACTCCGCCTTCGCCCTGGATAGGCTCAACAATAAAGGCAGCTGTATTGGGAGTTATAGCCTGTTCCAGCTGTTCGGTATTTCCATACTCAATTAACTTAAATCCGGGAGTAAATGGCCCGAACCCTTCCTTATACTGATCTGTCGATGAAAAACTGATGATGGATATTGTTCTTCCGCCGAAGTTGTTGTTGCAGGTAATTATTTCGGCTGAGTTTTCTTTGATTTTCTTAACTGTGTACCCCCATTTTCTTGCTGCCTTTAACGCGGTTTCAACAGCCTCAGCTCCTGAGTTCATCGGCAGGATCATCTCATAGCCTGTCATATCGCTCAGTTCTTTATAAAGCAGCGGCAGCTGATCATTTCTGAAGGCCCGGGATGTTAAGGTTACCTTATCGGCCTGGGTTTTAAGAGCATTAATTATCCTGGGGTGACAGTGTCCCTGGTTAACGGCTGAATAAGCAGCCAGGCAGTCGAGGTATTTCTTTCCGTCCACATCGTAAACCCATACGCCCTCGGCTCTTTCGATAACCACATCCAGAGGGTGATAGTTATGCGCCCCGTATTTTTCTTCCAGCGCTATATATTCTTTGGTGTTCATAGATTTCCTTGTGAAAAAGTTTGTGAAGTGCGTTGCAAATTTATCAAAAAGCCCTTCCTCTTCAAAATGTTAAAATAAACTTAAGAAAGCGCCTCAATCCTTAATCTTTCAAGCTCTCGCAGAAAGATTTTGCCTGTCTATCTCCCCGATAGTTTATTCCTTATAATGAACCTGTTTCCTTTTAGTGAATCACCACTTTTTGCGCATTTGTAACGTATTCACAACGTATTCAGAACGTATTCAGAACGTTTTCAGAACGTTTTCAGAACGTTTTCAGAATGTTTTCAGAACGTTTTCAGAATGTTTTTTTCTCCTTGTTGCCCACTGGGTGTATTCCAGTTGTGAAAGGATCATTTTTTTAAATTCATACACAAATTCCGTTTAAGGACAATTTTCAGACAACTTATCGGCATGCCCTGGCTGCTTATTCAGGCTAACAACCAGGATGGTAATGATTTGTTCTCTATTCCCTTGTATTTCGGGCCGGCCTTAATTAATTTTTAACGTGAATTTTTGAATTATACTTTTATTGCTGAAACAATGGCTGTTGAAACCAGAAGTATAAGGGTGAATACCCGTGGTAATGCCGATATAATAGATATAACCGGAAAAGTTGCTTCTGAAATTGAAAATTCGTCTATCTCTGAAGGAAGTGCCCTCATCTTTGTCGGAGGCTCTACCGCGGGAATAACTACAATCGAGTTTGAACCCGGCCTTAAAAAAGATTACCCTGAGTTCTTCGAAAAAATAGCCCCTTCCAATAAAAGCTATAAGCATGATGATACCTGGCACGACGGAAATGGACATTCGCATATAAGGGCTTCTCTGCAGGGTGCCTCATTCACTGTTCCTTTCGTAAATAAAAATATGCTTCTGGGTACCTGGCAGCAGATTATTCTGATAGATTTTGATAACCGTTCACGAACCCGTGAAATTATTGTTCAACTAAATGGCAGAAAAGAAAATGAATAAAAAAATACTACTTTCAGCATTAATCATCCTGTTGCCTTTCACTGTAATGCTGGGATGGGGGGCCGAAGGGCATAAGTTAATAAGTAATGAAGCTATGACGCTGCTGCCCGATGAGATGGATTCATTTACCAAATGGCAGGATTATGTTACTATTCATTCTGTCGACCCCGATCTTAGGAAAGATGAGGATAAATCCGAGGGTGTTAAACACTTTATCGATATCGATTTTTACCCCGAATTTCTTAAGGGGAATATGATTGAGGATAAGGCAAAGCTTGATGAAGAGTATGGTGACTCTACAGTAATTAAAATGGGACTGCTCCCCTGGGCTACCCTGAATACCTACAACAATCTTGTAAATGCATTGAAAGAGAAAAACCGTGATAAGGCACTGATTTATTTATCTGATCTCGGTCATTATGTTGCGGACGGCCACCAGCCGATGCATACAATGATGAACTATAACGGCCAGATGACCGGACAGAAAGGAATCCATTTCCGGTACGAGTCGGTAATGGTCGATTCAAATCTCTCCACTATTAAGAATGACTTTCATGCTGAGAAGGCTGTCTATATTAGCAGTCCCTTGGACTTCATTTTTAATTATATATCTGATGCGAATTCAGTCTCTGACATATTGTTAAATGCCGATAATTTTGCCTTTAAGAACGCCGATTCCCGGAAAGATGAGGAATATTACCGGCTGATGTGGGTTAAAACAAAGTATATAACAGAAACACAGATAGAAAATGCGGCTTCTGATTTTGCCTCGCTCTTTTATTCGGCATGGGTGGATGCAGGCAAACCTTCCTTTAATGAAATTAAATAATTTTAAGTAAATACCGGGGAACATTATGAGTTATAAATTTTTACTATGGGTGCTTGTAGTATTTTCAATACAGCTTTTCCCGCAGATAGTTACAACTGTTCCTCCTGAGCCTACGGAAAATGACAGCATCACAATTTATTTTGATGCCACACAGCCTGGAGCAGAAGAGCTTCTTAATTATTCAGGAACACTATATACCCATACTGGTGTAACTACGAATCTGGGAAGCTGGCAGCACGTTATAGGTGACTGGGGTCAGCCGAACCAGCCTGCATTAATCAGGGATAGTCCGAATCACTATCATTTGACTATCGGATATCCCCGGGAATTTTATAGTGTTACCGATCCGTCCGAGCATATCACTGCGCTGGATTTTGTCTTCAGAAGTTCAGACGGTAACTTGCAGACAGATCCGGATATTTTTGTTGATATATATGAACCGGGACTTAACCTCGTCATTAACTCCCCCCAGGTTGATTTAAGTTTTGGCGATCCTCTTAGATCCCCCGTATTCAGCGGTCAGAACGACACAACTAATATAAATATCAGCTGTGTTGAGGTGGGAACCTTGGTTTCTTCTATCACCTTATATTTTGATGGCACCTTCGCAGCCCAATCCAGTACGAATGAAATATTCTCACAGTTTTTTGCATCAGGATATTCAACAGGTATGCATACCGTAACTGCGGTAGCCGTTGATACTTCTGACTTAACGGATACACTCTCATTCGCAATAGTGATCAATCCTGTTGTCGCTAATCTGCCCCTGCCTGCAGGGAATGCAGCCGGAATAAATTATACAAGTAGTACAAGCGTTACTCTTGCACTCTATGCGCCTCATAAGGATTTTGTTTATGTGATTGGTGATTTCAATGACTGGAAAGTGGATTCTTCTTATTATATGTATAAGGAAGAGGTTAATCCTGATAGTGTTACATGGTGGATTACAATAAATAATTTGAACCCTGGTGAGGAATATGCCTTCCAGTATCTGGTTGACGGACAGCTCAGGATAGGAGATCCTTATACTGAGAAAGTTTTAGACCCCGCAAATGATCCGTATATTTCCGATTCAACCTACCCCGATCTGAAGCCCTATCCTTATGGAAAGACTGCTGAAATTGTTTCGGTTTTGCAGACTGATCAGCAGCCCTATCAGTGGCAGAACTCTAATTTTCAGCCTCCGGCTAGAACAGATCTTGTTATATACGAATTGCTTGTTAGAGATTTTGTAAGCACTCACGATTATAAAACTTTAACAGATACTCTCGGTTATTTGAAAACTCTTGGTATAAATGCAATTGAACTGATGCCCATAATGGAGTTTGAGGGGAATGAAAGCTGGGGATATAATCCGAACTTTAATTTTGCACCCGACAAGTATTATGGTCCTAAAGATGATTTGAAGAGCTTTATTGATTCATGCCATCAGGCCGGTATTGCAGTTATTTTAGATGCTCCTATGAATGATATTTTCGGCTCTTCTCCCCTGGCAAGACTTTACTGGGATGATACTAGTAACAGGCCTGCGGCAGATAATCCCTGGTTAAATCCCGTCCCTAAACATCCGTATAATGTCGGGAACGATTATAATTATGAGAGCCCGGCAATGAAATATTATATTAACCGGTTTACTGAATTCTGGTTAACTCAATATAATGTTGATGGTTTCAGATTCGATCTGGCCGGCGGCTATACCCAGAATCCAAACGGCTTTAATAACTGGGAACAATATGATGCAACCAGAATCGCAAACCAGAAAGGGATTGCGGACGCTATCTGGAGCATTCGTCCCGACGCTTATGTTATTCTTGAAGAATTTGTTGATAATAATGAAGAGAGGGAAGCAGTTGATTATGGAATGATGCCCTGGGGAAATCTTAATTGTAATTACAACCAGGCAACGATGGGATATGCTTCAGGACCATGCGGAACCTGGAATTTTTCAGGTATCTCATATAAACTAAGAGGCTGGAATAACCCTTACCTTGTCGGTTATATGGAGAGCCATGATGAAGAAAGGCTGATGTATAAGAATTTAACTTATGGCAACTCTTACGGAGATTATAATATTCAGCATCTTCCTACTGCAATCCAGAGAGTCAAAGAAGCTGCGGCGTTCTTCTTTACGGTGCCGGGACCAAAGATGATCTGGCAGTTCGGCGAACTTGGCTATGATATTTCTATCGATAATCCATGCAGAGTTTGCAACAAGCCTATCCTCTGGAATTATTATGAGGAGCCGGCAAGACTTAAGCTGTATAAGGTCTTTAAAGCTTTGATCAATCTGAAAAAAGATTATCCTGCCTTCAGAAGTACCAATTTCACAATTGACGCGGCCAATAGTTCAAAACGAATAAATATTTATGATTCTACAATGGACGTGGTTGTACTGGGAAATTTTGATGTTCGGCCGGACACCTATAGTCCTGATTTCAGCAGGACAGGCACCTGGTATGACTACTTCAGCGGCGACAGTATGGTGGTAACTAACACACAGAACAGTATTTACCTCGACCCGGGTGAATTCCATATCTATACTACGGTGAAGCTCCCCACCCCGGAAGGCGATATTCTTAATGATGTACAGAAGAATGATGATCAGGTTGTAAAAGAATTTGCTTTGGAACAGAATTATCCTAACCCGTTCAATCCGACAACAGAAATCAGGTTCAGCGTAAAAGAAAATTCTCATATTTTACTTAAGGTATATGATGTCCTCGGCAGGGAAGTTAAAACTCTCGTAAATAAGGAAGTTAATAATGGTCAGTATACCATTACCTGGAATGGGGATAATAATGCAGGACAAAGGGTAAGCAGCGGTATTTATCTATACAGAATGGAAGCAGTTCCATCAGGCGGAAACTCAGGGCGGTTTATACAGTCGAAGAAAATGCTTCTCATTAAATAATAATCATCTAATCCGGAGAACTAATGAAAAAATATATACTAATTTTTATAACATTATTTGCAGGCCTGACATTCGGACAATACACAACACCGGGCACAGGCGTAACCTGGAATCTGGACAGTTTGGTAGTCTATTCAGGCGGCGTATTAACTGGGGCCTACCCTTCATATCAGCTCAGCGATACTTTAACTGTCTCATCAAACGATGAGGTAGATATTGAAGCAGGCTCAGTTATAAATTGTACTCAGTCTGGTTCAGGTTTTAATGTAAACGGTATACTTAATGTATCAGGAACTGAAACAGATTCTGTAAAGTTCACATCCGATATTCATGATTCAACCGGAGCTTATTTTGGAATATTGTTCAATGCTTCTTCGGGCAGCACAGGAATAATTCAGTACGCGGTAATTGAGTATGCTTATTATGGTGTAAGGTGTATCGATGCCAGTCCCTCCGTTAGCAGCTCTCATATTTATAAGTGCGATCGGGGAATCCAGCTCAGCGCGTCTGATGCCCAAATTCTGAACAACCGCATTGAAAGGAGCTATGAATACGGTGTTCTTATAAATCTCGGCTCGAATCCATTAATTGAAGGTAATATCATTGCCAATAATAATACCCAGGCTGTCTCGGCAAAAAACCAGGTGAGCATCGGTCTTCAGGGAAATAATTCTCCTGTCATTAGGAATAATGAAATTTACGGGGGATCGGGACAGGTTACTGGAGGAATAAGTCTCTGGGTAAACGGTTCATCAAGCTATTCTAACATGTTATGCGAAGGAAACATTATTCATGATAATAGTTTCGGTATTACTCTTTACAGCACAACCAGCGGAATCGTTAATGCGGTTGTAAAAAATAATGAGATCTATAATAATAATACTAATCCTAATATGCTTGTTTCCGGAAGCGGTATAAATGTAAACGGCAGCCAGTTTAATGCCCCTCTCATTACAAAAAATACTATCTATGGAAATTGGTGGGGGATTACCATACAGAATGGAACGACGGTCCAGGCAGGACCTGATCCAAATATCGGTAATGTTGAAAATGCTGATACTACGGATGACGGACTTAATATTATTTATAATAATATCCAGGGAAGTAATGTTTATGATCTGTATAATAACTGCACCAATGACATAATGGCTCAGAACAATGACTGGGGAGTTTACGATTCAACCCTAATTGAGGATCATATTTTTCATAAGGTAGATGATACTACTCATGGTCTGGTTGTATTTATGCCGTTTTCTCCTGCGCTCCCTGTTGAACTAACAAATTTCACTGCCGGTATAAATGGAAAAACAGTTGAACTGAAGTGGGAAACAGGAACGGAGACAAATAATAAGGGATTTGAAATAGAGAAAAGATCGGCTGCCGAAAAGACCTGGTCGGTGCTCGGTTTTGTAAAGGGTCAGGGAAACTCAACCCGGCCGGTTAAGTATTCCTTTGCAGATCAGCTGAATAACCCGGGTGAGTATTCTTACAGATTAAAACAGTTTGATTTCGATGGATCTTCACACTTAAGCAGGACCTTAAGCGTAAGTTATAATCCGGACTTAACCTTCACTCTGGAACAGAATTATCCTAATCCTTTTAACCCTTCGACATTTATAAATTACCAGACCTCCGAAACGGGACATGTAAGAATCAGCGTATTTAATACACTGGGTCAAAAGGTTGCTGAACTGGTCAACGGAATGCAGCCCGCGGGAAATTATAAAGTAAGATTCGACGGAGCTAACCTGGCTAGCGGTATTTATTTATACAAACTTGAAGTAAATGAAATGTCATCGGTCAGGAAAATGATTTTACTAAAGTAAGATAACAATCTGCGGCAGGGGTAATACACAAAATAATTTGAGGCTGTCTTAAATCTGTTATTATAGGTTTTAAGACAGCCTCTTTTTTAAAATCCTCAGGGAATATATTCAAGTATATTTGTATTAGAAATCATCTCTTTCTTCGTGCCTTTCTGTCCCTGCGATTCCATGTTAAAGGAGGTTGTTACCGATGTATTCAGTTTTGTTTTCTGAACAAGACCTTTAGTAATGTTAAAATAAATTTTGCCGCCTCCCGTCGTTTCCGGCTGTTTAAATTCATAGTTTATTCCGCGGTCGGTTAGCTTAGTTTTGCCTGTAATCTTCGTATTCAAAGTCGCATCTACATCAGCTATCAAATCGCCGTTAAGATTTTCTATTCCTGTTATCGTAAAAATTGATGTATTCTGTGCCTGGAAGACCATAAGCTGTGTGGGCGGCTGTTCAATTTTCCAGCTTGAATCATTTGCCATTTTGTGAACAGGAACTTTTCTGAATACCTGGCCTAACATCGGTTTCAAAAGACTTTCGGTAATATCATTCTTAAGTGAGGTTTTTTCTTCGGCTTTCAGAGAATCAGCATAACCCTTAAGGTCCAGAAGTTTGTTAACAATTTTGTCGGCACGGTATACGTCAAGTAGTTCACCCAGGTGGGAAACCCTTATATCAAAGGGATTATTAACAAGAGATTCATACTGAACAAATTTAACCAGGTCAGCGGAATCTTTAGTAACTCCCGATTGGTAGTGGACAGGCTGATCACCGAAGGTACCGTCAACCTTTATGGAAGAGATAACTGCCTCCATCTCTATTGTACTGTCAGCATCAATTGCAGTAGGAGTAAATTTCAAATTGTATATCATCGTCTGATCCATTCCCTGGGTCATCGTCGTGTCTTTTGTTGTAATGGTCTGTTCGTCTTTTGAAATGGCTGTTAGTCTGAAGTTATAGGTTTCTCCCTTTTCCAGCTTATATCTCAGGTAAAATGACTGGTCGGGATTATCAACCGGACTTGCTTTTATATCCGTTGTGTCAAAATTGAACTGATCCTTCTGCCCTTCGGGTTTTTGTTCGTTCGATTTTTCACCGCACCCGAATAACAGCGCACTGGTTACTAATATTAAGATTAGTTTTTTCATTTAGTTTCCTTTAGTAAAGTAAATATTTAGTTCTGATTTTTAAAAATTTATTTAGCCCAGTCTCCCATGAATTAATAATTTCATCGGGGGTTTTATTCATAAGGAGCATCTCGCGGGTGTGGCTTTCTCCCATTAATTTATCGAAAACAGCAGTATTAAATTTAAACCTTTCAGGATAAAGTTTGTGTAATGCATATAGGAGCTGCATACTGAAAACCAATGGCTTGAGTTCGTCCTCATTTGTAACATTTAATAAAATTCCATCGCATAAAATACCTTGGTATTTCGGGTTTTCAGCTTTTCGGGGTATCGAAAGGGGAGTATAGCTTACAGGTTTAATAGAAATACCTTCATGCTGAAAATGATTCAGCTCATTTATCAAATCTGTTGATTTTATGAAGGGAGCTCCTATTTGTTTGAAAGGTTTATCTGTCCCGCGTCCTTCAGAAATGTTAGTCCCCTCCAGGAAAGCCGTAGCGGGATAAATTAAAGCCGTTTCAAAGTCCGGAATATTAGGTGAGGGATTTATCCACTTCAGGTTATAATCGTTAAAAAAGCTATGTCTGTTCCAGTTCTTCATTTTTAAAACCTGCACCCGGGGGTTTGACGAGAGCATACCCTCGCCAGAAAACAATCCGGCAAGTTCACCCGAAGTCATTCCGTAAATTACCGGTATTGGAGCTATCCCTACGAAAGATTGAAAATCGGGTTCAAGTACAGGACCTTCCACAGGGATTCCTGCGATAGGATTTGGTCTGTCCAGAATAATTAAAGGGATATTATTTTCTCCGGCTGCCTGCATTATATAAAACAAAGTTGAAATGTAAGTATAGAACCTGGTCCCGACATCCTGAAGGTCGAATAAAATGAGATCGATGTTTTGCAGCATTTCAGGAGAAGGTTTTTTATTCTTTCCATACAATGAATAAAAAGTAATTGATCCGAAAGATGAATCGTATATTGTTTTTCCTGCGGAAGCATCAATATTATAACCATGCTCAGGAGTAAAAACAACATCGACTTTTACGTTTTCTATTTTTAGAAGTGTATCGAGCAGGGGAGTACCGTCGGGGAGAATACTCGCTTTATTAGCTGCTACTGCAAGATGTTTTCCTCTGATAATTTCCAGGTTTGATTTTAATAGCAGTTCGTCTCCAAACATAAGCCGTGGATCAGGTTTTTCAGCACTCACCGGCTTACGGGATTCACAAGCCTGCAGCGGAAGAAGCAGCAGAATGAATATGTAATACTTCAGTTTATCCATTAACAAAAAGAGGTTGTCTAAAAGCAAGGCTTTGTAAGACAACCTCTGTTATAATGCAAATTATATAATCTTAGTTTTCGTAATTATCCAGCAGTTCATTTCTTGAGAAGAAATGAAGAATTTCCTTTGCGGCATTTTCATCTGAATCTGAACCATGAACAGCATTCTCTGCTTTACTGGCTGCGTAGAGTTTCCTTATAGTACCTTCCTCTGCTTCTGCGGGATCGGTAGCGCCTATAAGTTTCCTGAAATCAGCTACAGCATTTTCCTTCTCCAGTGCAATTGGTATACAAGGACCCGAAGTCATGTAATCTACCAGCTCTCTGTAAAAGGGACGCTCTTTGTGAATCTCATAGAATCCTTCTGCAGAGCTTTTTGAAAGGTTTATCATTTTCATAGCTTTTATTTTGAACCCCGCTTCAGTAATCTTTGCGATTATCTGTCCTATATATTCTTTTTTAACCGAGTCGGGTTTAAGTATTGCTAAAGTTCTGTTGCTCAAGTTTTTCTCCTGATTGATATCTGATTATAATTTATGTTTTCCTGTACCTTTAATAATTTTTTTAGTTTTTTTTGCCGTCGAAACCGAAGTTTTTTTAGATGCGGATTTTGCAGTCTTTGTCTGCTTTTTAGCAGGTTTCTTTCTGGACGTTTTCTTCGCTCCAGAACTTTCCAGAGCTTTAAGCATTGTATTTCCGATCTCTGCCGGACTTTCAGCAACCTTTATTCCTGCTTTTTTCATAGCATTTATTTTTTCAACCGCTGTGCCTTTACCGCCGGAAATGATAGCGCCTGCGTGTCCCATCCTTCTTCCCGGAGGTGCAGTTCTTCCAGCTATGAACCCGACAACAGGTTTTGAAACGTTCTTTTTGATATAGGCCGCAGCTTCTTCTTCTGCTGTCCCGCCGATTTCACCAATCATCACTATTCCCTCTGTCTGCGGGTCATCATTAAACATTTTAATAATATCGAGAAAACGGGACCCAATAACAGGATCACCGCCAATGCCCACACAGGTTGATTGACCTAGTTTGACGTCTGTCAGCTGTTTAACAGCTTCATAGGTTAAGGTTCCGCTGCGGGAAACAACCCCGATCTTTCCTTTTTTATGAATAAAACCAGGCATGATTCCAACCTTTGCCTGCCCCGGAGAAATAACTCCCGGACAGTTGGGTCCTACCAGAACAACGTCTTTATCCTTTATTGCGTTATAAACTTTAACCATATCCCTGGCAGGTATTCCTTCAGTAATACAAATGATTACTTTGATACCTGAGTTTGCGGCTTCAAGAATTGCATCGGCTGCGAAAGCCGGCGGTACAAAAATAACAGAAGTATTTGCTTTCTGTTCCTTTACTGCATCCGCCACGGTGTTGTAAACCGGTACTCCTTCGAACTCTGTTCCGCCTTTACCGGGGGTTACACCGGCAACTACTTTTGTTCCATACTCAATCATTTGTTGTGAATGGAATGATCCTTCACCGCCTGTAATTCCCTGAACCACAAGTCTTGTTTTGTTATTTACCAGAATACTCATAGGAAGTCCTGTTAATACTTTTAAAGAAATGTTATCTCCAAAGATAAAAAAAAGGGAGGATAATTCCTTAACCGATGGGCTGCAATTATATGGTATTATTCCTGTCAGGTACCCCTGAAGGAATCCTCTTTCTGTCCAGCCAGTAAGAAATCAGTATTACAAGGATCACGGAAAGGAGTGCAGAGCCTGCTACTTCATTCCCGTTCTGCGGCAGGGGACTTAATACCTGCGATACAAAAGCAGCTGTAATAAGTACAGCCGAAAATATATACATCCCGTATTTTCCTCCGAACCCTGTACCATGTGTTTCATGCAGGTAAATGAAAAGACCGGCCAGGTAGATAGCCAATTCAACAAAAAGAGCAATATATATATGATTCCACAACCCCAATCCTAACATAGCCGAATTACTACCGAAAATGGACAGTTCAGGGGTATGAACAATAACGTCAAAGAAATAATGAGAGAAAACACCCGCCCCGAGCAGAAGGGCAGTTACCTGTCTTTTTGTAATGATTACCGCGGCTGCATATACGAACAGGCTCCATACCGCCGTTGCAGCCAGGCTGTGAGAGTAGGGAAAGTAAAATTTAAGATAGTGAAGGTTTTCAAAACCAGCAGGAACTATTACCTTTTCGAACCCCAGAAGAACAAAGATCCAGAGAAGCAGATCGGTGAAAAGAACAGATACGAAAAACCAGGCCAGATTGGTTTTCTTATCAAATTTTCTCATTGCCAGGCCGGCCCCGAGATGACCTATAAACATTCGCTATTTGATTTTCAGGTTTAGAAATTGTTTACAGGGAATAAGTTCCCCTGCTTCGTTGTAATGAAGCCTGAAAGATTTAAGAAATTCAGGGGTCAGGTGACTGATTGTCAGCTGATCTTCTTCGTATCGTGTTTTGTTAAATCATCATCGGTGATCGTAATTTCCTTCTTCAAATCGTTTACCCCCTTCTTGAACTCACTTATGCCTTTTCCCAGACTTTTGGCTATTTCAGGAATTTTCTTCCCTCCGAAAAGAAGAAGAACAACGAACATAATTATCAGTAACTCGCCCATACCTAAATTTTCAAACATAACTAACCTCGCTTAACCTTTTAGTCCTTCTTTGACTCAGTTTTTTTTGATTCAGTATCAGAATTTTTTATTTCATCCTCAACATCTTTAAGGCCCTTCTTAAACTCGCTCATACCTTTTCCAATACCTCTGGCAAGTTCAGGAATTTTTTTGGCACCAAACAGAATCAGAATAACCAGCAGAATGAGAATTATTTCTCCGGCACCTAAGTTTCCAAACATTTTATCACCTTTAATTAAAAACGTTATTTAAAATTGACCTGAATATAAGCTGTCCGTCGGTTTTGCCTAATACAGGATCACAGCTTCGTTCAGGATGCGGCATCATACCAAGAACATTTCCCTGTCTGTTAATAATGCCCGCTATATTCCTGACAGATCCGTTTGGATTATATATCTCGTCAATAATCCTCTCAGGAGAGGAATACCTGAAGACAATCTGATTATTTTCTTCGAGCGAGTCCAGGGTACGTTCATCAGCAAAGTAATTGCCTTCACCATGCGCGACAGGAATTTTAAGAACTTTATCTGAATCTATATCTTTAGTAAAGATCGTATTATCATTTGTCACAGAAAGATACACATCTTTACAAACAAATTGTAGCGATTTATTCTTCAACATCACACCTGGAAGCAGTCCGGCTTCAAGCAGGATCTGGAAGCCGTTGCAGATTCCAATTACGATGCCTCCGTTATTAGCAAAATCGATCACATCGTTCATTATTGGGGAGAATCGCGCAATTGCGCCCGTACGCAGGTAGTCGCCGTAAGAAAAACCGCCGGGCAGGATAATAATATCGGAATTCTGCAGGCCGGTGTCTTTATGCCATAAAAATTTGGTTTCACAATCAAGGATTTTTTTGAATGCATAATATGCATCGTGATCGCAGTTTGAGCCGGGGAAAACAACAACCCCAATCTTCGGTTTCATCAAAGTTCTTCCAGAGTGAATTCGTAATCTTCCATAATGGGATTAGCCAGAAGCTTGCTGCAGTATTCATTGACCTCTTTTTCGGCCGCTTTTCTGTCCCCGGAATCTACAGAGAACTCGATATACTTGTTTATTCTGGTATTCCTGATATTGTTCATACCAAGCAGAATTGCTCCTTTTTCAACTGCTTTTCCCTGGGGATCAAGAATTGAGGGGCGTCGCTTTATCAGAACGGTTGCTTTAAACACTTTCCAACTCTTTTATTAAGAAATACTGTTAAAATTTCTTTTTTATGAAATAAAATGCGTGACGAAAAATACCAAATACGATTATGAAAACAAACATAAAGAAGAGTGCCTGTGTAAAGGTATAAAAGATCAGAAAGAAAACAGCCAGCAGCGCAAGAAACAGAATGTATGGTTTTTCTTTTATTTCCTTAATACTGAATTTCGGAATAGTATCATATTTTATCCGGCTGATCATCAGCCAGGAAAGAAGCAGTATCAAAGGAATAATTATTACTGTATAAGGTTCAGGGTAACCTCCCGGTGTTTTGTAAAAGGCGAGGCAGAAAGAGGCTATAGTTATCGCTGAGGATGGAATAGGCAGACCCTTAAAATACGATTTATCAAAACCTACGAGTTGAACGTTGAATCTTGCAAGTCTGAATCCCCCTGCCAGCATTAAGAAAGAACTTATGATAATACCGATCACTTCATACTGATAAAGATAGCTGCTGAATATCAGAAATGCGGGGGCTGCGCCAAAGCTAACAACGTCGGAAAGAGAGTCAAGTTCAACTCCCAGTTCGCTGCTCGATCTGGTCAGTCTGGCCATAGCGCCGTCGAGGGCATCAAAAATTCCGGCAATTATTATCAGCCAGGCCGCGTAAATAAATTTACCCTGGCTTGCACTAACTATTGAAAGAAAGCCGCTGAACATGTTCATAGCGGTAAACAGGTTAGGAATGACAGAAGGTGTAACTCTAAATCGGCTCATCGGTTTTTTGGAAACTCAAATAAAATTGTCTCTCCTGCTTTGACCTCATCATCCTTCCCGACTTTTACACTACAGCTTTCGGGAACAATTACGTCAACGCGACTCCCAAATTTAATCATTCCAAACCGTTCTCCAATTTTAACTGAGTCTCCCTTTGAAATTTCGTACACAATCCTCCTGGCAACAAAACCGGCTACCTGGGTAAAAAATACTTTGCCGTATTTCCCGCTAATACCAAATTCTGCTCTTTCGTTTACTTCAGAGGCTTTATCTTCAAACGCCGCGATGTATTGCCCTTTGTGATACTGCAGATAATCTACCTTCCCGTCAATTGGAATTCTGTTCACATGAACATTCAGAGGCGACATAAATATGGAAACCTGATGGGCCTTTCCCTTAATAAATCTGTCGTCTACTACCTCTTTCACAAAAAGAACCTTTCCGTCTGCAGGTGAAACTACTACATCATCGCGTGTAGGAGGATTTCTATCCGGGTCGCGGAAGAAGTTCATTGAAAAGATGAGTAAAAGAGCAGGGACAATAATTAATGCGGCTTTGAAGTAGTTATTCTGAGTGAAAAAACTCAGGCTTATCAAAACAAATGTTATTACTGCGATTACAGCAAGAGTGGAATATCCGTATTTCGTAAACATTTCAGGCGCTCGTCATATTCAACAGAAAGTCCGTATACTTCCTGATGTCGGCAGAAGTGTTCAGGTTATAGGGATCAACCCATTTACCGTCGGTGTTCTGGGGAATGATTTTAAGACTTGTAGGTGTAAAGTCGTCCACCAGATAAATTTTGTCATCACTCTTTCCGAAACAGCAGATTACTTCGGAAAGCAGGGCATTCCTTCTTTCAAAGAAAAATTTCAGAACTGCGTTAACTTTTGAACAGATTCTGTTCATTAATTTTAAATCCTCATTGGTACAGATATCAAATGTGATCAGATGGCTTTCTGTTACAATAGAGTCCTTCCCGTTCGGGTAATGGATTTCAAATACAGGCAGGTTAAGCAGATCACCTTCTTTTTTGTCAAAGACTTTTGCAGTTCTCTTATCAATAACATTCATTATTTTGATGAAGAAAGGAAAGCGCTCATGCTTGATGAACTTCAAACCTGAGTTATTCTGAGTCTTAAGAAAAGATATAGGAATATGATATTCCTTCAGATAATCCAAAAAGAAGGCATTTAACGACGCAAACCTTGAACCAAGATCTTTAACTTTAATTTTCTTGTTGTTATCAGCAACAAGATAATCGGGATACCTCAGAAGCGTGTAGTTCTGATCATCCATAGGAAGATCTTTTTTCGCGATTTCTTCGTGTATTAAAGCGTTATTGTAAAATTTTAGCCCCAAACTTTCCTTGTCTTTTTTTGATTAAGAAAATATGAAAATTAAGTGTATAAAGTCAATTCTATGTATTATATTTAAACAAAAAAAATTGAAGTATGTACCAAAAAAATAAGAAAACAGGAGGATTTTGAATGAAAGGCGGCATGCAGGGTATGTTGAAGCAGGTTCAGAAAATGCAGGCAGAGCTGCAAAAGGTGCAGGCAGAGCTGGTTAACCTTGTTGTTACGGAAGAAGCCGGCGGAGGAATGATAAAAGCCACTGCAAATGGACATCAGGAGATAATTTCAGTAGAAATTGACCCGCAGGTCATAAACTCCGAAGAAAAAGAAATTCTTGAAGATTTAGTTGTCGCTGCTGTTAATAAAGCCTTACAATCGGCAAAAAAAGCCGCAGATGAAGAAATGGCTAAGGTAACAAAGGGGATGATTCCTCCGGGAATGAATATTCCGGGATTATAATATGCAGATCGCGGAACCGCTCACTGCTGCTATCGAGGAGCTAAGTAAACTTCCCGGGATCGGAAAAAAAACCGCTCAAAGACTGGCACTTCACATATTAAAAAGTGAAACTGAAAACGTTGAGAATCTGGTAATCTCCCTTAAAAATCTAAAACTTAAGCTGCGTTTCTGTTCACGTTGTTTTAATATCTCTGAACATGAACTTTGTGAAGTATGTAAAAGCGAAAAAAGGGATAAATCTGTAATTTGTGTAGTTGAGGAGGCCAGTGATGTGATTGCAATTGAGAAGACGAATGAATTCAATGGTTTGTATCATGTGCTTGGAGGAGTTCTTTCCCCGCTCACAGGTGTGAGTCCTGAGTCCTTGAAAATAAAAGAATTAATGAAGAGGTTCGGCGCTGAGGAAGTCCAGGAGGTAATTCTTGCCTTGAACCCGGATACCGAAGGTGAAACCACTTCTCTTTATCTCGCAAAATTAATAAAACCTCTGGGGATCAGGGTTTCAAGAATTGCACGTGGAATCCCCATAGGCGGCGATCTTGAATTTGCCGACGAAGCAACAATAGGGCGTGCAATGTTAAGCAGAAGTATTCTATAATGGCTGAATGGTTTGAAGAATGGTTTAATACAGAAGAGTATCTGAATGTTTACCGCCATCGTAATGATGAAGAAGCTGAGAGACTTGTGGCACTTATCCTTTCTAATATCCGGCTTGGTGAAGGAGCAGATGTTATAGATCTTGCATGTGGTTCGGGGAGACACTCTATCCTATTTGCCGAAAGGGGATTCAATGTAACCGCGGTTGATCTGAGTGAGAATCTTCTGAGTGTAGCCCGGAGGACGGCTGAGAATCTTAACCTGGATATAAATTTTGTGAATGCTGACTTAAGAAACTTCTGTATTACATCAAAGTTTGATCTGGCTGTAAACCTGTTTACAAGTTTCGGATACTTTGAATCAGATGATGAAAACTTTTTACTATTCTCAGATGCCCTTGAACTATTGAACCCGGGAGGGTACTTTGTTATTGATTATTTCAATGCCGATTATGTAAAGAAAAATCTTGTGCCTCACTCAGAAGATATCTTCAACGGACAGAGGATTATTCAGGATAGAAAAATTGTCGGTGACCGTGTTATTAAAGATATAACTATAGCAAATAACGGCAGAAGTAAGAAATTTAAAGAGTCGGTTAGAATGTATTCCGCTGGTGAACTCAGAAACGGAATTGAGAAAAGCGGTCTGAAGATTTATAAAACTTTCGGCGACTTTGATGGCAGCAAATTTGACCTTAATTCTTCTCCCAGAATAATTATAATTTCGGGTAAATGAAATTTGTAATTATCTACATAATGTGCGCCCTTACTTTTGCAGGGTGTGATCTGGTACAGACCAGAAATGCGGAAGCACCCAATCAACCGCGCTCTAATTATGAACAGGCTGTAACGCCTCAGTTATTAATAAGCAACCTGGTAAATTCTCTTAAAGATAAAGATGTTCAGAATTATATTAATTGCCTGGTTGATTCATCATTCAGCAATAAAAAATTTTTATTTTCACCATCCAGCGGGGCATTATCGCAGTATCCTTTCCTGATGACCGACTGGAATATCAAGAACGAGGAACAATACTTTCAAAACCTGATAACCAAAGTAAGTCAGCAGTCTCTTATAACTCTTTCCTTATCGAATGAACAGTACAGTCCGCAGGGAGACAGTCTGATCTACACAGCTACCTACAGCATAAATGTTCCCAATGAAGAATCGGAGCCTAAGGACTATCAGGGCGATCTGCGGTTTAACATGGTTAGAGACAGCAGGTCTGTCTGGGTTATATACTTCTGGCAGGATACAAAGAGCACTGCTCTGCCGAGCTGGAGTGAATTGAAAGGTAAGTTTTATTAAAAGAATTTTTTATATACTTCCGGTAATTATAATATTACTGGCAGGTTGTAAAAATCCGTTTGCTCCTGCGTTCGATCAACAGGCAAATAACGGAAACACAACAATTTCAGATCAAAAGACAATTGAGGGTGTCTTCCAGAATTTTCAATATGCATATACATTTAAAGATACCACTATTTACGGAAAGCTTATCTCCGAAGAATTTATTTTTACATATCGTGACTATGACGTTGGTTTTGATGTTTCCTGGGGGAGGGAAGAGGAGATGAAAACAACATATGGATTATTTCAGAACTCTCAGAGATTAGACCTTATATGGAATAATATAATCCTATCCTCTGTGGATACTTTAACAGCTAATATTGTTAGAGGTTTCAACCTCACTATTACGTTTAATCCTACTGATGTTATACGTATTGACGGCAGGGTAAATATGGCGCTGAAAAGAAAAACCAACAACTCAAAGTGGCAGATATCCAGGTGGATAGATGAATCTAATTTCTGATATTAAAGCGAGGCTGCATATTTATGTTTTTTTCTGTTAAAGAAGCTTTCAGGTTAATAGGAAGGGCAAAAGCTTCTTTTTTCCTCTCATTAACTTCTTTAAGCATTTCTATTCTTCTGATCACTGCATCACTGGCTCTTATTCAGTCTACTAACATCATCCAGAAAAAAATAAAGGAGGATGTTAGCATCAGTCTATTTCTCAAAGATGGTCTGGGTTCCGATAAAACACAGAATTTAGAAAACGAGCTGAAGAAGAAGGAATATATTAAAACGATAGACTTTATTGATAAGGATCGGGCTGCAGAGATATTTATAAAAGAAACAGGCGAAGATTTTAGAAAACTGCTTGATTATAATCCTCTTCCTGCTTCATTTACGGTGACCCTGAAAGATAAATACGTTGAGAAAGACTCGCTCGATGCTATAGTCACTTCATTGTCATCTATGAATGGTGTGGATGATATAGGCTTCAAAGATGATTTTATTTATAAACTGATATCAATTCTCAACAGCATTAAAAAATATATATTTATTGCTACTGGAGTCATATTATTTTTATCCTTCTACATCGTTTACAGCACGGTAAAACTGATAATAAATTCCAGGTTTGAGGAACTGGAGACCATGAAGCTTGTAGGGGCAAAATTAATTACCATTAAGCTGCCTGTTGTATTGAATTCTATGATTGTCGGAGTACTGGCAGGAGTAGTATCTACAGGTATTTTTATCTTGTTTATTTCCGTTTTTGCTGATTATATTAGCATGATAAATTTTTTGGGTACCTCAAAATATATTTACCTGAGCGTCTTATTACTGGCTGGTCCATTTCTGGGTTTAATAATCAGTTTAATCTCATTAAAAAGACTTACCCTGAAGATTTGATGTCTTGTTAAATATTGCTAATTTTATCATTTATAAACTGGTGGAATTCCTTTAGATGAACTACTTTTTCCGAATCTTAATTCTCACGCTCTTCTTCAGCGGGATGATTTTTGCTCAGAACTCCGACCTTCAGGTAGGCAGCAATACAACTCAATTGAGGCAGAATCAGGGTGCCTATTATGATTATTCCGATCCTACAACACTCAATATAAAAGTAGCTGTATGGGGATTTGTAAAATACCCGGGCAAGTATGTCGTCCCCATGGAAAGTAATGTTTATGATCTTTTATCCTATGCCGGAGGCCCTTCTGAGGATGCTCATCTTGATGATCTCAGGATATTCAGGTCGCTTGAGGATTCTTCCCGTGAGATGATAAAATTTAATTATAATGATTTGTTATGGGATGAAAACCTTAAAGAGTTTAAGAATGCACCGGGGCTCGATGCAGGTGATATTCTTCTGGTTCCCGGCTCTCAAAGGCTTTATTTCAAGGACTATCTACAGATAGGATTATCCGTTTTTTCCGCGTTAATCTCTCTTACAATTTTAATTTTAAATATAGCGAAGTAATATGGCGTTAGACCCGATAAACGAAGACCTTCGGTCTGTCGAAAGTAACTCACTTAAGGATTATATAAAGTTAATAAGGACGAACATCGTCCCGGTTGTTTTGATTACTCTGGTAAGTCTTGTTGTAGCAATTATATATGCGGTAAATGCCAGGAATATTTACAAAGCAACAACATCCCTGAAGGTATCAATGCCGCAGGGAAATATTCTTGAGGCGCCTTTAATGCCAGAGTTTCAGGACTTTGGAAGCGACAGGTTTATCGCTAACGAAATAGAAATTTTAAAGAGTTACAATTTAAGATCCCGCGTTGCGGAAGCTTTGATTGACAGTTTTAAAAACGTCAGCTATAAAGACAGTTTCTACCTGATTCAGAGTCATAATTTCAACGAAGGGAAAAACAAACTTCTCAGTGTTGATCAGATTGCCGGAATGCTCACAGGAAATGTTACCATAGAACAGAAGAGAGGCCTGGATATCATCGATATCAGCGCAGAATCTCCTTCACCATACGAAGCAGCACTTATAGCTAATATTTATGCCAGGGAATATAAATTTCTCAATCTTGAAATGAACAGGAATCAGCTGACGATGGTTAAGGCTTTCTTGGACCAGCAGCGGGAAGAAAAGCAGACCGAACTCAATGCCGCTGAAGAAAACCTCAGAAATTTCCAGGAGAAGGGGGGTATAATTGCTCTTGATGAGCAGGCCTCAAGTCTGATAAATCAGCTCTCCGATTTCGAAGCACAGAAGAACGCTAAACAAATTGAGCTTGCCGCATCGGATAAAATTTTATCTCAGTATAAGAAGGAGCTTGCCAACCAGAATCCTCGCCTTGCCGATTACCTGGAAAGTGTTGCCAGTGAAACTTATATCCAAACATTGCAGCAGCAGCTTGCAAGGCTTCAGGTTAACAGGGATATGGCATTATCCTCTAAAGAACCTAAAGCGAATAGTTCAAAAATCATGAAAGATTACGATGAGAAGATTGATGACCTGAAGTCGAAACTGGATGAGAAGATGAAGGTTATTAAGGCCGGCATACTCGCGAGCAGCCCTGAGGAGGTAAAAGACCTTTCGCAGAAGATAATTGAAGAGGAGATACATAATCAGGCTCTTCAGATTACCGAAAAAGAACTTGGGAAAATAGTAAATAATTATGAAGCCAAGTTCAACCAGCTTCCTAAAACATCCATTGAGCTGGCAAGGCTGCAGAGAAACAGAGAAGCGCTTGAAAAACTTTATACGCTTGTCGAAGAGAAATACCAGGAAGCCCTGATAAATGAACAGTCGCAGCCTGGAAATGTGCTGATAATTGATAATGCCAGAAGACCCGAAGCTCCTGCTAAACCAAACAGGTTTTTGATTGTGCTGATAGGCCTCGTACTCGGTGTGGGTATGGCTTTCGGTTATGTGTTTACCAGGAATTATTTTGATAATACTATAAAAACCCCTGAAGATATTCAGAATAAAAATATCAATGTGCTGGCATGGATACCCCAGATAGAAGGGATCGGACTGAATGGTTCGAATGAGTTTGAGTTTATTGTTTCCAAAAAACCGGACTCAATACCAAGCGAGGCATTTCGTGCTCTAAGAACCCGGGTTCAGTTCTCTCACCCCGACAGGGAATCGCTGAAAACAATTTTAATTACCTCTTCGGCTCCACAGGAAGGTAAAACAACGGTAGCTGTAAATCTCGGTGGAAGTTTTGCACAGGCGAATAGAAAAACTCTTATAATTGACTGTGATCTGAGAAAACCACGTATTCACACCGTTTTTAATACTAACAGGTTCCCCGGTCTGATAGATTACCTGTTTGGAAAAGCCTCACTTGAGGAGGTTACCCGTTCCACGGATTCTCCGAACCTTAGTTATATAACATCCGGTACGATACCACCCAATCCGGCTGAAATGCTTGAATCTAAGGCAATGAAAGAATTCCTTGAAATGATTAAAGATAAATATGACATTATCCTCCTTGATTCTCCTCCGGTGATAGCTGTGACAGACTCTGAAATACTCGCAAGCCTGGTTGATGCCAGCATACTGGTAGTCTCGGCGGAAACAACTGAAACCGAACTAATGGAAAAATCGGTAGAACTGATAAGGAGAGATGGATCTGCTTTCATCGGTACTGTTCTGAATAATTTTAGTTATAAGAGCGGTTACGGATCATATTATAAATATTACTACTATTATTCACGGCCTTCTGAAGGTAAAAAAAGCAAATTATCACAACCTGAAAAAAAGAGCTGAGAACTGCCTTTCAAATGAATAAAAATAACCGGCTGCTAAAAAACAATTTAGTCCTCTCCTTTATATTTATGATCTTCGGTGGAATATTTTATTCTGCTTTTAGCCAGAATATGCCTGACTATAAAGAAAGGACATTCGCGTTATTCTCAGATTCATCAGCCTTACTAACCGGCCAGAATATAACTATGCAGGCAACCGAGGGAAGTGTAAATCCCGATGAATATATCGTGGGACCTGGTGATAAAATCTTCGTTTCAATCAATGGTATTGAAGAAATTCCGCTTGACTTGTTTATAAACCAGGAAGGGATATTGTATATTCCTAAAGTCGGGGGTATTGATCTGAATGGACTGACACTCAGACAGGCAAAAGAGAAGATCAATAGTTCAATTGATACTTATTATAAGAATGTGGATGTATTTATATCCTTAATTGATTTCAGAAGGATTAAATTATCTCTCCTTGGAGATGTGAAGAAACCCTCTACTTTAGTAATGCCTGCTAATTCCAGACTTATGGACCTGATAATGGATTCTCAGGGTCTGAATGAAACTTCAAATTTCAGAAATATCCGCGTCATTCACAGAGATAGTACTGAACAGGACTATGATCTTCTGAATTTTCTGAGGCTTGGAGATAAAAAGAATAATCCCCTGATGAGAGAGGGTGATATCGTAATCGTAGATCGTGCTGATAAGGTAGTATCAATTTCAGGTATGATTAAATATCCCGGCACTTATGAATTTGTTGAAGGCGAGAGTGTTGATCATCTGATTACAATTGCCGGCGGTATTATGGCCAAAGCAAGAAAAGATTCTATTGAAGTAGTAAGTTTTGAGTCCGACGGCAGGACACAGGTAAGCAGATATTATGACTATGCTTCAATTAAGAACGGAGGTCCGATTCTGCATTTTGAGGACCAGGTAATGATCAGGGAACTTCCGAATTATTTTGATCCTAAATTTATACAAATAATGGGTTATGTAAAATATCCGGGTTATTATAAAATAAATGAAAATGAAACCCTGCTCTCGGATCTGGTTCATCAGGCCGGGGGATTCCGTAAAGACGCTTCCCTTATAGATGCCACACTAACCCGCCATACAGGTACTGTTGAGGAAGATCCTGAATATGAGCGGTTGAAAACGATGCTTCGTGCAGATATGACTGATGATGAATATGATTACTTAAAGGCAAAGTCTCGTCAAAGGATAGGTAAAGTTGTTGTAGATTTTTACCAGCTGTTCAAGCTGGGAAACAAATCGGAAGACCTTATCCTGAAAAGAGGCGATGTTATAAACGTTCCGGAAGCGAAGGACTATGTAATTCTCCTTGGCCAGGTTGTTAGTCCGGGAAATATCATTTTTCAACCGGGACTGACAGTTAACGACTATATAAAACTTGCCGGTGGATTCGGCTGGAGGGCTGAAGAGGGGGATGTCCGAGTTATTAAAGCTAACAGCGGTGAATGGGTTGATGCAGATGATGTTGATACACTGAAACCGGGAGATACTATCTGGATACCTGAAACTCCCCCGGGACCGAAGTTCTGGGATGTTTTTACAACTTCACTTGCAGTTGTTGGTCAGGTTGCTTCAATTATTGCGGCTACAGTTGCGATCATAGTGGCTTCGAGGTAAAAATTGAATTATCACGAAATTTTAAATACTATAATTTTTCATAGAAAAAAGATTCTGAAGGTAACAATAGCTGCCACAGTTATATTATTCCTGATCCTGTTTTTTATCTATCCGGTGACCTTTAAATCAACAATTTCTGTGATGCCGCCCGAAACTAATAATGAGTCAGGTTCGCTGAGCTCTTTATTAAGCGGACAGGATTTCTCCAGCATACTTGGGGGAGGCTTAACAAGTGCGAACTCGCAGCTTTATGTTGAAATGCTTAAAAGCAGGACCGCAGCTCTATACGTTGTGAATAAATATAACCTGGAAAAATATTACAACACTGATGATAAATACAAAGCAGCCGAAAATTTACAGGATAACCTGGAAGTAGACCTGACCAAAGAAGGAATAATCAAATTGAGTGTGGAGGTTACTACTCTTCCGTTTCCCCTTATCACCTCGGATAAAGATTCAATAAAGCAGCTGGCTGCCGATCTCTCGAACGCCTACGTTGAAGCTCTTGATAAAATGAACAGGGAAAAATTATCGTCCCAGGCAAAACGTGCGCGTCAGTATATAGAGGAGCAGCTAGTTAAAACAAAGAGCCGTCTTGATTCAGTAGAAAATAAACTGGCAGTTTTTCAGCAGACTAATAAGGCTATATCTCTTCCCGAACAGGTTAATGCCGCCATTGAAGCCGCCGCAGGTCTGAAGACGGAGATTGTTAAAACAGAAGTCCAGCTGGGACTGCTGCAGTCGAATCTGCGTGAAGACAATCAGACCCTGGTTGCGTTAAAAACCAAGCTGGGTCAGCTCAGGGAGCAGTATGATAAGATGGCTATGGGAAGTCAGGATTATCTGGTTGCATTTAAAGACGTACCTGAGCTGGGAAAAGAGCTTGCCTCCCTTCTTAGGGATGTGAAAATACAGAATGAAGTTTATCTGCTGCTACAACAGCAGTATTATAAGGAGAAGATCCAGGAAAACAGAGATATCCCGACTATCCAGGTTCTGGATGAAGCAATTCCCCCCCAGAGAAAATCAGCACCGAAAACTGTATTCTCAACTATTGCGGGGGGTATATTCGTTTTCCTGCTCATGAGTTTAATAGTTGTATTAAGTGAAAGAAAAACATACTTGTATAAATCGAGGGAGTAAAAGTGTCTGAGACTGCAGTTGTAACCGGCGGAGCCGGATTTTTGGGTTCACACCTTTGTGATCGTTTGCTTAAAGAAGGATTCAAAGTAATTTGTGTGGATAATCTTATTACCGGAAACACAAATAATATAAGCCACCTTGCCGGTAATGATAATTTCTCTTTCGTAAAACATGATGTAACGAATTATATCTTCATACCCGGAAAAGTAGAATATATTCTTCATTTTGCTTCTCCTGCAAGTCCGATTGATTATTTAAAACTTCCAATTCAGACATTGAAAGTTGGTTCACTTGGAACTCATAAGGCACTTGGTCTCGCAAAAGAAAAAAACGCCAGGTTTTTATTAGCCTCTACCAGCGAAGTTTACGGCGATCCTGCCATTCACCCTCAACCGGAAAGCTATTGGGGAAATGTCAATCCAATTGGTCCCCGCGGAGTATATGACGAAGCGAAAAGATTCGCGGAAGCCATCACCATGGCGTACAACCGGTACCATGATCTTGACACCAGGATCGTAAGGATTTTTAATACTTTCGGACCCAGGATGAGACTGGATGACGGAAGAGCATTGCCGGCGTTTGTGGGACAGGCTCTACGGGGTGAGGATATTACCGTCTTCGGAGATGGATCGCAGACAAGGAGTTTCTGTTATGTTGATGACCTTGTGGAGGGGATATTCAGACTGCTTATGTCTTCTGAAATTGAACCTGTTAACATTGGAAATCCTAATGAAATCTCGATAAAAGGATTTGCAGAAGAAGTAATAAAACTTACAGGTTCAAACAGCAAAATAGTTTATAAAGATCTGCCGGAAGATGATCCCAAAGTCAGACAGCCTTCTATTGAAAAAGCAAAACATGTACTTGGCTGGGAGCCGAAAGTTAAAAGGATAGAGGGTCTTAAAATGACAATAGATTATTTTAAGAATTCGATTTAATCAGACAAACCCCGGTTTCACTGCCACTCATTATTTCTTTATATTTAAAGTCAATTTTGAATAAAGAAAATTAAAATAGTATAGTTATGACGGAACCGGAAGTAACTCCCGAACTTGCCTACGAACATGGATTAACCGAAGAAGAATATAAACGGATTCTCAACATCCTTGGGAGAACCCCCACTTTCACTGAACTCGGAATCTTTTCTGTAATGTGGAGTGAGCACTGCAGCTACAAGAATTCTATCGCCCTCTTAAAAACCCTTCCAAGGGAGGGGGGAAAGCTGCTTGTGGGCGCAGGAGAAGAGAACGCGGGACTAATCGATATTGGCGACGGCTACGCAGTGGCATTCAAAATCGAAAGTCACAACCACCCGTCTGCCGTTGAACCCTATCAGGGGGCGGCCACGGGAGTGGGAGGAATAATGCGGGATATATTCACCATGGGGGCCCGCCCGATTGCATCTCTTAATTCACTTCGCTTCGGCTCACTTAATGATGCACGCACCCGTTATCTTTTTGAAGGTGTGGTAAAAGGTATAGGCGATTATGGAAACAGTTTTGGTGTGCCTACTGTAGCTGGTGAAGTATATTTTGATGAATCATACCAGGGTAATCCTCTTGTAAACGCAATGGCTGTCGGAATTGTGAAGACTGACCTTGTGGCCAGCGCTGTTGCCAAAGGTAAGGGTAACACGGTTATGATTGTCGGTTCTTCCACAGGCAGAGACGGGATACACGGCGCTACCTTTGCATCGGAAGAGATATCAGAAAAATCAGAGGCGAAACGGCCTTCTGTTCAGGTAGGCGATCCGTTTACAGAAAAACTGCTTCTTGAAGCCACTTTAGAAATTATTAAAAACGACTGGCTGATAGGCATCCAGGATATGGGTGCAGCGGGTATTTCCTGTTCAACGAGTGAGATGAGCGCTAAGGGAAATTCAGGAATGAAAATAGATCTTAACAAAGTTCCCCTTCGTGAAGAAGGTATGAGCGCTTATGAAATCATGCTTTCCGAGAGCCAGGAAAGAATGCTTTGTGTTGTTAAAAAGGGCTTCGAAGATAAAGTTAAAGCTGTATTTGAAAAGTGGGATCTTCATTGTGAAATAATCGGGGAGGTTACTGATGATGGAGAACTTGAAGTTGATTACGAAGGCGGCAATAAAGCTGTAATTCCGTCTTATGAACTGGTTCTTGGAGGCGGGGCTCCTGTTTATCACAGGGAAACAAGAGAGCCGGCTTACTTAAAAAGCATCAGGGAATTCGATTTCACCTCGCTGCCGGAGCCTGAAGATATTAAATCTGTTTTTCTTAAGGTATTTTCTTCACCGAATATAGTATCAAAACGCTGGGTTTATGAACAATATGATTCGATGGTAAGAACTAATACAGTTGTTGGTCCCGGCTGCGATGCAGCCGTTGTACAGATTAAAGACACAAACAAGGCACTCGCGGTAAAAACCGACTGTAATGGTAGGTATGTTTATCTTAACCCCGAAGTAGGAACCAAAATAGCTGTCGCTGAATCGGCAAGAAACATTGTTTGTTCCGGGGGAGTACCGCTGGGTATAACCAACTGTCTTAATTTCGGCAATCCTTATAAGCCGGAGGTTTACTGGCAGTTTACAAAAGCAATAAAAGGAATGGGGGATGCCTGCCGCTTTTTTGAAACACCTGTTACCGGCGGCAATGTGAGTTTTTATAACGAATCGCCATTAAGTGCTGTGTATCCTACGCCAACTATAGGAATGGTCGGCCTAATTGAGGATCTTAAAAATATTACCACCTCATTTTTCAAAGAACCTGGAGATCTGGTTTATCTTTTAGGAGAAGATTTTGAAGAATTGGGGGGCAGTGAATATCTTAAGATTATACATGATAAAGTTAAGGGGGATTCTCCAAAGATCGATCTCGCTGTTGAGAAGAAACTGCACGATTCAGTTCTGGGTTTAATACAGAAACAGATCCTCAGATCCGCACACGATATTTCTGAAGGCGGCATAGTTACAGCACTTGCGGAATGCTGTATCATGAATAATGAAAAAAAGATCGGGGCCGAAGTTAATGTCCCGGTTAATACGCGTATTGATTTTTCATTTTTCTCCGAAAGCCAGTCGCGTGTTATCGTTTCAATTCGTGAGGGATCCAGGGAGGATTTCGAGAAATATTTGCGGGAGAAAGAGCAGAAATATTCTTTAATCGGGAAAACAGGTGGAAGTTCGTTAAAAGTGAATAATATTATGGAAATTGATGTTAATAAATTATCTGATATTTATTATAACACCATTTCCTCTATAATGAATGGTTAAAACTAAGATAAAATCAAAGCTCAGAGAATCATCGATATACGAAATATTCAGAAAGTTTCGTTTCATCCTGTATCTAACCCCGCGTTTTCAGAAGATAAAGAATTTCATTGTTTACTATTATAACGGCCTCACAAAAAGAATCGGCGATCACCATGTCTTCTTATTTGCAGGAGGACTCGCATTTTCAATTTTCCTCTGCATCATACCCTTTGTTCTGATAATATTTGCTGTTCTCGGAAATCTGCTTGATTCATCTTATGTTCAGTTTCAGATCAATACTCTCATTGAAACAATTATTCCGTATTCACGATATTCAGAATTTGTGAAGAAGATTATCTTTAACCGTATTAATGAGGTCATCGAGTACAGGAACATCGCAGGAATAATAGGTGGTTTTGGTCTCTTGTTTGCCGCAAGCAGTTTATTCAGCAGTATGAGGACAATATTAAATAAGGTTTATGGAGTAGAGATCGATGTAAATATTCTAATCGCTAAGCTGCGGGATTTCGCTCTTGTGTTCATGGTAATCATAATATTTTTTATTACAACGATATCAATGCCGACTATCGATCTTTTGCGGCAGAAAGCGGGGGAGTGGACAGTCTTCAGCTTTCTCTCTAATGGAATTTTTAGTCACGTTATTTTTTCTCTCCTGTCACTTCTTCTCATCTTCATTGTTTTCAGCGTCCTTTATTTTACTGTCCCTCTGCGAAAACTGGGAAGAAAAGCAACCTTTATGAGCGCTTTGTGGGCTGCTCTTCTGTGGGAGGCCGCAAAGCAGCTGTTTGGTTACTATTTATACAACTTTGCCGCGTTCAACAGGATCTATGGAGCTTATGCCCTGGTTGTGGTTGTAGCATTCTGGATTTATTATTCCTCTGTAGTATTTATAATAGGAGCGGAAATCGGACACCTCTATTTTGAGCGCAATTTCGTTAAGAATGACATCACTACCTGACTTTCTCCAAAGACAAAAATTCCGAAAAATGATATTGACTGTGAATTCACACTTTTATATATTTAATCAGACAATTTAATCTGATTAGACAATATGACAGTTATTTTCTCCAAAAAATGCGAATACGGACTCCAGGCAGTACTCTACCTGGCTGCGCAGCACAAAGGTGAAGTCATTTCATCAGATGAGATTGCCAAAAAACTTAATATCCCCAAGGAATTTGTTTCGAAGATACTTCAGAGTCTTACGGAGAGTGGAATAATCGACTCGAGAAAAGGCAAAGCCGGGGGTTTCTTCCTGGCAAAAGATCCTACCAGGATTCGTTTAATCGATATAGTAGCAGCTATTGACGGCCTTGGAATGTTCAATAATTGTGTACTGGGATTCCCAAACTGCAGTCCCGATAATCCCTGCCCGCTTCACTCAAAGTGGGGAGAATTAAGAAATAAGGCATACAATATGCTTACTGATGAGACAATAGATAAGTTCAGAGAAAGTACATTGAGAAAAGTGAGTAATCTCTAAAATTTTTTGATATTAAATCAGACAATATTATCCGATATGAAAACTAAAAAGAAAATAATCCGCAATAAAGAGAAATCTATTCAGAAATATCGATTTCTTGTTCAAAGTGCCTTTGCGTTATTATGTATATGGATAGGGGTTCAGTTTTATATGTTCAGCAAATATCTGGAAACGGGAGGAGCCTCATCTTTTGTAAGCAGGCCTCCGGGAGTAGATGGGTTTCTACCGATAAGTTCATTTATGAGTTTTTACCTCTTCATAACCACGGGAGAAATTCATTATGCCCACCCGGCGGGATTATTCATCTTTATGGCTATTCTGCTGGTTTCCCTGGTTTTTGGGAAGGCCTTCTGCAGCTGGTTATGTCCCGTTGGTTTTATATCTGAACTGGTCGGCGATTTCGGTGAGAGGATGTATAAGAAAATATTCAAACGGAGGATACACTTACCTAAATGGCTGGATTATCCGCTCCGCAGTCTAAAATATCTTTTACTCGGTTTTCTTCTTTACTCAGTGTTCTTCCTGATGTCATCGCTCGCACTACAGGCTTTTCTTGATAGTCCATATAATATCGTTGCAGATTTGAAGATGTACTACTTCTTTGCGGATATATCACAGACTGCACTCATAGTACTGGCGGTTCTATTCGTACTTTCAATATTCATAAGAAATTTCTGGTGCAGATTCCTTTGTCCTTACGGAGCCTTGCTCGGGTTATTCTCGTTTTTGAGTCCCCACAAGATAAAGCGTAATCCGGTCAGCTGTATTGACTGCGGTTTATGCGCAAAAGCATGTCCTTCATACATAAAGGTTGATAAAGTAGACACAGTTATTTCAGATGAATGCAACACCTGCCTGAGCTGCGTTGATGTCTGCCCCGTTGAAGACACACTCGATCTGAAATCAATACTTCCTGCAAAAAAGAAAGTAAATAAAAAATATGTGGCCATAGGTGTAGTATCAATCTTCATGCTTGTAACGGGAATAGGAATTTTCAGCGGGCACTGGAGCAACCATATATCAAAAGGCCAGTATCTTATTCACTATAAGAACATGAACACTTACGGCCACCCTACTGGTACGGCAGCCATCAAGAAGTTCAATAAGGAGGCGGCGTCAAATAATCCGGAAAAAAAAGAAGAAATTAATAATACAAAGGAGAATTAAATGGAACAGAACAGAAGCAATGTTATAAACACAGATTTTTCAAATCTTACGCTTTCAGAAGTTGTAGCAAAGAATTTCAAAGCCGCAGCGGTATTCGAGAAATACAATCTTGATTTCTGCTGCGGGGGGCAGAAGCCTGTATCAGAAGCCTGCAGGGAGAAGGGACTGAATTCAACCGAATTAATGAAAGAGATAACCTCAGATGATAATGAAAACGTCAAGTCTGATAATTATTCTGACTGGGGAGCTGATTTTTTAATCGACTACATCGTGAATAATCATCATGCTTATATTAACCGAATGATCCCGGTTCTTTCAGTTCACACTCAAAAGATCGCTGCTGTGCATGGAAAAAATCATCCCGAGCTTCTGAAAGTTGCTGACAGCTTTGAAAAGGTATACAAAGAGCTTAAACAGCATATGATGAAAGAAGAGCAGATCCTGTTTCCTTTTGTTAAACAGCTTGCATCAGCTAAAAAACAGGGAAAGAAAACAGAAGCTCCCTATTTCGGTACCGTTAAAAATCCTATCCGGATGATGGAAGCCGAACACCAGGCTGCCGGAGATGAAATGTATGAGATAAGAAACCTGACAAACGGCTACGAGATTCCTGAAGATGCCTGCAGCACCTATAGTGTAACTATGCAGGAATTAAAGGATTTCGAAGAGGATCTCCATAAACATATCTATCTTGAAAACTATATCCTTTTTCCAAAGGCGGTTGAGCTTGAGCAGGAATTGCTGTAAGATATTTTGTATTTTACTGCTGTAAAAGATTTGAGATATGGACATAAAAGGTATTGAAGATATTATCCTCCTGGTTGACAGGTTTTATGAAAAGGTTAACAACGATAAGCTGTTATCACCGGTATTTAATCAGTTCGCTGAAGTAAACTGGGAGGAGCATCTTCCTGTTATGTACGGATTCTGGAATGCTGTCCTTTTTGATACCAACTCATATAAAGGACAGCCTATCACATCCCATATAGACCTGCCGATTTCCACTGTGCATTTTCACAGATGGCTGAAGCTATTTAAAGAGACAGTGGATGAGAATTTCAGCGGAGAAAAAGCAGAAGAAGCCAAAGAAAGAGCTGATTCAATTGCGAATATCTTCCAGACAAAATTAGGCCTGCTGGACAATAAGCTGAACATCTTATAATCCTCTAAGGATTATCAACAACCTTTAACACCAACTCTGAAATTGATGTCCATTGCGTCTTCTGAGTTTACCTGATGAATTTTCTTCAAGATAAGTTCTTTTTCCTGTACTGTATCGACGTCGCCGGTTATCATTAATGCCCCGTTTTCTTCTTTCACCTTTAAATGATTTAGTTCCATCTCTTTCAGCAGATCGATCACAGGCTGGTATTTAGCTTTTAATGACATGCTATTCCTTTTTCCTAATAAGATAAATCGTTTAATAATATATTCCTGTTGCAGAGCTAACAGATTTTGATCTTCGCTCAAACATCTTTAGTCTATAAATTGTTAAATTACTAATATGATTTTTCCTGAAATTTTAACACATAATCCTCTAAACTATTCTCCGGTAAGAAAATGAAATATTTATACATTTTTGTTATGATCCTCCTGATCAGCTCACAGGAATTTGCCCAATATCCAAATGTAATGATCAACAATCCTTCAAGCTCTGATCCTGAAGAAGTATCCATTGCAGTTGATCCTTCAAATCCCAATTACCTTGCTGCAGGTGCAAATATAGATTATACTTATTTCTCAACCGACGGTGGTTACACCTGGAGCCAGCAGACATTATCTTCTTCACTCGGAGTCTGGGGTGATCCCTGTCTGGTTTTTGACGGCAGCGGTAATTTGTATTACGGACATCTTTCTGTTGCAGCTTACTGGATAGACAGAATTGTAATACAGCGTTCAACCAATCACGGGTCATCATACAATGATGGAGCTGGTATCGGGTTTAATAATCCCAAACAGCAGGATAAAGAATGGATTGGTGTGGATATGACAGGCTCTCCTTATCACGGTAATGTGTACGTAACATGGACTGAATTTGACAGTTACGGAAGTACAAATCCAGCCGACAGTTCAAGAATTCGTTTTTCACGCTCTACTGATCAGGGACTAACCTGGTCTCCCGCGGTAACTATAAGTGATGTCAGCGGAGACTGTATAGATAGTGATAATACAGATGAAGGTGCGGTTCCGTGTGTTGGTCCTGATGGACAGATATATGTCAGCTGGGCAGGACCGCTGGGATTAGTGTTTGATAAATCAACTGACGGCGGAATAACCTGGGGGAATGATACTTTTGTCTCTGATATTCCCGGCGGCTGGGATTTCGATGTATCAGGAATATACCGCGCTAACGGACTGCCTATTACAGCCTGTGATACTTCAAGCGCCTCTCCCTATAACGGCAATATTTATATAAACTGGTCAGACCAGAGAAATGGATCGGACAATACCGATATCTTTTTCGTGAAATCAACCGATGGAGGGAATACCTGGACATCACCTCTAAAGGTTAATGACGACAATACATCACGTCATCAGTTCTTTACCTGGATGACTATCGACCAGACAACCGGATTCATTTACTGTTGTTTCTATGACAGAAGGAATACTACAGGTGCAGCTACCGACGTTTTTGTTGCAAGATCAACTGACGGAGGTGATACTTTCGAAAACTTCAAAGTAAGTGAATCATCCTTCACACCTACATCCGGTATTTTTTTCGGCGACTATACAAATATCGCAGCTTATAACCGGATGATTTACCCTATGTGGATGCGTCTAAACAATTCCACGCTCAGTGTCTGGACAGCAATAATTCATGACACAACCACGGTTGTACCCGTTGAACTATCTTCTTTCAGCTCTCAGACTTCAGATGGAAAAGTAATGCTGAGCTGGGAAACCCGTACAGAGGTAAATAACAGAGGTTTCGAAGTTCAGAGAAGCAGAGATTCGCAAAATTGGTCAGCTGTAGGCTTTATAGACGGAAAGGGAACATCCACGTTACCGAATAAATACCAGTTTACCGATGATCCGGCATCCGGGGGAACATATTATTACAGATTAAAACAGTTTGACCTCTCAGGGAAATACAGCTACTCGAAAACTCTTGAAGTTAACTTAATGATTATTAAGAGTTTCGTACTTGAACAGAATTATCCGAATCCTTTTAACCCCTCTACAACGATAGGTTACGAATTACCCCGTGAATCCAATGTTGTAATTAAGGTTTATGATGTCCTCGGGAATGAAGTAGCTGTGCTGGTTAACGGCAAACAGACTGCGGGAGTTCATGAGGTAAAATTTGATGGATCCAGACAGGGAAGCGGAATTTATATATACAGGATGACAACCGGTTCTGAATCAATTACGAAAAAAATGATCCTTATGAAATAAAAAATATTATTCCCAAAATACGGTTACTTCAGTAAAAGCAGTTAGACCGCAGAATTGCTTAGAATACAGTCCTGTTACATACCAATTTACAATACCATTTATAACTGGTGGTCTTATATTTGGAGTTTAATAAGAACATCCTTTGAATCATATGAATCTGAAGCAGAGACTGGATTATCATTATAAAGCTTTCGATAAGGAAAAAATCTCACCCGACCCCCTCCAGTTCCTGCATCTTTATTCCGATGAAAAAGACATTGAGGTAATGGGATTTATTGCTGCGGTCTTTGCTTACGGAAATGTAAAGCAGATTATAAATACACTGAACAAGTTCGTTGAAATCTCTGAGGGCAGGCCATACAGGTTTATTACCTCTTTCAGCGATCATAAACGGGATGAAAGACTTACCGGTTTATATCATCGTTTTTATACTTATAAAGATGTTATCAATCTTTTTCTGGCAATGGAAAGGGTATATGCTGATAATGGTTCGCTTAAAAATCTATTCCTCGGATATTACAGCGATAAAGATGAGAACATAAAAAAAGCTCTTAGCGGGTTTTCGCATCATTTTATTAATGAGATTCAAAAAGTTACAAAACACGGATATCTGAGCAGGGGTGCAAAATTTATGTTTCCATTACCGGAGCTTGGAAGCGCGTGTAAAAGAAAAAACCTCTTCCTGCGCTGGATGGTAAGGAAGGATGAACTTGACTTCGGGTTATGGAGCGAAGTACCCAGGGACAAACTTGTAATTCCGGTTGATACTCATGTTGCACGTATATGCACACAACTTAATCTAACCAAACGTAAGAATGTCAGCTGGCAAATGGCTGAAGAAATCACCGGGAATCTGAAGAAGTTCGATCCCCTTGACCCTGTTAAGTATGATTTTGCCATCTGCCATATCGGAATGAGGAAGATGGATTTTTAGTTTGCTATCCGCGGTTTATTGCTGCAGCCAAAATAATCTTTGCTTTTCGGGATAAAATTCTAAATATTCGTCTGTTAAATTTTGTTTCTTTAGCAACCTGGAGAATTTAATGGCGAATAAAATTACTAATTCCTCAGAATTCAAGCCTTATATCTCTGCAAAACAGCTTATTCCTGAGTTCACTCCCAAAGCCATTCTACTCGGCGCCCTTTTCGGAATCATTTTCGGTGCATCCTCTGTTTACCTGGGACTTAAAGTTGGAATGACAGTTAGTGCTTCAATTCCCATAGCCGTGTTAGCAATCTCGGTTTTCAAGAAATTTGGAAAAGCAACGATACTTGAGAATAATATAGTTCAGACAATCGGATCTGCAGGAGAGTCCGTTGCTGCGGGAGTTGTATTTACTATTCCTGCTTTATTATTTCTTCCGGGAGGAATGGAATACTTCAAATACTTTCAGATTTTTGTGCTCGCACTCGCGGGGGGAATACTTGGTGTTCTCTTTATGATTCCTTTAAGGAGAGCTTTAATTGTAAAGGAGCACGAAACACTCCCTTACCCCGAAGGAACAGCCTGTGCGGACGTTCTGATTGCTGGTGAAAAAGGAGGGAACCTTGCTAAGAAAGTTTACTACGGGCTTGGTATAGCTTTTCTTTACAAACTCTTAATGTCAATTATGGGATTGTGGAAAGATGTTCCGACTTATGTTTTCGGAAGAAAATCTGCTCTGCCGAACGGAACAATCAACGGTGAGATTACTCCCGAACTTTTAGGTGTTGGTTATATTATCGGGCCGAGGATTGCGGGAATAATGGTAGCGGGCGGCGTGCTTTCCTGGATTGTACTAATACCATTAATCACTATACTTGGAGATAATTTAACTTCAATATTTCCTCCTGGCACAAAACTAATTTCAAATATGTCTCCAAGCGAGATTTGGAACAATTATATCAGGTATATAGGAGCGGGCGCGGTTACATTCGGAGGCTTGATAACGCTTGTTAAGTCGATCCCGACTATTATCAGCGCATTTTCCGATTCGTTTAAGGATATAAAAGAGAGCAGAGCGAATAAACAGAAGAATATAGTTGAAGAAAAGGAAAGAACATCCAAAGATATTCCTCTTTCAATAGTACTCGGCGGAAGTCTTGTGCTTGTAATTTTTATGACAATAATTCCGAGTATTCCAACGAACTTTATGTCGGCGATAATGGTTGTTATTTTCGGATTCTTCTTTGTTACGGTATCATCACGAATAGTGGGTCTTATAGGTTCTTCATCAAATCCTGTATCTGGTATGACGATAGCCACCTTAATGGCTACTTCATTAATATTTGTAGGAATAGGATGGACCGGTGAATTTTATGAGCCCCTTGCACTCGTTATCGGCTCCATTGTTTGTATCGCGGTTGCCAATGCAGGTTCAACATCGCAGGATTTGAAAACCGGTTACCTTGTTGGAGCAACCCCTGTTAAACAGCAGGTTGGTCTGCTCATCGGAGTGCTTGTTTCTGTAGTTGCAATAGGATTTACGCTTCTTCTTCTGGAGCGCACAGTAGGAATAGGAACTATTACCCCTGCACATCCTGAACCTTTACCGGCACCGCAGGCAATTCTAATGTCGACAGTAATTAAAGGTCTGCTGAGTCAGAACCTGCCCTGGGCACTTGTTATCATCGGAATGGGACTTTCACTTGTTATGGAACTCTCAGGTGTTTCGTCACTAGCTTTTGCTGTAGGCGCATATCTGCCTTTATCAACCACTTCCACAATTTATATAGGCGGATTAATAAAGTGGCTTGTTGATAAGAGGAAAAAATCAGAAGAAAGTGAAACCGGACCAGGCGCTCTGTTCAGTTCAGGTTTAATTGCCGGCGGGACAATCACAGGGATCCTGGTTGCTGTTTTGATTGGCTGGACGGTTGGTCATGATGCTTCAGGAAATGCTATCAGCTTTATAAATTCAGCTCAAAATACTATTCTCGGATTCTTTACCAGCGGCGCGTCAGGTTCTCTGGGCGATTATCTCGGCGGCTGGGGAGATATAGCAGGTCTGGTATTCTTCGGACTCCTATCACTAATGCTTTACCGTGTAGCGATAGGAAAAAGCGATAAATAAAAAAATGTGAATGAAGCGTAACACAATGCTTAACAGAGACATTAAAAGAGAACCATCCGCTTTCTACAGGTGGATGGTTCTTTTATTTCTCAGCATCGCAATGTTCGGGAATTACTATGTTTTTGATTCGATTGCACTTGTTGCCGACCAGTTAAAATCAGGACTCGGTTTTTCCGATTTTGATATCGGCCAGCTTTATTCTTATTACAGTGCCGCAGCGATTATTGTACTTGTATTCGGCGGCGTTCTTGTAGACAAATGGGGAACAAAGAAATCAGCGATAATCTTTGCGTCAATCTGCACTGTTTCCGGGTTCCTTGTTGCGTTCTCTTCAAACCTATGGTTAATGCTTGCCGGCCGTTTTCTTCTGGGTATCGGTTCAGAACCTTTAATAGTGGCGATAACCGTTGCCATCGCGAAGTGGTTTAAATCCAGGGAATTAAGCTTTGCCATGGGGATAAACCTGCTTATCGCAAGGAGCGGCACTGTTGCAGTGGACAATTCTCCTTCGGTATTTTCCGGTCTTTATCATGGAGGTTATGCCGGTCCTTTATATCTGGCTGCGCTTATCGGCATTCTGTCGCTTGGAGGAATAGTAGTATATTATATTCTAGAATCCGCCGGCGAGAAGAAGTTTATTCTGGGAAAAGGAGAAAAAACCGATAAGCTGAAACTGAAAGGCTTTTTCAAATATAATAAGTCGTTCTGGTATATCACCCTTCTGTGCGTTACTTTCTATTCTGCAATTTTTCCCTTCCGAAGCTTCGCGATAAAGTTTTTTATGGAAAGTCATAATGTATCCCGCGAGACAGCCGGCTGGCTGATCTCGATGCTCCCGCTCTCGGCAATGATAGCTACACCTCTTATCGGTCTGCTGGTTGATTACATAGGCAAGCGTGCTACACTAATGATGGTAGGATCAATACTTCTTATGCCGGTATATCTCCTTATGGGCTACAGCAGCATAACGCTTTATGTACCTGTTATTATGATGGGAGTTGCTTTTTCGCTGATACCCGCAGTAATGTGGCCTGCAGTAGCGTACATCGTGGAAGAAAAAAGACTTGGTTCAGGGTATGCGTTAATGACACTGATACAGCAGGTGGGAATGATGATATTTCCTATTCTCGTTGGTGCAGCAAATGATATTGCTGGTGCCAGTGCCGCAAATCCCCAGGGATACCGGCCGGGTATGTGGATATTTTCCATACTGGGCATATCAGGCTTTATATTTGCATATCTACTGAGAAAAGCAGAAACCGGACCCGGAGGACATGGACTTGAAAAGGGAATGAAGCAAATTGAGGGAGAACAGGAAGCACAGGCTGCGAACCAGGCTTGATCTTTCAGTTCACGCCGTATTTTACAATTCATTTTTAGATATAATATTTGTAAGTTAAAGTATTGCGATACTTATGAGGTAATATGTCCATACGCAAGTTTATTGTGTCATTTGTTTTCCTGTGGGTTATATTCATCTGTAATTTACCAGCTCAAACCTTCGGCTTCGGCTGTCTTGGATTTGTCGGGGGTTATGGAGGCTATTCCTATCAGAAATTTCAGCCTGGTTCACTGAATAATTATATAGATGACTTCAACCTTAATTATAAAGATTCCCTGTCATCGCCCATGGATAAATTCGGACGTTCCGACGGTTACAGGCTGGGACTGAATTTTTTCCGGGCCAAGTTCAAGGGATTCATTATTACAGCAAAAGGATTTTATCAAAATCTTTCTGAACAGCACAATGCTACCGAATATCTTGTCGGCGGGAACGGCAATACAACGCTCCAGCTCGAGATCATTAACTGGGCACTTGGAATTGATCTTGGAAAACAAATCACGGGGGGATTCAGCTGGAAGGTTGTAGATGCAGCCATTTTGTTCAATAACGCAAAATTTACCTCCACCCAAAATTTTCCCAATGCGGTTACGATAGTTGATCAGTATAAATCTGAATCGACCAGTATAGGCTATACCATCGGTACAGGTTTCATCTTAGAAATTGTTGATGAATATTTATCTATTGAAGGTGTTGCTGCCTACACCGATTTCAGCATAGATAAGATGAAGACTGATGACGGCAAATATTTTGCGTCAACCAGCGACAACTCTGCCTCCGGGAAAAAATTTATAGAAAAAGGGGGGTTTAACGCTGTATTACAGCTTAATGTTGGACTTCCGCTTTAATTTATTTACTTATCATCTAAACCTTTATGAAACTAACCAAACTGGATTCTGCATCCGTAATAGCTATACAGGAATGTATGGCCGTAAGAAAAAACGAGAAAATCCTTGTAATTACCGATGAATTGAAGAGAGAAATCGGGTATTCCTTATATACAAATGCCATCCGGCTGGGCTACAAAGCCCTTTTTATTGAAATGAAATCGGGAAAAATTAACGGTGAAGAACCGCCAGATGAAGTTGCACATCTAATGAAGCAGTTCGACGTTGTGTTTATTCCTACTGCTAAATCACTGACTCATACTGATGCGAGGAGGAATGCCTCAAAGAAAGGCGCAAGGGTCGCTACATTTCCGGGCATCACCCGGGAGGTTATGATCCGGGGGCTCAACGCCGACTACAAGAAGATTTCCCGACTCTCAATCAAGCTGAAGAAGATACTCGAAAAGGGTAAAGAAGTCAGGATTACTGCTCCCTCAGGGACAGATATTTCGTTCAGTATAAAAGGACGGGAAGCTATTGCCAGTAAAGGCCTTTTCCATAAAAAAGGAGAAAGCGGTAATCTTCCTACCGGGGAGACTTTTCTTGCCCCTCTGGAAGGAACTTCTAATGGGGTATTTGTTGTTGACGGATCGATGGCCGGTATGGGGCTGGTTAAAGGTACAAAGCTCAGAATTGAGGTAAAAGACGGCTTTGCCGGCAGGATAACCGGCGGCCCAATGGCTAAAAAACTGGTAAAAATGCTCGATTCTGTAGGAAAAAATGCCAGGAATATCGCCGAATTCGGGATCGGAACGAACGACAGCGCGAAATTAAGCGGAATTTTGCTGGAAGATGAGAAGGTACTGGGCACCATACACATTGCACTGGGAAATAATGTGTCGATGGGCGGAAAAATCAATGTTCCTATTCACCTTGATGGTGTAATTAAGGAACCAACAGTCTTTCTTGATGGTAAAGTAATTATGAAAGCCGGCAAGCTGCTGGTTATTTAGATCATTTTGATTTAAGATTGAAACTTTTATCTTCAAACTGAATTATATATCTTTGAATTAATTAAAAAATTAGAGTAAAGGATGGCAGTGTTACCTATAACTGTATATGGAGATAAGATCCTCCGGAAAAAAGCAGCCAAAGTTACGGAAGTTGATCTCAGGACGATCGAGCTGATTAAGAATATGTTTGATACAATGCGCAATGCCAATGGTATTGGTCTGGCTGCCAACCAGGTGGGTGTGGATAAAGCAATCTTCGTAGTTGATATATCCCAGGTTGAAGATTATGAAGATACGAAGCCTATAGCGTTTATAAACCCAAGAATAACTAACCGCTCTGAAAAGAAAGTGCTGATGGAAGAAGGTTGCCTCAGTATTCCGGATATACGGGAAGAAGTGAGAAGGCCTGAAACGATTACCATAGTTTACCATGATACCGATCTTCAGGAACATAGTCTGGAAGCTGACGGACTGATGGCCCGTGTAATCCAGCATGAATTTGATCATCTCCAGGGAATACTATTCACCGATCTCATTCCTGATGATGTTAAGAAGAAGTTTAAGAAAGAAATTAATAAGATCAGGAAACGTAAAGTAGATATTGACTATCCTATAACAGAAAATGTGGATTACCAGCTCGCATGAAAATAATTTTCATGGGCACTCCTGAATTTGCAGTTCCATCACTAAAAAGACTATTTGAAAGCAGGCACCAGGTTGCTGCTGTTGTAACCGCTCCCGATAAACAAAGAGGGAGAGGACGGAAAGTTACCTTCACACCTGTTAAAGAGTTCGCGCTTGCAAACAACATTCCTGTACTACAGCCCGAGAAGCTGAAAAACGAAGAATTCATTACCAGCCTAAAAGAGTTTAATGCCGATCTATTTGTAATAGTAGCTTTCAGAATACTGCCTGTTGCAGTTTTTACGATTCCTCCAAAAGGCTCGTTTAATCTGCACGGATCAATGCTTCCCGCATACAGAGGTGCGGCGCCAATTCAATGGGCCCTGATTAAGGGAGAGAAAGAAACAGGATTAACAACTTTTGCGCTTGCTGAGAAGGTAGACACAGGGAATATTTATTATCAGGAAAAGATTGATATTAAAGCAGATGATAATTTCGGAACACTTCACGACAGGATGAGTGAGCAGGGGGCTGAAGTTGTTTTCAAAACAGTAAAGATGATAGAATCGGGGGATTTTGTTTTGAAGGAACAGGATAACTCCAAGGCTTCTCCCGCTCCAAAAATCACAAAGGAAACTCAGGAGATTGACTGGAATAAACCTGCAATTGAAATACATAATCTTATAAGAGGATTATCCCCATATCCCGGAGCCTTCTTCTATCACAATGACAAGCTTATAAAAATTTATACCTCAAAACTTTCCGACGAGAAATTGAATCCGGGAGAAATTAAACAGACAAAATCGGAGTTATATGTAGGCTGCGGTGAAGGTTCACTTAAAATTCTGGAACTTCAGCAGGAGGGCAAAAAGAGAATGCACACAGAGGAGTTCCTGCGGGGTTATAGTTTTTAGACAGGGGATTATTTATTTTATATTACAACAGCTAACCCAGCACTTTTTTCACAATATTTTTAACAACTCCCTCATATCTTTTTACAAGAAGAACTGAGGTCGGCGAGTAACGTGCAACCTTTTCGGGGATCTCACCAAAAAGCATTTTATGATACAAAGATTCCTTTGCAGCACCGATCACCACCAGGTCATATTCGGTACCGGCTTTTGCAATACCGCCGGCAACAGATTTCGAGGTAATAATCTTTTCCTTTCGATCGATTTTAGGATCAAGATTATTCAATGTAGATCTTATTTTATTTTTACCTTCCTCAGTCAATTGCTTTGTTTCCTCACCAATTGCTATAAATCCTGCCGTTACCGATAAATTCAATTCAGCAGCAATGGCACTCAATAATGAAGAGGCAAGCCTTGCGTTCGGTCCTCCCGAAGTCGGCAGAAAACACGTTTCCAGTTTTTTCGATTCCCCTATCTTAAGCATCATCAGATCGCAGGGCGCAAAACGAATTACCCTATCCGCTATTTCACCAAAAATCCTGTCCCTTGTCTTTGTATATCCTTTCCATCCCATTACCAGCATACTAGCGTTCTGCCGCTCGGCTGCCGCCAATATACCCTGAGATGCGTGGTGACCGATGATTGTATCAGTCTCAACCTCAATATTATATTGCTGTCCAATTTTTTTTGCCCTATTCAGCAGAGACTCCTTATGATGCATAAAACGCATCCCCTCGTGTATAGGCATTTGTCTGGGAACCTCAACAACGCTGATAGCGACAATTCTCTGTTCGCGCTGCCTGGCGACAGGGATTGCGAGTTTCAGAAGGATGTCTATTGTATCGGGATTATAGATAGCTACCACCACGGAACGTGAAAGGTCGTTAACAGCCGGTGAAACTCCGGGAAGGAGCACCTGAGGTTCGATGGAGGCTGCCTGCTTTTCGAAAACCGAGTAATAGAGTAAAAGTCCGAATGCGATCCAGCCTATGGTTACATACCAGGCGATCGGCTGGAAATCAAACTGGTATAATGCCAGGAAAATATTAAGTACGAAACCAAGAAGGGGAACATAAGGGTAGAAGGGAACTTTATATTTCCTGGGAATTTCGGGATGATTACGTCGTAAAACAATTATTGAAAGATTTACCAGTGCAAATGTAAGCAGGAACATAAGGCTTGCCGCCGAGCCCACAGCTTCGATGGGGAGGGTAACGGCCATTACCAGCAGGATTACACCGGTAACATAAATGGCGATATGTGGTGTTCTTCGATGCGCGTGTATGGTTGAAACTTTTTTAGGAAGCCAGAGGTCCCTTCCCATAGAAAATGCTACCCGAGAAGCCGCCATAACAGTTGCGTTGAGAGCCGAGGAAGTTGAGAGAAGACCTCCGAATACAATCAATGCCACACCGAATGCGGGCATAAAATTCTCTGCAGCCCTCACAATGGCCGTCTCTTTGTATTTGCCGAGGAATTCCCAGCTGGACATTCCTCCCGGATTGATTGCAGCAAGGGACACAAAGAGAATCAATAAATATATGATTATTGTTATTCCCAATGCGATAAAGGTGGCACGCGGTATATTTTTCTCAGGCGATTTAATTTCTTCGGCCACAGTGGCAATCAGGTCATACCCCTCGAATGCTATGAATGTGAGTCCCATTGCGACAAAAACCCCGCTCATTCCCTTCGCAAAAAAAGGTGTAAAGCTTTCTTTTACCTGGGATGGGTTTCCGAAGATCTCCGATAATCCGAAGTAAACAAAGATAGCGAGCACTGCCAGCTTTGAAAGTGTCAGGACGTTCTCAGCCTTTCCCGTAACTTCGGCACCCCTTGCATTCAGCCAGATAAAAACTGATCCGATAAATATGGTAACCAGAAGTATGGGGGCTTTGTTTCCGAGGAGCGAATAAACATTTTCAGATACAAACGGGATATATTTATGGAATAGTTCCCAGAAGTAACCGGCAAACCCAAGCGCGTAAAGGCTGCAGGCAACTGTATAAGCAAACCAGAGCATCCATCCGGAGACAAAACCGACAGCCCCGGGATATGCCATTTTAACAAACGAATAACCTCCGCCAGCTTTCGGGATTGCAGAGGCAAGTTCAGCATAAGCAAAAGCAGTAAGCAGGGTTACTGCACCGTTCAATGCAAAGGCTACAATTGAAGCAGGACCGGCTTCTCCTGCAGCGATACCGGTTAATACAAATATACCGGCCCCTATCATTGCTCCGACACCTATCATTGTAGCGTCGAAGAGACCCAGGTCCCGGGCGAAAGTAGGCTGGTCGGCTGACGCTACTCTCTTATTCATCAAAAATCTGCAGCAATATCAAATACCTGGAAATTTCTTTATCAAAATAATCAGATGATCTTATAATTCAAAAACCGCATTTATTTATTTTAGCTCACTAAATATGCTTTAATCATTCGCTACATTTGTTTATTATTATTTTTTATCTTAAACCAATTGAAAATAAGGCTTTACGGGGGAGTATTAGTATGTTTAAAAGTTCAGGATGATGTAGATGGAATATAAAAATAGTATTCTTGAGACTATAGGAAATACCCCCCTCATAAAGCTCAGTAAGATTACAAAAGGATTAAAACCGCAGATCTTTGCCAAACTTGAATCAGCTAATCCGGGCGGAAGCGTGAAAGACCGTATAGGTTATTCGATGATAGATGCCGCTGAAAAGAGCGGCGAACTAAAACCAGGTGGAACTATTATTGAGGCAACCAGCGGCAATACCGGGATCGGACTTGCGCTTACTGCTGCGGTAAGGGGGTATAAAACTATTTTCGTAGTTACTGATAAGGTTAGCTCTGAGAAAATAAATTACCTGCGGGCTCTTGGGGGAGAGGTTATAGTAGTTTCGAATGCTGTTGAACCTGATAGTCCTGAATACTATGTGAATGTTGCCAAACGAATCCATAAAGAAACCCCCAATTCAATATTTGCCTATCAGTATTCAAATCCCGCGAATCCCGAGATCCACTACAGAACAACGGGTCCCGAAATTTGGAGGCAGACTGACGGAAAGATCACTCACCTTATTTCAAGCATCGGAACCGGAGGAACAATAAGCGGTACCGGAAGATACCTTAAGGAGAAGAATCCTGCAATCAAGGTTATCGGTGCTGATCCTCTGGGCTCTATATTCAGAACTTACAAGGAGACGGGTGAGATCATAAAAGGAACCCCTTATCTGGTTGAGGGTATCGGTCAGGACTGTCTGCCGGAGAATGTACATTTTCAGTATATAGATAAAATAATAAATATAAGCGACAGGGAATCCTTCGCTGCAGCGAGACGACTTACAAAAGAGGAGGGTATATTCTGCGGCGGAAGTACCGGTACTATTCTTCACGTTACTCTGGATATAGCTAAGGATCTTAGTGAAGATGACGTTATTGTATTCTTCGTATGCGATACCGGGGAACGTTACCTGTCGAAGGTTCATAACGTGGAATGGCTGCGTGTGAACCAGATGCTCGATAAGGAGATAAGAACGCTGCGTGATATCTCCGAGGTAAAAAAATCGAACGGAAATGAAGACATCGTTTATGTTAAATCTGACGCCACAGTAAAAGATGCCCTTGAGCTGGTAACAAAGAAAGGATATTCAAATATACCTGTAATGCTTAACAGGAAGGCCATCGGCTGTGTTAAGGAAAATGTACTTATGGGGAAATTACTAAATAATAAAGAACTTCTTGAAGCTTCGGTTCAGGATGTAATGGAAGAGTGTGTGCCTGTACTGGACGCAAAAACAGAGATCGGCAAAGTGAAAGAAGTACTTAAAGAAAACTCAGCTGTGCTGGTAAGTGATTTTGGAAGAATAACAGATATAATTACACGATATGATTTAATTAACTTTGATAATTCTAAATAATATATTCACAAATTCGTTAACTCGTAAATTCGCTAATCCATAAAGATCAGGAGCAATAATGGGCTTTTCAACTGATGCAATACATGCAGGACAAACACCGGATCCGGTAACCGGCGCGGTAATAACACCAATTTACCAGACATCTACCTACGCCCAGGAAGAGCTGGGAAAAAACAAGGGCTTTGAATATGGCAGAACGCATAACTTAACAAGACAGTCACTTGAGGCAAATGTTGCCGCGCTTGAGAAAGGAAAATACGGTATTGCTTTTTCTTCAGGACTTGCCGCTACCCAGGCATTAACAACACTTGTTAAGGCTGGTGATCACGTTATCGTTTCGCATAATGTGTACGGAGGTACCTATCGACTGTTTGAATTAATTATGAAAGATTTTGGTCTGGATTTCTCCTGGGTAAATACGACGGACCTGAAGAACATCGAGGGAGCTATAAAGAAAAATACCAAGATGGTATTTATAGAAACACCGACAAACCCGATGCTTAATCTAACTGATATCAAAGGGACCGCAGATATATGTAAAAAGCATAACCTGATCTGTGTTGTGGATAATACGTTTATGAGTCCCTACTTCCAGAACCCTCTTACGCTGGGGGCCTCAGTTGTACTGCACAGCCAGACCAAGTACCTGAACGGCCACAGCGACGTAATAGGAGGCATCCTGCTTACGAGTGATGAAAAGATACACGACCGGTTAAGGTATGTTCAGAATGCAATAGGAGCAGTACCTTCACCGTTCGACTGCTGGCTGATTCTGCGTTCAACAAAAACCCTTGCGGTAAGAATGCAGCGCCATAATGAGAATGCAATGAAGTTCGCCAAGCATCTTGAAGGGAGCGGGTACTGTAAAAAGATATACTATCCGGGACTTCCGTCCCATCCCCAGCATGAACTTGCCAGAAAACAGATGCGGGGATTCGGCGGTATGATTTCCGCAGACTTCGGCGATGTTGAAACCGCAAAAAAAATATTGAAGAATGTAAAGATTTTTACTCTGGGTGAAAGCCTGGGAGGAGTTGAAAGTCTTATCAGTCACCCTGCCAGTATGACACACGCAGCGGTTCCAAAAGAGAAAAGAGAAGCGATGGGATTGACAGACAGTCTTATCCGCTTTTCAGTAGGCATTGAGGATATTGAAGACCTGATAGATGACCTCGAGCAAGCCATTAAATAATAAGAAATTCAGATAAAACTGTTATGCAGGGGGAGGGTAGAAATAACGCAAGATTATGAAGGACCTATAGCCCTGCAGAACGGTTTTTCCTAGAATAATACACTGACATTTTGTCATACGTTGAGATTTTTAACATTGTAAAATTGCGTTTTTTCGCAGTATCCAGTCTGTCTCATTTTGAGTCCACCTACTCTTCACCTACGCTCTTCCTACGGTTTAAACACTGGTTACATAGGGAGACTGCCATTTTGTCATACCCGTTGAATATTTTAACAAAAAACAGATCACTTCAATCCCGCCTCAGGCAATAAAATTTTCATCGTAATCTTCCATTTTAGGCCAGGGTTATTGGTTATTCAGGAGGATTGGAGCATCGACTTTACATTACTATTCATCTTTATTCTGTGTATTTTTGACAAAGTAATTTTTTATAATCAGACGGGGAGAGGATATGAATACCGACGAAAAAACTAATCCGGAAATGAACCTGGTTGACGATACCAAATATTCAATGGATACTCACCTAATTTACGGAAAGAACTTTACAAAGAAATGGGACTATACACATCACGTACTGCCTCCGATAACCTCATCAGTAATTTACCGGCTGGACTCTGTTGAAAGAGGAGCGGAGGGTTTCCAGGAATTCGCAAATTCACCGGTAACCGGCCAAGATCCGATGCCGATATATATTTACGACAGGCTGGGCGAACCAAATAAAGACATTCTGGAGGAAAATCTTGCCTATGCCGAGAGGGGAGAAATGGCTGTAACTTTCTCTACGGGGATGGGCGCGATCTCAGGAATTATTGGAATGCTGACCAAAGCGGGAGATGAAATAATTTCCCATATGACGCTTTACGGCTGTACCTATTCTTTATTTACCAACTGGCTGCCGAGGTATAATATAAACACGATTCTTGCAGACCTTACCGTTTCGGAAAATCTGCTGAAGCATGTTACACCCAGGACAAGGGTGGTTTACCTCGAGTCACCTGCAAATCCAAACCTGGATATTATAGACATAGGGGAAATACGCGGACTGGTTGATACTATCAATGAGAAAAGAGATGAAGCGGAGAAAATAAAAATAGTTGTTGATAACACATTCGCTACACCTTTCTGCCAGAGGCCGATTGAACTAGGGGCAAACTTCTCTGTCAATTCCCTAACAAAAGGGCTCGGCGGCTTCGGAACCGATATGGGGGGAGTAGTTATAGGTGAAAATAAGTATAAAGACATGCTTCTTTTATACCGCAAAGATTTCGGTGCTGTTCTTAATAATAAAACCGCATGGACAATAACCACATACGGGCTGCCGACTCTTCCGGTAAGGATCAGACAACAGATGAAATCGGCTGCCAGGGCTGCTGAATATCTGAACTCTCATCCAAAAGTTGAGTTTGTTAATTATCCAGGACTGCCGGATTATAAATATTATGAAAGAGCTCAAAAACAAATGAGAGACTTCGACGGTAATTTTACGCCGGGGAGTCTTATTTATTTCGTTCTTAAAGGTTCCAGCCCGAGTGAGAGCAAGGAGAACGGCAGAAGATTTATGAATTATGCCGCAGAACATGCCTATACAATGACTCTTGCCGTAAGTCTGGGCCATACAAGAACTCTGATTGAGCATCCTGCTTCTATGACGCATTCTATGATTGCTCCCGATAAACTTCTTGAATACGGAATAGATCCAGGCGGAATCAGAATAGCATTCGGACTTGAGAGTACGAACGATATACTTATGGATCTCGATGAATGCCTGAGTAAAGTTTAAATTACTCAGAACCGTCCTTTTTTGTTGAAGGTCACTCAAATGAATTTTATTTGAGTGACCTTTTTATTTAATTTAGGGTATACGTTAAATCTTTATGCAGGAAAAACTTATGAAGATGAAAGTACTGTTGATTGTAGCCCTGATGCTTACTCTCTCTGCCTTTATTAACGCGCAGGATGATTCAGATTCAATTGAAGTTTATCTGATAGATTCATTCGTTACGCCCGAAGTTCCGCATACTTTTATGCTTTCATTCTTTACAAGTGCCCCTGCAAAATCAAAAGTAATAATTGAGAACAGCTATTCTTACGAAGTATCAGATGAACTCACTGAAAGTCATAAAATCAATATTGACATCTCAGACCTTCACTTTAAAGAGAAGAACGTTCCCTTTATAATTCAGGTTGAAGATTCAGCAGGACATCAGTATACAAGTGAAAAATATGAATTCGAGCTGCCGGAAAAACCAAAAGTTGAGGGGGGATCTAATTTCCTATTGTTGTGCGTATTCGGAGCCGCGGTGTTCGGACTTCCCTCACCTGTATACGTTAAAGAAAAAAATGAGGATTATTTCAGTCTTACAAAAGAAATTCCTCTTGTTTCTATAAGAGGGGGAGGCTACAGGTATCCTGTAGGGTACTTTTCAGTTGAATATTCGCACATTTTTAATGCGCCTGTAAAAAACTTTTTCAGAGTTGGATATAAGCATATTATTGAAATTCCAGGTATAGAATATATCGCTCCGGGGATCAACGGTTTTACCAATTTTAATGGATTTAACGGAATATCTCCGGAACTATCTGTTGGTCTGTTCAGGATAATTAATACATTTACTGTATATGCCCGGTACAGATTTAACGCAAAACCGGGTGAAAAAGGGAGTGAGTTCCATGAATTTTCTATAGGTCTCTATTCCAGCTTTTTCTCGCTTTACTTATAGGAAATATCTCAAAATATCTTCTAAAAACTGCACTTCTATTCGCTTCTGATATAGTTAGATTAGCTGTCCGAATCAGGAACGATTATATAATTCAGAATGTTTTATCAGAAAACTGATCATTCTTAATGAAATTTTTTATACTTATAATAATAATCTTCTCTTCGCTGATTACTGCACAGACAGGGAGTGTTACCGGCAGAGTAACTGAAGGGGATAATCCTGTTCCCTCAGTGAATATACTAGTTTTGAATACCGGCTATGGAACAGTAACGGATGAAAACGGCAAATACATTCTCAAGAGTATTCCAGCAGGCAAGCAGACAATAAGATACAGCTCCGTTGGTTACAAAACAGAAGTAAGGGATGTTGATATTCTTCCCGGAAAAACCATTGAGATAAATATTTCACTTAAAGGAACCGTGATTGAAGTGGGGGAAGTAAGAGTAACAGGGATGAAAAAACAGGAGCAGCGGGATACGAGAACCAGCCTGATAGATCTTAGTCCAAGAAGCGCAAAGATACTTCCAGGTGCGGGAGAAGATGTTATGAGGACTCTCCAGGCGCTTCCCGGTGTTCTTGCCCCCAACGATTTTTCCTCCCAGCTTATAGTGAGAGGAAGCGGGCCAGACCAGAACCTGATAATAATGGATGATGTTGAGATTTTTAATCCCTACAGACTATACGGAGTCATCAGCATGTTCAACCCTGATGCCGTTGAAAATGTAAACCTGATTACGGGAGGCTTTCCTGCGCGTTACGGGGACAGACTTTCAGCTGTACTCGACGTAACCAATAAAGAAGGAAATGATACTAAAAATTTATCAGGCAGTCTTAACGCCTCCATAATAGACGCAAATCTGGTACTTGAGGGTAAAAATCCATTCAGCCTGAAAGGGAGCTGGATGATTAATTCCCGGCGGACCTATTATGATCTGATCATCGAACCTTTTGTAAAGAATGCGGGACTTGTTGACCAGAATGTAAGCTTTCCTAATTTTTATGATTTCCAGACAAAAATCGCTATCGGTCCTTACAACGGAAGTAAATTTTTAATAAACGGGATATACTCCCGTGATGGTGTTGATATTGTCAGCGCAAAAAAAAGGAAAACAGCCGACAGTATAGGGGTTTCAAATATAACTCTGAACAACGTTATAAGCGCGGCATGGCATTATACAGCCAATACAAAGTTCCTTAATAAAGTAGTGGGTTCATATTACACTAACAATGGTGCGGCCGACTTTAACTCCGAGGTTCTCGATCCCTCATTAAACAGGGAGGATTTCAAGAATGTTATACCAGATACACTTGCGCCATACCTGCTGTATTTCAAGTTCAACTCAGATTTTACTTTCCAGAAGTATTCGGTAGATGACTTTGCCACCTATCTATGGGGAGATAATATCTTTGAGGCAGGTGCGGGAGTTGACTTTCTGAAAACGATTATAGATTTCAAATTTGATATTGATCCTGAGCTGAAGGCTTTCTTCTCTTCAAACCCTCAATTCAGGGCAGTATTGAATAATCTTCTGGATACAAGGGATGACAAAAGATATCATGCCTTTGTACAGAATAACTTTTCAATTAGCAAAAAGTTTTACTTTCAGCCGGGACTGCGTTATGATTACTACGACATACTGCATAAAGGGTATCTTGCTCCCAGGATCTCGATGTCGTATGCAATTGATGATCTTACGACTCTGAGAGGCGTGTGGGGTATTTATTACCAGTCGCCCGGATATGAAAAGCTGAGAGATGAAAATGTTCTTTATGACCTGAGCGATGTTTATGCCAGGAACCTGAAAGCAGAGCAGGCTCTCCATTATATAGTAGGAATAGAACGCTGGCTGGACGCAGAGTGGAGCATTAAACTAGAAGGTTATTACAAGGATTTCAACAACCTGATCGTACAAAAAGTTGTACCAGGACTGCGTTATGTGACCAGTCGCGTACCAGGGCAGGATCCCCGTTATCCCGACGGATGGACCCAGCCTGTAGCCGTTCCCGGAGATTCTCTTACACAGATACCTGTTAATAATGCCAATGGAAGCGCGTACGGAGCGGAGATTTTCCTTGCAAAAAAGAATCGGGGTCCTGACGATAAATTCTCAGGATGGGTGAGCTATTCATACTCAGTAGCAGAGAGGAATGAGGGGGGCGTGATTCGTCCTTTTCGTTTCGATCAGAGGCATACAGTAAACGTTGTTTTAGACTATCAGCTCACCGGCTGGCTTGACGTTGGGATCAGGTGGCAGTATGGTTCGGGTTTCCCCCTTACTCTGCCGTCAGGAGTAAAACCAAGAATTGTTCTTGTGGATGAGAACGGAGACGGTACTCCCGAAACTCCAGAAGTTGCTTCAAGAGTACCTTACTTCGGAGGGAACGGAGAAGTGATTTATGATGTTGACTATAACAATCAGAGACTGAACGCCAGGAAACCGCCGTATCACCGACTCGATGTACGTTTTACTGCAGTAACGAACTTCTGGAACCTCGACTGGTCATTTTATCTGGATGTAATTAACGCGTATAACCGTTCAAATGTTATCGGCTACGATTATTACGTAAACAATGACCAGACTCTGGGCCGGGAAACCCGTTCAATGTTTCCCATTATTCCTACACTGGGTTTTAGTGTAAAATTTTAATAATTTAATTTCTTATGATCAGAGCAAAACTCCTTACAGTTTCCGAAATAACCAGTCAGATTAAACAGAATCTGGAGGAAGAATTCTCGCAGGTTTCAGTTATCGGAGAAATATCGAATTATAAAGCGCATAATTCAGGTCACTGGTATTTTAACCTGAAAGATTCAAACGCACTTATCTGCTGCACAATGTGGAGAGGATATAACAATTACGTTTTCTTTACTCCCCAGGACGGGATGAAGGTGATCGTTAATGGCAAACTTTCAGTTTATCCGCCCAGAGGAACCTACCAGGTTGATGTCCGATCGATGAAACCAGCCGGGGTCGGCGAACTTCAGGCAGCATTTGAAATGCTGAAGCAGAAGCTGGGAGAGGAAGGATTATTTGAAACTTCTCACAAGAAACCAATTCCCGCTTTTCCCGCGAAGATAGGGATTGTAACAGCGATAGACGGAGCGGCTTTCAAAGATATGATAAGTGTGGCCGAACGAAGATATCCTCTTGCTGAACTGGTTATTAGTCCAGCCAAAGTACAGGGCACAGGCTCCGCAGAGACGATAATTGACGGCATAAAGCAGCTGAACTCGCTGAAGGACATAGACGTAATAATAATTGCCCGGGGCGGGGGATCAATTGAAGATCTCTGGTCATTTAATGAAGAGGCTGTAGCGCGGGCCATTTACAATTCACGGGTACCGATTATCAGCGGGGTGGGCCACGAGATCGACTTTACAATTGCGGATTTTGCTGCTGATTTAAGAGCCCCGACCCCCTCTGCGGCTATGGAATTAGCTACCCCGGACAAAGATGATATTTTTGCCTTTATAAACGATTTTTCCTATAATTCTACATTAAAAATAAATGAATTTTGCCGAAAAGGGAGAAAAAGACTCAGTTCAATTCTCGGTTCATACGGGTTCAGAGTTCCCCTGAATATTGTTAGAAATAAATCGCAGTTTGTTGATAACCTGCTTTACAAAGTGCTCCAGACAACCGATCACAGAATATTATTGCACAACAACAAAGTTTCACTTCTTACAAAGATTATTGAATCAAATAATATTCAAAGAACCCTCGAAAGAGGTTTTGTACTTGTGAGACAGGATAACAAATATATAAAGAGAAGTGCTCAATTTACTTCAAATGAGGAGGCAGAACTGATATTTGCCGACGGTAATGTTAAGATCAAAAGGGAGAATGATGAGTAAAAAACAACATAATAATAATTTTGAAAAAGATTTGAGAAGACTTGAAGAAATCTCGGTTCTTCTTGAAAAAGATGCAGTAGATCTTGAAGAAGCGCTGAACCTCTATGAAGAAGGAATAGACCTTTCCCGGAGCTGTATTTCAGCATTAAAAAAAGCCGAACTGAGAATTACTGAGCTGAAGAAGAGACTCGACGAATTGAATTATGAAGAGGAGGAAAGAGAAGAATAAAGTATGGAGAATGAGAAAATGTCTGATGAGGTGAAGTACCCGATTCTGTCCAGGGTAACCGTTCCGGCAGATATCAGGAACCTTGGTCCACAGGAACTGAAATCATTATGCAGGGATATACGTGAGTACCTGATAGATACAATTTCTGAAGTCGGAGGCCATTTCGGAGGAGGACTGGGCACCGTGGAAATGGCTGTCGCCATCCATAAAGTATTTAATACCCCGCACGATCTTGTTGTATGGGACACAGGCCATCAGGCTTACCCCCATAAAATACTTACCGGAAGAAAGGACAAGCTTAGTACTATCAGACAGCTGAATGGAATAAGCGGCTTCCTGAAAAGAAATGAGAGCGAGTACGACACATTCGGTGCAGGGCATGCCACCACTTCTGTTTCAGCAGCTTTGGGTATGGCGGTTGCGCGCGATTTGAAGAAAGAGGAAAGGAAGGTTGTTGCGATTATCGGTGACGGTGCAATGACAGGAGGAATGGCTTATGAGGCGATGAATAACTCAGGAATAAATAAGTCGGACCTCATTGTAGTTTTTAACGACAACCGAATGTCGATTGCTCCGAATGTCTGGCAGGTTTCCAATTACTTTACCGAAATGATCGCTCACCCTGATTACAATAAGTTTAAAGGACAGATATGGGAACTGACCGGAAAACTGGATCAGTTCGGCGACAGACTAAGGAAGATTGCCGCACGGCTTGAGAATGGAATTAAAGCTGTAATTACCCCTGGAATGCTTTTCGAAGCACTGGGATTCAGGTATTTTGGTCCTATTAACGGGCATAACCTGCACCAGATGATCAGGATATTTGAGCAGGTAAAAGACCTTAAGGGACCGATCCTTGTCCATGCAATGACCCACAAAGGGAAAGGCTACAAACCCGCGGAAGGAGACGAGCAGAAACTTCACGCATCTACTCCTTTTGATAAACTTACAGGCAAGGCATATAAGAAGAGCAGCACAGCGCCGTCATACACTTCGATATTTGGAAACGCACTTGTGGATATTGTTAAAGAAAATAAGAACGTGGTGGGGATTACCGCTGCTATGCCGGATGGTACAGGACTCGATATCCTCCAGAAGGAATTTCCCGATAATTATTTCGATGTTGGCATTGCGGAAGAACATGCCGTAACATTTGCTGCAGGTATGGCCACCCAGGGTGTTATTCCGGTAGTAACTGTTTACTCAACATTCCTGCAGAGAGGATTCGATCAGATCGTTCATGATGTCGGCATACAGAAACTGCATGTTGTATTCGCTATGGACAGGGCAGGACTTGTAGGAGCGGATGGGCCAACGCATCATGGCGCATTTGACCTTACCTATTTAAGACTTGTTCCGGGGATGGTTATTATGGCTCCTAAAGACGAGTCGGAGTTAAGAAATATGCTCTTTACAGCCGTCAATTATAAAGATGGTCCAATCGCGCTCAGATACCCGAGAGGATCGGCATTGGGAGTAGAACTGAGTGAGAGTTTCGAGATGATGGAAATAGGTAAAGCAGAGAAACTCAGGGAAGGAGATGACGTTGCCCTGCTTGCTGTAGGATCTATGGTTGACTATGCGATTAAAGCCGCAGAGAAACTTGCGGCTGATGGAATCGTCTGCGAGGTAATAAACATGAGGTTCATAAAACCTCTTGATGAAGGTATACTTGATTACATTGCCGGCAAACATCCGAAGATAGTAACGCTGGAAGAGAATACTCTGGTGGGAGGATTCGGGAGCGCGGTACTTGAGTATTTTAACGAAAAAAATTACAAGAATGATATTCTCAGGATGGGAATTCCTGATCATTTTGTTGAACATGGTACACAGAAAGAACTTCACCATATTCTGGGTATTGATCCTGAAGGGATCGTGGAAAGAGTTAAATCATTTTGCAGAAACAATAGCCTTAACCAGGAGACAATTTGATTGAAAAAACTAATGTAGCGATCATCGGGCTTGGTGGGATCGTTCAGCTTGTTCATCTGCCGAACCTTCTTAAAATGAATAATGTTAAAGTTACAGCCGTAGCGGAAATAAATAAAAACAGGCTGAATACCATGGCTGATAAGTTTAACATTGAGGGGAGGTACACCGACTATAAGAAACTGCTTGCAGAAGCTGAGGCTGACGCTGTAATAATTGCAACTCCCACACATCTGCACAACGAGACTGCTATTGCAGCGCTTAAAGCAAAGAAAGATGTACTTGTTGAAAAACCCCTTGCAAGGACGTATGCGGAAGCCAAACCCATAATTGACGCGGCAAAAAAATCCAAAAATAAAGTTATGGTCGGTATGAATCTCAGGTACCGTCCTGACGCAATGATTTTAAGGAGTCTTATCAGCTCAGGGGAAATAGGCGAACCTTTTTATGTTAAATGCGGATGGATAAGAAGGCAGAGCAGCGGTGAGAAATGGTTCACCAAGAAAGAAGAATCAGGAGGAGGAGTAATCATCGATTTAAGTATACTGCTTCTCGACCTTTCCCTCTGGCTGTTGAATTATCCGCCTGTTACAAGTGTTACCACTCAGAATTTTTCCCTCAACACCAGGCACGTGGAGGATAGTTCTATAAGTATGCTCAGGTGTAAGAATAATGCTGTTATTAATATGGAAACAAGCTGGTCGATACCTCTTGAGAAAGATCTCTTCTATTTTAATGTCTACGGCACAAAAGGAAATGCATCTCTGAACCCGTTCCGGATAAATAAGAAAATTGATGAACAGTTCATGGATCTAACTCCGGCACAAACGGAAAGTGCAATGACTCTATTTAAGAAGTCATATTTCAATGAACTTAAAAGTTTTATTGGTGCCGTTAGAGGGCTCAACCCGGTTTTTTCACCTGCCATAGAGGCACTTTCCCGAATGAAAGTAATAGACGCAATGTATCTATCAGCAGAAAAAAAATCTGAAGTTAATATCAGGCAGACATGAAATCAAAAATACTGCTCGTAGACGACGAGAAAGATATTGTGGAGTTTCTCGAGTACAGCTTAAAGCAGGAAGGCTTCGATGTAATAACCGCTTATGACGGCAGTGAGGCCCTTCAAAAGGTTTCTGAGATACCCGATTTGATTATTCTCGACATTATGATGCCTAATATTGATGGTTATGAAGTATGCAGACGGATACGGGAAAATAGTAATTACAAAGACATCCCGGTGATTTTCCTTACCGCTAAAGGTGCCGAGGCTGATGAAATACGAGGGCTAGAGCTCGGAGCCAGTGATTTTATTAAAAAACCCATTTCTCCGAAAAAGCTGATTGCTAGAGTAAACTCGAACCTCAGAAAGAATCCTAAGGAAGAGAAGAGTCTGCCTGCAGTAATAGAAGCAGGTCCGTTACACATTAACCGTGACCGTTATGTTGTGAAGCTTGACGGAAACGAAATAGTTTTCCCCAGGAAAGAATTCGAACTGCTTTATTTCCTTGCCGGTAATCCCGGGAAGGTTTTCAGCAGAGACGCCCTGCTTAAAACAGTATGGGGGATAGATGTTTATGTTGTAGACCGGACGGTAGATGTACATATTAGAAAAATAAGAGAGAAGCTTAATAAATATTCCGACCTTATTGAAACCCTTAAAGGTGTAGGATATAGATTTAAAAGTGTGGAATGAATTAAAAGTAAATCTTAAATCTGCCAGAGTATTCCTGTCTGAATTTCTGATCTTTGATGCTGTCTTTATAGCTGTTGTACTCTTCAGTATCGAAAACCCTTCGGCTAAAATCTTTATTATCGTAGTAATTTTAGTGCTGAGTTTATTTTTACTAAGTCTTGTAGGAAGTAAAAGACTAAAGGAACTGGCTGAGATAAAACATATAGTTTCCGATATCAGGAATAACAATTTCAAATCCCCAGATGAGATAAGGCTGAGTGATAACCTTGAGAGTATGCAGGAAGAAATAAAAGAAATGTTCATTAAGGCCAGGAGCGATGTTGAATACCTTAAAAGACTAGAAAGAATAAGAACTGAATTCCTCGGGAATGTTTCGCATGAGCTCAGGACCCCGATCTTCTCTATACAGGGTTATATAGAAACCCTTCTGAACGGGGCGATTAACGATGATAAGGTAAACAGGAACTTCCTTGCTAAAGCTAATCAGCATACAATAAACCTTAATAACCTGCTGAATGACCTTATAGATATATCTATGATTGAATCAGGGGAGATGAGAATGAGTTTCAGGTATTTTTCTGTTAAGGATTTCCTGGAAAGCATCATAGCTGAAATAAAGCCTCTTGCTGATGAAAAGAACATCGGGCTGATACTTGAACCTGTAAGGGACAAGCTTCAGCTGTTCGGCGACAAAAATAAACTTAAGCAGGTTTTAATTAATCTACTTACAAATGCTATAAAGTACACTGAATCCGGAACAGTTACGCTACTGGTGCAGGAAGAAGAGAACTCAGGTGAAATAGTTATAAAGGATACAGGAATAGGAATACCGGAAGAAGATATTCCCAGGATCTTTGAGAGATTCTTCAGAGTAGATAAAGCAAGGTCGAGATCGGTGGGCGGTACCGGACTGGGACTCGCGATAGTTAAACATATTGTTGAAGCTCATGGTTCTAAAGTTGAAGTTAAAAGTGTTCCTGGAAAGGGGAGTGAGTTCTCCTTCAGGCTTAAAAAATAGGGGAATAAGATTTAGACTGATCAGGCTTAAATAGTCCTAAAATTGAAAAATTTAATCGTTTTCGGCCTGAACAGCTTGAAATCGAGATATTTTTCCTGTCATCAGAATTGACATATAAGGGTCAAATTGTTAACTTTGTTGTCTAATTTTTCAGAAAGGTTATGAAAATGTTTGCTGTTGTAAATATCTCAGGTCAACAGTTTAAGGTTGAGGAAAAAGGAAAATATTACGTGCCGAGATTAAAGGCAGAGCCCGATTCAGAAATCACTTTTGACAAAATTCTTCTTTATTCTAATGATAATGATGTGAAGATTGGTGCACCTTCAGTTGAAAAAATGAAAGTGACCGCTAAAGTACTAGAGCATATAAAAGATGATAAAGTTATTGTTTTCAAGAAGAAAAGAAGAACCAATTATCAGAAGAAAAACGGGCACAGGCAGCAGCTTACCAGAATTGAAATTACCAGTATAGGTTAATAGAAGGAGATTTTATAATGGCACATAAAAAAGGTCAAGGCTCATCCAGAAACGGAAGAGACAGTAATGCACAGCGACTGGGAGTTAAGAGATTCGGCGGTGAGCGTGTTCTTGCCGGAAATATCCTTGTAAGACAAAGAGGTACAAAATTTCATCCCGGCGTTAACGTGAAAAAGGGTGGTGATGATACCCTGTTCGCAGTGGCTGATGGTATTGTGAAATTTGAGAAGAAGCGCGGCGACAGACAGTTTGTTAGTGTAATGCAGTCGTAAAAAAATTATATATCAAAAAAAAACCCTCTTAAATAAGAGGGTTTTTTAATTTTAAAGCTTTCCGAAATATCAGAAGCCTAATCTTTCCATGTCGGTAACAAGACCTTTAACTGCCGACACAGAATTATCAAGTAATTTCTGTTCCTGTTCATCGAGAGAGAATTCAATCACTTTTTCTACGCCATCCGCACCAAGAACTGCTGGAACGCCGACATAGTAACCTTTAACGCCGAATTCACCATCAAGGTAAGCGCAAACAGGGAGAACTCTCTTTTCATCCCTTAATATAGATTCTGCCATAGCAATTGCAGCGGCTGCCGGAGAATAGAAAGCTGAGCCAGTTTTAAGCAATTTTACAACTTCACCGCCTGCCATCTTTGTTCTATTTACTATAGCATCCATGACTTCCTGAGCTTTAGCTTTGTCGCCATATTTCTTTTCAAGGAGTTCCATTACAGGAATACCATTAACATTAGCGTAACGCATAATAGGAACCATGGCATCTCCATGTCCCCCAAGAACCATAGTATTGACATCTTTTACAGATACTCCAAGTTCCCAGGATATAAAAGTTGAGAATCTTGATGAATCGAGCACCCCGGCCTGTCCAAGAACACGGTTATGGTCGAAACCGGTAACTTTCTTAAACAGTGTAACCATTGCGTCCAGAGGATTGGAAATAATAATCACGATTGCTTTTGGAGCATATTTCTTAACATTTTCAGCAACCGTATTCATAATTTTAGCATTTGTTGTAAGCAGATCATCTCTGCTCATGCCGGGTTTCCTGGGCAGACCGGCAGTGATGATTATGAGATCAGAATTTTCAATATCCTTATAATCATTTGTACCTTTTATATTTGCGTCGAAGCCGTCAATCCTGGCTGCTTCTCCGATGTCGAGGGTTTTTCCCTGGGGCATATCTTCAACGATATCGTACAGAACCACGTCTCCGAGCCTTTTCATAGCAAGAAGCTGAGCAAGTACTCCGCCTATCTGGCCGCCGCCTATTAATGCTATTTTTTTTCTTCCCATATTTGTTCCTCTTGGTTTAAATGAATTTTAGATTTCAGGTAAACTGAAACACTAACTAATAAACAAAAATAAATATGAATGCTTCCATTTGCAAAGGAAGTATGATATTCTATATTATGGTAATTATAAATTAAGAGCTATTAATGAACAAAATAACTGTTATAGGTGCAGGCAATGTTGGGGCTACTGCGGCTATGCATCTCGCAGAAAAGCAGCTAGCAGAGGAAATTGTCCTTCTTGATGTTGTTGAAGGCCTCCCTCAGGGGAAGGCTCTGGATATAAGGCAGAGTTCGTCAATAGAGGGGTTCGATACCGAGGTGACAGGAACCAATAATTACAAAGACACTGCTTCCTCAGGAATTGTTATAATCACTGCGGGGCTTGCCAGAAAACCCGGGATGAGTCGCGATGACCTGCTTAAAGCGAATGCGGCTATCGTAAAAGAGGCCGCCGGGAAAATAACTGAACATTCACCCCAATGTATCATTATTGTTGTTTCGAATCCTCTTGATGCAATGTGTTATACTGCCTTTAAAGTAAGCGGATTTGAGAGCAGCAGGATTATAGGGATGGCAGGAATTCTTGATACGGCGAGATTCCGGCTCTTTTTATCCCGGGAGTTAAAGGTTTCTATAAAAGATATCTCTACGATAGTCCTCGGAGGTCATGGTGATTCAATGGTTCCACTTATAAGCCAGACAACTATCTCAGGAATACCTATCACCCAGCTGCTACCTCCGCAGAGGATATCAGCACTGGTAGAGAGAACCCGCAGCGGCGGAATTGAGATAGTAAATTATCTGAAAACGGGAAGCGCCTACTATGCTCCGTCAAGTGCGGCAGTGGAGATGGCTGATGCGATAGTTAAAAACAGGCAGAGAGTTCTTCCTTGTTCAGCATGGCTCGACGGCGAGTACGGTCTTCATAATCTGTTCTGCGGAGTACCGGTAAAACTGGGAAAAAACGGAATCGAACAGATAATTGAAATGAAACTTGCTGAAGAGGAATTGTCCGCCCTCCAGAGTTCGGGAAAAGCAGTTGAATCTGCGATAAAAAAGTTAAGTAATATTTAAAACTAGTATTGTTTCAGTTCCTTGGGGGGTTATGTTATATCTCAGGTCATCCATATAAACCCGCATAAGGTATAAACCTCTGCCTGAATCTTTCAGCAGGTTTTCGGGATCAGTGGGATCGGGAACTGCTTCAGGCTGGAAACCCGGCCCTTCATCCTTAACTATTATGTAAAGCTTCCCCTCTTCAACTTTAGCGGTAATCTGCACCATTTTGTTCTTATCGCTTCGGTTGGCATGGATGATTGCATTTGTAGTGGCTTCAGTAACGGCGAGCAACAATGCAGATAACTTATCATCATCCAATCCCAGATCTTTAGAGAAATAGTTGATGAATTCTTCGACAGTGATAAGATTATTAGGATCACTCTCGATTTCTAGATAGTATTTGTCTTCTGCCAAATTTAATCCTGAATTTGATTTGGTAAAATATGAAAATTTTTTTTTAATCCAACTAAAAATTCCAATTTACTTCAAATGAAAGATTAGCCTGCTGACGGCCGGATTTATCCACAGTTATGAACTCATACCAGCCGTATATTTTGAAATAAATTGTATTTTCTGCTATCCACAGTATCTCAGTCAAAGGTCCCAGACTAAGATAATCAGAATCTTTTATTTTTTCCCTGTTATTGTAATTAAAAGTGAGGAGAGAGAAAATCCTGCCTCCAAGCCCAAAACTTACGTTATTATACGACAAAATTAATTTTGGTTCGGAGTAAATTTCCTGAAGGAAGCGTGTCGGTTTTTCCGAGAAAGCCGACCAGTTAAGCTCCCCCTGCTGTGAGAGTTTAACATAACCATAGTTTTTTATCGAAAACTTGCTGCTCAGCCTTATTGTGCTTGAATCCGTAGCTGTGAACTGCCTGAAAGAAAAGCTTCTGAGGTTAGGAACAAGGTCGCGGAAATCATAAACCGTATAGTTTGCAGAAACCTCAAATGTGTTAATGGTTGATATATTTTTTCCATGATAGTCTCCCCCCGCCGAAAATTTCAGTACTCTGTTAATATTATTGTTTGAACTCTTTTCGGAAAAGATGTATACAATATGGCTTTGTGTTCCTTCCGCAACAAGGAAGGCATTAAAAAAAGGAGTAAGAGCCCTGATATACCTCAGCCGTATTATAGATAAGAGTTCATCCCGGTCATCGTAGTTGTTTGCACCAGGTGTATCATAGCGCAGTTTATTCTGATAAGCACTAAATGAGATCTTATCTGAGCCTGATATATTCCAGTCGCCCTGAACAGATACTGCGATCCTGGCTGAATTATTATTTTTTTGATTCTCAATATCCTGCCGTTCATCGAAGAATAGAGAGCCTGTATTAAGAAAGTTTTTCGCTATATGTTTCTCATCTCTTTCGGAATAGTTGACTTTTAGCCTTCCGGCAAACGATGAAGTGATATACCGGAGATTGGATTCCAGTTCAAATTTCAATTCTTCTATCCTTGAATCAAAAACTGAACTTGAGAGTACCTGAACCGGGTGATAGCGTGTGTCTCTGTTGATATTGCGCCAGTCGAGCCTGCCTTTAAGATCCAGACCAAAATCAGTTGCTAAATTATTATATGTAAGCCCATCCTCAAGGAGATATGCCGTCTCATCCCTGCTCTGTATGTTGTTAGTGATATCATATTCATTCGATATGATAGAATCAGCTGAATAATAAAAATCTTTCCTGTTCTGTGAATATCCTGAAGTTATATAATTGCTCACGTCATTACTGAAAATACTGTTTGCTGTAAGGTTAAAATATCTAACTAAATTTTTCCTTGGGGAAATATCTTCATTCCTGAATCTCAACCGTGATGATAGGTTAAAGGTAGATATATCAAGGTCATCTAATAGCCCCTCCCCCCCGTAAATAAATCCATTATCATTCTCCCCGATCTGCCTGTTATTTGAATAGCCGAAGAAAGGAGAAATATGAAGATATGGCTCAGGTGATAAATCACTGAATACCATCACATTTGATACAGAAGCCTGGTTTATTTCAATCTTACGGTTATCCGACAGAATAGTATTGTTTCCCAGAAACCCTGCTTTAAAATACTGGGTAATATTATAGGCAGCAGATGCGGAAAAAAATTGTTCATCTCTTATGCTTTTATCAGCTGATTTGATGAAAGTGGAATTATAATCTTCGGTAACATCGAATGAGTATTTATCAAAAACCTGGTTATAAAATAATTTTGATGAGAGATAATAAGTATTCAGCTGCTTATCCAGCTTTGTGGACAGCAGGTTAAGAGGTTTTTCAACGAGAATAAACTGGAGGCTGTCGATTTCTGATTGTGCGTTCACCAGTCCTGCCGCCAGCAAATGAAGAAAAATTAAGATAAAATATCTTTTCAAGCTAAGAATGTAATATTAACGGTTGTTCTAATTTACCAACCTTAAAGTATTTAGTAAATAAATTAAGTTCAATGATAATATGATTTTATTCAGGCTGCAGGATAAAATTAAAGAGAGGAGAGATGCTGTTAGGACTGGAATTATCATTAGTATATGTAACAACCCTCCAGTAATAATTTTCACCGTAATCGATATAATTACCATCATAATCGACGCTGATGGTATCGTTTATTGCGCTGGTTGTAATAACTTTGCTCCAGATCTGGCCGAAATAAGGATTTGACTGCAGGGTTATCTCGTACGTTGCCGTTACTGGTAGGGTAGTGAATTTGAAAGTGAGAACGTTAGTTTTTACAGTTCCGATCGGAGAAACGATTCCAGCTATGGGCAAAATCTTATCACTAACCTCGCTGCTGGGATCACTCAGAAGATTACCCTTATCTACTGCAACTATTTTATAAAAGTAGGGTGTCAGAAGAGAAAGACCGGAGGTATCTGAATAACTGGAACCTGGAGCAAATCCATTTAAGTTGGTGCTGTCTGGAGTAAATCCCGGCATAGTACTCCTATACACATAAAATCCGGCAATATCTGTTTCAAAACCAGGATCCCATGTGAGAAAAACTGATTTCTCTCCAATCCAGTTCCTTGCATTTATTTGAGGAAATCTGGGGGCATAAGGTTTGTAAATATTTTTAGGCACAGCACTAACTATAGATGAATAATTACTCTCTCTGTTCTCAAGATCAAGTGCCGTAATGCGGTAAAAGTATTTTATATTATAATCGAGTGAGTCATCCAGATAATAATTCTGATCTGAAAAGTCGATCAGGCTGAAGCGAGTGCTGTCGGTACTTCTGTATACATTATAGCCTTTAAGATCAAGTTCTACATTTGCGTGCCAGACGATCTCTATCTCTCCATCGTAAGCGGAATATATCTTCACATTTGTGGGTACGGCGGGAGGGAGACTGCTGCCGGTTGTTTCCGTTGGTGCATTTCTTTCACATCCCGGAATAATAAAAACCGCAGATATCAAAAAAATCAGATATTTTTTTATTAGCAGCAAATTCAACCTGGGAATTACACGAAAAATAATCTCATATTATTTAACAAAAAAGTCGTAAAATTCTCATTAAACCTGATGAGGAACACAATTCAGGGCACTCAGTTTAAATTGACAAAATGGCTTTTTTTGGATAACTTTAATATTCAAAAATCGTAAAAAATGAGATGATTGAACAATATATACCTGTTTTTTTAGTTCTCGGTTTTGCCATAGTCTTTGCTGTTGGAACAGCCTTATCTTCAGGGATATTTGGTCCTCAGAGGCCGACAGAAGAGAAACTTTCCACGTATGAGAGCGGTATGAAACCTGTCGGAACAACCCGGGAAAGAATATCGGTCAAATATTACCTGGTAGCAATGCTTTTTATCATTTTTGATCTGGAAGTGATCTTTGTTTATCCCTGGGCTGTTGAGTTTAAAAAACTTTTTGGTGAATTCGGATTTTCGATATTTGTTTCGATGTTAATATTTTTAGTTGTACTTGAATTAGGATACTTATATGTATATAAGAAAGGCGGATTTAAATGGGATTAGAAGCTAAGTTAAAAGAAGAAGGATTTATAACCACAACAATTGATGCGCTTGCCGCATGGTCGCGTGAGAGCTCAGTATGGCCTATGCCAATGGGAATTTCCTGTTGTGCAATTGAAATGATGGCCTCAGGCGATCCTAAATATGATATTGCAAGATTCGGGTCAGAGGTTATGAGATTTACTCCCCGTCAATGCGATCTTATGATTGTGGCGGGAACCGTAACATATAAAATGGCTCACGTTGTAAAGAAAATTTATGATCAGATGCCCGATCCCAAATGGGTGATTGCAATGGGAGCCTGCACTTCATCAGGCGGAATGTACAGATCATATAATGTAGTTCAGGGAATAGACCAGTTCCTTCCTGTAGATATTTACCTGGCTGGCTGCCCGCCGCGTCCTGATAATCTTTTAAATGCATTAATTCAGATTCAGGATAAAATCGGAAAGACAAAAGCAAGAGATTTTCAGGATAAAAAACTTCCTGAGTTAACCGTCTTACAGAATAACTAATATGAACCTAAAAGAACTTATTCCTCAGAAACTCGTGGAAAACTTTCCGCAGGTGAAATTTGAATTCATTGATTACCGCGGTGATCTTTCGGTGAAGTTTGATAAAGAACATGTTACCCACGTCTGCAGGTATCTAAAAGAAGATCCCGAGTTTGATTTTCGTTTATGCGAAGATGTAACAGCTGTCGACTGGGCTAAAAGGAAGAACCGTTTTACGGTGGTTTATCATATCTTTTCCTTGAAGCATAACTTCAGGCTCCGACTTAAAGCAGACGTTGATGAATCAGACTGCAGTATTGATACAGTTTCATCTATCTGGAAAACAGCAAACTGGCTTGAGAGAGAGACTTTCGATATGTTCGGGATTACCTTTAATAATCATCCTGATCTCCGCAGAATGTATATGCCGGAGGATTTTGAATATTATCCGCTAAGAAAAGATTTCCCTTTAATGGGAATTCCCGGAAGTCTTCCATTGCCAAAAAAAGATTAAAAGAATATGCCTAAACTGACAAAAGACGAAGTTCATCCAAAGATAATTGAAGCACTATTAGGTGCAGATTCCGATATCAGTGTAGAAGATGCTCTTGATAACGAAATGGTTCTGAATATGGGACCCCAGCATCCGGCTACCCATGGAGTATTACGTGTGCTCCTGAGACTTGATGGAGAAACTGTGGTTGCCAGCGTGCCTGAACTTGGGTATCTCCACCGAGGATATGAAAAGATGGCAGAAAATATGAGTTATTACGAGTTTATACCTCATACTGACCGGCTCGATTATCTTTCACCAATGGCAAATAACGTTGCCTGGGTGCTTGCAGTTGAAAAGTTGGCCGGTATTGAAGCTCCGCCCCGTGCGCAGTATATAAGGATGATGATAGCTGAGTTTGCAAGAATTGCTTCACATCTTGTGGCTATAGGCTCGCTGGCAATGGATGTGGGCGCTCTGACAGTTTTTCTCTGGACATTACGTGAAAGGGAAAAAATCCTTGATATATGGGATATACTCTGCGGCGCAAGGTTTACGAACAGCTATACACGTATAGGCGGTGTTGCCAATGATGCCCAGCCTGAAGCCCTTGCTAAGGCTAAATGGTTCATAGATCAGTTTGATGAGAACCTTGATGAATGCGAGAGGCTCATAAATACAAACAGAATCTTTATTGAAAGACTTGAAGGCGCAGGAGTTATTTCGGCTGAAGATGCATTAGACCTGGGTATGACAGGACCAAGCCTCAGAGGCAGCGGGGTGGAATATGATATCCGCAGGAATTCACCCTATATGTTCTATAATGATATGGATTTCAAAGTAGTTACATTTTCTGAAGGTGATTCCCTTGCAAGGTATTTTGTCCGTGCTGATGAAGCCCGGGAAAGTGCCAGGATTATCAGGCAGATTCTGGATAAAATGCCTGGTGGTGAGGTACTGCTCAATCAGCCTAAAAAAGTTCTTCCTCATAAAACAGAGATTTATACAAAGATGGAGGAATTAATACACGATTTTATGATCGTTAATTTCGGAATAAATCCTCCTGAGGGAGATATATACCATGCAATCGAAGGCTCAAAAGGTGAACTCGGATTTTATCTTGTCAGTAAGGGAGAAGGACGTCCCTGGAGATGTAAGATCCGCAGCCCTTCTATGGTTAATCTTCAGTCTCTTCCTCATTTAATAAAAGGTCAGATGGTGTCTGATGTTGTTGCAATAATCGGCAGCATTGATCCCATTATGGGGGAAGCCGACAAATAATCAAGGCTGCGGCTGGTTATGCAGAATTGATTTTAGAGAAAGAATTTGAGTACCGTGCCTGCGGTTCAGCTGTTCCAGAAAAAGAAGCGAATTTATATGAATGAATTTAAATTTTCAGAAGAAAATCTTCAAAAGATTGACGACATACTAAAAAAATATCCGGTAAAGAAACCCGCTATTATGCCAGTGCTTTATCTTGCACAGGAGCAGAACGGGTTTATTTCTAATGAGGTAATAAAAGAAGTTGCTTCTATCCTCGATGTTACTCCCGAAGAGGTTCTGGGAGTTGTTACCTTTTATACCATGTATCATCAGAAGCCTATGGGTAAATATCATATACAGGTATGCACAAACGTAAGCTGTATGCTCCGCGGGGGATATGAGCTTTATGATAAGGTAAAGGAAAAGCTTGGTATAGATAATATGCAGGTTACCGGAGATCATACCTTTTCGCTTGAGGAAGTTGAATGTATGGGTTCCTGTGGAACTGCCCCGATGATTGCGGTTAATGAAGATTATTATGAAAATCTTACTAAAGAAAAAGTTGTTGAAATTTTAGATTCACTAAAGAATAAAAATTAAATGGAAAAAATTGTTCTTCCTGATATTAAAGATATTCACTTAATGGATGTTTATCTGCAGAACGGGGGATTCACTGCAATAAAAAAAGCTCTAAGCCAGTCGCCCGATGATATAATCGACCAGGTTAAAAAATCAGGACTAAGAGGCCGCGGAGGAGCTGCTTTTTCAGCTGGGCTTAAATGGAGCTTCATGCCTAAAACCACAGATAAACCTAAGTATCTATGTGTGAATGGGGATGAAAGCGAACCAGGATCATTTAAAGACCGGCAGATTTTTGAATATAACCCCCATCAGCTTATTGAAGGAATTTTAATTACTGCCTATGCGATCGGGGCGAAAGTAACTTATATTTATATACGTGGAGAGTATCATAAGTGGATAAAACTCCTGCAGAAAGCTCTGGACGATGCGTATTCGAAGGGCTTTGTAGGGGAGAAAATGAAAGAAACATTCGGAACAGGTTTTTTCTGCGATATTTATATACATAAGGGAGCCGGTGCTTACATTTGCGGAGAGGAATCCTCGCTTATGAATTCCATTGAAGGGAAGAGAGGTTACCCGAGAGTTAAACCGCCGTTTCCTGCACAGTTCGGCTTATGGGGATGTCCTACTACGATAAATAATGTTGAGACTATAACAAATGTTCCCGCTATTATTAATAAGGGATGGGAATGGTTTTCGAAGATAGGGGAGCCGAAGCACCCCGGAACAATACTTTACGGTCTGAGCGGTCACATAAACAAACCGGGTGTTTACGAACTTCCATCAGGAACTCTACTTACCGATCTTATTTATAAATACGGCGGCGGCGTTCCCGGCAATAAAAAAGTTTTGTGTGTAATTCCGGGCGGATCCTCAATGCCTCCATTAAGAGGAGACCAGCTTGAGGGTGTTAAGATGGATGCAGAGTCTCTTAAAACGGTTGGTTCAGCAATTGGAACCGCAGGTGTGATGGTGATGGATGAGGACACAGATCTGGTGAAAGTTCTGGCCAGAATATCAAAATTCTATTACCATGAAAGCTGCGGTCAATGCACACCATGCCGTGAAGGTACCGGATGGATGCTTAAAATTTTAAACAGGATATTAAGAGGCGAAGGTTCGAAGAGCGATATTGATTTGCTTGTTTCAGTAGCAAACAATATAGAAGGTAATACCATTTGTGCCCTTGGCGAGGCTGCTGCATGGCCCGTAAAATATATGGTGCAAAGATTTCGCGAATACTTTGATGACAGAGTGAAAGATATAGTTGAGCTGCCGGTAGCTAACAAAGTTCATTCTATGAGGCATACTGCAATACCTGTATCAGAAATTAAACATTAAGTATTTGTCAGCCTTAAAAAAGGCGGTCATTACTGACCGCCTTTTTTATGATTTAATCATTGTGCAGAAATCAGCCAGCTGATCTCATACCCAATTCCCTGTCGAGCAGGAACAATCCATTTTTATTATCCCCAACCATATTAATCTTGTCCAGAATATTCATAGCGGTAGCTTCTTCCTCGACCTGTTCGGTAACAAACCATTGAAGATACGTGTTAGTCGCATGATCCTTCTCAGTTATCGCAAGATCAACCATATCATCAATAGATTTGCTGACCATCTGCTCATGCTTCAGAGTTTCTGTAAATATTTCAGCTGCGTCTTTCCATTCACTTTTAGGTGCGTCAATTTTTGATAAATTTACGCGGCCGTTTCTCTGGTTAATGTAACCATAGATTTTCATTGCGTGGCTGTACTCTTCACCAGACTGGACTTTCATCCAGTGAGCAAATCCGTTCAGGTTTTCAGACTCAAAATAGGCTGCCATAGACAGATAAAGATAGGAAGATGATAATTCAAGGTTCATCTGTGCATTCAATGCCTTCTGGATTTTATCTTTTAACATAGTCATCCCTCAGTTTTGTTTGTTTTATTTGATATTTAAATGTAAGAAATAAAAGATACGGCAACAAATACGCAATCAATCCCCCTTATATTTGGAAAGTCCACCTCCGTAAGTTGCAATCCACTTGCTGCCATCTCGGTCAATGGCCATACCAAATACTCTATTTGATGCTAATAAGGAATTGGCAGTAGTATAACTGTACCAGCTGCCGTTTTCATATTTAGAAAATCCATTTTCCAGATTACAAACCCAGATAATATTTCCAGTTTGAACTGACACCATAGAAATTTTGATGCTTGGAATAGAAGGATAATAATCCCAAATATTTCCATCGAAAAAGGCTGTTCCGCCAATAGAATTATTACCGATTGAGGAAAAGCCTGCCCAGACACTCGAACCGTTTAAAAACACCAAAGAGGTAACCTTGCTGCCTGCTGGCAATTTGGAATTTTCAGAATTATATAGCTCCCAGCTGCTCCCATCAAACTTCACAATGCCACTCCCGAATGTACCTATCCATAAATTATTATTTCCATCCTGACCTATGGCGGAGATGGAGTTTGTTGGAAGTCCTGAGTTACTCACATCATAAATCGTCCAGGCAGCACCGTCAAAATGACTCAGTCCCAAATTGGTACCAACCCAGATACTATTTTCATTTTCTTTAAAAGCACAATAAATATAATCTGACGGAAGTCCTGTTTGAGTACCCTGAATATCGAAAAGTCCGTTTTTATAAACTACCAGGCCATTTGTTGAACAGATCCAGATTTCATTACCAAAAGCATAAATGGTGTTAACATTTCCTCCAGGATAGGAGGAATTTACCGGATTAAAGACGACCCAGCTGGTATCATCAAACTTAGTGAGGTTGTAGGAGTCTACCATCCACTTGCTGCCATCTTCATCTATAACAACACCGTTAAGGTAGTTTGTAGGGATAGGTGAATTAGATACCGAATAATTAACAAAAACAGATGTATCTTCCAAGGATAAATAAACCCTTGATGATCTGCCTGTAGTAACAACGGCGGTAGAGTATAAGTCCCAATAACCAGTTTTTTTCAGAACGATAGAATAAGTATCAGGAAGAACTTTTTGAAAAACAAAGGGAGTAACTTTTCCGGTAGCTGTATCATTTAGAAATATGGCTGCACCCTGAGGTGAGGAATCGATATTCAGGTATCCCAGCATTGTAGGGTTAATAGTATAATCCAGAAAAACGCTGGTCAGTGAATCTTTAATAATACTCACAAATTCTGAAGAGTCCTTAAAAAGAGGCAGTTTTGCAGTCAATTTATAAATACCCATATCCAGGTAAGGAATAGTATCCGGGGTCAGGTAGCCTGTATTTATATTATTAAGGTAGATTTTTGCCCTTGAGGGTTTGGAATCAACGAACAATTTACCGGAGTTTTTGGAAATCAAATCGGGAGGACTTGTGGAGACTTCCTTATTACAGGAAATAAAAAGTGTTGTCAGAAAAAGTATTATGAGTATCGATATTGATGATTTCATTATCTGTTATTTTCGCTTTTATGGATTTGCAGGGACATAGCCGAACGAGCTTATATATTCTGAAGCAATCTTTGATCCTCTTCTCTGTTTTGTATAGGATCCGAAAATTCCCAATCCTCCTTCCACATTTGTATAGTCAACTTCATCCAGTATGATTGTATAATCATCAAAGAACCCATTTGTAACAGAAAAATATTTGGAAAGAGGGTCGTCGAATACAAGCAGTTCAAGCACAAGCGCGTAGATTTTATAATGGGATTTCACAGGGTCACCCTTAGAGATCTGCCGGAAGACAGAGTCAAGAGCGCTGTTCTTAAAACTAGCCAAAGTATTTTTGGTAGGTGAGGGGTATACAGCCTCTATACCCCTTCCAACATCTTCATACTTTTCAGGAACCAAAATTTCGCGTCTTTCCTCATTACCGTTTACCATCTTAGAATAAATTAGAATTAGCCTTGGCAAATACCATCCGAGGGATGAACCCTGAAACCATGCATATGAAAAATAATCATGAGAAAGTGAAGGAATTCTGAATGCGTTGGTATCAGATGTATCTATATTTGAATAGTTCCAGTTCACGGTTTCAGGCAGTGTTGTACTTGCTTTAAGTGTTTTTCCGTCAGCGAGAATTGCTTCAATCTCCAGTGAAGTGCTGATGCCGGGGTTAAAATTATCGACATAAAAGAAATGAAGAGGATCTTTATACCTGGAACTATCTGTTCTTGCTATGCTGCTGTCTTTCATAAAATAAACCTTGTCGCCGGCCCAGATTCGTATATAGGCATTCTTCAGAAAGGGGTCTGTGGTATTTACAAAGGGATCATAACCCCCTACTTCATAGCTTCTGGATATAGTTGCTGTCTGTAATGAAGTATCACTGCGTATAACACAGTTTAAAATATATTTCTGCTGAAAATCACCTTTTGGACTGAAATTCTCTTCACAGGAATAATTAATTAACATCGCAGTAACAAAAAATATTATTACAATAACTTTTTTCATATTTCAATCCTGATGGAAGCAGTCGGCAAAACCGGGAGCATATTAACCCGTTTTCCTGTATCTCTTTCGAAATAAAAAATATTTTTTCGATCGTAAACGTTCAATACATTTCCACTCACTTCGATTTTTGTGAATCCGATAGTAAATTTTTTTGTAAGGCCAATATCAAGACGATGGTAAGTCGGAAGTCTGCCGAGATTAGGATCTCCGAGCAGAGTATAGGGAACATAATTTCCATAGAAACCACCATATCCAAAAAGATTGTTGAGGTAAAGCTTATCGTAGTAGCCGACGATCTGCGTGAAAGGTAGTCCAGAATTAAAGAACCAGCTGATACTGGTTTCCCAGCCGGAACCAAGATTAAACGTAAGATTTGAATTTACTGCGTCTCTTGAATCATACCTTGGGTAAGAAACCCATCCATTAATATTTCTATATGACCAGCTGAGTGAATATGAGGCAGTGAACTGAACAAGTCCAGTAGAATATTTCAGTAGAAATTCAGCTCCGTAGGATTCACCGCTCGCCTGGATTAGATCGGGGTCCTCGTCCGATGCTTTATCGGGATTAAGTTCCGCCGTACGCTTCATATCTTTATAATAAACCTCTGAGCTGAAAGAGATTCCGTCGGGAAGCAAAATCTCAATTCCCCCAACATAATGTATTGCTACAGGAACTTTCAGATAATCAGGAACAATTGTCCAGGGTTCGAACAAAGAAATCACTTCCTTTTCATTAGCAAGTGTTATCAGCTCCTGGCTATAGATTCCCCAGGCTCCTTTTAATCTCAGCCAGGGATAAACAGCATATGTAAGGTTTACCCTCGGTTCAAAGAAAGGAGCATGCTGAGTTGTAAGCGATAGTAAATTTATTCGGGTCCCGATGTCTGCCCCAAAACTCTCAAACCTCAGGAATCGGTACTTGGCATATAGACTAAAATGAAGTGCCTGGGAGGAAAGAGCTGATTTAGTACCCTGAAGATTTTCAAAACTATAATCAGTTTTAACCGATTTCAGTTTATATCCCACTCTGATTTCATCCCTGCTCTCATACACATTGGTAAAATCGGCTTTAAGAGTTATGTCTCCGATAGAATTTCTTCTCTCTTTGGCGTTACTCAGCTTAGGATCTATCGCCCCGTCGAATGAACTTGATGAAAAATTTACTTCTGAATATATAGGTACATCCTGCCACGCCTGGAACCAGTAAAACCCGTATAAGTTATTATCCCAGCTGTAATCTGCTTTTTCAGGATCATTATTTTTTAATCCATCATGACTATTAAAACCCTGCAGAGCAAATTTCGTAAGGCTTTTAGTATTTGAAGTCGCATAATTTACTTTACCTGATAAATCGTAAAAGCTGAATGGGGCATCTTTATAATTAATGAATTTTCCGAGGACCTTATCGAATAAACTTTTTCTCCCGGTAATCATAAAGGATCCTCCCGGTATAGGACCTTCGACGGCAGCCTTTCCGGTTAAAAAGCTTAGTGTGCTGTTAGCGCTATAACGGTTTTTATTGCCGTCTTTTGTTATCATATTAAGTACCGATGAAAGTCTGCCGCCATACTCAGCTGTAAATCCTCCTTTATAGAACTCGACAGCATTTATCATTTCAGGGTCGATAATACTGAATAATCCCAGCGCATGGAAAGGATTATAAACGGGAATGTTGTTCAAAAGGACCAGGTTCTGATCACTTGCGCCTCCCCGTACATAATATCGGGCAGATATGTCGCCGGTTGACTGGACTCCAGGGAGAAACTGCAACGATCGGAAAATATCGGTTTCTACTCCTTTGGGAAGAAGCTCAAGCTCCCTGATATTTAGTTTCTGCAGTCCGAGATCAGTTTCATTCGGGTGATGATATTTTTCTCCAATTTTTTCAATCTCCTGAAGCTTAATAGTGCTTTCACTTAAAAGTACATTTATCTGGGTTACTTCATCAGCTTTTATAAATACAGGGAGATGTTTAGCTATATATCCTACGTAAGTCACTCTAATGCTGTACGTCCGGCCTGCAGGAATACCGGTAATCGTAAAACTGCCCCTTAAATCAGCCGAGGCACCAAGAGAAGTACCTTCTATAAGAATATTTGAATATGGTAATGCTTCACCGGAAAGGGAATCAGTTATAAATCCTCTCAGTGTGCCGGTTTTTTGAGCATAAACTGAGAAACTTAAGGATGAAAGGAGTAGAAGGACACAAAAGTATATTAATTTCATCAGCATTCAAGAGTAGACCCCAAAGGATCATTTTAAAGAGAGCCGTCTTACTTTGATTTCATTTCCACTCAAAGTGACTTTCTTCGAATTGAAGGTCAAAATTAAGTTAAATCATCTTTTATAACAAGCGAAATTAAAGTGATTATGTTATTACCCAGGAGGCGCAAACAGGCAGTATTTATCAATTCCACTATTTTCTTACCTTTTTATTCGGAATGCAAATATTTATATTTGCATCTTAAAAATCTGAATGGATGTATGGTAAACCTAAAAGAATTAAATAAAGAACAAAAATCAGCCGTTGAATACCTTGACGGGCCACAGATGATTGTGGCAGGCGCCGGATCAGGAAAAACCAAGGTTTTAACTTACAAAATTGCTCATCTTATAGATAAAGGCTTTTCACCCGATTCATTACTTGCATTAACCTTCACGAACAAGGCTGCAAATGAGATGAAGGATAGAATACGTCAGCTTATTGGAAGTAAAGCGGATTCTATATGGATGGGAACATTTCACTCTATCTTTGCGAGGATCCTCCGGATTGAATCGAAGAATATAAACTACGAACAAAATTTCTCCATTTATGATGCAGAAGATTCACTTTCGCTGGTACAAAACATTATATCGAACCTTAATATAGACCTCGACTCAGTAACACCGAATTCTGTTAAGCACAGGATCAGCTTTATGAAAAACCATATGCTCATGCCTGCTGAATTCAGGAAAAAGCATAAGGGTGAGTTTATTGAGGAAAAAATAGCAGATATTTATGATGAATATCAGAAGAGACTGATAGCAAACAACTCAATGGATTTTGAAGATCTCCTTCTTAAGCCTATAGAATTATTTAACTCAAACGCGAAAGTACTCGGCAAATACAGAAAGAAATTTGAATATATACTGGTAGATGAATTCCAGGATACTAATAAAGCCCAGTATGAGTTGATTAAACTTCTCGTTTCAAAAGATGGTAAAATCTCTGTTGTAGGTGATGATGCCCAGAGTATCTACAGCTGGCGAGGTGCGAATATAGGAAATATGCTGGATTTTCAGAAAGACTTTCCAAAGCATAAAATCTTCAAGCTGGAACAAAATTATCGTTCCACTAAAAATATTCTTGCAGCTGCTGATTCGGTTATTAAGAACAATAAGGAACAGCTGATTAAAACCTTATGGACGGAAAACAACGATGGTGAACTGCTTACACTTGTTAAATGTGCTGATGAAAAGGACGAAGCTTTTCAGATCGCCAGGTTCATAAAACAGGATATTTCGAAGAAGAAACTGTCACTTAAGGATTTCGGTATCTTATACAGAACTAATGCCCAGTCACGTGCCCTCGAAGATATCTTCAGAAGGGAAAAAATTCCGTATGCAATTGTCGGCGGTATCGAGTTCTATAAGAGGAAAGAAGTGAAAGACATAGTAGCTTATCTCAGGGTTCTTGCCAACCAGGAGGATGAAGAAAGTTTGCTGAGAATTATGAACTTTCCTCAGAGAGGTATCGGAAGTACAACAATTAAAAGGATGATAGCCTTTGCACGAAAACACGATATATCCTTATTCGAAACAATGACAAGGGTATTCGAAGTAATTGATATCAAAGAGAGAATACAAAAGAACGTAAAGGGCTTTAAGGTCCTTCTTGATAAATATATTGAGCTGAAGGATAAACTTTCAGTAGGTGAACTCTCACGGGCTCTGGTAGATGAACTTGGTGTGCTTAGAATGTTTAAGGAAGAGAATACTCCCGAATCCCTGACCCGCTGGGAAAACATAAACGAATTGCTCTCCGCATTAAGCGATTTTTCAAATTCGAATGACGACGCTAAACTTGAAGAATACCTTGAAGATGTTTCGCTGGTTGCTGACATTGATATGTATGAAGATGAAAAGAATGTCGTTACGATGATGACTATTCACAGCGCAAAAGGTCTTGAATTTCCTATTGTCTTTGTGACAGGATGCGAGGAAGACATATTTCCGCTATCAAACCGTTTCAGTACCGAAGCTACTGTTGAAGAAGAAAGAAGATTGTTCTATGTAGCGATCACCAGGGCAAAACAAAAAGTATATATTTCCCATGCAAGAAGTCGTTACCGGTTTGGTGAAGTTGCATACCAGAGTCGTTCAAGGTTTATAGATGAGCTGGAACCAGCTACTTTTACCGAAGTTAATGGAGGTATAGGCAGAAAGTCCTCCAACCGTAAGTCGAAGAAAGAAATGTATTATGAATATTTTGAGAATGTTGACTACGAAGAATTTAACCAGGATAGCCGGTCGTTAAGACCCGGAAGCAAAGTAATGCATGACAAATTCGGTTTAGGCAGGGTTACACAGGTTACTGGATCAGGAGATATGCAGAAGGCCACTGTGATATTTGAAGGCAATAACGTTAAACAGCTTATGCTGAAGTTTGCTAAACTTAAAGTATTATAGATATTTGAAATAATTTATAAGTTAAGAATGAAAAGGAGAAGGAAGAGATGTCAATTGCACCAAAAAAACTTGCCATACTCGTCGGCGGAGGACCTGCGCCCGGGATCAACAGCGTTATAGGAGCTGCAACCATACGGGCCGGTCTGGAAGGAATAGAAGTAATTGGAATCAGGGACGGATTCAAATGGCTTATGCAGGGAGATATTACCCATACAAAAAATCTGACTATCCCTAATGTGAGCCGCATTCATTTCCGCGGTGGATCATATATAGGAATCTCCCGATCAAACCCGACCAAAGACAAAAAACATCTTGAAAATACTGTGACCTCTCTTCTCAGGCTTAATGTAGACAAACTTATTACCATAGGCGGTGATGACACGGCATACAGCGCTCTAAAGGTAGACGAGATGGCTGCCGGAAGAATTAAAGTTGTTCATGTACCCAAGACGATTGATAACGACCTTGATCTTCCCCATGGTATCCCTACTTTCGGGTTTCAGACAGCCAGGCATATAGGTGTTGAGATTGTTAAGAATCTGATGGTTGACGCACAGACTACGTCGCGCTGGTACTTCGTTGTTTCAATGGGAAGAAAAGCAGGACACCTTGCTCTTGGTATCGGAAAGGCTGCGGGTGCTACATTGACCGTTATCCCGGAGGAATTTCCCGGACCCAATATAAAACTTTCACATATGGTTGATGTCCTTGCCGGAGCAATTGTAAAAAGAATGAGTTACGGTAAATCAGATGGAGTTGCCATTCTCGCTGAGGGTTTGGTAGAGCATCTTGCACAGGAGGATCTTCAGGCGTTGGTTGATGTTGAAAGAGATGCTCATGATAATATCAGAATTGCCGAAATAAATTTCGGTGAAATACTTAAGTACAAAGTTCAGGAAAAGCTTAAAAGTTTTAATCTTAAAGCAACAATTGTGGCAAAAAATATCGGTTATGAACTGCGCTGCGCAGACCCGATCCCGTTTGATATGGAGTACACAAGGGATCTGGGATTTTCAGCTGCCCAGTTTATGCTTAATGGCGGTACCGGAGCTATGGTATCTATTCAGAATGGTCATTTCGTTCCACTTTACTTTAAAGATATTCTTGATCCTGTTACGGGTAAAACAAAAGTGAGAATGGTTGATCCATCCTCAGAATCATTTTATGTTGCCCGTCGTTATATGCTTAGATTAATTCAGGCTGATTTCGAGGATCCTCACGAACTTGCCAAGTATGCAGCTACCTGCGGAATTTCATTAGATGAATTCAGAGATCAGTTCTATTATCTGATCGAAAATGACAGACTTTATAAAAACCTGGAAAACGGGAAATTCAGTTTGGCAGCAACTGAGACTAACAAAGCATTTTTACCCGGGGACAAAGATGCAGGGGACCAGGAAGAGATAAACGGCATAATTCCGCATTAATATAAGGGAGATGAGCCTGGCTCATCTCCCTTTTAATTCTTATTCTTTCTTTCGGATTTCATTACCCTTGTAAAACAATAGCTTGTAAGGATAAAGATGCATCCCCATGCTATCGATATAAAAATAATTCCCTCCGTGGATAATCCCATATAAAAACCTCACAATTATTTAATTATCTCTGCAGCTCTTCACCTGAATGATTAGACCAGGCCTTCTTTACCATCAATAAAATAAGAAGAGCTACTATAAACATAAGAATTCGTGATCCCCAGATATAAGGTATATTTTCAGGCTGTGCGTTCGATAACAAGAAAATGGGGATTGCATCATTTATCAGCCACCAGAGCATGATTATCAGCAGCACCAGAGGAGTAATAAATTTCATTATATAATAAAATATCCTGGGAATTTTAAAATCACCTCCGGCGTTCATTTCATTCCATGCTTTGTCGGAGCCGAATACCCACATAAAAAGAACAGTTTCAATGAACGCAAAAACTACCAGTCCGAATGTACCAGCCCAGTAATCCATCTCATCCAAAAAACCGTACTTAAGGAAGAAGACGACGAACTGCACAGCTATCAGCACCGTAATTCCAAGTGTAATAACGGCTTTTTTCCTGTCCATACCGAATTCATCCTCAAGGAATGCCACTACAGGCTGTCCCATTGCGACAGAGGAAGTTATCCCGGCAAAAAACAGGAGTAAAAACCAGAGGAACCCGAATAAAGCTCCCAGTGGAATTTTCTCAAAGATGAGTGGCATTGAAACAAAACCCAGATCAAATGCTCCTCCCTGTGCGAAAGCTTTAGTTGCATCCAGACCAAAGAAAGCAACTGCCACCGGAATAGCTATTGATGCACCCAGTACAACCTCGGCAAATTCATTTGTCGCTGCTGTTGTTAAACCTGACAGTGCTATATCATCCTCAGGTTTAAGATAGCTTGCATACGCATGTATCGTACCCATACCTACCGATAAAGTGAAGAATATCTGTCCCGCAGCGGCAAGCCAGATAGTGGGATTAGATAACTTTGAAAAATCAGGATTCCATATGAAAGCAAATCCGTTAGCAACACTATTTTCTGGAATAGCGGGATTAGGGGTTCCGAGAGTAATAATTCTTACAGCAAGTATTACCCCGAATATCAGAAGAAGCGGCATCGCGATCTTAGCCAGCTTTTCAATTCCCTTTGATATTCCCTTAAATAATATCCAGAAGTTAATTGCAAAAGTGAAGAGCATAAGTAAATATGCCGGAAGAAGACTGCTGAAGTGAGTACCTGTTTCCCGTCCCTGGTAACTGTACAGGAAGTTCCTCATCGTACTGGCAGTATTTTCATCAAAATACATTTGTGAAATAGAAAAAATGCTGAAGCCGAGGGTCCATGATTCTATATAAGTGTAATAGATCAGTATAGTCATAGAAATAAAAAGACCGAGAGCGCCGAAATACTTAGCCATCTTATTCTTCCAGATGACATCAAACATTCCGGGAGCACTCCCATGACGATATTTACCCCCATGTCGTCCAATTCCCCATTCAATCCACATCAGGGGAATACCGAGGATCAGGAAAAAAATAAAATAAGGAATCATAAATGCTCCGCCACCGTTTTGGGCAGCCTGTACCGGAAATCTTAAAAAATTTCCCAGACCGACAGCATTTCCTGCAACTGCGAGGATTAATCCAATCTTGGTTCCCCATTGTTCCCGCTCTCCATTTTCCGGCATTTAACCTCCGTAAAAGAATGAACTATAAAAATTTGAAGTAGAATATGAAAACTTTAATAATTAATATCAAATGAATTTCTATTTTTATTTGATAAAACGAATATTTTTAGAAATTGACAGAACCCGCTGGAAAAAGATCCAGATATGACCTGGTTCACCCCTCGCAATAATGAATTTTAATTTTATTAAATTAGTGCCTGAAAAAACAACATTTTAGGATTACATAAATGGCTAAGAACTTCGTATCTAACAAAGATGAAACGGTTAGAATGTTCGACAGTGATTTTATGGAAGTATTTTCCCGGGTTCACTTCTCCGTACCCTTATTTATTTATCTGCCTGTAGTCTTTTATTTCTTGTACAGAGCTATATACCTGTATGAACAGTCTGCCATAACCATTTTGTCTTTAATAATACTCGGAGTTGCTGTATGGACCCTAACGGAATATACCCTGCACAGGTTCATTTTCCATTTTGATTTTAAATCTGAACTCGGTGCAAAAATACATTTTATCTTTCACGGGGTTCATCACGATTATCCTAATGACTCAAAAAGGCTTGTAATGCCTCCTTCTGTAAGTGTACCTCTGGCAATCCTTTTTTATTATATATTCACTCTCATCCTTGGTCATGTTAATGTAGCGGCCTTTTTTGTGGGTTTCCTGCTGGGGTATCTCGCTTATGATATGACCCATTATGCTGTACATCATTTCAATATGCACAACAAATTCTGGCTGGCTATTAAAAATCATCATATGAAGCATCACTATATGGATTCAACGAAAGGCTTCGGTGTGAGTTCACCTGTTTGGGATGAAGTTATGGGTACTAATTTTACTAAGAAATAAACTTAATAATAATTATACTGGACGTATATGATATTCCCTCTGCTTTTTGACATAACTTCCGGCAAAGAACATAAAAAAATATTAATCGTTGAGGACAATACGGAAACTCAGCTGATCCTTAAGATTTACCTCCGGGATATTTATGAAATAGATGCAGTTCAGGATGCTTCTGAAGCGTTAAAAAACGTCCGGCAGAATAAATATGACCTCATTATCCTGGATATTAACCTGCCCGGGGAAATGGATGGTAATGATGTTATAGTAAAAATAAAGGGCGACCCCAAACTCCAGTCTGTTCCTATACTTGTGCTCACTGCTTATGCACTAAAAGGGGATAAGGAAAAATACCTGGCAATGGGTGCGAACGGATACCTGTCAAAGCCCGTTGATAAAAAAGATATCCTTAAGACTACTCAGGAACTCATCGCAGCAAATCAGGTGATGTGATAGCTTTTTCTTTATTTTAACTTTTTTTGTACATTTCTGTAAAATGATGCCTTAATCACAGTTTGTTGCATTATAATACATACATTTCTCTATTGTCTCTCTTTAGTCCAGACGGTGCCTGTAAGAAATTTAATTTTAAAGGTTTAAGCACAATTCTTACCGGCATAATATTTGGCAATTTATACAAAAACCTTCGTGGTACATGCAAAATAATCTTGAATTGATATCCTCCGGGATAAGCTTAATTGATGAGGGATGGGGCGGACTTTACAAAGGTTCAAACTATCTTTTAATCGGCGGTCATAAATCGGGAAAGACAAACTTCGGACTGAGATTTGTACTTGAAGGAGCAGCGAACAATGAACGTTGTCTCTATTTTACCAGCAAAACGCATGAAGAAGTTGCTGCTCAGGCTGAGTGGATGAATCTTCATCCAATGGACTTGATTAGTTCACGGCTGGTTAAAATCATCAGAGTGATTCCCCCAGATAAAGAATTTTTATCTTTTACTCCGGATCAGGACCTAGTAGATTATTTTGATGATGTAATCAATACAATAAATGAAAATTATCCTTCCCGTGTAGTGTTTGATGAAATAACATCTTTCATCGGGTTTAAGGATGTCACTTTGCTTGAGTTAATTCTTGATAAATTCAGACATAATCTTGAAAATCATAATATAACCAGTATTATCATATCTGCCGAACCTGTTACTGATGCTATATCAGCTTTGCTGCAGCATCTGGCCGATGTGAGCAACGGGTTAATTTATCTTGATAAGGAAATAAATGATTTATATGGTACAATCTCACTTCTACCGTATATTGAACATAAATCGGGTGAACTTAAGTCGAATTATGTTTTTGACAGGGAGAGAGGGCTTAAGATTGATCTCTCGGTACTTGAAAACTCCGGGAAAAAGAGAAAGGTTAAGTTCTAGATTGAATTTGCTGTAGTTAACCAAAAATACGGTGCTGGAAAAAAATGAAGAAAAAAATACAACTTGTTTCTTCAGGTATCTCAATTGTTGATAATGCCTGGGGGGGATTTTATAGAGGAGGTACTTACCTTTTAATAGGACCAAGAAAATCAGGGAGAACTCTCCTGGGACTTCAGTTCGCCAAAGAATGTGTGAAGCAGAAAGAAATTTGTCTTTACTTTACAAGCATGAGACCAAAAGACCTTATGATACAGGCTGCCTCAATAGATTTTGATCTGCAGCAGCATATGAATCAGAATCGGGTGGTTGTTGTCCGGGTTGCTCCTCCTTCAGATCTTCAGGAAGTTGAAAATACCGATGAATTTCTTGTGGAATATCTCAGGGATATAGTGACTGTAGTTGAACAGTATCAACCGAATAAAATGATTTTCGACGAGCTTACTCCATTTATAAATTTCCTCAACCTGACTCTCCTTCAGGATGTTTTTATAGAAACAACTGAAGCTATAGAAAATGAAGGTGTAACCAGCTTGTTCATACTGGGAGATCCCGCAACACCAGCTGCAAATTCAATTGCCGATACTCTGGCGTTGAATTCTACTGGTATCCTGTACTTGAACAAGGAGGAAGACGCAGAAGGTCTTTCAGGCGGAAAAATAACTATTACTCCAAATATCGGTCACACACAGGGCAAGTTCAGCGCTCATTATCAGCTTGAACCTTCTATAGGTATAACAGATGACTTTGCCGCTAAAAAGCGGAAAACAAAGACTACTGCTGTAACTGAATCCGGACTCCAGTACCAGTCTCTTGCTGACCTTGATATCCCCGCTGAGAATTATACCTTCACTAATTTTTATAATCTGAATGATTTTCAGCTTATACTAAATAACCAGATTGCCTTATACCGAAGTACCGGTCAGGTTTTTACTCTTCTTTCTTTCAGGCTGGATCCTGAAGCAGAAAAAGAGGGCCTGATTACTGTCAACCAGTTGATGAATATCATCAGACTTTCATCTGACAGAAAAGATAAAATCTGTCTTATCGCCAATAATGTAGTTGTAATGGTTACAAAAGAGGATACAAGAACCATCAATAAGTTTATAAGCAGAATAAAAGGCAATCTGCCCCGCACCGATTCAGATTATCTTGATAAAGTTATCCCGCATATTTCTGTGCTTGCACTCAGGGTCGATGAAACGATTAGTAATGCTGAGGATATGATTAACAGGCTTACCTTAAATTCACATACACAACATCAGATATTATTCTGATATAAGATGAAATGAATACCCGGAATGCCATCTGTTTTATCTTCATAAGTCTTTTACTTTTTTCCTTCCGCCTTACAGCCCAGCCGCAGCCGCAAATTGAGGATCTTAAAACAGAAGCTCTTGCTCATATGAAGAGCGGCCGCTACGGAGAAGCTATAGGTTTGTTGAACAATTATATTTCGGCCAGACCGCAACGGGCGGAAGGATATAACCTGAGGGCACTGGCTTATGAACACAGAGGACAGTATGAACAGGCAGTTTATGATTTCCGTTCTGCAAGAAAGCTCGAACCTGAAAATTCTGATATAAGTAATAACCTCACTAATGCAACAAGGCAGTGGTATAAACTGATATACAATGAAATAGAGGGTTACAGGAGAGAAATTGCTATAAATCCATCCGTACCGGATAATTATCTGGAGATTGGCAGATCTTATAAAAACCTCGGAGAATGGGCCGAGGCTGAATTATGGTATGATAAATATCTTTCGATGGAAAAAGCATCACCTGACGAAATTATCAGGTATACCGAAATCCTTGCAAAAAATAATCATTTGGCAAAGGGTGAACCAATATTAAAGAGATATGTGGAAGAGTATCCTGATGACCACAGATTATGGTCGCGTTACGGGTACTTTCTGCTTTGGCATGGCAAAACCAGGGCGGCCGTGAACGCATTTGAAAAAGCTCTGGAGCTTAAACCCTTTTTTAAAGAAGCAATGGACGGATTAGCACGCGCTAAAGGTAACGGGTATACATATACATTTAATGATACAGCAAGCTACAAATACTATAAATACGGAATAAAAGGTCCTGGATATGCAATAGATAATTATTTTAGCAGATTAAAAAGGAATCCTGGCGACAGCGGGACAAGGATTAAATTAATTAAAGCTCTTCTTAAAGTGGGCAGATATGAAGAGGCCTATCAGCAGCTGGAAGTTTTAAAGACGAAAGAGGGGAATACAGAAGAAGTTGCTAAGCTTTCCGCAGAAGTTATGTCAGCAAGAGAAAATTATTATAAGCAGCAGATCGCCGAATATGAAAAACTGCTCAAAGATAAACCAGGTTCGAGGGATATCCTTCTCAAACTAGCAGGTTATTATTCATCAGCAGGAAAATATTCAGCAGCTGTTCGTCTTTACGGAGAATACCTTGCTCTTTATCCGGATGATGCACAGATAAGATTCCTACACATTCAGAATGCTGCCTGGGACCATCAGTTCCAGCTAGCGGGCAATGAATTGGATGTAATGATTTCGCAGTATCCGGATAGTCTGAAATATAAACTGCTCAGAGCTCAGCTTTTTGTCTGGCAGAATAAAGATTTAAATGAAGCAGAAAAGCTGCTTAATGCTGTTTTAAGTAAAGACCCCGGCAATTTTGATGCTCTCCTTACTATGGCTATGCTGAAATCCCAGCAGAAAAAATTTAATGACGCGGAATACTATGCTTTTCTTGCCGGTGGGATCAAACCATCCGATGAAGATGCAGCAAGGCTGCGATTTGAAATTGATAAAGAGAAAATATCAGATGGTGAGAATAAATTGTATTCTTTGCTGGAGGAAGCAAGAGAAAAAATCAGTAAAAACGATTGTTATGGTGCTCTCGATCTATACAATGATTACAACAGCCGAACTGTACCTTCAAAAAATGTCCTGATGGAAGAAGCAGATGCTTATCTCTGCGTAAAGGATTATCAATCCTCAATTGATATTTATACGGGTTTGCTTGATCAGGAGTATGATTATGAAATTGCAAAAAAAAGAGCTAAGGTGATTTTCTGGAGCACCAATCCCCGACGAGCATTGAACGAGTTTGAGGACCTTTATGCTAGGAATTCTTCTGACTCGGAGGTCAGGATGTACATAGGCGATTGTTATATGCAGCTGAAGGAATACAGTAAAGCCAGGAAGATTTACAATGACCTTATTGCGGAATACCCCGGATCAAAACTGATACAGACCAGACTTGGATGGCTTGGTGAGGGGAGTGGCAGCGCATTCTCTTTTAACTTTCCCACCTATTTTCTTGTTAGTCCCGAAGCGCTATATTATTTCGATAATTATGATTTTAAATATTCCCTGCAGGGTCTGATGTTTGAAGCCGGTATCAATCGATATATTTCAGCAGGAATATCAGCACAGAGAGGTCAACTTGATTCGGCTTCCCTGAGACTAAGTTTTTATACTGTGAAAGGACTGCTATCCTTAAGGTTCAGCAGAATATTTTCGATGGGATTATCCGCCGGGGAAACTTTCTTTGAAAACAATGATAAAGAAACCGTTGGTACAGCCTACCTGAAGGCAGAGGAAAAATATTATAATTTCAGACTCGATTATAACTCAGGTGATGCTGCGCAGGTACTTTACTCTCCTCTGCTGGTATATAGGCGGCTAAGAACCGATATGATCAGGCTCAGCGGTGAATACAGCGGTGAATCGGGGCTTATGGCTTCTGGATACTTTGGCTATTATTTTGTTTCGGATGGAAACAGTGGGAGCAATCTTCAACTGAGAATTGGAAAACGGTTTGGTGAACTTGCTGCGGGATATGAATATTATAACCTCGGATTTAGAGACTCCACAAAATTGTATTATTCTCCTGATAATTTCGAATCACATAGTCTGTGGGGCGAATGGTTTATTGTAGATAATCAAGAGAATGAGGTGAAACTTGGCGGTAAGGTTGGTATAATTCCAGAGAATAATTATATCCTCAGGGAAGCCTTTCTTTCTGCCAGAGTACTTCTGGCTGAACACTTTACTCTGCAGGGAAGAATAAGCATGGGGAGTACAGTAAGACAGGATACCGGGTACAGATCGACTTCGTTTAATATAGCCGCATACTGGACATTCTGATTTTTTGAGGGAAAAATCAGAGTTTTTATCTGTGGTTCCATTACGAATATTTAAGAAATTTCCCAGTTTTTCCTTGTATAAAAGTGATACAAGTAATTGAATTCAATGCACTTGCAGTAGCTCGATTGTTGGAATTTTAAGAATTCTTATGTGATTTTAGATGGCACCATAATTGTGTTTTTTAATGATATTTGAGGGTTTTTAATTACAAATCTATGCAGACGAAAGAGAAATTAATAAGGACTCCAATCATTGTAGATAACAATGGAATCTCCAATGGCAGGGAAAATCTAAAGAAGAAGTATTTCCGCAGGATATTCATAAGCGGGATCTTCTCTTTCATTCTGCTCATGATTATTGTTTTTACACTGCCGGAAACAGTATTGTCGGTCAGTTCTCTTATAGAGTACGCAACAATCGTTGCTCTGGTTATCTTCCTTTTTGTTCTGCTTCTGAGGTATTTCGGAATACTTGGTTTGGCTTATCTTTATCTCAACGAATACACCTTTAAACCTTCAAGAAATTATTTTCCTTTCGTCTCCATAATCGTTCCTGTATTTAATGAAGCGCGTGTAATAAAGGATTCCATAAATTCCTTACTAAATCTTGATTATTCCAATTATGAAATTATAATTGTTAATGACGGTTCAACGGATGATACCAGGCAGGTTGCTGAGAGTCTTATTGGTTATCGTAAGGGCAGGCTCAGCGATATAAAAGTATCGCTTATAAACCAGCCTAACGGTGGAAAATCCCGTGCATTAAACGCAGGTATTAAACATTCAAATGCAGAAATAATTTTATGCATGGACGGCGACTCCCAGCTTTCTCCGGAAGCTGTCAAATTCGCTGTCCGGCATTTTGAAAATCCTGAAATAGGTGCTGTGGCAGGCAATGTTAAAGTACTCAACCGAAGGAAGTTCCTCACTGATCTTCAGGCGCTGGAGTATATTGAGGGATTAAATATGGCGAGGAGCGCACAAAGTTTTATAAGACTTGTTAATATAATCCCCGGACCTATAGGCCTTTTCAGACGTAAGGCTCTTGTTGATTCAGGATACTATTCAAATGATACATTTGCTGAAGATGCCGACCTGACTTTAAAGATCCTTGCGAACGGCTGGAAAATATATTATGAACCTGCTTCCGTCTCCTTTACAGAGGCTCCGGCAAGTCTCCAGCAGCTGCTGAAGCAGAGATACAGATGGACCAGGGGCATAATTCAATCAATCCGGAAACATAAACGCCTGATGATAAATCCTTCGATCAATTTCGGGGATACATTTATTCTGTGGACAATGTTCTACGAGGCTTTGATATGGCCCGCGATGAATATTGCCGCCAATGCTTTTTTTATCATTGCCGCTGTGGCCTTCGGCTTTTCATACTTGATATTCTTCTGGTGGGCAGGTCTTGCCCTGCTTGATCTTATTACGGCTCTTTATTGCATATCAGTTGAAAAAGAAGAGTTTCGCCTGGTTGCTTATGCGATCATTTACAGAATGTTTTTTATACTTATTATTGACATATGCAAAGCAATGTCTACAATCGAAGAGTTCCTCGGCATAAGGATGAGCTGGGGAAAACTGGAAAGAGTGGGAACAGCAAAAGTGTGAGGATAATTTATGTTTTTATTGAGGGAAAATAAATGGAATTAATTCCGATACTGTCTACTATCATACTGGTTGCAACAATATGTACATTCATACTTGCAATCGGTGCGTATATTCTTTACAAGATCAGGGAGAGGAGGGGCGAACAGGTTCAGCAGGCTCCGCCGTCATCCGTTCATGCAGAACTGGTGACACCGGATGAGTCAGAGTACCGAAGCCGCGAATATGTTCGTCAGGAAGAAGTTAATGCGCCTGTTGAACCTCATCGTGTAAAGACAGCCTCCCGCCCCGGCGTGTACCCGGGAAGCAGAGAAGATCAGGGAGCCAGACCCAGGTATTACCCGGAAACTGAAAAAGAAGCTGTTAAATATGAAAGAATTAAAACAGAAAGAACAACCGGCAAAAAATTTCTGAAGTATACCAGTGAAGGGTACGTGCCTACAGAAGAAGATAAAAAACCCGGTGTATTAAAGTGGCGTTAGAAGAGACGAAAAAAAGAAATGTCTCGCAGGCTGGAATAATTATCTCAGGAATTCTTATCCTCCTGGGAGCCGTTCTTGTTTATCTTTATGTGCTTCAGGGGGTCTTTGGAAGATTCGATGCAAAAGAGTTAATCCCCGGCACTAAGGCCGTAAGTGAAACATTCTCCGCTGAAAAACCAACAGCTGCTATCCTCTATTCCATTTATACTGAGAATATACTTCCCGAAGGAAGTACATGGCTCAGCGATAATATAAATACCTGGAAAAAGTTCCTGGATAATAACAAAATCAGCTATGATATTATTTCCGATGCCTCAATTGAAACCGGAAAATTAAAAAATTACAGCATGCTCGTTCTTCCCGGTTCCAAATCCCTAAGCGATAATGAAATAATCCGGATAAAGAAATTTCTCGAATCGGGAGGGAGCGTATTTGCTACCAGCGGTACAGCATCGTATTCAAACGATGGTAAATGGCGGGGATGGGATTTTCTCAATAATGTATTTGGTATAAATTTTACTTCCGGTATAAGTGATTCCAATAAGACAGGTATCCATACACTGCGGGGGGACTCCCGCTTACGGCCAACATTCCCACAGGTTTCCCGATGCAGATTGCTACCTGGGATAAGCCTATGGCTGTGGAGGTTCTTGATCCCCGTACAACCCAGGTAAGCTTCTGGTATAATTACAGAACGCAGGATGGACTCGTTAGGCAGCAGATTAAAAAGACAGCCGGAATTGTTTACGGAAATTACGGCAAAGGAAGATTTATCTGGATGGGTTTTGAAATAAATTCCGTAATCGGCGTGCATGAAGATTATGTTTACTTCGACCGTTTATTCAGAAACTGCTGCAGCTGGCTTACATATATTCCTATCGCATACACAAAGGACTGGCCTGACGGCTATGATGCTGCGGCTGTAATAGTCCCTGAAATTTCAAGCGAAATACAGAATATTGCAAATATATTCGGGTATCTTACCAGTGAGAATGTAAAGGCGACCTTTTTTATCGATCCCGATAAGGCTGAATATAATCCCCAACTGGTAAGTTCTTTAACCCGGTATGGTGAGGTATCTGCTGTAGCTGATGTTGGATATCTTGCGTCCGTTAATGACACAAATAATTCGTTATACAACTTGCCGACTCAATTCAAAATACTGAAAAGTTCCAGTCAGAAACTCGAATCTATTACCGGTACCCGCGTTAATGGGTTTCTTCCGTTTTATGGTTTGTTTGACCAAAATACGGTGAAAGCATCTCTGGACGCCGGATATAACTACATTCTAACAGATTCGCTGACTGATCGCTCGGTGCCAAGGACGGTTATCAGGGGGGATAAAAGATTGATAATTTTGACTAAGACCGCAAGGGATGATTATGAGGTAATAAGAGATTTCGGTCTTGCTGACCCTGAATTTCAGTTTTATACCTACCAGGAGGATATCGACCGTGTTTTGTTCGAGGGAGGTATGTATGTTTTCAAACTTCATTCGGAATATCAGTGCAAACCTGAATACGTCTCTGTTGTGGGCGATGTAATAAAAGATTTGAAAAAAAAGAATTTCTGGATCACCACCTGTTCCGATATCCGGAACTGGTATGCTAAAAAAGATTATGTCGAGATAAGGGTAAACAGGAGAGGAAATACACGTATAGTACTTACTATCTCTAATCCGGGCAATCAGAAGATCGATGACCTTGTGGTTGAAGTCCTGTTAAATGACCCGGCTGAAAATATTTCTATCAGCACAGAGATAATTGGTACAAAAATACCTGTCGTCAAACACGAGAAGATGAGCAAAAACCTGCAGCTCTTGATTAATAATCTTGAGGGAAAAGAATCGAGAATTTATTATATCGATTATGATAAGGTTAATGCTTAACTCTGCCCTTGTAATGTAATGAAAAAAAATACTCTCATATTGTTTGTTTTATTGATCGGTCTGTGGACAAGTTTTATGTTCCCGGCGGGGAAAGAAAATATTAAAATCGCATTGATCTATCCCTCCCTAACCAAAGATATTCTTTACAAAACAAATTCTTCATTTAAACCGACAGAAGAATGGGAATTGTTCTTCCTTAGCAGGAGTTATGATTATGAGATGCTTAATGATGATGATCTTGATGGGATTAGCACTGATGTTTCTGTAGTAGTAGTTCCATCCATGGAAGCTGTAAGCGAAGAGATGCTCGATGAACTAAAACAGCTGATGGATGACGGAAAAGGTATCCTTATCACAGGAAATTTTGCTGCCTATGATGAAAATGGAAAGAAAAGAACCAATGGCGAAGGGAGCTTGCCGGGTTTCGAAATTAGTACGGTTGGTGGTAATGAAAAGTTATCCGTGAACCATTTCCTCGAAGGAAGCACCCCATTTTCAGCGGGATTAAAACCCGGACAAAAAATTCTCCTTTCAATTAGTCCTTCTCTTTTCTATGCCTCCGGCTTATCGGCCGGCGCTAATCCCGAAGGAAGTTATATACTTCCCGGTAATGAATTCCCTGGAATCGTTTCTAATTCTGTTGCAGATGGAAGATTGCTGTGGTTCGGATTCAATATCAATCAACTGATTGATAAAAACAGGGAGATCGTACTCTTTAACTCTCTTAAATGGCTGTCGTCACAGCCTGAAGCTTTTATAAATTACTGGCCTGCGGACCATGCTTTCTCCGTGGTTTTTTATGAAAATATCGAAAGGTCTAACAATATAGACAGCAGTTTTACTTATTCTATAAAGTACGCAAAATCAAATTATTTTATATCAGCATCCTTGCTTGAAAAGTTTCAGGGCAGGCCTAACGATATCAGCGATTCGGGGAATATAAATATTCTCTGGGACGATTTCCGTTTTTCTCGATTGGATTCAGGTGAGAAATCAGACTGGCTGAAAAAAATACACAGTCAGATCCATCAGATTACCGGCCAGGACCATTTCGGCGTATCTTCCTACGGGGAATTCAACGATCCAGATACACACAGACTTCTGCGGGAAACGGGATACTCATTTATTTTCTCAGCCGGGTACTCTGACTCATATACATTTAATTATGATACGCTGAATAACATCTATCTCTTTAATAGAAATCCCGCTGATCCAGGAATTCGACGAATGCTGAAATCAGAAGTTAACCCCGGAGGGATATTTTATATAGATAAGGATTCCGCCGGTAGTGACCTTTATTCTTTATTGACCAGGCAAAATTGCTGGATAACCACATTCTCGGGTCTGATTGATTGGACGCAAAAAAGAGAAAGTTTAAGTGTAAACATTAATCACTCTGAAGGCGGCGGCTATAATGTAATTATCAGGAATGATAATAAAACTGATATAAAAAACGCCGGGCTATGGATTTCGGTTCCTTATCTGAGGAATACTCAGGTTTCAATTTCAGGACAGGAAAGAGAACTGACTTTCGACACTGTAAAAAAAATGTATTTTTTAAATTTATCATCGATCGGGGGATATCAGAAAATATCCTTCAATTTACCGACAAATGAATGAAATAATTGACTGTTTATTAAGCAGGATTCCACATTAAATTATCATCCTGTTTTTCGGAAATTATTATAGAATGTCTAGAGAAACCTCAAATATAGAATTAATAAGGGTTCTTAGTGAAAATATAAAGAATCCATTTATAGCGATGTCCGCAGAAGGGAGTATAATATCATTCAATAAGCCGGCTCTCAGGCTCCTCTCAATCGGGGATAAAGCCGGTAATATCTTTGATTACCTTGATAAAGACTCAGCTTATGAACTCAGTACACTCATTGAGGAGGTTTTATCCGGAAGGAAGATGCTGATTAAAAATATCACCCTGGTTTTCAACAATGGAATGAACCTGAAATGCCAGGCAACTATCAGTGAATTTAATCAGGACCAGGTATTCTGCACCTTTAAACCCGAAGAACATACCCTTCGTATAAGTGAAATTACAAGGCTTAAAATACGAAAGGAAGAACTTTCTGTCCTTATCGGAAATGAACAAATTGAAAAGATCATCGATTCTGTAAGGGAATTATTTCCTTTTACAGTAATAGGGAAAGAAAAGATCAGGAAAGACATCGACCTCCTGGAAGAATTGTTCTGGATAAAAAATGGCAGCGGTAATTTTATTCTTGTTAATAAATCGCTCTCACGAAATCTTGGACTCACCAGCACACAGCTTGAAGGCAGATCAGAGAAGGAACTGCTTCCCGTCTATCTGCATGATGTATATAACTCTCTCGAAAATTATATTAAAGATTCTAACAGCGTAATTGTAACTCAGGGAATCCCTATACAGGGACTTTCTTCCATAAGTAATTTCCAGACAATTGAAATTCCGCTTACTGATGGCGAAGGGCGCCTGGCCGCTGTTATAGGAATTTCAGGACCAGTTCAGGAAAAGCCCTTAAATATGGAAAAAGAAAAGGAAACAAATATCCTTACAGGAATTCCTGCAGCTGTAGCAGTGCTTAATAAAGAAGGCGTCATTGAGCATTCTAGCAAAGAATTTTGTAAATTATTCTCAGATGAATTCACTGATCTCAGGAATTTATCGTATACAAATGTTTTTCCATTGGAGATGTCGGAAAAAGTAAAGAAATTCCTTGATTCCTTTTCTGAAGCTTCAGAATTTCACGTAAAATTATCAAAGTTAGGCGAACGGAAAGACAGAGAATTAAAGGTTCTGGTTAGCAGGAATTATGGGGAAAATAATCAACCGGAGGGACTATCGGTTTTTTTAGAAGATGTTTCCCCTTATTCTGATCTTGAAAAAATTATAAATAGCAGAGGAAAAATGTACGAGGTCTTGATACAGAATAATCCCGAGCCGATTTTTATCTACGATAAAGAGAATCTTCATTTTCTTGAAGTTAACCAGGCTGCCTTAACTCTTTATGGCTACCGCAGGGATGAATTTTTACAGATGGATCTGACTGATCTCTATACGCCGGAAGATATCCAGACACTTCTTGACTCTTCTTCAGAGGGGATTAAAGAAGGCACTTTTAGCGGTCCGTACAGACATAAGAAAAAAAACGGGGAATCTATCTTTGTCGAGATCAGCAAGATCGGCTTCAAATTCAATACCCGTGACGCCCATTTTAATATGGTTAAAGATGTTACAAAAAACCTTGAAACTGAGAAACAAAAGCAGCTTTTCAAAGCTGCCTATGATAACTCCTCAAATATGATTTTTATTACTGATTCATCAGGGTTCATTAAATCAGGTAACTATATCGCCGGGAAAGAATTAGGTTTCTCGGATGATGAACTGGTTAATTCTGCTTTTGTATCCCTGGTTAAGGATGATGACCGGGGACTTATCAACTCGAAGATATTCCACTCAAATTTAACAGGGCAGGTTTCAATAAAATCTTCTTTCAAAAAACCCGACGGAGGGGAACTGGAAGCTGAGATTATCGCAAATCCTGTTATGAATTATAAAAATGAAATTGAATCATATGTGCTGGTCGCTATACCTGAATCGGAACCTGCTGTAAAGGCTGAGCAGAAGGTAAAAGAAATCATAGTAGAAAAAATTATTGAAAAGGAAGCTGTCCCAACTGAAAAAATAGATCCTGCTTTCCTCTCCGGAATCTTCCATGAAATACTTACTCCTATTAATGCAATGCTGGGTTTTGTTCAGGAACTGACAGAAAGTATAGAACAAAAAACTCCTGAGCAGCAGGAAGCAAAAGAAATAATTGATCAGAACCGTAGAAGGCTGCTGAGTACCATGAATTCTGTTGTTGAGTTCTCGCGTATGGAGCAGGAAGATACTTCACTGGATTTTAAAGAGGTTTCTGTTACAGAAATTGTGGATGAAACCCAGGAGGAAATAAGTGATATCCTTAAGAATAAAGGCATTGAATTCGCATATGGTAAGATATCGTCTTCTTTAACCTTTAAAACAGATACGCAGAAATTTGTCTCCCTTATATCCCTTCTGTTTAAAATAGCTTCACAGTTCACAAATACCAAGAAAATTTATTTCTCGGCTTACCAGCTTGATGATTCATATTTTATCATTTCTATCCAGGATAATTATTCTGCAATGTCGCCAGCTTTCTCAGAAAACTTCAATAATATATTTAACAATAGAGAAATTAAGAAGGATTACGGAGTTTCCCGACTTTCGGTTAACCTTGCCCGCAGATTGATTGATCTGCTTCAGGGAAAATTTGTAGATAAATCAAAGAAAATGTCCGGTTTCATTTTCCCGGTCGAGCCTGAAGCTGAATTAAGTGAAAAAGAAACTAAATCGGCAGAGGTTTCATCCGAACCTGAGGAAAAAGAAACTTCAAAGATTGATGAATCGTCTGTCTCCGGGGAATTAGAGGAAGAAAAATATGCTGAACCATTAATGGAGGATGATACCTTTACCGGGGAAGATTCTGAAGAAGAAATTAAATTTGTCAGGCGCCGGAATCCGGAATCAGGAGCAAGCCGGGAAAGTGCAAAGCCTGCTGAAGAACCAAATAAAAGTCATATAGATATGTCTCAGCTTTCCTGCCTGTATATAGAAGACCAGGTCGACTCCCAGATCTTGTTTAAAGTTCAGATGAAAGACCTGAATAATTTGAAGTTTGCTGTAAGCTTTGAAGAAGCTCTGCCTCTTCTTGACACAATTAACTTCGATTTTATTGTGATGGATATAAACCTGCAGGGGGAGTATAACGGACTGGATGCTCTTAAAATAATTCATCGTATGCAGGGTTATGAAACTATTCCCATTATAGCCGTAACTGCCTATGTCCTTCCCGGCGATAGGGAGAAATTCATCGCCGCTGGATTTAACGACTTCATATCAAAACCTATTTTCAGGGAGAAAATGGTGGATTCTCTGGAAAAAATATTTTCGCTTATGCAGTCCTAAAGCTAAATCCTGTATTCAGGGAATCAACTTAGAAGATTACTATCACACCTTATTGACAATTTAATATACCTTTTATAAGTTACCATACAGATGTATGGTGTTATTGTTAAATCTGCTGCTCATTAAACGAAGGTATATTATGCCGACAGAACTCACAGAAATTCAGAAAAAAATTCTGGAATTTCTTATTGAACAAAAAGTAAATAGAGGTTATCCGCCTACCCTTGCGGAAATAGCCGGATTTTTCGGATACAGGAATCGTGCTACGGTTCAGCAGCATCTTCAGGCTATCGAAAAGAAGGGGTATATAAAGCGCAATCCCGGACTTTCACGTGGAATTGAACTTACTCTGGAAGATAAATTCTTTATACCTCGTCCTATCCTTGGAGAAGTCGCCGCCGGTAACCCTCTTACTATTTATCCTGATGCGATTGATTCGATTGAACTGCCCACAATAGCACGAATGCCGAAGGATTCATTCCTGCTGAGAGTTAAAGGTGATAGTCTTAAAGATGCCTATATTTTCAGTGGAGATATCGTAATCGTTAATCCTAACCTGGAACCGAAAAATGGTCAGATCGTGGTTGCTGTTCTTGATGATGCTGCTGTGGTCAAAAGATTTTATAAAAAGAAAAATGAGATTGAGCTTGTTTCAGAAAATCCTGAATATAAACCAATTATAATTGAGAAGAAGCGTTCCTCTTTTAAGATCGTAGGGATTGTTATTGGTATTTATAGAAGTATGGATAAGAAAAAAGCTGTATAACGAATTTTAGTACAAGGTGATTCAATAATGTCTGATTATTACATAGGGACGGCGGGGTGGTCGTATAAAGATTGGGTGCCTGCTTTCTATCCGAAATCGCAGTCGGGCGGATTCGATTGGCTGAGGTTTTATGCGCATTATTTCAGCTGTGTAGAAGTTAATGCATCCTACTATACGTATATAAGTCCTAAAACTGTTAACGGCTGGATAGAAAAAGTCTCCGACTCAGATAATTTTCGTTTTACGATTAAACTTCATAATGATTTTACCCATAAAAAAGATTTTAATGATAAGCAGGTAATGGCTGTCCGCTCGAATCTTGAGCTCCTTTACAGGGCAGAAAGGCTTGGCGGATTATTAATCCAGTTTCCTTATTCCTTTTCATTTAATGAATCCTCTGCGGATTATATACGCCGGCTGAAAGAAGTATTTGAGGATTATAATTGTTTTGTTGAAGTCCGGCATTCTTCCTGGAACAATGAGAGTGTTTATCAGCTTTTTAAAAGAATGAATATAACCTTTTGTACAATTGACCAGCCTCAGATAGGTCAGGCAATACAATTTGAGCCTGTTGTAACCAATGAAACCGCGTATATCCGTCTTCACGGAAGGAATACGGAAGCCTGGATGAGGTCGATTAAGAATTTCGGGAAAGAACAGTCATACGAAGAGCAGAGTTCCAGGTATGATTACCTCTATACTCCGGGTGAACTTGTGGAAATTGAGCAGAAGATAAAAGAAGTGCAGGAGAGGGTTAAGGAGGTCTACGTCATAATGAACAATCATCCGAAAGGGGAGGCTGTTGCCAATGCGTTTGAGCTTATACATCTCCTTGAGGAGAAGGATAAAGTTGATATGCCTTCTTCAATAGTAAAGACCTATTCGCGTCTTCAGAACATCGCGCCCGGTTCTTCCGAACCTGAGTTTAAACTAAATTAAAAAACAGCTATGAGGACAATATTTCATCTTGACCTGGATGCATTTTTTGTGTCGGTCGAAAGAATTCTCGATCCATCTTTGAATGGCAAACCTGTAATTGTGGGAGGTGACCCTCATGGCAGGGGAGTAGTTGCTGCATGTTCTTATGAAGCGCGGGCGTATGGTCTGCATTCCGCTATGCCCATAAGGACGGCATATAAGCTCTGTCCCGGAGGTGTTTACCTGCATGGACATTATAATGAATATGTCCATTTTTCTCATGCGGTTAAGAATATTCTGGCAGCCTATGCCCCCGCAATACAACAGGCATCAATCGATGAGTTTTATATGGACTTTACTGGCTGCGGGAAAATATACGGTTCTATGTTTTCTTTTGCCTCAAGACTGCAGCAGGAGATAATTAAGAAGGCCGGTCTGCCTTGTTCTATAGGCATAGGCAGTAATAAAACAATAGCAAAGATAGGCTCCGACTGTATGAAGCCGATGGGAATTACCTATGTTATTCCTGGTATGGAAAAGGAATTTCTTGCTCATATGCCGGTTGAAACTATCCCTGGTGTAGGGAAGGTCATGCTTAGAGACCTTAATAATAAGGGAATTTATCTCATCCGGGATATAACAAAACTTTCTTCTGATTACTGGGGTACTGCTTATGGGAAATATGGTATTGACCTCTGGCGGAAAGCTAACGGTCAGGGGACTGAATACCTCACCGTGGAACAAGAACAAAAAAGTATCTCAAAAGAAACAACATTCGGAGCCGATGTCACAAGTAACGACAAAATATATGAAGTGCTCTTCGAACTTACAGGAAGGGTCTGTCAGAATCTGCGGGATGACGGCTTTATGGCGTCAACGGTGAATATCAAACTCCGGTATTCTGATTTCCAGACTCTTACACGTTCCCGTACTATAAAACCAACGGATGATGATAAGATTATTTTTGAGACTGCTAAAGGCTTAATGATGAAAGCACATACCAGGCGCGTAGGGGTAAGGCTGATCGGTATGGGTTTAAGCAGATTCTCAAACTTCTGCGAACAGGAATTATTGTTTGAGGATGAAGAGAACAGGAGAAAGAAATTGTTCAGAGCAATAAACTTTCTCAGGAAAAAGTATAATTATTCTATTATAGATTTCAGCAGGTATTAAGATCAGCCCGGGGGCCACCTCATTTGTCTGCCTCCTAGCAGATGCATATGAAGGTGATAAACCTCCTGACCTCCTTTTTGTCCGCAGTTCATAACAAGTCTGAATCCGTTTTCGGCTATATTATTCTCCTTCGCCAGCTTGTTTGCTGCGTCAATCATCTCACCCAGAAGCTGAGCATGTTCCTTCCCTTTTATATCAGTTACTTTAGGAATCTCAATCTTAGGAACGATCAGGATGTGAACCGGAGCCTGAGGATTTATATCCTTGAAGGCTATTACGGTGTCGCTTTCGAAAACGATATCGGCTTTAATTTCCTTGCTGATTATCTTGGAAAATATGGTTTCTCCCATGATTATTCTTCCTTTTCGATTTCGTATTTTTTCATCTTATTATAAAGATGACTTCTCTGAATATCAAGTATTTCAGCTGTTTTGCTGATATTCCAGTCGTTTGCCTTCAACTGTTTTAGAATGAAAGCTCTTTCTGCTTTTTCCTTGAATTCCTGGAACGAATTGCTCCCCTCTATGATGTCTCCCAGGGATGAACTGGAACCCGCGAAGAGAAATTCGATATCACTGCGCGAGATATCTCTTTTGTCAACCAGAATTATTATCCTTTCTATCGCATTCCTTAATTCACGTACGTTGCCGCTCCAGGGAAGATTCTGGAGAAATTTCATTGCGTCTTCTTCAAACCTTACAGCAGGTTTTTTGTGACGCGATGTGATCTCTTCTGCAAAACTACCCACGAGAATAGGTATATCTTCATTCCTTTCCCTTAAAGGAGGAATATTTAGCGGAATAACGTTAAGCCGGTGAAAAAGATCCTCCCTGAAGTTTCCTGCAGCAATCTCTTCTTTGAGGTTTTTGTTCGTTGCTGATATTATTCTAACATCTACTTCAATCTTTTTATTCCCGCCTACGCGTTCTATTTTCCCGTCCTCTATGGCACGTAGTACTTTAGCCTGGGCCTGGGGACTCATATCACCAACTTCATCAAGGAAAAGGGTACCCTTGTTAGCTAGTTCGAATTTCCCGATCCTTAATTGAACCGCTCCTGTAAATGAACCTTTTTCATGTCCGAATAATTCAGATTCAATTAGTTCGTTCGGGATCGCAGCGCAGTTTACTTCGATAAACGCTTTATCTTTTCTTGTGCTCCCGTTGTGGATGGCCTTCGCTACTAATTCTTTTCCCGTACCGTTTTCACCGGTAATCATAACCCTGGTGTCAAGAGGCGCCACTTTCTCAATTGTTGAAAGAATATTCTGAATGGCTCTGCTCTTTCCCAGTATCTTCCCCTCTTCCTGCTGCGATTTTTTGTATTCCGTGTTTTCCTGGATGAGGTTCGACTGCTCAACTGCATTCCTGGTACTTATTACAAGCTTGTCCCTGTCGATAGGCTTTTCAATAAAATCAAAGGCCCCCAGACGGGTTGCTTTTATTGCATTTTCAACGCTTCCGTGTGCTGATATCATAATTACAGAAAGAGCGGGATTAGACTCTTTAACCTTTTTCAGCACTTCAAAGCCGTTCATCTCGGGCATTTGAATATCCAGCAGAAGTGCAGAATATTTCTCATTTAACGCCTTTTCTACACCTTCGACAGACCGGGTTGAGTATTCAGCATTGTAGCCTTCATACTCAAGGATCATTTTTATGCTTTCGCAAATGTCCTTTTCGTCATCAATAATTAAAATGGAGTTCATAATCTTTACGGGAAGTTATATCTTATATAAAATAAGGTTCTTAATAAAAATGCATCTGAAGGAAGAATCGATTTGTTGGTTTTCAGAAGCGTTCCGAAAATGTATCCCAGCTTGTTTGTCATCATGTCACGATTATCTATAACTGACTGGACCTTAAATTCTTCTTCAAATACCTCTACAAAATAACCAATTAGGTCTCCCAAATCAAAAATTGAGGAATTATATGCCAGGAATGCACTGCCGAAAAAATGAGCAAGCTTATCCTTGTCCCCGAACTTATTATTGGGAGTATCAAAATAAAGATCTTTAGGAAGGTTTCTGTTTTTTAAGGAAAACACTGAGTCGTTGGCAGAGGTCAGGGGATACTCAATAAGCGTCCTGATAACAGGCAATTGAATAGGCACCTTCTTGTACGGAACAACCGCAAGTGTCAGCGAGAGAAGTGCCTCGGAATAATCGCCATCCCTGTAATTTACGGCCCTGGTGAAAAGAGTATCTGCTAAAGAGAGGTCATTTACTTTGTTGCTGAGATTGTGGAAATATTCTGACGCAATGAATTCTGAAAGGTAATTAACCGACTTCGAAAGTCTGCTCTGCTGTGCCGGAGAAATAACTGAAATGAGAGAAATGACGGAAACTAATATTAAATATCTCAATTTTCTTAAAGTTTTATCTCTCCCGTAAAGCTGCGTGGCAGGCCCGGGAATTAAGTCTGAATTACACCGGGATTAAACCTGGGGATTTCAGGATTATTATTTGCAGATTCTAATGCCATTGAAATATATTCCCTGGTTAGAGCCGGGTCTATAATTTCATCAATCCAGAGTCTTGCTGCGGCATATAAGGGCGTGCTTTTATCTTCATACGACTTAATAATTTCATCAAGCAGTTTCTTCTTATCAGCATCACTCATATGCTTACCGCTTTTTTCAGCCTGTTTAATTTTGATATCGAGAAGTACGCTGCTGGCCTGGTTTCCTCCCATAACAGAGATCTTTGCGTTAGGATAAGCAAAGATGAACCTGGGATCGTACGCTTTTCCGCACATCGCGTAATTGCCGGCTCCAAAGCTGTTCCCAACAATAATTGTAATTTTAGGAACTACTGTATTGGCAACGGCATTAACCATTTTCGCCCCGTCCTTGATGATTCCACCATGCTCAGCTCTGCTGCCTACCATAAATCCTGTTACATCCTGCAGGAAAAGGATCGGTATTTTTTTCTGATTGCAGTTTAATATGAACCTTGTTGCCTTGTCTGCGGAATCTGAATAAATAACCCCGCCCACCTGCATCTCACCCGCCTCTGTTTTTACAACATCTCTCTGGTTGGCTACAATGCCTACTGCCCAGCCGTCTATCCTTGCATACCCAGTTATAATCGATTTTCCATAACCTGCTTTATATTCATCTATTACTGAATCATCAACAATACGCGCAATTAAATCATACATATTATATGACTTAATAGGATCTTCGGGAAGCACTCCATAAATTTCTTTCGGCGAAAACTTCGGCTGCTTGCTCTCTATCCTGTTGTATCCTGCCTTCAGGTCGGGTCCATGCTTCTCTATGATGCTTCTGATTTGTTTCAGACATTCTTCATCATTCTTCATAATATAATCAGTAACACCGGAGATATTCGATTGAACCTTTGCACCGCCTAGACTTTCATTATCAATTACTTCACCTATCGCGGCTTTTACAAGATGCGCACCGGCAAGAAAAACTGATCCTTCACCTTCCACAATAAGAGCTTCATCGCTCATAATAGGGAGGTAGGCCCCGCCGGCTACACAGGGTCCCATAATCGCAGAGATCTGCGGTATGCCTATGGATGACATAACGGCATTATTTCTGAATATTCTTCCGAAATGTTCCTTGTCAGGAAAAATTTCATCCTGGAGAGGGAGGAACACTCCCGCGCTGTCCACAAGGTAAATAATAGGCAGGTGATTCTCCATCGCGATTTCCTGCGCGCGGAGATTCTTTTTTGCCGTAATCGGAAACCAGGCTCCTGCTTTTACAGTAGCGTCATTGGCTACAATTACATGCAGCTTGTTATGTATCCTTCCTATACCATAGATGGTGCCTGAAGAAGGAGCCCCGCCGTATTCTTCATACATATCGAAGGCCGCAAATGTACTCAGCTCATAAAAATCTTTTGGGTTGTCTACAAGAAGTTTTATCCTTTCCCTGGCTGTTAGTTTGCCTTTTGCTTTATGTTTCTCTATCGCCTTTTTACCCCCTCCCAGCTGAACATTCTCTCTTTCAGCCTGGAGTTTACGCAGCAGGTTTTTATAAAAATCCTCTTTCTTAAGGAATGATTCAGATTCTTTTATTTCACGGCCGATATTTTTCATCTGTCTCTATTTTCCGTTTGATAATAATTCTCTCGATATAACAATTCTCTGTATTTCTGATGTGCCTTCCCCGATCGTTAAAAGCTTTACATCACGATAAAACTTCTCTACAGGGTAATCTTTAATAAAGCCGTAGCCTCCGTGAATCTGTACAGCCTCGCTGGAAGCTTTTTCTGCAATTTCACTTGCGAATAATTTAGCCATCGCCGCTTCTTTCTGGTTCGGAAGTCCTTTATCCTTCATAGCTGCGGCGCGGAGAGTCAGCAGCCTGGCCGTATCAATATTCATAGCCATTTCAGCAAGCTTAAACTGTGTTGCCTGGAATTCGCTGAGGGCTTTATTAAACTGTTTCCTTTCCTGGCTGTACTTTAACGCCGCATCAAGCGAGCCCTGCGCTAATCCCACACTCAGCGCGGCTATTGAAATTCTTCCTCCCTCTAGAATTTTCATTGCCTGTATGAATCCCTCGCCTTCTTTTCCTATGAGATTCTCAGCAGGTACTTTGCAGTTTTCAAATGTCAGCTGGGTGGTATCGCTGGCACGCATTCCAAGCTTATTCTCTTTCTTCCCCACAATAAAGCCTTCCATTCCTTTCTCAAGGATGAAAGCTGAAATTCCTTTTTTCCCTTTTTCTTTATCCGTTACCGCCATAATAACCGCGGTTTGTCCCACGGTGCCATGAGTAGTGAAAGTTTTGCCGCCGTTCAACAGGTAGTAACCATCCTTTTTTTCCGCGAACGATTTCATCCCTGCCGCGTCACTTCCTGATGCAGATTCGGTTAATCCCCAGGCAGCTACTTTTCTGCCGGCCAGCAGATCAGGCAGGTATTTTTTCTTCTGTTCTTCATTCCCGAACCGGAAGATGTGGTTTGTTCCCAAACCGTTATGTGCCGCTACGGATAGCGAAATGGAAGGATCAACCCTCCCGAGTTCCTCCACAATTATGGCAAATTCAACATATCCTAATCCCGCTCCGCCGTACTCTTCCGGAAAAATAACACCCATAAATCCCAGTTCTCCCAGCTGTTTTATTATCTCCATCGGGAATTCCTGCGATTCGTCATATTTCATTACAACGGGACGGATGTTTTTTTCCGCAAATTCACGGATAGTGTTTTTGATGATCTGCTGATTTTCTGTCAACTCAGCAAGAAAAGGATTCTCTAAAACTTCCATCTGAGCTCTCCTTATATTTTTTAACCCTGGTTCTTATAATTTTCAATTATCTCTTCAGCAATATGGTAAGGCGATAAATTACCAAGAACTACCTTATCAATAGATGAATTTAATGATTTTTCACCAGTTCCGCTCCATAATTCTTCTCTTATTTTTTCCTCAACTATATTTCTTATCCTTACCTTGGTCCTTTCTTCTCTTCTCTTCAGGAACTTATTCTGCCGGTTGAGGTATTCCCTGTGACGGTCTATTTCATCAACTATTTCTTTTATTCCTTTGTTTTCGGTAGCAACAGCTTTAATTATATCAGCCATCCAGCTCTTTTCATCATGGCCTTTCATCATAAGGATGGTCCTCAAAGCCGTTACAGCCTGTTCGGCCCCGGGGCGGTCACTTTTATTTACCACAAAGAAATCTGCAATCTCCATCAATCCGGCCTTCATAGCCTGTACAGCGTCACCCGATTCAGGAACCAGAACAACAATGGTTGTATCTGCGGCATTCGCTATGTCGAGTTCCGACTGACCAACGCCTACTGTTTCCAGAATTATGAAATCGAAACCTGCGGAATCCAGAACGTCGGCAGCATCAACAGCTTTTTTACTTAAGCCGCCCAGACTCCCGCGGGTTGCCATACTTCTTATAAATACTCCCGGATCCTGTCCGATATCGTTCATCCTGACGCGGTCACCGAGTAATGCGCCGCCTGTGAAAGGACTCGTGGGGTCGACTGCTATAATGCCGACTTTCTTATCCAGAGATCTCAAATATTTCGTTACCTGGTTGGTGATGGTGCTTTTTCCGGCCCCCGGAGGACCTGTTATTCCTATCCTGTATGCGTTTCCTGTTTCTGGATAAATAGACTTAAGCAGTTCTGAAGCGCCGCGGTCATTTGATTCAACAACAGAAATCGCTCTTGCTATACTCCTTCTGTCGCCGTCAATTAATTTTTGCTGTAGTAATGTAGAGGACATTTGGTCTTACTTATTCTCCTTAAAAAAATCAACAGTGTTCTTTAACCCTTCGTTTATTGTGGTGGAAGGAGACCAGCCGAATTTTTCTTTCAGCTTTTTGGAAGTTATTACGCTCCTCATCTGTTCTCCCGGCATAGCCGGCCCGTGCTTTTCTTCCTGCCCTTTCCCGGCAAACTTATTGATCATATTGTATAATTCATTAACATCTGTCTCCCTGCCGGTTCCAACATTATAGATATCAGATACGGTGTCGTTAAGAGCAAGAAGGTTTGCCTTAACTACATCCTTTACGTAAGTGTAATCCCTGGTCTGCTTTCCGTCACCGTTAATAACAGGCTGCTCACCGTTTATAAGCTTCTTCGAAAAAATTGCTACTACTCCTGCCTCGCCGTGAGGATTTTGTCTCGGACCATAAACGTTTGCGTAACGTAGGATGGAGTATTTAAGTTTATACTGGATGTTATAAAAGAAAAGATACTTTTCCACCGCAAGCTTTGAAATTCCGTATGGTGAGAGCGGGGCCGTCGGATGTTTTTCATCAGCCGGAAAATATTCCTGTTCACCGTAAATAGCACCGCCTGTTGAGGCGAACATAAACTTTTTTACATTATTTTGTGCCGCATTCTGCAAAAGGTTGATAGTACCTATTATGTTTGTATCAGCATCAAAAGCAGGGTCAGCTACAGAACGCCGTACATCCATCTGGGCTGCATGATGATTGACCACATCAAATTTCTCTTTCTCAAATAATTCAGAAAGCGACTTATCCCTTATATCTTTTTTTACAAATTCAGCTTTGGGGTTAAGATTCTTTTCAAATCCGGAGGACAGGTTGTCGAGTACAAAAACAGTATGTCCCTCTTCAATTAACGCGTCGGTAATATGCGAAGCGATGAAACCGGCGCCTCCTGTTACAAGTATTTTCATTTCATTCCTTATATAATTTTAAATCATAAATATATTTCATTACATTCTCCGGTACAAGGAAGTTGATAGGCAGTCCTTTCCTTACGCGTTCTCTTATACCGGTTCCGCTTATATCTATCCTGGGTGTCTCCAGGTATACAGCTTTTTCCTCAAAAGGATATCTGGTTCCGGCTTCTTTCGCTGTCCTTCTTCTCAGAACCAGTAGTGTAGCAATTTCTATTATCTTTTCGGGTGATTTCCATGTATCAAAAGTTAGTAAATTATCTTCTCCTACAATAAGTTCAATATGATCGAATTGCTTCTTCAGCTCATTAAGCGTATCAATTGTATAAGAGACGTTCTCCCTTTTAATTTCGATATCTGACCAGTCAAAGCGTGAAACATTCTCAATGGCAAGTTTCAGCATATTAACCCGGTGTTCGGCAGCAGATGCCGTAATGTCCTGTTTGTGCGGTGAAATGAAGCTTGGTATGAAAATTATTTTATCGAGATTCCGGAGTTCCAGAACCGACTGTGCAGTGATTAGATGCCCATGATGCACCGGGTCAAATGTTCCCCCATAGATGGCTATCCTGCTCATTTCAGCATTTCCTTATATTCAATAAACAGGTGGGTGAACTTTTCGTGTATGATCTGATTACAGTAGTTGAGACTTTCTTTTTTGGATAGTTCGTCATAAAGCTTCTTAAAATCATTTTTGCTTTCAATAAGCATAAAGTTGCTGAGCGTGTGAACAAAATTATCATGACTGCTTGCCCTTATAAGCAGCTCATTGTAATGGTTTCTTTCTTCGGAAATAGAACCCATTATTTCTTTATTGTAATTATTAAAACCCAGTAATGCAACTCTTTCGTCACTATCCCTGCCGAGCATAATCGACTCATCATCCATTTCCAGTAGAGTGAATATCTTCTTTATCTCCAGTGGTGATAATCCTATTGAATGAGCGAATATCATCAGGTTGTTATTGAACTTCTTGAAATATTTTTCATTAAGATTTTTTAGTTCTCCATTCAGATCGTTGGTGTCAACCCAGTAGATTTCCCCGGCCTTTTTTTCAATGTTTTGCGGAACCTTGTTCTTATCCTGCTTGTCAAAACAACAGACAATGGTTGAATTTTCAGCTGCTTCGCTCAGTATTTCAATATAATTTTCATACAAAATTGAATAGAGGAGGGAGGAGTCCTCTGCGCTCATGGATTCAAATAATGGCGCACTATCGTTATTGAATAACGGAAAAAGAGGCAGCAGGCAGATACAGGAATTGGATTTATTCATTTAGCCCGGCCGTGTACCTGATAATAAATTTCTGATAAATATTCTGTAATGTTCAATATCCTGTTCATAATAATTCTTACTTAAACCGCTCGAATTGCGTGCCTGCATTTTTCTGAATGCAAGGGTTGTGGCTGCGCTAATATATAATTTACGGATACTTTCATCAATCCATCCGAGCTTATTTCTTTTACTGGAGTTTAATATATCCAGATGCCCCTGCGGAATAAGACCTGTTTCTGTTTCGGGAAGAAGCTCTCTGAAAATAATTTTTTTCTCTCCCATAATTGAAATTGAAAAAACAGTAATGAATATCGCTATGGTAACTATCATAAAAAGAAATCCCAGGATGGCAGTCGATTCGAAACTGACTGACAGATTCCATAGAAAGTGTATGAACATTGCCGCTGCAAGTCCTAAAACGGGAAAGGTGAGCTTAATTATTTTCGGCTTAAACTTTGCATAGCCGAGAAAAGCTCCCAGCGTCCCCGTTGATACGCAATGCATTACCCCGGAGAAAAGTGTTCTTATTATAACTATAGTCAGCCATCCGCTGAAAGACTGTGAATAGAATAGAAAATAAAAGAAGTTCTCTGTCATCCCGAAACCCAGTCCTATAGCTCCGCCGTATACAATTCCGTCAGTTATGTTGTCAAATTTTTTGTTGGCGATCATCAGAAAGAGAAAAAAGCCTTTGGTGGTTTCCTCAACAACCGGGGCTACTATAATGGTCTGCACCCTTAAAACCATTTCTTCATTACTCATTATATAGGAAAGAAGACCTGTTACCAGTCCGCTGCCAATAATGGCCAGCAGTATTGCTCCAACAGCACCATAAATGTAGTTTGTTATTAAAAGACTGAATGGCTCCCTGTCGTACCTGTCAATGCGCCAGATTATCAGGAGATAGGTAACCATTGGTATTATGGCGGCTAATAATGAAGCTATGAAATACACAGTCCCTCTCAGATCTATACTATTTTTCTTTTATCCATGAGATGAGTTCTTTAATTCCTGGTTTTTTACCGTATGAGAGTATCCCGATTCTGAATATTTTCGATGCGGCTAATATAGTAATATAAATAGATGCAATCATGATCATGATTGTCGAAAGAATTTCTATAGGCGGAACATCAATAACATTAATTTTTAGCAGCATAATAGCAGGGATGGTTAACGGAATAAATGATAATATCTCTACAAGCAGCGAGTCAGGATTAAAAATAGCGGATGCCGAAATAGCGATCGGCAGAACAAGGAAAAGGCTTAGATAGCTGGTTATCTGCTGGGCTTCCTGTTCAGTCGTTACAATAGACCCGATCCCTACGAAGAGGGCCGTGTAAAAAAGAAATCCAAGTATAAAATAAACCAGCATTATGAAGAAGTTGTTAAAAGCGGACGGAGGAATTACAGAGCTGCCTGCAAGAGCTATTCCTATGCAGGTCCATATAAACATCTGGAAAAGCCCCAGAGCGCTGAGCCCGAGTATTTTCCCCGCAAGAAGTTCTTCAGGTGTACAGCTTGAAATTAATATCTCAATAAGCTTGTTTGATTTCTCTTCAACAAGACTCCGTACCAGCATCTGTCCGGAATATATTATCATCATTAGAAGCAGCATAATAAATACAATTGAAGAGAGGAACTCTGAAAGGAAATCCGACTGCTTAACCTGATCTCCTTCTTTTACGGTTACCTGGTCAACGGTGATATTGCCGAAGGATGAGCTTAAAAGTTCCGGGTCGATTCCGAGTCTGGACAGACCGATTTTTATTCTTACTTCTTTTACGGCATTCTCAATCCTCTGAACATCCTTAAAGCTTCCTGAATTGCTGCTTCTGTATTGAACATCAAGTGAATCGCCGTAGTTTTTCAACAGGATGTAACCTGCTATTTTGTTTTTATAAACATCACGGTCGGCTGCCTCTATATTTTCTTTTATGCCCTCGGCTGCATGGTTAAGGTTGAAAACTACATAAACCGGCTGACCGTTATCCAGCTTATAATCTTCAAGCGCCTGCGAAAGAGGGAAGTAGTAGACCATCGAAGAGTCGATAATCCCTATAGCCTTGGTTGATTCCTGCTCATTAGCTGAAATTAATGTGCCGCCGATGGAAATAAGGATTACCAGCGCCGGTGTTATTATCAGCGAGAGAATAAAAGCTTTGGTTTTAACTTTCTCAAGGAATTCCCACCGCGATATTTCCAGAATCTTTTTCATCAGCTTAGCGCGCTCTGCCTGATCATATCAATAAATATTTTATTAAGCGTCGGTTCAATCACTCTGAAATGATTTACCTTTATTTTGTCTGATACGTCTCTTATAAAAACATATGGTTCCACGGAATCTTCCAGCTGAACTTCCGCAAAATTGTTATAGTCATCTATACCTTTAACATAGCTTAAGTTTTTTATCACCTCGCTGCTTCCGTCAAAACCTATCTCAACCATATTTCCGCCGAAGTTTTTCTTCAGCTGCGCGAGTGACCCGCTGCAGACTTCCTGCCCTTGGTTTATTAGCAGAATATCCGAACACATCTTTTCCGCAACTTCCATCTGGTGCGTTGAGAGTATTATCAGTTTCCCTTCACTTACAAAGGAGAGTATCGTTTCTCTTATAACCTGCTGATTTATCGGGTCGAAGCCGCTGAAAGGTTCGTCCAGTATCAGCAGCCGCGGGTTATGAATTACCGAGATAATAAACTGTATTTTCTGCTGGTTGCCTTTTGAAAGTTCTTCAACTTTCTTGGTTTTGTAATGCTTTATTTCCAGCTTGTTTAGCCAGAAGTCGAGCTGTTTTTTTGCGTCAGACCGGCTCATGTTCTTCAGCGCGGCAAAATATAGTATTACTTCATCAACCCTGCTCTTTTTGTATAGTCCTCGGTCTTCGGGAAGATAGCCGATAACATTAAAAAAGTCTCTGGTAATTTTCTTATCATAGAATCTGATTTCCCCGGAAGTAGGTTTAATAATGTTCAGTACTGTCCTGATCGTGGTCGTCTTTCCGGCCCCGTTTGGACCAAGAAGACCAAAAATCTTCCCTTCACTTACCGTAAAACTCAGTTCCTTAACGGCAACTACATCATTGTATTGTTTTGTCAGATTCCGGACTGTGAGCATTTCTCTTTGATGTCAGAAATAAAACTGCAATTTAAAGTATACAGCCTTTATAAACTATAGCATAAAAAAACTAATTTCCTGAATCTCTTTAGTTCCGACTGACCTTTTTCTCCGTTCTTTGAGTGATTTTATATCTCATGGTTTCCCCATTCTCCCTTTTATGCTCCGCTGTGCGCAGGAATGAGACATTCTTAAAATAAACTTACTCGCTTCTCTCTAAAAATGCCCGGTTTTACGCAAAATCTAGGTTTTACCCTGCTTTCAGAGCGGATATAGAGCGCAGTTGGAGCGCAGTTGAAGCGCAGTTGAAGCGTAGTTGGAGCGTAGTTGGAGCGTAGTTGGAGCGTAGTTGGAGCGTAGTTGGAACGTAGTTGGAGCGTAGTTGGAAAATGGGGTGGGAGTAAGGGGTCATAATTCACCTTTTTGCACCAGGCTGCACTTAAGAGAAAAAAAGGCCCGGGTCCGGGAAATAGATGAAAGGATCAGATGCTTTCGGTGACGATCAATTCACCAATTTAAATGAACATATGCAGAACTTAATTTATTGACTATATTTGGAAGTATGGCTATATTTTAAATCGTTTTTTTGTAAAGATTGTGAGAATTTACGATGAAAATTAAGATTTCGAATCTGAGTGACGGCACTCATGAATTCAGATTCGTCGAACCCGTAAACTCGCTTGGATTGGAAACGCCGTTTGAAGGTAATATTGAGGTTGATGTAGAGATTAGCAAAGCTCACAATCAATTAATCCTTGATGCTTCAATTTTAGTTAATACCGTTTTAGAATGCGATAGGTGTACCAGTACATTCAGCAGGCCCCTTCGCACAGAGTATGAAATGGTTTATATGTTAGGTGTTGAACCAGTTGAAACTGAATCAGATAATATTGCTTATCTTTCGGCTGAAGCTGCTTCAATTGATATTTCAAGTGATGTAAGAGACTTTACTATACTGGCTGTTCCTATGAAAAAGTTATGTAGTGAGGAATGTAAAGGTCTCTGCAGCAGATGCGGTAAGAATCTGAATGAAGGCAAATGCTCCTGCGGTAATAGTGAAACCGATGTCAGGTGGCTCCCTTTAATGGAATTAAAAAATAAATTAAACACTAATTAAGAAACGGTAAATGTATGCCTAATCCAAAACGAAAATGGTCAAAGAGCAGAAGAGATAAGAGAAGAACTCATTATAAGGCTTCAGCTCCTTCGCTGGGAGTATGTTCAAACTGCGGTGAAATGAAGATGACCCACCGTGCTTGTCCTTCCTGCGGGTATTATAATGAAAAATCTATGTTTATACCCAAAAGCTAATTTCGAATAATAAACTTTTTTAATGAACGATTCTGAACCGAACGGTACAAAGTGCAGAATAATTGTTGATGCAATGGGGGGCGATTTCGCCCCCTTAAATATTGTACTGGGTGCGGTTCAGGCTGTAAATGAGATCGATGGGATCGATTTGTTTCTCATCGGTAAATCAGATGAAATTAAAAAAGTCCTGTCTCAGGAAAAGCTCACATTTAATGAAGGAAATATCATACACGCCGATAAGGTTATAGAGATGGCTGATAGCCCTACCAGCACCTTGAAATCGAAGCCTGATTCTTCAATTGTGATAGGTGCGGAGATGGTAAGGGATGGTAAGGCCGATGCTTTCATCAGCGCGGGAAATACGGGTGCTGTAATGGCGGCATCAACTCTGATCATGGGGAGAATCCCCGGCGTGGGGAGACCTACTATCGGAGCCGAGATGCCTAATGTTAACGGTATCTGTTATTTGTATGATGTTGGTGCGGGTAAAGATGCTAAAGCTCAGCATCTGCTGGAGTACGCGGTTATGGGTACTATATACGCCCGGGATATGGGAGGTGTTAAAAATCCTTCTGTGGGTGTGCTCAGCATGGGTGAGGAGGAAGGAAAAGGAAATGAGGTTTCTGAGACGGCTTTTAAGCTTTTAAAGCAGTCTAATCTCAATTTTATAGGCAATGTTGAAGGAAGAGATGTACTAACAGGCAAAGTTGATGTTGTTGTTTGCGACGGCTTCATAGGTAATATACTGCTTAAGTTCGGAGAGGCGGTTCCGCGGCTTCTTAAACATCTGCTGGGTGAGACGGCAAAGAAAAACATGATCGATAAGATTAAGATAGGGTTAACTCGCGGAACACTGCGGAAGGCCCTGAAGGTTATGGATTATCAGGAAGTTGGAGGAGTTCCCTTGCTTGGAGTTAACGGAATTAGTATAATTGGCCACGGATCGAGTACTCCAAAAGCTATACGTAATATGGTCTTAAAGGCTAAAATCATGTATGATAAAAAACTGCCTGTTAAGATCGAAAATTCTATTAAACAATATTCTGAAAAAACCGGAAGCTGATAAATGAAGAGTAATAAATATAATGCGGTGATTACTGGACTGGGGATGTATGTGCCTGATAAAATCATGGATAATGCATACTTTGAAAAAATTGTTGAAACAACAGATGAATGGATAACTACAAGAACAGGAATAAAAGAGAGAAGGCTGCTTGAAAATGGTGCCACAAGCGACCTTGCTGCAGGTGCAGCAAAAAATTTATTGGAAACTTTTAATGTTTCTCCGGATGAAATCGACTGCATAATCGTTGCCACAGTTACCCCTGATATGTTTTTCCCTGCAACTGCCTGCATTGTACAGGATAAGATCGGTGCAAATAATGCCTGGGGATTTGATTTGTCAGCCGCCTGTTCCGGCTTCCTCTTTGCTTTCCAGACCGGGTGTTCTCTTGTCGAGAGCGGCAGGTATAAAAAGGTTATGGTGATAGGCGCTGACAAGATGAGCTCTATCGTGGATTATACTGATAGAAATAACTGTATCCTTTTCGGCGATGCCGGCGCGGCTGTTCTTCTGGAACCCACTGAAGATAAATCCCTCGGTATGAGAGATTCTCTTCTCAAGGTTGACGGTTCGGGACAGGAAACTCTTCATATGAAAGGCGGAGGAAGCTTGAATCCTCCCAGCCATGAGACCGTAGATAATAAAATGCATTATCTTTATCAGGATGGTAAGGCTGTCTTTAAAGTTGCTGTTAAAGGTATGGCTGATATATCCTATGAAATAATGCAGAAGAATAATCTTAATTCAGATGATATTGCCTACCTGGTTCCTCATCAGGCCAACCTGAGAATAATTGATGCTACCGCGCAAAGAATGGGAATAGGCAAAGATAAGGTTATGATAAATATTGATAAGTATGGAAATACAACAGCAGCAACTATTCCTCTTTGTCTCGTAGATTATTATCGCGCAGGAAAGCTTAAGAAAGGTGATAACCTTATCCTCTCTGCATTCGGCGCCGGTTATACCTGGGGCGCAATTTACGTTGTCTGGGGGATGGATTAAATTTGTGTCATTATATAATATCATTCGATGAGTAAAAAAGCTTTTTTGTTCCCCGGTCAGGGTTCTCAGTATGTAGGAATGGCTAAGGATTTGTTCGAAAATTCCGTTGAAGCCAAAGAGATGATAAAAACCGCTGATGACGCGCTTGGTATAAATCTTTCCTATATAATGTTTAATGGCCCTGAAGATCAGCTCAAACAAACTGAATTTACCCAGCCGGCTATTTTTCTTCATAGCGTGGTGCTGGCAGCACTAATCCGCACACTCCACCCCGATGCAGCGGCGGGACATTCACTTGGTGAATATTCGGCTCTTGTGTCCGCAAACGCTCTGCAGTTTTATGAAGCCGTTAAGCTGGTGAGAGTTCGCGGAAAAGCAATGCAGCAGGCTGGTGAGGAGAATAAAGGTACTATGGCCGCGGTTATAGGTCTTAATCCTTCCGTCGTTGAAGAATGCTGTGCGGAGGCATCTGCCGTAGGAATTGTACAGTGCGCTAATTTTAATTCACCGGGACAGGTTGTTATTTCTGGTTCGGTTGACGGCGTTAAAAAGGGTATGGAGATCTGTAAATCTAAAGGAGCAAAGCTGGTTAAGGAACTTGTTGTAAGCGGAGCGTTTCATTCTCCTTTAATGGATCCCGCAAAAGAGAGTCTGAAGGAAGCTTTGGAATCCGCAAATATCTACGATGGCAGAATTCCTGTTTATGTTAATGTTACCGCTAAGCCGGTTCTTGTAAAAGAAGAGATTAAAAAGTATTTATATGAACAGGTCACCTCACCTGTAAGATGGGAAGAAACTATCCGGAATATGATAAACGATGGTATTGAGGAATTTTATGAAATTGGTCCGGGTAAAGTGCTGCAGGGACTTGTGAAACGAATAAATCCAGACGTTAAATGTTTCAATATTGATAAATATTCTGATGTGGAGAAGTATATCTGATGAGTGAAAAGTTTACAAAAGAAATTAACGGAGTCAAAATTGACCCGCAGATCTTTACCTTCAGCTTCGGCTGTAAATGTTCGGGTGAATGCTGTTATTACGGTGTATATACCGACCTTAAAGAACACAATATGATCATGTCGCTTAAAGATAAACTCATACCAATGTTCGATGAAACTCAGGTCACAGATACGGAGAAATGGTTCGAGGCTCCTGAGGAGGATGAGGATTTTGATTCCGGTGTAGCTGTCGGTACCGAAGTTATTAACGGGAAATGTACATTTCTTGATAAAAACGGACTTTGTACGCTTCAGAAACTGGCTGACAACGAGGGAGCATACAAGTGGAAATACAAGCCCCTTTATTGTATTTTATTCCCACTCACTATCTATGAAAATGCCCTAACCATCGATGATGAACATATTGACAGGCTGAAAACCTGCAATCGTAATCCTTCAGGCCAGCATACTATATATGATTCATGCACGGAGGAATTAAAGCATTTCTTCGGTGAAGAGGGGTTTAGAGAATTAGAGAAATATAAAATTGAATATTTTGAAGGGTTAAAAGCGGAGAAAATTAAATGAACGGAAAAACCAAAAGAGCAATAGTAACAGGCGGAACAAGAGGAATAGGAAGGGCAATAGTAAAGGAACTCGCGGCAAAGAGCTGCTGCGGTGTGCTTTTCTCTGATGTTGCGTTCATATATAATAGCTGCGATGAGTGCGCTGAGGAATTGCAGAAGGAAGTCGGTTCTCTCGATACTAAAATATACGGTTTTAAAGCTGATGCGTCATCTCTTGAAGATGCGCAGCGTACTGTTGATGAAGCTATAGCTAAACTGGGCGGAGTAGACATTCTTGTTAATAATGCCGGCATTACTAGGGATAATCTGCTTTTGAGAATGACTGAGAAGGATTTTGATGACGTTATCTCGGCTAACCTTAAAAGCGTTTTTAATTACACAAAAGCTATTCTTAAACCTATGATCCAGCAGAGATACGGAAGAATAGTGAATATTGCCTCGGTTGTGGGACTAATCGGTAATCCCGGACAGGCTAACTATGTGGCTTCTAAAGCAGGAGTTATAGGTTTTACCAAGGCAATGGCTCGGGAACTCGCTTCCCGCAATATCACGGTTAATGCTGTTGCCCCGGGTTTTATTGAGACCAGCATGACTCAGAAACTGGATGAGAAACAAAGGGAGGCTCTCCTTAAAAATGTGCCTCTGGGCCGCATGGGAACTCCGGAAGATATCGCTAAAGTAGTAGGATTTTTATGTAGTCCTGAAGCTGATTATATAACAGGACAGGTAATTGCGGTTGACGGCGGAATGACAATGTAAAATAATTACCTTATTTTTAAAAACTTTATTAAATTACACTAACTGAAATAAATTATAGGAGTCATAAAGATGGATGTTGAAGCTAAAGTTAAAGAGATCATAATGGATAAATTGGGTGTTGAGGAATCACAGATAACACCTGAAGCTTCCTTTACTAATGATCTTGGCGCTGATTCTTTAGACATTGTTGAACTGGTTATGGGTTTTGAGAGTGCTTTCCAGGTATCTATACCGGATGAGGACGCTGAGAAAATAAATACAGTGGGAGACGCTACCAGGTACCTTACAGAGAAATTAGGTTAATCTAATAAAAGTCGGGAAATTTATTTTCTCGACTTCACTCCCTTAAAATAATGAGATTTCAATCTTTTGAAGATTACCTCAATCTATTTATTCTCCGGAGAGATTTATGACGAAAAGAAGAGTAGTTGTAACCGGAATGGGTGCAGTTACTCCAATTGGAATAGGATTATCTGACTTCTGGGAGGGCCTCATCAGCGGCCGGAACGGGGTTGCCCCTATTACCAAATTTGATACTGAAAAGTTTGATACCAAATTTGCTGCCGAAGTAAAGAATTTTGATGCTGCCGATTATCTTGAGAAAAAGGAAATAAGACGCCTTGATCCGTTTAATCAGTTCGCTCTTGCTACCGCGATTATGGCGATGAAAGATTCCGGACTGGATAAAAACGGTGTTGATCTTGAAAGGTTCGGTGTTATCTACGGCAGCGGTATCGGCGGTATGATTACTCTGGAGAATCAGCACTGGGTCTATTTTGAAAATAAAGATCCCCGTAAGATAAGTCCTTTCTTTGTTCCAATGATGATCTCTGATATGGCGGCGGGACAAATATCAATTAAGTTCGGACTGAAAGGCCCGAACTATGCCACTACTTCTGCCTGCGCTACTGCTTCCCACGCTATCGCCGATGCTTTCATGCTCATCCAGAGAGGAAGCGCTGACTTGATGATGTGCGGAGGGTCTGAGGCTGCTATTACAGAGATGTCGATCGGTGGATTTAATGCTATGCGCGCTCTGTCAACCTGGAATGACAGGTATGCCGAAGCTTCCCGGCCATTCGATGTCGATAGGAATGGATTTGTAATGGGTGAGGGCGCCGGTACTTTGATACTGGAAGAATATAAACACGCTGAAGCCCGCGGTGCCGAAATTTACGCTGAGATTGCCGGCATCGGCCTTACAGGAGATGCTTATCATATTACGGCTCCGTCACCTGAGGGTGAGGGTGCTTCCCGTTCTATGAGGGCCGCTATCAGGGATGCAGAAATTCAGCCTGAGGATATTGATTATATAAATGCTCATGGAACAAGTACACCCTTTAACGATATAACCGAAACCAGGGCAATTAAAGCTGCTTTCGGTGATCACGCTTATAAGCTTATAGTCAGCTCCACTAAATCGATGACGGGACACCTGCTGGGTGCTGCCGGCGGTGTTGAGGCTATCGCTACTATTCTTTCTATAATAAATAATAAAATACCTCCTACTATCAACCTTGATAATCCTGATCCCGGATGCGATTTAAATTACAGCGCTAAAAAATATACAGATAAAAAGATTAACTTTGCCATAAGTAATACGTTTGGATTTGGCGGACATAATGCATCGATATTGTTCAAAAATGCCGGAGATTAAGCCTTGGGGCAGTTGATATCCTGGCTTCTTGAAAAGCTGAAGCAGAGCCAGGCAAGGGAACAAACCAGGTATTTTTCCAAATTGCTTACCCATCGTAAGTTTTCAGAGCTGGAATCTGTAACAGGGGTCCCTATAAAAGACAAATCATACTACATCCAGGCGCTGATGCACAGATCGTTTCTTGAACAAAATCCCGATTTTGCTGTTTCTAATGAGAGACTGGAGTTTCTGGGTGACTCTGTTCTTAATCTTTCTGTTGCCGAATACCTTTTTGAAGTATACCCGGACGAGGATGAAGGATTTTTAACCAAAGTCCGGGCAAAGCTGGTTAACAGGATTGCTCTTGCTGAAGGTGCTGAAAGAATAGGTTTGTCAAGGTTCCTTCTGGTCAGTAAAAACCTGTCGTCTGCGTTTACTTATGGGTCACGTACAGTGCTTGCTGATGCTTTTGAAGCCCTTATTGGAGCTATTTACCTCGATAACGGTCTTGAGGGTGCCAGATCTTTTATTCGTAAAAATCTGATCGAACCGAGTGCGAAACAGGGGGGACATCTTATAGATGAAAATTATAAAAGTCAGCTGCTTGAATATGCGCAGGCTAAAAAGTTTGAAAATCCTGTATATACTGTAATACACGAGGAAGGCCCTCAGCATAACCGTCTCTTCACTGTGCAGGTTGAAATAAATGGCGAGTCCTACGGTACAGGGAAGGGGCGCAACAAAAAATCAGCTGAACAGAATGCGGCCCACGTTGCAATGATGAAAATAAACCAGAGTAAAGCCGGCGGATAAGCCTTTTTTTTCTTCATTTTGTCTGCATCGTAAAAATACTTCTTTTCGGGTTCTATCATCTTCAATCTTAAACCTTACCTCATTTTTATCATTTTATAGAAATAAAACATTCCGTATTTTAGTAAGTCTAAATATTTTTGCTAATTCAATATTACGAGAAATAAACCATGAAGAACCTTGAACATCCGGATAAGTTTGTTAACAGGCATATAGGACCGAATGATGAAGAGATAAAGGAAATGCTGGAAGTTATAGGAATTGGTTCGCTGGAAGAACTGATTGATCAGACAGTACCTACGCAGATAAGATTAAAAGAAAGTCCTGCCCTGGGTGAGCCTCTTACAGAATATCAGTTCCTGGAAGGATTAAGAGAAATTGCTGCGAAAAACCAGGTTTTCAAACCCTACATTGGAATGGGCTATAGCCATACTATCACCCCCGCCGTTATTCAGAGGAACATACTGGAAAATCCCGGCTGGTATACACAGTACACTCCTTACCAGGCTGAGATAGCGCAGGGAAGACTCGAAGCACTGATGAATTTCCAGACCGCTGTCATTGATTTTACTGCTCTCCCTATTGCAAATGCTTCTCTGCTCGATGAGGGAACTGCAGCAGCCGAGGCAATGAGTATGTTTCATTCTTTGAGAAGTAATAAGGATGCTGATACTTTTTTTGTATCTGAAGAATGTTTTCCTCAGACGATAAGTGTTTTAAGAACAAGAGCCGAATCGCAGGGAATAAAACTGATAGTCGGTGATCATCAAAAGATAAATTTGTCAGACGATATTTTCGGTTTGCTGGTTCAATACCCTTCTGATAATGGCGAGATATATGATTACAGGAGCCTGTTCAGCGAAGCAAAATCGAAGAATATTTTTTGCACTGTTGCGGCAGACCTGATGAGTCTGGCGCTTTTAACTCCTCCGGGAGAATTCGGAGCTGATGCTGTAGTTGGAAATACGCAGCGATTCGGTGTCCCAATGGGCTACGGAGGTCCGCACGCTGCATATTTTGCTACACGTGATGAGCTCAAAAGGAATATCCCCGGCAGAATAATCGGTGCTACTATCGATGCTCAGGGAAACCTCGCCTTCAGGATGGCGCTTCAGACAAGGGAACAGCATATCCGCAGGGAAAAAGCTACAAGTAATATCTGTACTGCTCAGGTGCTGCTGGCCGTAATGGCGGCTATGTATGCTGTCTACCATGGTCCGGAAGGAATAAAAGCAATAGCTGAAAGGATTCATACTCTTACATCGTTCCTCGATGTTTCTCTTAAGAAATCAGGCTATACACAGGTTAATAAAAATTATTTTGACACACTGAAGATCAGCTTTTCGGATGATGATAAAAAGAAAATAAACCAGATTCGTGAAGAAGCTGAAAGCCGTAAGATTAACTTCAGATATTTCCCGGAAAACTCTATAGGTATTTCAATTGGCGAGCCTGCTGACCTTGATGACATAATAGAAATCATCAATATTTTTTCTAAGATAAATGGGAAAGAGATTGATGCATCTTCTCTTAAGAAAGAAGCTTTAGAAATAAATCCGGAATACACTGATAATCTGAAAAGAACATCGGAGTATTTAACTCATCCTGTGTTTAACACTTATCATTCTGAAACTGAAATGCTGAGGTATATGAAGAGCCTTGAGAATAAGGATCTTTCCCTCACGCATTCTATGATTCCCCTTGGCTCATGCACAATGAAATTAAATGCAACTACCGAAATGCTGCCGATAACCTGGCCTGAGTTCTGTAAGATACATCCATTTGCTCCCTCGGAACAGACACAGGGTTATAAACAGCTCTTTAAGGAACTGGAAGATCAGCTCGCTAAAATAACAGGCTTTGCTGCTGTTTCGCTTCAGCCCAATAGCGGTGCTCAGGGTGAGTATTCAGGTTTGATGGTTATAAGGGAATATCATAAAAATAGGGGCGAGGGACATCGGAATGTTGTTATAATTCCATCCTCCGCTCATGGTACAAACCCTGCGAGTGCGGTTATGGCCGGAATGAAGGTGGTGGTAGCTAACTGCGATGCCAGGGGCAACGTTGACGTTGAAGATCTCAGAAAAAAAGCTGAAGCTAATAAGGATAATCTGTCTGCTCTTATGGTAACTTACCCTTCTACACATGGCGTGTTCGAGGAAAAGATCAGGGAGATTTGTGAAATAATTCATAAAAACGGCGGTCAGGTTTATATGGACGGTGCAAACATGAACGCGCAGGTGGGATTGACAAGTCCTGCCAATATAGGCGCTGATGTTTGCCATCTTAACCTTCATAAAACTTTCTGTATTCCTCACGGTGGTGGGGGACCGGGAATGGGTCCTATCGCCTGTGCGGAACACCTGGTGCCTTTCCTGCCTGAACACCCTGTTGTCAGTCTGGGTCATCAGCATGGTATACCGGCTGTCTCATCCGCTCCCTGGGGTAGTGCGGATATACTCGTTATTTCATATGCCTATATAAAAATGATGGGCACTCAGGGCTTAACAAAAGCCTCCGAAGCTGCAATTCTGAATGCGAATTATATTAAAGCCCGGCTGGAACCTTATTTTAAGGTATTGTATACCGGTACAAAGGGAAGGGTAGCGCACGAATTGATATTCGATATGAGAGGCTTTAAGGCTTCTGCTAAAATAGAAGTTGAAGATATAGCTAAAAGGATGATGGATTACGGATATCATGCCCCTACGGTTTCATTTCCTGTTGCCGGAACGCTTATGGTGGAACCTACGGAGAGTGAATCAAAGTCGGAACTCGACAGGTTCTGTGAGGTCATGATAGCAATCAGGGAGGAAATAAAGGAGATTGAGGAAGGTAAAGCTGACCAGATTGATAATGTTCTTAAAAACTCGCCTCATACTCTTAATGTTTTAATTTCTGATGAATGGAATCACTCCTATTCACGTGAAAAAGCTGCCTACCCTGTTGAATGGACCAGGAAGAATAAATTCTGGCCCTCTGTTGGAAGGGTTAACAGCGCTTATGGCGACAGGAACCTTGTATGTAGCTGCAATCCTATTGCGGATTACATAGAAGAACCTGTTTCCTGATTTAATTTAACTTTGTATTATACGGTTCGCCCGGACAGATTTGTTTAAGCGAACCGTTTTTTTTTACCGGTCAGATAAAATGATAAAATACCTCCTGCTTTTTGTAATCTTATCTCTGCAGCCTGCTCTCGCACAGGTGCAGGATACCATAAAATATCTGCAGGATTACAGCGTGGTTATTGATTCTATTAAACTGGTTGGTAATGAAACAACAAAAGACTTCATAATTTTAAGGGAACTGAATTTCTCTTCGGGAGATACGTTAACGCCTGATATTGCGAAATATAACCGGGATAGAATTTATAGTCTTGGCATTTTTAATTTAGTTGATGTTTATCCCGAAACAGTTAATGGTAAAAATTATGCTGTAATCAGTGTTGAGGAGGGATGGTACATCTATCCGGTTCCTTTCCTTGAGATGAGGGAAAATGATTGGAAGAAATTTTCCTATGGAGCCATACTGGTTGTTAAAAATTTCAGAGGCCGCAATGAAACTGTCTCGCTCAGCGGTGCGTTTGGCTATAATCCGTTTCTCAGGGTGATGTATCATACTCCCTACCTCTCGCGCCAGAAGGACTTATCTTTCAGCGTTTCATTATCATACGGCAGCGTAGCCAATAAAAGCACTATGGCTGCCTCACTTCATGGTGCCGATTACGAGCAGAAAAATATTACCGGTTCAGTCGAGTTGGGAAAGCGCTTCGGCTTATATCAGAGGTTTTCTCTTAGTGCGGGCTATAGTTACATCGAGACTCCTTTTTTTATCAAGGGAATATCCGCGTCCGATTCAAGAATTGACCATACACCTTTTGTTTCATTCGGATATTCATATGATACAAGGGACCTTATTCAGTTTCCAAGGGAAGGTTTGCTGGGAGCTGCGGTCATGGAGTTCAAGGGACTGGGTAATGATGGGATCAACTATAATATCTTTAAATTGGATTTCCGGGAGTACCGTCCTATTATAGCCGGCCTCCACGCAAAATGGAGATTTACTACCAGGCTTACAGGCGGTAAATTGGTTCCTTTCTATGATCTGTCATATATTGGATACGATGAAAGAATCCGCGGTCACTATACTGAGCATCTTGAAGGAAATAACTATTACCTGGGCTCTATGGAATTGTACTATCCCATACTTAAAGATATTCACATTAGTCTGGACTTTGTTCCGCTGCTTCCAAAATCACTTCTTTCTTATAGGGTCGCGCTTTATACGGAGGTCTTCGGTGACGCGGGAACAGTTAAATTCAAAGGTGAGGCTATATCTATTAAGGATATCAGAAGCGGGTATGGCGCTGGACTTACCCTCTTAATACTTCCTTATAACGTTGTCAGGCTTGAAGTTGGACTCGACGAGTACCATAATTCAGAATTTATTTTTAATGTTGCGGTATCTTTCTGATTTGGAGCATGGAAAACCTTAAAGACATAGAACTTTATTATTCTCCTTCTTCCGCGGTGGAAGGAACGCTGGTATTAACTGAAAGGAATGAATTAAACCACATCCTGAAAGTTATGAGACATCAGCCCGGCGATGAACTCTATTTCACTGACGGCAAAGGGCAAATTTTCAAAACATCGATTATTAACTTGTCAGCGGACATTTTAGAATCACGGGTGCTTGAGGAATATAAATATGAGGATTATAACAAGAATCTCATCTTCTGTATACCCCGGCTCAGAAGTGCCGAAAGATTTGAAACTGCGCTGGAGAAATGTACCGAGCTGGGGATAACCCGTTTTATAATATTTGATTCCGCCAGAACTATCCCTAAGGGAAATAAAACACCCCGCTGGGAGAAAATACTGGTTTCTGCAATGAAGCAGTCATTAAGAAGTTTCCTCCCTGAACTTAAAACAGGCTGCTCTATCAGAGAGCTCGCTGCCGCTGAAGGTAATAAAATCCTTTTTGTTCAGGAGGCTGAGAAGGACTTCGATAAAGGTTCGGTTAAACCTAATGAAAAAAATTACCTGCTATTCGGTCCGGAAGGAGATTTTACTGAAGATGAAAAGAAACTTTTTGCAGGTGCAGATTTTTATAACCTTGGAAAAAACAGACTTAGAAGTGAAACGGCTGTATTAAAATGTGCTTCAATATTATCATAAGAATAGCTAAACGGTTTCTCGCTGCTGCGGTACTGATGTTTATATTAAATTCCTGTGCTTCCAGCACACGATTTCCTTCCAGACACCCGGATAATTATCCTCCGGAAAGTAGGACAGAAAATACTGAAGTGAATTCTGAAATATCCGGTAATGCTAAAATCCTGGAATCAAGGGTAGGAGTCGCCTCCTATTATTCGGATAAATTTGAAGGGAGAAAAACATCCAGCGGGGAGATATTCAGTCAGGAAAAATTAACCGCTGCCCATCCTTCATACAGCCTCGGCACCATCGTCAGGGTGAAGAACCTTAAGAATCGAAAAACAGTGGTGGTTCGCATAAATGACAGGATGACAAATCGTAACGGCAGAATAATTGACCTTTCAAAAAAAGCCGCTGAAGAGCTGGACATGGTAATCAGCGGTATCGCTAAAGTTCAGGTGGATGTTTTGAAATGGGGAAACTCTAATCACTAATAAATCAGTTTAAAAAAAACAACCCAGTGTTGGGGAAACACTGGGTGCGATCCGTTTACCATCAAAGGGCAGGGGAGGACCCTTTGAAAGGATCAGAATCATAAATAAAAATCTTTTTGAATGGCGTTAAAATAATATTAAGAAAGGTCTAAGTAAACACCTGAGTAAAATATTTGTGAGATAAAATAAAGGCTGCCTTTATAGACAGCCTTTGAAAAGTAAAAACAGGTAACCAGAAGTTTACAGAGACACAGAAAATCCGAGGTTAAATGTCCTTGGTACAGATAAGAATACTTCTGCGTCATCTGCTGTGTGCATACCGTCAAGATAGTTTAATCTGCCGTCACCGTTTCTGTCAGGATTATTCTGATAATATCCATTGTATTGTGAGTCATCAGTTGCATCCTGTACAAATACTGTATCAAATAGATTGAAGATATGTCCGAATAATGAGACCTTTGCCCCTGCCAGTTCGATAGGCAACTGGTAATTAAAATGAAGGTTGAAAACATCATACTCGGGTACTTTCCAGCTCTGCTCTCCGTTGAAATATGCCTGAGTACGGCTGAACGGATCGAAGTCAGCATAATAATTGCCGTTATGCATCCAGTCAAACTGTACCTGCAGTTCATTAAACGGTATAAGAGTAAGAGCAGCTGCAACCTGTGTCTGAGGAGCGTCACCTACTTTCACGTCTTTAAGGTAGAAATTATACGTAACAACGTCACTGTTTCCACCGGAAGTAGTAGAATAATTTCCTGTAACGTTATCAGTATATTTCCAGTTGCCGAAAGAGGCTGCCATATCCAGTTTTACAAACCTTGCCGGCTGTATACCTGCTTCAAATTCTAATCCTGTGTGCAGTGAATTAACACCGCTTAACCTTACAAGTCCGTCTGTCTGGTCCGGATTAACTACCGAGCGTGTTACACCTCTGTCTTTCCAGTTAGTGTAATAGTAGTTTGCCTTAACGTAAACCATATTATTCAGAAAACGGGTATTAACGCCGCCTTCGAATGACATAATCTTTTCGTTGTCAGGATTCTTAACAAGTATGCCGTTCTGATCGTCCATAACCTGGTCAAGTATCGGCACCCTGCTTATGTAACCACCGTTTGCATAAACATCAACTTCAGGAATTATGCGGTAGCTGGCGCCTCCCTTAAACTGGTATCCTGTTATTGCGTCTGGATCAAGGGTGAGGAATCCGCCATCGGGTCCTTTTTTAAAGTGATTCTCATTTGAATATTTTATCATTGAGAATCCGCCGGTTCCATATAAAGTCCATTGATCTTGTGTGTACTCGCCCTGAACATAAGCTCCAAACCACTTTATCGTATTCGTGAAGTCGTAGGCGATCCTGTCACCCAGTGATTTAAGTTGCTGAGCAGGGGTTGTATCAAATTCATTGTCGGTCGAGATGTAGAACTGGCCGCCGAGCAGATCCCTTATTTCTCTGTAGTGATCAACTTCCGCGATTCTGCCGTCGATACCAAATGATCCCGTAAAATTCTCATTGAATCTGTAGTATGCTTTGGAAATAAGTCCGTAAGTCCATTGTTTATTTACGCTGTTTCTGTGAACAGCTCTTGATACGCTGGTAATCCTTCCATCATAAAGCGTGTCGATATTTCCTTCGTTTGCGGCAATGGTTGCGTTCCAGTCGATAACCTGCTGTTGTAAGGATCTGTTATATAGCATTCCGCTGCCGGGACTACTACCACCGCCTACACCGCCCGACCAGTACGCGGTGGTATAAAGTGAAAGGTCGTTGGCGAGCTGCGAATACCAGTTCAGGTTTATTATGGGTTTATGATAATAATTTTCTCTTTCCATTATATATGTTGGTGCGTATCGGTCTGCTTTCGATCCATCCCAGTATTGATTGTCTGTATAATTGGGGTTTACTGAATTCCAGTTTGAATTATACAATAAACTTTGTTCAGCCAGCTTCGGATCCTTAAGCTCGGCATCTGTATAGCCAAGTTCGTTTCTTGCATATTCATGACTGAAAGCCGCTGCATTCAGTCTGTAAGAACGCTGACCATGTCTCTGCGGTGCTCCCATTGCATAAAGTTCAATCCTGTTATTCTGATTTATCTGATAAGCTGAACCGAGGTAATAGGCCCATGCATCTGTCCATGTTTTATCAACATAGCCTTCTCCTGTTTTCCTTACGCCTCCAAGGCTTAATGCGAACTTATTGTCAATTAACCCGGAGTTAGCAAATAAAGTCTGTTTAAAGAAACTTCCGCTTCCCACTTCGTTTTTGTAAAACACTCCTGATTTTGCCTTTGTAGGATCGGTAATAACATTCATTGTTCCGCCGACAGAAGGAGTGGCAAGGTTAACAGCACTTAAACCTCTCTGTACCTGGATTGAAGAGGTCGCATCTCCTATTCCATCCCAGTTTGACCAGTATACCCAGCCGTTTTCCATATCATTTATCGGCACGCCATTTATCATTATGGCTATGTTCCTCTGATTAAATCCTCTGACGTTTATTCTTGAATCGCCGGAGCCGCCGCCGTTATCGGTAGCATAAACGCTTGGAGTAGTGCTTAACACCAGAGGTATATCCCTCGATCCCAGACGATTCTCTATCTCTCTTTTGTCTATATCGGTGAAAGCAACAGGGGTTTCCCTATCTTTTGCTCTATCTGCTATGACCTCAATGTTTAATGTAAACTGATAGTCTCTTAACGAGAAATTCAGAGTTACATCATTTTTAACACTTACCTCTTTTTCTTCTTTTCGGTATCCAATGTAGCTGCAGACAATTGTATAATCGCCCGTAGAAACATCAAGGGAATACTTTCCGTTCTCGTCGGTGGTTGTTCCTTGGGTAGTACCTTTAATTACCAGGTTGGCCCCAAATAGTTTTTCTCCTGTAGTTGCACTTTCAACAACTCCGGATATAGTATGTTTCTGAGCGAAAGCTGCAGCGGAGAAGATAATTATTAAGAGCAGCAGTTTGTACCAATTTGCCATAGGACTGTCCTCCATACATAATGATAAGATATGTTAATTTATAGGGCTGGTTAAAATCAATCTCCTCTGAAATATGATTTCATATCCAAATATCTTACCCGCAGGATTCTTATGCAAATTAAATTTTATTAATTACTGAGTCTATTGCTTTTTAAAAAAATAATATTCTCAAATTCTTGTCCGGTAAATATTTAGCTGGCTTTGCTGGGATGTCAGATGGCTTTTTCTTCTGTCTTAACTTTTTTTAGAAATTCTATGAGAGCTTCAGATTCATTTCCTGCATATGTACCGTAAGCGTCTACAAGAATTCCTTTTACGCCTTTGTCAGTTTCCATAGCGTATAATACCGACATATCGTCTGGGTTGGATTCGCCTTCGAATCTGTAAACTTTCCGGACCCTGACGTTATCCGGTGAGAGAATTGTCCCTGTTTTTTTAGCGGTAAATCCCTTTTCGGTCATCTCAAAGTTTTCATCGTAACCTTTGCTTTTCAGTATTTCTATAACTTGCGAAAGTGTGTTCATTTTATGTCCTAATTCCATATCTTATTCCTTGCCTGTTTTTTAATTAAAGAATTTATAAAGTTTGAATACATACGTGATGCATCGTATCACATTTTTTAACCAGAAGGGGATTAGAATTATTTTGGAAATTAATCAATAAGCTTATAGAATGAAACCTTTATATGATATCCGGGCGGTCCGAATTGGATTTTTCTTGATCCTTCTTCTAATTGTCGGTATAGGTATAGAATCATATAAAAATCTTGACAGTGTCTATACAGCTTCAGAAAGCAGGGGAAATACTTATAAAATTCTTAACAACCTGGAAGAAATTATTTCCATACTGAGCCGGGCAGAAGAAAGCCAGAGATCATTCCTCATAACAGGTGAGGAACACTTCTTACAGCCGTTTGTTAATTCAAGGACGGAACTTATTAAAAACCTTAAGGAATTGAGTAATCTCGTATCCGGCAATTCGGGAAAAGTCAGGACGGTTGACACGCTTAAAAGCCTTATTGAATCCAGGATGAATGTATTGGCTAATACTATTGAGCTTAAAAAACTGGGTGATAATAAAGGTACAATTAACCGCTATAAAATGAGAGTCGGCAGCGATATTATGAACCGCGTTTTCGCCTTTGTGGGGGATATGAAAACCAGGGAATATAGAGACCTTGAACGCTGGGATAATCTTATTATAAGCTCAGTAAGAGAAACCTTTATAACCATCATCATAGGAACGGGCTTCAGCCTTATAATTTTCCTTATTGTCTTTTATGCCCTGGTGAGAGAAATTCAGGAGAGAAGTAAGGCCAATGAAATAATTTCTGTTGAAAAAGATTTTTCAGATAGGCTTATCAACAGCAGCGTCGACGGGATATTTGCATTCGATAATAAACTCCGCCTTACCCGCTGGAACCCGGGAATGGAAAGAATGTCGGGAGTTAAAAAAAATGAAACCAAAGGTAAAACTCTCAGGGAAGTAATGCCGGCTTTTTTTAGGGACGGAGAAGAGGACTTTTTTAAAAAAGCGCTTGAAGGCAGCCGGGTGAGCGCCAGGGGTAAATATATGAGAGATATACAGAATGATAGTGAGCATTTCGTCGAGGCACAGTATTCTCCTATCTTCGATAAAGAAGGTGAGGTAGTGGGCGGACTCGCGGTGCTTCGCGATAGTACTGAAAGAAATGCGGCACTCGTTAAACTTGAACATACTAAGGCCAGACTGGAGGAAATGGTAGAGGAACGGACCAGGGAGCTGTCTATCGCTAATGAGGAATTAAAGAAGGAGGTGGCTCAGCGTAAACTTGCCCAGGAACAAATAAATGAATCATTAAAAGAAAAAATCGTTCTTCTTCGCGAGGTTCATCATAGGGTTAAAAATAATCTCCAGATTGTATCGAGTCTGCTTAACCTTCAGGCAGGCTATATTACTGATAAGAAAATCCTTGAGGTCTTTAAGGAAAGTCAGAACCGGATACGTTCGATGGCTTTGATCCATGAGAAATTGTATCAGTCCCGCGACCTGGATAAAATAAATTTTTCAGATTATATAGATTCGCTGATACATGACTTACTCAAATCCTACCGCTCTCAGCTTAACCGGGTAAATATCAGGTGCGAAACTGAACAGATATTTCTTGAAATTGATCAGTCGATATTATGCGGACTGGTCGTAAATGAGCTGATATCAAATTCAATTAAGCATGCTTTTCAGGGACGGGATGAAGGGGAGGTTGTTGTAAAACTGATTAACGATGATGGCGGCTATAGGATTATTGTTCAGGATAATGGTACTGGATTTCCGGAAGATATCGACATAGAGCATGCCGATACTCTGGGGCTGCAGTTAGTAACTTCGCTGACTGATCAGATGGGGGCCCATCTGGAAATCAGATCGGAAAAGGGAACGATAGTCCAGATTACTTTTAAGAATGATTCCAAAGATCGAAAGCTCTGACCCTATTTATTCGCTGCCTTTTGGACAGAACTCCACCAATCGTTCTTGATTATATCGTACTTAGCTTTCTGCTTTTTATCCAGAATAGCTTCAATGCTTTTTTTCGACGAATCAAGCGTGGATTTGTCAGCATTATTATAGTAGTTTTCTAATATATCTTTTACTTTAGCAGTCTGATCTTTCGTCAGCAGTACTTTCTGTTGTAGCTTGACTGACATTTCTTCTGCTGCCCCGTTTTTCGTCTGTGCATAAGAAGTTAGAGAAGCAATGAAAAAAGCCAGTAAAAACACTATTAAAGTTCTATGTGATTTCATAATTGGAACCTCTGAAAATCTATCTGATTATAAACTAAAACCATTTAATCGAATTGTCAATGAAATAACGTAATATCATTTAGATTAATACTTATTGTTTTATAACAATTAAGTAGCTAAATTCCTGCCAGCTTTGATTTTCCCCAAAACACTTAATTTTTAGAAGAAAGGAGTATTCTATGAATACTAAAAAGTACACGTATTATCTGCTTTTTGCTGCACTTTTGCTTCCGGCGTCGTTATTTGCACAGAAGTCCGAAAATAATTCAGGTTTCTTCCAGGATGTAAAGCAGGATTATAGCGAATCCCAGGAAAAGATAATGTCCCTGGCTGAGGCAATTCCTGCGGATAAATATACCTGGAGTCCCGCTGAAGGTGTTAGATCTGTTTCTGAAGTTCTGATGCATATTGCCGGATCTAATTATGCCGTGCTGTCATTTGCAGGGATTAAAACGCCTGAAGGTGCTACTGAGGATATGGGGAAGGATGTTACAGATAAAGATAAAGTAATTTCAGCCTTAAAAACGTCTTTTAAGGATCTGCAGGATAATCTTCAGAAATTGCAGGATGCCGACCTTGAAAAACAGGTTGAAATGTTCGGGCAGAAAGCGAGTGTAAGAACTGTGATTTTTACCCAGATGGGTCACCTTCACGAACATCTTGGTCAGCTTATTGCCTATGCCAGAATGAATGGAGTAGTCCCGCCCTGGTCAAAGAAATAAAATCGGACTGAACTGCTTCCGAAATTCCCCGTAAGAAACGGATATAGGGGCTTTCCGCAAAATAACACGTTTTGCCGGATAGTCCCTTAACTTTTTTTTTCAATCGGTTTTCTCTTGTGAACTATTCTCTCCCGACTTATTTCAAAACCTTCTGGTACAAGGAGATGATCTGAAGGAGATTGAGTAATTAGTTATATTTTTTTACCCCCGGAGCTTTTCAGATTTAATTATTTTAAGTTTATTTTTGGTGCTTTCTATAAAACCGGAAAAATAGTGACGGATATTGAAAAAAAGGCGGAATCGGAGTTATTGAAGTATCTCGAAATACTGAAAGCTCATGGATACCGGACCGAACAGCCTCAAAAAGGGAATTACTCCCTGGGTGCTTCTGTTGAGAGGGGTTCCGATAAAGTGAAGCTGCTTGTTTATTATGGAAAAAAAGGATTAAAAACAGTTTTGCAGGGAAACAGGGATTCTGGAATTTATACTGATGTAAACAAACTTATATTCAATGAGCTGCCGTTTGATATAGAGGATTTTATTGAGCCGCTGATTTATATAGGTACCGATGAGTCGGGGAAGGGGGATTTCTTCGGACCCCTGGTGATAGCAGGAGTGTTTGTCGATGCGGAGAGTAAGAGAAAGCTCGAAGGGATAGGTGTAAAAGACAGTAAACAGATTGCTCATGCGTCTATAAAAAGACTGGCTGATAATATAAAACAGATTGTCGGGCCTGACTCATTCAGTATCGTCATAATAAATCCTCCCAGGTATAATGAGCTTTACGACAAATTTGGAAACCTTAACCGGCTGCTGGCCTGGGGGCATGCAAGGGTACTTGAGAATATCCTGACAAAAAAAGAAGCCCCGGCTGCCATAAGCGATAAATTCGGTAATGAAAAACTGATTCTTGATTCACTGCAGGAAAGAGGAAAAAAGCTTGAACTCTACCAGTTCCCTAAAGCAGAAAAGTACACCGCGGTCGCTGCCGCCTCAATAATTGCAAGAGACAGATTCAATTTCTGGTTTGATATGAAAAAAAAAGAACTGAGTTTAGACCTCCCGAAAGGAGCGTCTGCTAAAGTTACTGAGGCTGCCCGCAGAATTAATGCTGCGCACGGCAAAGAATATTTATCGCAGCTAATAAAGACTCACTTCAAAACCTACAGGTCACTGTGACAACAGCAGCCAAAAAATTCACCTCCACAGTAGCCGGTGCATCCATCCTGCTCACGTTTGCAGGAATATTGACCAGGGGACTTGGACTGGTGAGAGAAATGGTTTTCGCTGGTTCCTTCGGGCTTGGTGAAGAATTTGATATATACCTTGTCGGGGCGGTTCTGCCTCTTACTCTCCAGGTTATAATTTTATTTCTCATACAAAATTATTTAATACCTGCGTACAATCATGTCCTCGCCGAGACGCCTGAGCAGAAGGACGATTTCATCAGAACAAATTTCTGGCTTTTTACCCTGGGCGGTATTGTTCTTTCTTTTATTTTATACCTCAGTTCTTCTGCTATAATAAAGGTTTATCTGCCGTCAGCTTCTCAGGAAGTTCAGGCATCTGCAATTCTTATCTTTAACTTGTTTTTGCTGACTCTGCCTGTGAGCGCCTCAAGTTCGGTTCTTGTTGCTTACCTTCAGAATAGTTATGATTTTAAAACCCCTGCAATAGCACGGTTATCAGTTAATTTTGCTGTGGTTATTATCGTTTTTCTCCTGAATTCATTGTATGGTACTCTTATAATTCCAATTGGTTTTTTTGCAGGGGGACTCCTTCAGCTGGCCATTCTTCTTTATAGAACCAGGTTGAAACTTCTTAGCCCTCTCAGGTCGCTCATGGTTCGCCATCATATAAGGAATTCTTTGAGTTTTGATCTTGGACTCATTATTATCATTGAAACACTCAGCCAGTTATATGCGGTCGCCGACCGCTATTTTGTGAATTCAGTTCAGACCGGCGGAATAGCTGCTCTCAACTATGCGCAGACATTATTTATATTGCCCATTACAACTATTTCATTGGCTCTTTCTACAGCCTTGTTCCCTAAGCTCTCTCAGGATTATTCTTCTGCTTCAATAGAGAATCTGGAAAAGAGTTACTTCGCGGGTATAAGGGTCAATATACTTATCTTTGTTCCTATAATGGTTATCTTTATTTTTTTTGGTGAAGAGATAATAAAACTGGTATTTCAGAGGGGAAAATTTAATCCTTCTGATACTATGATGACCGCCGGAGCCCTGAAATATTTCTCACTGAGTATTGTATTTTACTCTATCTATAGTATCCTGAATAAGATATTTTATAGTGCTAAATGGATAAAGCTGCTGCTCGCGGTAACTATTTCGGGAATTTTTATTAAGCTGCTTTTAAACTTTTTGCTTGTCGATAGGTATGGACAGAATGGACTTGCATTAAGTTCATCAATAAGCTATTTCTTCTTTTTTATATCATCTTTTATAATTATTAATAAAAAATTGTCATTGAAGCTTACCGGTAGAGTCCTTAAAGAACTATTTCTTCATGTAGTGTGTGCTCTGCTGGCTTATTTGGTTGTTTTATCCTTCGATGCTCATATTATGAATATTCCATTATTCAAACCGCTGTTATTCGGCGTTGTTTTTTTCCTTAATCTCTGGATTCTGAAAAGTCAATCGTTTTCCCTGGTGCTGAATTTATTTAATTCTGTGGTATACAGATATAAATAAATATTTCATTAAGAATTATTAAATATGATTTTAACTATAAATTTTTTTTCATTCATTCTATTATTGAGAGCGGCAAATGGCAGGATTAAGTTTGGTGGCCGGTCCGGGCGGACTTTCGGGACAAAAGGATAAATTAACCGGGAATTTAATTTCCCTTAACTATTTAAATAAATATAAAAGTCAGGTGATTTTATCTGATGATAAATATTTTACCGGCTATAATAAATTTGATGAATATCCTCTTACCACCAGTGATACTGAGAAAAACCTGATTATTATAGAAGGCCGGGTTTACAACAAAACTCACGACATTCTCTTAAAAGAATTGAATCGCCTAAAAACAGCGTATTCAGATGAAGCCCTTAAAGAATGGCTGAAGTCTGCTGACGGTGATTTTATAATCTATATACTGGATAAATCAGGTGGTGATCTGTTGATCTTCAATGATATTCTGGGCAGACTGCCGGTATATTATTTTGTTAAAGATAATACTCTCTATGTTTCAAGGTATATTAAATTTATTCTTGATGCAGCAGGTGAAGTATCCTTCGATAGAACGGCTTTTGGTGAATACCTTCTGCTTGGATATTTACTTGGTGAGCGTACACTCTTTAAAGATGTAAAGCAGCTTAGGCCGGCCTCGGCTATTAAATATGATGGTATGAAAGTCGCCGTCACAACTGTACATAATTATAATTTCCAGAACAGAATTCACGCCGGTAAACCTTTCGATGAAGCAGTAGCTGATTTATCGGGACTTCTTTCCGAATCCTGCGTCAATAGATTCAATAATAATAAAAGAAATATTCTTTCTTTAAGCGGGGGATTGGATTCGAGGACAATTGGTGCTTGTATGGTAAAAAACCGGATACCTTTTGAAACGATAACGCTTACTTATAAAAACAGGCATGCGGAAGGTGAAGAGGTGATCGCCAGGCAGGTTGCCGATTATTTGGACGTTGAGATGCAGGATATCTTCATGACTCCTCCTTTAGGCTCCGATTTGTTTACATTGTTAAAATTGAAGGAGGGAATGAACTATCTGGCGACGGCTCCTATGTTATCTTTCTACAGACAGGTTTCTGAAAAATTCGGTGAAAATATCAACCTTATATTTGGCGACAAATCAGATAAGATTACTCTGGTTTTTGATAACCCTACAAAAAAAATGAGTAACCTTGAAGAACTTACTGATTATATTATTGGCGAGCACGCTTTTATGGATTTTGCCGAGGTATGCAGGAGATTGAAGATTGATGAAAAGGATATTAAGAACGATTTTTATAATTTACTGTCAGGTTATCCGGAGGCAGATTTCAGACAAAAATACGTCCATTTCAGGGCAATTGAAAAATCACATAAACTTGCATTTCAGGGAGATGACAGGCATAAAAGGTATTTCTGGAATTATAGTCCTTTAACTTCCTCTCCGCTCGTAACTTACCTTTTTAATTTGCCCGATAAATATAAAAAGATGCATAAAATATTTATTGGTTTGTTGAATAGTTATTCACCTGGAATCGCTGATATTAAATATCCTAATTTTAAAGCTCCAATTACTTCAGCTAAGGCAAGGTTGTTTATGAGCTCGGTCTATTATTTGTACCCGATGATGCCGCATAAGCTGAATGCCTACTTTAAAGCGGTCTTTTTCGGTACGAACACTCTGATTAAAGAAAGTTCAATGTATTATAAATTTCTTAAAAAACAGTATCAAAATACCCCGGAATTGGAGGGATATCTCGACCTTTCGGATCTGTCACACATTAGAACTCACTCTCTGCACAACGTAATGACTTTATCTTCACTTGTTGAGTATTATAAATTTCATAAGAGTACTTTTAATGATTTTCTGGATGAAGAATTTAATTATAAAAATTAGTTATGAAGAATTAATCATCTTATGATAACCGTATTCCTTATTTTAAGTTGTTTGGTGCTATTCTACTTTTTAGTGCAGATCTATGGTGAATCCTTCCTTTTATTTTTTGCTGTCATTACTCTGCTTGCTACACCTGCGGAAGCTGTTACCTTCCTGCGCCCCGTAATCCAGTTGACTGATTTTGCAATCCTTTTTTATATTTTTATTAAAGAATACGGTGTCGATTTTAAGAAATATCCTGTAGTACCCCGAAATCTGGTCTACCTCCTTATCTTTTTGTTCTTTGTTTTAATACTCTCCGTAACATTCTCTAATTTTCCTTCTCTGGGATACATAGCCATTTTTCGAACCGCGGCGTTTTTTCTCCTGGTTTATCTCTTTTATGGTGTGATAAGAACGCAGAAGCAGATTGATATAATACTTAAAGCATTTTTCTTTGCCGGTTTGATTCTGATGGGAAGCGTGGTTGTTGACTTCCTGATTCAGGGCAGGGGTTTACTTTATCTGCTTATGCCCATAAGGGATAGAAATTATGGACTCTACAGCAATTTTAATGTCACGGGTGTATATGCGATATTGATATCCCCTTTGGTTATTCTGGCGTTTTTCTCAAACAGGTATCGTAATAGAAGAATCATACTCATTGCTTCCGCTGTAATTATACTTGCCAGTGTTGTATTAATAGCCTCCAGAGCTGCTCTGGCGGGTGTTGTTCTGGGTTCTGTAATAATTCTGTTCTTCCTGAACAGGAAATTGTTCATATCAATAACAGCCGTTATTCTTCTCATCCTGGCAGTCCATATCGTTTTTAACCCTTTTGGCCCTTCTATCGATGTTGCGTTAAGAATGGAAGAGGGTTTAAGTCAGCACGACCAGTTCTGGAAGCTTGCCGTAAACATGTTTACCGATAACCCGATACTCGGCATTGGTCCGGGAAATTATCCAAAGGAAGAATTCAATTATATACCTGTTATGTTAAATTCTTTTGCCGGAGAAACAATGATTACGATTCATAATCAGACCGGGGAAAACGGCAGTAATAATTCTCATAATTTTTATCTTGTAATGGCTTCCGATATGGGGATACTGGGTTTGATTTTTGCGTTTACGCTATTGATCACGTTCTTCAGAATGGCTTACCAGACATTTAACAAGTATAAACATAGAAATCGCGAGGTTTATCTCATACTTGTGGGTATAATATCGATCGGCATTTGTCTTACTTTAAGGGGCATGGTAGAAAGCAATAGTATCTTTTATTATGGAAATATATCCAGTGATCTCCCGTTCTGGCTGTTTTTCGTAATCCTGATTTCATATCATCGAAACAGATATAAAATTCTTCCTGAAGAAGAAAAATCACCGGCTCTAAAAGATGATCTGCATTAGATAATCATTTCCAGGTTTTTCGATAAGAATTTCAGAACATTTTTATTGTTTCTGATATCTGTAGGCAGGTTTACTATATGCTTTGATATATGTACGGCAATTGGAAAATTATTCTCATCAAATTCCCACCTCGAAAGGTTATTCATAATTGGATGAAGAGGAGACAAAAACCAGTCTCCTAAAATCACCCTGTATTCTTTGGCCGCCTCTGAAAACTTATCCCTGTTTGCCACCAGAAGAGGGTATTTAAGGAATAAATGATTGCTGAAGAGTACTTCATCTACATACGTTTTATTATGCCGTTTTAATAAAATTGTATAGTCCCGGGCATTCTTTTTCCGAAGCTTATTTATATCCTTTAATTTTTTAAGATTTTTTAGTCCTGCTTTAACCTGGACGGTTGATATCTCCTTAAAATAGTCATCCGGCATCTTTGTATCGGATAGTTCCTCTCCCTGGTTTGACCCGATGATCAGATTGTACCTGCTCATAAATCTGAACAGTTTCACCAGGCTGGTCTGAGTAAAATTATTAATAAAATATTTTCTGAAGAAAATTAAGAGAGAGAGTGTGATACTATCCGTCAGTTTTACCTCTACTTTTTCGGTTTCAAGACTTTTTATTCTGTCGGTGAGTATAGGATTATTAACCGCCAGGAATCCTCCTATGCCAGTTGAAAACGGCTTATTCCATTGGGTGGAATAAAAAGCAGCATCACAATAAGATCCGTTCGGTTGCCCGTTGTAAAAACCTCCGAAACCATGGGTACAGTCCTCAATAGTAAATAGGTTTCGTACTTTTGCTATATCCCGTATTTTATCAACATTTGATGAAAGTCCGAACGTGTTCTGACAGATTATCGCTTTCGTTTTGTCTGTAATAGCCTTTTCTAGTTTTTTGATATCCATGTTGTAATTATTCGGCGAGATATCAACATAAACAGGTTTCGCCCCGGCATAAAGTATCGCATTTGGTACCACTACACAGGTAAAACCAGGAAGAATTACTTCATCACCTTTGCCTATTTTCATAGCCTTTAGAATTGCGTATAACGCAGTGCGCCCTTTCCAGTAGAGAAATACGGATTCGGCATCCATTCCGAGAACCATGGCGATCTCATTTTTATATTTCGATTCTAAAGTCATTTTCAAGTTATTTTCTGAATAATGAATCAATTCTGAAAAGTCCCAGCAGTGAACCTGCCCCATAAGAGAAATGGAGTACGGCAAATGCGGTTATTAAATAAATAATTGAATCATTTTTATCCCGTATACTGAGGCTGACAGACAAAACGCTTATTAAGTAGGCTGTTAAACTTGCCAGAGCAGCATAGCCTGTAAAGGGGATCCATATTGCCGCTGCTGCCGGTATGATTAACGACAATAGAAAAAACAATGGTATAAGATGTCTGAGACTTAAAGAATTAAGGTTCTTGGTGTAATATATGGTGAGTAAATTCCAGAGCCCTGTCTGGAAATTATTTTTTGCAATCCTGAAGAAATTTTCCCTCGCGTAATAAATGCTGAAGAGGTGAGGTAGTAAATATATTTTACCGTTACTTCTTTTAATTCTTTTATTTAGCTCAATATCCTGGTTCCTGGTTAACCGTACATCGTATAACCCGACTTTCTCCAGGGTGTCTTTTTTGAAGCACCCAAAAGGTACTGTATCAACCTCTCTTAATTCATCCGTACCGGTTCTGAAATATGAATTGCCTACTCCGAATTTATTGATCAGAACTTTCTGAATAGCGAGCGATTTTTTATTTTTATTTTTAACCTCGGTTTTCCATCTGGCTCCGACATTGTCGGCATTTAGCTTCTTGCTCCATGCTGTTAATTCAGAAAAGTAGTTGCCCGGTATTTCCCCATGAGCGTCCAGCCTGATAATGTAACGTCCGCTTGATTTCCTTATTCCCATATTCATCGCGTAAGGAACAGTCTTGTCCTTGTTTATCATCAGTTGAATAAAACAGAATCTGTCAGTATAGGATTTCACTATTTCTCTCGTGCGGTCAGTACTGTTTCCATCAATTACAAAAACCTCTAAAGCATCCTTTGGATAGTCATTATTAATTACCGAATCCAGGCAGAGGGCTATAAATCTTTCCTCATTCCTGCAGGGAATAATTACAGAAATTTTATCCATTTAGGCCGCTGTTTTTTAGTGATTTATAAATACTTATCATGGTTTTAACAGAATTGTTCCAGTCATACTCCTTCAGAACCTTTTCTCTGCCGTTCTCACCAAACTTCATCCTCAGGTTTTTATCAAAGAGTAATTTTTCAATTTTATCAGCAATCATCTGAGGATTTTCTATCTCAACTATATAACCGGTTTTTCCATCATCGACAACTTCAGGCAGTCCTCCGGCATTTGTAACGATCACCGGCTTAGCGCAGGCACTAGCCTCCAGCACGGCAACTCCGAAGCTTTCTCTGATTGAAGGGGCTACATATATATCCAGCATGTTATGGTAAGCCGCAACCTCGTTCGGACTGATGAATCCCGTGAAGGTTGTATCCTTCATAATACCCAGACTGCTAGCCAGATTTTTAAGGTATTCCATTTGATCGCCTCCCCCTACAACCAAAAGTTTAATGGGTACTGATGGATGTTTAAGCTTCAAAAGATGAAATGCCCTGATTAAATATTCAATCCCGTAAAATTTTTTTAAGGTCTTAATCGTCCCTATTACCAGATCTTCTTCCCCGAATATGCTTTTGGGATTATCGGGATAAAATCTGGCTGTATCTATGCCGAACGGCGTTAACAAGATCTCCTTGTTAGTATATTTTTTGGTTTCATTTTTCATAGCCTTGCTTGTCGAGAGAATGACATCGGCGTTGGAAAATGTATATTTCAGTATTGCCTTGCGGAGACGTGAAGAGGGGAATGTAAATATATCCGAGCCCCAGGCAGAGACAACAAAGGGTTGAAAATTTGATAATGCTCCCAGCAGCCCGAAACTTGAAGCATAATGTGCGTGGAGTATATCCGGCTGAAATTGTTTAATAACCTTTCTTATTTGGCTTATTGCTCTAAAATAAAGCAGCTTCGATAACGCCCCGTCTGCATTATCCCTTATTCTTTCCGGAACATTCAGGGATTTTATGGTTATATTCTTATTATAGAAACCTGCGTCATAGCTGCTCAATCCGAATAAAAATATTTCAAATCCCTTCTCACTAAGGGCGTTTGCCCATTTTATTGTATGCGTTGCGGCCGGGTCAGCCAGTATTAAAATTTTCATTTTGCTCTCTGGTCAGCTTCTTTTGGTTTTATGCCAAGTTCCGGTATAAACTCCGAAAGCATTATAAATACTTCATCAGTCTCCAGTAAATTCATACAATCAAAGGAAGGGCATCCCATTCTGCCGGCATTCGTGAAGCAGTACTTTTGGTGTACCGGAGAACATTTTAGGATTTTTTGAATAAATCGGTGTCCTGGTCCGGATGGTACATGATAAACGGGATTTGTAGGTCCATATATAGCAAAAGTAGGCTTTCCGAGACAATTAGCTATGTAGAGAGGACCGGAATCATTTGCCACAATTAAAGAACAATCTTTTAGAACGGCTATCAGTTCCTTAATATCTCTGGTTTCGGCAATCGTTATTCCTTTGAATTCAATCTCATTTTTCACATCCTCCTCAATTTTTCCAGGCACTGTAACCAGAACAACATTATAATTTTTATTTAATCTTTCCGCCAGTTCAATAAATTTATTCAGATTCCATTCCTTCGATTCCCATCCGGCAAAAGGATGTATCGCTATGTATCCATCTTTATCAAAATCTAATTCGAACTCCTTCAGTGCCTTCCTTTTGCTATCCTCTACACCTGCAGCGTCCAGGTAGATATCCAGTATATGGGGAGAGGTTCTGATAGGTACATGCTGGGAATAAATATTCTTGTAATAATTTGCATTAACCCCTATTATCTCCTTTGAGTCTGAATTAAAAAGGATTGAGGCAGAAAGGACGGAACCGGTCAGATCATATATAATCTCAGGATTAATATTTTTTAATTTTTTTCTTATATTGCTTCTAGCAATCCGATCGTTTAACAGGAAATCGCTATGTTGAAAGGATATAATATCCTGCTCACTAAAGAATAACTTGAATATAGGGACGGTTTCTTCAAAACAAAAAATATAAAATTTATTAAATTTCTTTTCAATTTCTCTTAACGCGGGAATTGTAAAAACTGAATCACCAAGTTTATGAAATGAGATAATTACAGGATGTCCTGTAGAACCTGAAAAAATATTTCTGAGCCTGGAGAGCTTAACAAGCATAAGTATTAAAATATCAGCAGCACGTGATAGACGTTTATTATGGAAAAGGAGTATTGAGACTTTCATTTAGTAATCTGGCAGTGTCTTTATGACTTTTAATATGGAACTATACTTCCCCGAATTGCCTCTGAACTCGAACGGCTGTCGGATTTTATATAATGTATAAAGTAACTCAGTTTATAACCAAAATTAAAATTAAATATTGTATAATGAAACATAATTCGTGCTGAATTTGATAGACAGATGTTTTTAAGTATTTTAATAAATGATTTATTTTTTTGTAGAATTTTGAGATAAAAAGCTCTAAATTAGTCAAGCTTTTTTATTAGTCTTAAATTATCTTAGTTTTACAGGGAAAATTTTATAATTCATTAAATTCAATTAAAGAGCACACACCATTTAAGCCTATGCAAAACGACTTCCTTTTATTTCATAAACCATTCATCTCTGAAGACGAAGTTGATGAAATTGTTGATACCGTACGTTCCGGCTGGCTAAGTATGGGACCTAAAACTATAAAATTTGAAGGATTATTCGCCGAATATATTGGCTGTAAAAAGGGTATTGCTGTCAGTTCATGGACGGCTGCCGGCCATCTTACCCTGGAGGCCTATGGCTTGAAACCCGGCGATGAGGTTATTGTGCCAACCATGACGTTCCCTGCCACTGCTGAGATCGTATGTTATTTCGGGGCAAAACCGGTTATGGTGGATGTAGACCCCCAAACTCTGAATATTTCCCTTGAGGCCATTGAAAAAGCTATAACACCCAAAACCAAAGTTATTATACCTGTACATTATGGCGGCCAGCCCTGCGATATGGATGAAATACTGGACCTTGCTAAAAAGTATAATCTGAAAGTTATGGAGGATGCGGCTCATTCTCTTCCTGCTACTTATAAGGGGAAAAAGGTAGGTAATATATCTGAGGTTACCTGTTTCAGCTTTTATGCGACTAAAACCCTTTCTACCGGGGAAGGCGGAATGATCTGTACTAATAACGAAGAGATAGCCGAAAGAGTGAAAATTATGCGGCTTCATGGTATAAACCGTGACGCCTGGAAACGCTATACAGAATCAGGTTCCTGGTATTATGAGGTTGTTGCTCCTGGCTATAAATATAATTTTACCGATCTTCAGGCATCCCTCGGTCTTCCTCAGCTTAAAAAAGTTGATCAGATGTGGGAGAGTAGAAGAAGAATAGCAAAAAAATACACTGAGAATTTTAAAGATAATGATTTGATCAGGCTGCATGGTATTAAACCTGATCGTGAATCATCCTGGCATCTTTACCCGATAAGACTTGAACTCGAAAAATTGAATATCAATAGAGCCCGTTTTATTGATGAATTGAGAAATAATAAAGTTGGTGCGGGTGTTCATTTCATGCCTGTTCATCAGCACCTCTACTACCAGGAAACTTTCCACCTTAAAGACGAGGATTTCCCGGTTGCTTCCAGTACATTTCCAAGGCTGGTATCACTTCCTATATATCCCGGTATGACCGACCCTAATGTGGACTATGTCATCGATGTGGTCAATTCTCTTCTCAAAAAATATAAGAAATAGTTTTTTCTAAAAATATGGGTAAACAGGGAAGCTGGATTAAACGGTTTACGGATATTCTTTTAAGTATCTTCATTTTACTTGTAAGTTCCCCGGTTTTATTGATATCAATATTAGCAATAAAGCTGGAATCAAAAGGTCCGGCATTTTTCCTGCATGAAAGAACCGGTTATAAAGGGGAAAAATTTAAACTCTTTAAATTCCGCGGAATGGTTGATAATGCCCTTGCCGTTGGTCCGGAACTCACCCAGGTGGACGATCCTCGTATAACCAGGGTTGGGAAATTTTTAAGAAGAACAAGTATTGATGAAATCCCAAACTTTATTAACGTTCTGATAGGGGAAATGACAGTGATAGGCCCCAGGCCTGATATTCCGTCAATTACAGATAAATATACAGCAGAGCAAAGAAAAATTTTTAACTATAAACCTGGGGTAACGGGTATTTCCCAGATAAACGGCCGACAGATGCTCACTCCGGATGATCGGATCAGGATGGAACTGGCTTATTATGAAAAAGCAGGATTTTTCTCTGATTTAATTGTATTTTTCAAGACCTTTTTAGTGGTTTTCAATAATGAAGGAAACATCTGAAGTTTGATTAGAACAGCATTATGCTTATTGGTTATTTGTCTAACAATCTCTAATGTCCCCGCCCAGGTTGAAACTATCCCTGCAGACCATCAGGTCTATGCTTTCCTGAAAAATATGTACCTAAAAGGTGCTCTTGAGAATTATGATGACGTTGTGCTGCCTCTGTCGAAAGAAAGGGTAGCTGCTTATCTTAAGGAAATAGACTCTCGCCAGGAACTTTTAACGGCATCTGAAAAAGAACTCCTCTGCAGAATGGAGACTAAACTGGGGATTAAAAAAGAAGCTGCCGTTTCATATTTTAAAAATTTCCCTTCCGGATTCATTCATAATTACAGACACTATAATGAAAAGCACCTCTATACTTATAGGGATTCTGTAGTCAGCTTTAATGTTGACCTGACCGGGGACCTGACCTACATCTATTCAGACAAATACAACGATTATAGCTTCCTGCTTAATGCAGGGGGACAGTTTTACGGATCGTACTCTAACTGGCTGGGCTTCCTGCTGGAAGGTTCTAATGGCAGCCAGTATCATAACAGGCAGGTTGCGGAGTTGGATCCAAGAGTTAAAACCAGCTTCACTTTTAATCATACAGGGTTGAATTTTTTTGATTATACTCAGGGTTACATCAGACTTCAGAAAGATGATGTTAATCTTCAGCTGGGAAGAGAAAGGGTATTGTGGGGCACCGGATACATAAACAGAATGATACTTTCAAATAATCCGCCCTTGTTCGACTTCATAAAATTCGGTATTAAGTACAAATCACTAAGTTATGACTTTATGCATGCATGGCTGGTTCAGCCCTTCGAGACATTTCATATAGATTCGCTTACAGGAGATATCCGGCAGAAAGGTTCTAAATATCTTGCAATCAGCCGGTTTGGGGTAAACCCGTTTCCTGAGCTGAAACTGGGAATTTCTCAGATGATAATATATGCCAACCGCCCGTTTGAAGCAGCGTACTTAAATCCGTTTCTTTTCTGGGAATCCGCGCAGAGAACTCTTGGTGATCTCGACAATTCTTTTTTATCACTCGATGCCAGGTATAAATTATTAGATGGGGCTGAAATCTCTACATCAGTAATCTTTGATGATATTTTATTTAGTGCTCTGTTCAAAGGCAAGTTCGATAAGGTGGATAACCGCTCAGCCTGGCAGGCGGGTGTTATGCTCACTGATCCGGTTCTGCCCGCTAATACTTCGCTTAAAATTGAATATCTTCAGATACGTCCTTATACCTTCTCTCACCCTGATATTGGGGAAGCTCTGACCTATACAAATAATTCTTATATAATTGGTACTAATTTACAGCCGAATTCTACACAATTAAGTCTTTCTCTGGATTACTTATTAACAGGACAGTGGGAAATAGGTTTATCTTATTATCATACTCTTCATGGAAAAAATTTATATGACGCAAACGGAAGATTAATCCGGAACGTCGGCGGGAATATATTCGAAAATCTAACCGTTTACGATTCCGATATCGCCCCTCTGCTGGATGGTGAACTGGAAACAACAGAAGAGTTTTTTCTGTCGATCAGGAATGAAATACTTTATGGGATCTACCTGGATCTGATATTTAATTCTTCCTACTCCAGGTTGGCCGGTATGAGTAGTTCGGTCTACTCAATATACTCTCAATTGAGATTTTCCTTTAGATAATTTCCCTGTCGGATTATTTTTTATTTAAAAGGTATTTTTTTCGCCTTGCGTCAATTTTTGCAAAATTCTAAGTTAATGTCACATATTTTAAATATAGGGTCTTCAATGAGGATAATTATCCCGTTCCTTCTAACAATTCTTATTATTGCAGATTTCACCTTCGCTCAGTCATATAAAATCCTTGAATCCAGCCCCGAAAGTATAAAAATTGAAGTTAACTTTGATGGTATCTATCAGATAAAAGACACCACAATAGATTCACGGAAATACCAGATGATCCTGGGGGGAGAGACAGCCATTAGAAAACCAGGTGAACCCTGGCTGCCGCAGTATATCCTGAATGTAGCTATTCCTTTTCATTCAGAACCCGATCTGAAAATAATTAAGACAGAAAAATTGACTTACCAGGATAAATTTATTCTGCCGTTTCCGGAACAAGATCCTGCTGTTGCCCCGATAAATACTACAAACTTTGATAAGATAATTTACTCCTCAAACAAATATTTTCCGGTACAGGCGGCCGAAACCGGCTCTGATTTCGTAAAAAGATATTCACGAATTCTGCCTGTTGAAATTGCTGCATTTCAATATAATCCTGTAACTCATGCTTTACTTGCTAACAGGAAAGTAATTGTCGTCATTACTTATAATTCTAAAACCTCAGACAGGCAGCTTGTTTCTGATAAGATGACTGATGGATATTTAAAAAGTTCAGTTATCAATTATAACCAGGCTTTACAATGGACTTCAAAAGAGCCGCAGAAGATTGTCTCTGGAGGGTATGGTAATTACTGGTATAATCCTGATAAAAATTACTTCAAAATTTATCTGAAGGATAAAGGGGTTTACAGACTTACTTACGATCAGCTTATCAATTCGGGTGTGCCTATTCAGGGTGGTGTTTCAAGCAACGCCCTCGAACTTGTGAATGAAGGAAATGAGATTCCGCTGGATGTTTTCGATGGAGGTGATGGAGTATTTAATAGCGGTGACTATCTGCAGTTTGTGGGAGGCCCCCCTTCACCCACACCATATAGTTCGATGAATATTTATAATAAATCAAATGTGTACTGGTTTTCTTATCAGAGCGATACGCTTACTCAAAGATATGAACAGCTCAGCGGTTATCCTCAAAATTGGAGCAGGACGTTCAATACTGACTATAATACCATCCACTACGAAAAAGATTCTATATATGAGAGACTCGGGTACGCCGGGAATGATCACAGGGATTTTTGGTTCTGGGGGAAGGCTACTGCCCAGGGAGGGCAGAGCACAGGTGGATTCCAGGATATTTTCTCCGGACTCCCGAATAGAGCCAGCGATTCGCCTTACGTGAATCTGCAGGTCGCGATGCAGGGAATGACACTCAGTGGTATTTGTGAAAATAATCATGATGCTGAAATTCAAATGACAGATCAATTGATCGGTCACGCATTGTGGAGTGATCAGGATAATATAGTCTATCAAAAGAATTTGTACGTATCTGAAGATAGTATACATATATACCCTCAGGGTAATACGCTTACCGTTTATGTGCGGGGTAATACCTGTGAAACTTCCGATGAAATAAGGATCAACTGGTATCAATTTAAATACTGGAGGAATAGCAGAGCTTATGGGAAGCACTTTGAATTCGTTAGTCCTCCGGACTTTAGAGGTGTGGCCCGGTATTGGATAACCCAGTGGCTTGGTGATGATATGAGAGTTTATATTCCTGGAAAATCTCAGGTACTTACGAACCCTGAAATCAGGAATGATCAATATCATTCAGCCCTGTTCATTGATAATGTAAGCGGTAGTACTGCATATTATTGTGCCTCTGGTGATTATTTTATGCTGCCTGATTCAATCAGACAGGATGTTGGTTCTGACTTGAGAAATCCCTCCAATGGCGCTGATTATATAATTATTACTCATCCCGATTTTCTGGATGCTGCTCAAAGGTTAAAAACACTCCGTGAAGCCCAATATCCCGATACAGGAATTACCAGTCCGAGAATTAAAATTGTCGATGTAAATCAGATATATGACGAATTTTCTTATGGCTTATTAGATCCGCAGTCGCTTCAGTATTTTGTAAAATATGCATTTGAAAATTGGGAAGGGCAGACCCCTGCTTACGTTGTACTTTTTGGTGATATGAGCCACGATTATCGGCACTTATTAACTACCAGCAGACCGAATTTTGTTCCGTCGATTCCTTTTTATGTTAATACGTATGGCCGGGCACCCAGTGATAATCTGATAGTAGATGTCGCTGGAAACGACCTTGCTCCAGATCTTGCAATAGGTCGAATGTCCTGCGAAACACCTGAGGAAGCGGATATTTTAATGAATAAGCTTGAAAATTATCCTGCTGATAATTCTAAATCCTGGAAGCAGGATGTTATGCTGGCCTCCTCAGGTCTTAGCCTTGACGATGAACTCCATTTTCACTTTAATCAGTATAGCAACAGGCTGGCAGATTATTACCTGATACCAAACGGAATTCACCCGTCGAGGGTCTTTAATTTTCCTTCCAATCACCAGGATTCGATGTATGTGGGCGGAGGACCGAAGATACGTCAGGAAATTGATGAAGGTGTCGTATTGGGCAATTATTATGGTCATGGCGGCGGTTATCAATGGGATCTCATTTTTACTAACGATGATATTGAATTATTGCAGAATGATGGAAGATTGCCCGTCATATTAAGCGTTACCTGTTATACGGCCCATTTTGACGATCAGGATGTATTCGGGGAGATCTTTAATAAGGTTCCGGGCAGAGGGAGTATAGGCTTCTTTGGTAATACAGTCCTTACTTACTGGCCTATTGGAGCTGTTATAGACGAGGCAATATTCAAAGAAATATTTACTAACAGGCATTACGCTATTGGAAATGCACTCTTCAATGCGAAAAATGCTGTAGGGGGAGGCGGTTATTACGGTCAGCAGATTACCTTGCTTACTTATCTTGGAGATCCTGGACTGAGACTGGCGCTCCCCGACAAACCTGATTTTGTAGTTAAACCTTCTGATATAAGTTTGTCTAAAAAAACCCCTCTGGTTAATGATACTGTTACTATTAAAGCCAGGATTAATAACCTTGGTCTTACTTTTCCCGGAGATTCTGTTAACGTTCGGGTATTCGTCGAGTCTCCCGATACTTCCTATCTTGTTTCTACCGTCCGTCTCCCCAATTTCGGCGAACTTGACTCTGTTATGGTCGACTGGGTTCCCCATAAGGCGGCACTCTACAGCGTAAAAGTCGACGTTAATGAACTGGACCCTATCCCCGAGGATGATCATTCTGATAACAGCGCTGCGGCTCAGTTCGTTGTCTATAATGTAAGTGAAGCTAATATCCTGTATCCTCTGGATGGTTATACTTCCTCTGAACAGAACGTAAAATTCAGATTTGTGGATATCGGATATTTCATTTATTTCGATTTAACTTATTATGTTGAGATAGATACCTCCACCAGCTTTAATGATCCGTTAATTTCTTCTGGTCCTCTGACTCCCTCTGAGGGACTGCTCGACTGGACCTCGCCCCAACTCAACAATGGTGTATATTTCTGGCGGGTTAAAATAAATGACGGGGTTAATGAAGGAAACTGGTCTTCAACCAGGGAATTCTCCGTGCGCGGAAGTTCTATTCCGGGTTATTTTTATGCCGGAAAAGGGTTAACGTTTTATAATACTTATAATATGAATTATTCTGATAGTTCAGAGGGCCTGGTATTAAATACTACAGAACTGCCTCCAAGGCCTGATGCTGAACGCCTGATAGATTCCGTCTGGGTTACTGATCCTGTCAGAGATTCAACTTATCTAACAACAATTACCACCGACGGTACCTATATCTATTCGGGAGCCTTATGGTTTGCAGCGCTTAGATTAAATCCCGAAGGCAAGTCTCATATTTATAAATTTGGAACCGGAAATAACGGAACTCAAAAAGGTCGTTATTACGGACAGGTTCCTAATTTCTTCGATCGTATTCAAAATAGTATTTTCTATTATCCGGATGGCTTTATCTATGTTGCAACCTCGAATCCTTATCAGCTTATAAAGGTTAATCCTTCTAACGGAGATACTTCCAGGATTAGTATATCCGCGGGATTGCTTGATTGGGAACATGCAGTTCCAATGCAAGGTTCCTTCTATGTGAAGAGCGATGGACAGTATGTCTATAATTTGACGAGGTATGATTCTCTTGGTCATATGAGATATGTATTAAGAGTGCTCGATCCCTCAAATAACTGGGAATTGGTAAAGCCCGATATCGAACTCCTGAGTACAAGTTATCCCGGGTTTACCGATTTTCTTGTTGCCGACGGTTATATTTACCCCGCAGAATTTCTTCAGGGAAATCTGATGCGGAGAATCAGAGCTTCAGATGGATATTTTGAAGAAGAATGGGTGGTGTATAAACCCTTCCAGAGCATGTTTGCATGGTGTTACGACTGGGTAAATAACAAGGTGTATTCTGCGGTTTACAGGGCATCTGGTTATACTCCTAAATTTTTCTTCTTTAAAGGAAAATATATTGATTCAAAGGGAACGATTACCTCAAACAGTATCGGTCCGGCTTCTAATTGGAAGTCGCTTAGTTTTAACCTTGTTACTGAAAATACTACCGGTTCTCATTCGAACATGCTTCTTGGGCAGGACAGAACAACGAAAAGTTGGGATACTTTGGACGTGAATATTGCCGATTCAATTTCCCTCGTTAACGTTAGTGCGTTAAAATATCCTTATCTGAGAATGTCTTTTAAATTTATTGATTCTACCTTTTCAACCACTAATCAGATGGCTTTAAAGAGTATACATGCCGACTACGACGGTCTGCCTGAAATTATGATTACCAGAAAGGATCTTGATGTTTCTCCCGATTCGGTGCTACAGGGTTTGAATACAACTATGCATTTTTCTGTGAAGAATATCGGGTATGTACCCGCTGATAGTGTACGCCTGAACTTTTATCTTAATGATTCAGATAGTACATTCTTCACTTCGGAAGTTAATCTTGACCCCGACAGTACTGCTTCTGTACAGCATACTTTCTCTTCTACTCCTCTTATCTTTGATAATACTATCAAAGCCATTGCTACATATCCTGAATCAGAATATTTTACTTTTAATAATATAATAACTCACGATTTTTATATTGTCCGCGATTCAACCAATCCGGTTTTCAATATTACATTCGATGGAAGGGAGATAATAAGCGGTGATCTTGTCTCCTCAAAACCTGAAGTTGTCATCACCCTTAAAGATAATAGTCCGCTTCCGCTTGATACCAGTTACTTTACTCTGATCCATACTGCGGACGGTGTGGCCAACATTCTTCATTTTAGTGATCCCGACCTTAATTATACTTATTCAGGCTATCCGAATTCAGAGGCGAAAATTATATGGCATCCTACTCTTGCACAGGGTGATCATATCCTGGAAATACTGGCAAAGGATGCCTCAGGTAACTTTTTTGACAGCACTTCCTATCGTGTTTCCTTTGAAGTCGTTACTGAATATGATCTCAGAGATGTGTATAATTATCCTAACCCTTTTACCGATGGTACCTACTTTACCTTCAAAGTTACAGGTGATAAATTGCCTGATGAACTTTATGTGAAGATTTATACTGTGGCAGGAAGATTGATTAAAACTATAAATATACCATCTTCTGCGCTTGGACAGGATATCGGATTTAAGAAAATTTACTGGGATGGGAAAGATGAGGATGGTGATAAGATTGCTAATGGTGTATATTTCTATAAGATGATATATAAAGTTGAAGATGTTGTTAAGTCAATAACACAAAAACTTGCAAAGATTAAATAACTTTATGAGATATCTTAAATTATTTATAATTAAAACGGAAAAATTATGTGCGGTATTGTAGGATATGTGGGGCAGAGGAATTGCGTCCCGATTCTGATAAATGGATTGAAAAGACTTGAGTACAGAGGCTATGATTCAGCGGGAATCGGCATCCTGAATGACGGAATTTCCACCGTCGTAAAAAATAAAGGAAAAGTCTCGCAGCTGGAGAAGAAAATTGAAAAGCTTAACTATACTGCTAATATCGGTATCGGTCACACCCGTTGGGCAACTCATGGAATTCCGAATGAGATAAATGCTCATCCTCATACTAACGAAACCAATGACCTTTTTATTATCCATAATGGTATCATCGAAAATTTCAGGACGTTAAAAACCGGTCTTGAAAAAATGGGTTACAAATTCATCTCGGATACGGATAGTGAAGTTTTCGCTCATCTGATAGATAGCTTCTTAAAAAAAGGTTACAGCTTGTTCAAGGCAGTTCAGCTGTCGCTTAGCGAGATTGAAGGTACTTACGGTCTGGCTGTAATTTATAAAGGTGAGCCGGATAAGCTGGTTGCTGCTCGTAAAGGTTCACCCCTGCTTATTGGCATAGGCGATAATGAGAATTTTATAGCTTCTGATGTTTCTGCCATCCTTGCGTATACTAAGCAGGTTGTCTACCTGGAGGACGGTGAAATAGTTGAATTATATAAAGATAAATTTTATGCAAGAACAATAAGCGACATTGAGATTGAAAAAGAAGTTCACGAAATAAGTATGAGTCTTGATGAAATTGATAAAGGCGGCTACTCTCATTTCATGCTTAAAGAAATTATGGAACAGCCTGAATCAGTTCGTAATTCCATGCGGGGCAGGATTATTGTCGATAAAGGAACTTCTAAACTTGGAGGACTCGAACCTGTCCTCGATAAATTATCAAAAGCAAAAAGAATTATTATATCGGCCTGCGGAACTTCCTGGCATTCAGGTTTGGTGGGTGAATATATGCTGGAAGAGTTCGCCAGAATTCCTACCGAAGTTGAGTATGCTTCAGAATTCAGATACCGTAACCCGGTCCTGAACCCCGATGATGCTATTTTCTTTATCTCACAAAGCGGGGAAACAGCGGATACTCTTGCTGCTATGAAAGAAGCTAAATTAAGAGGTGCTCTGGTTCTTGGTATTTGCAACGTTGTAGGCAGTTCTATTGCCAGAGAAAGCGAAGCTGGCGTCTATACACATGCCGGTCCTGAAATAGGTGTGGCGTCTACTAAAGCCTTTACTTCTCAGCTGGTAGTTCTGGCTTTGATTACGCTTCTGCTTGCACGTAAAAGAAATATGAGTCTTGCCGATGGTAAATGTATTGCCGAAGAATTGGAGAGGATCCCTGAAAAGATCAGCAGGATTCTCGAACTTAATGACGGCATTGAGAAAATAGCGGAAGACTTCAAAGACGCTAAGAATTTTCTCTACCTGGGGAGAGGGTTCAATTTCCCTGTGGCACTTGAGGGCGCCCTTAAACTGAAAGAAATTTCTTATATACATGCTGAAGGCTACCCGGCTGCGGAAATGAAACATGGTCCTATTGCCCTTATAGACGATAATATGCCGGCTGTTTTTATAGCGCCTAAAGATACGAACTATGATAAGATTGTAAGCAATATTGAAGAGGTTAAGGCGCGCAGCGGAAGAATTATTGCAATAGCCAGTGAAAGCGACGGCAATATGGACCACCTTGTCGATTATACAATCAAGATCCCCGATACCATAAGGATGCTTACCCCGCTTCTTACGGTTATTCCTTTGCAGATGCTTGCGTACCATATAGCGGTTAAAAAAGGATTGAATGTAGATCAGCCGAGAAATCTCGCTAAAAGCGTTACCGTAGAATAACTTAATTTTGTTATTATCATATTTTTTGTGTGATTATTATTTCTATATTTTGAGTACCTCTTACAGTGAATGTTTCAATGCAGAAAAATGATATTAGCAATTGGGTAGATACTTATAACGATGTTGTCTGGATCGATGGCGCCCCCTGGTCGCTGCAGAACAGGGTTCTGGAACCTATCCACATGCCTCATACCTTGCAGAATATAGATCGTAAAAAAGTTCGTGAAGCTCTTGCTGACAATAATGCGTTATTAGCTTATTGGAGCGATCAGTGGAATAGCTCAGAGTCCGAATGGTGGTGGACAATCTGTGATAACCCTGATTATGATGTTGAAAATATTGAAAACGCCCGGGGAAGAAGAGGTGTAAGAAAAGGCCTTAAGTATTGTTCGGTTCACAGACTTGAACCTGATAAATATGTAAAACTGACCTATGATATTTTTATTAGAAACATCAAATCATACGGTTCATCCAGATTTCCTTCCTTCAATCAGTACGCTGAAGATATTTTGAAAAAAAGTAAATATGATGGTTATGAGCTGTGGGGAGCATTTGTAGATAATAAGATTGCTGCCTTCGCGTCCTGTGTAGTGCTCGATAACGCTCTTATACTTGGCAGTACAAAATCTAATCCTGATTTACACAGTTATTCTCCTAATAATGCGCTGTTCTATAAAATTACAAAACATTATTTATGTGAGAGAGGAGTAAAATATGTGAGTAATGGTTCCCGCACTCTCTTACACGATACATCCATAAACGAATTCCTGATCAGAATGGGGTATCGAAGAAATTATTGCAGGTTAAATATTGAATTATCTAAGATGGCTACGCTTATTTACAAAGCTGAATCAAAAGGTGTGTTGCGATATATAGATTCATTTTTTAAATTTTGGCCGGAATACCAAGGTAAATTTCAGGCAGTTGTAAAGCTTATTAATATTAGCAAAAGTTTTTCTTGAAATAATATATCAATAACTATTCTATTCGAGGTTATTCGCCAATGTCATTACATACAGAATCATCCTTTTCTGAGCCCGAACTCAGTGCTGTAGAAAAATTCTTAAACAAGCTGCTGCCCGACTTTCTCCAAAGGAGGTGGACCTCCGAGGCTTTGCTTGTATGTGATCTTAAGGATTTTGTTCCTATGGAACCCAGAGAGGATGTAAAAGTCGTCTGGATTAAAAAAACAGAGGATATATCAAAGGAATTAAATCAGTTTTTCGTTGGTATCTTAGGCTCTCTATGGTGGTTTGTTTGGCGTAATAGAGTCAGATCCTCTAAATGTTATATAGGTGTTGCTTATTGGGAAAATAAACCGGCTTCATATATAATGATTCAGCTTGGCAGAGAAAATCAGGTGAGATATGGGAAAATTATGTGCGATAATTCTTCTTTTGTCGGACCGGCATTCACCGCTTCTTTTGCCCGCGGCAGGAAAATTTATCCTTATCTTATGTCTGAGGCATTCAAAGTATCAAAGGAATTGGGGTATAAGTATGCGTATGGTTCGGTTAGTTTTGAAAATGATTCATCAATTAAAGGAATTGATAGATTTGGCTACTATAAATTCGCAGGTAATTTTTTATTACATAAAAATTTTTTGAAATACAAAATACAGAGGGCAAAAGTGGTAATTCCTGAAGCAGTGGATTTATCGAAAACGAAATTTTCAAATATTCATCAATAATGAAGGTTTTTATTTGAGTTAATCTAAAAAAACTTTATTTTTGGACTTCAAAATTTTGAAGGGCAGATAGCTCAGTCGGTAGAGCAAAGGACTGAAAATCCTTGTGTCGGCGGTTCGATTCCGTCTCTGCCCACCTTTATTAAAGGCGATTTCAGGATCGCCTTTTTTATTTCTGCAGAACTCAGCCTTTGAAACCCCCTGATATAAATCTTTCTGCTTGAAGTCATTTGAAGGTGAGTGCTCTTACTGGTACTCCTGAAATTTGTTTATAGTATTGCTATTTTAACAGGGATGGTTAGAACTGGTAAGCTTTTCGTCAACAACATTGCCGGATAACCTGCCTTCCGGGTCACTTTGTAATTAAGAGAATTTGAATAAGTTACCTGTTATTGAAAAAAAACGGAGTTAAAGAAGTATTTTTTAGATGGTCGGCCCGCTTCAGGGTGCTTCCCGAGATAAAATATCCTTTTGTAAAAGTTAATTGAGGAAAAGTATGATCCCGAACAACAAAATCTTAATGGTTTTTTTGCTTACAATAATTTTTATGTCAGCAAATTTCGCACAAGAATATAATAAAATGGAGAAAGATAGTATTAAAAGCGATACAACTTCACAGAACCCGTTCCTTATTGTTAGTACGCTTCCTTTCCAGGCCCCTCAGTTTGATCAGATACACGATTATGATTATAAACCCGCGCTGGAAGAAGGAATGAAACAGCAGCTTGAGGAGATTCAGAAAATAGCAGATAACCCTGCTCCGCCTACATTTGATAATACTCTGGTCGCAATGGAAAAAAGCGGCCAGCTTTTACATAGGGTATCTTTGGTTTTTAACGCAATTACCAGTGCCAATACCAACCCGGCTCTTCAGAAGGTTCAGGAGGAAGAGGCATCAAAACTGGCTGCACATCACGATGCTATCTTTTTGAACCCGAAGTTGTTTGAAAGGGTTAAAATAATTTATCAGAAACGTGATGAGCTGAAGCTTGATAATGAATCAAAGAAACTTGTTGAATATTATTATGATGAGTTTGTCCACGCCGGGGCTAAGTTGTCACCCGGGGATAAAGATAAGCTTAAAAAGATGAATGAGGAAGAAGCTACCCTGATTGCTAAGTTTGTTAACAAACTTCTCGGGTCTACTAAGGAGGGCGCTCTTGTTGTAAATGATGAGTCCGAACTTAAAGGTATGACTTCTGGAGAAATAGAAGCCGCCCGTCAGGCTGCCGAAGATAGAGGACTTTCCGGTAAGTGGCTTATTACCTTGCAGAATACTACCCAGCAGCCGGCTCTTCAGTCGCTGGAGAATAGAGATGTAAGGGAAAAACTTTTTAATAATTCCTGGAACCGCGCTGAGAAGAATGACTCGAATGATACCAGGCAGGTAATTGAACGTATAGCAAAGATACGTGCTGATAAAGCCAGCCTGCTGGGATTTTCTAATTATGCCGGATGGGTGCTTGAGAATCAGATGGCCAAAACCCCCCAAAGAGTTCAGGAGTTTCTCGATAAACTTGTTCCTGCTACTATCAGAAGTGAGCAGAAAGAGGCTGAAGATCTCCAGTCTTTTATCGATCAATCCGGTGCAAATATTAAACTGCAGCCATGGGACTGGAACTATTATGCAGAAAAACTTCGCAGGCAGCGTTTTAAATTGGATGAAGATGAAATTAGATCCTATTTTGTCCTCGATAATGTTCTGGAAAAAGGTGTTTTCTTTGCCGCTCACCAGCTGTATGGCATTACTTTTAAAGAGGTTCATAATTATCCCGTGTACCAGAAAGATGTTAGGGTTTTTGAGGTGTATGATAAGGACGGCTCTCCTCTGGCCCTTTTCTACGGAGATTACTTCAAACGGGATAATAAATCAGGCGGCGCCTGGATGGATAATTTCGTCGTTCAGTCGAAGCTCCTAGGTACTAAACCGGTTGTTTTTAATGTTACTAACTTTGTTAAACCTGCTCCCGGCAAGCCGGCTCTGCTGAGTTATGATGATGTTACAACTTTGTTCCACGAATTCGGCCATGCTCTGCACGGTATTTTTGCAAATCAGGAATATCCAGGCCTTTCCGGTACAAATGTACCGCGCGATTTCGTCGAATTTCCCTCGCAGTTTAATGAACATTGGGCCCTCTACCCCGAGGTTCTTCAGAATTACGCTTTGAACTATAAGACCGGTAAACCGATACCCCAGGAACTTGTGGATAAGATCATAAAGGCGAATCTCTTCAACCAGGGATATGATTTTACAGAGATTGTTGAGGCCGCGGATCTCGATATGGCCTGGCATACGCTTGCCTCCTCTCTGCCTGAACAGAATTCAGATGAATTCGAAACTGCCAGCTTAAAGAAAGACAGCCTTTCTTTTCAGGCTGTTCCTCCGAGATACAGATCTAGCTATTTTATGCATATATGGGGGAATGGCTATGCGGCGGGTTATTATGCTTACCTCTGGTCGGAAATGCTCGATGACGATGCTTATAAGTGGTTTGAAGATAACGGAGGTTTAACCCGTAAGAACGGCGATCGTTTCCGTGAGATGATCCTTTCTCGTGGAGCTACGGCGGATTATAATGAAATATACCGTGAGTTTACCGGGCATGATCCCAGGATTGAGCCTATGCTGAAGGATAGGGGATAAATAATACTGCAAACCTTCGGTTATAGTCTTCAATAAAGCTCTTCTGAAGGAACTTATTTGCCTCAGCTATATTCGATATACCCTTCTGCCGTAATGCCTTTATCAGACGATCCTGAAGTGTACGGTTTACTCTCTCTACTCTTCCTTTGCCCTGAGCAGATTTGGCGTATATTGTCATTACATCCAGTTCCTTCATTGCCCGTCCAAAGTCAGTCAGGTTGTATTCACCCCTGTAAACATTGTATCTGTCGGTGTATATGCTTCTTGGTATGCCGTATTTTTTTGCATATTCCCAGAGTGTCCACAGAACATCCTGGCTGTTCTCTGATACTGCAAACTTCAGGTAAACTCTTCCTGTTGCATCATCAACTGCGTTGAGCAGACAGCACTCTGCTCCTCTGCCTTCAAACCAGTCGTGATGACTGCCGTCAAACTGCAGCAGTTCTCCAAAGCAGTTTCTCCTTGGCCGCTTCTTTCTGTGAGGTCTTTTCTTTCTCATTGAGGTCGTTATCGATTGCTCTCTGAGCCATCTTCTTATTGTTTCGTGATCTACCAGGATCTTATGGTTCTCAATCAGCTGTTCTGTGAAGAGAGTTGGTCCGTAATCGTCATAATGTGCCTTATAGAGCCCGATGACTCTTATTCTTAAATCTTTCGGATATCCACGATTGGATTTTCTGCCTCTGAGTTTATGGATTATCCCTTTGCTGCCTTCCTCCCTTATTTTCTTCAGTACCCGGTAGGTCTGCCGCTGACTTATTCCCATCAAATCTGCCCCCTCATCTACCCGAAGCTCTTTTTTCTCTATCTGCTTTATGATCTGCAGTCTGTCCAGTTCTTTTTGACTCATTGCCAGTATCCCTTCCATCTAGAGCTCTCCTCTGTTTTGAGAACCCTAAATATCTTCTATTTTTTACTGACATTTCTATCGAGTCGAATTACTGACATTCTTAACGAGTCATTACAATTGGATTAGATATTTTAATTTCTTGTTGCATTTCTCAACATAAATGTGGAAATTGAAATATTATCATCCATTATTTCAGGGATTACAATGGAAGAGCATTGCGGTAACGATAAATACGATAAGTGCGTGGTATGCGATTCCTATGAAGACTGCGTGCACAGGAATTATATAGAAGAGGGACGACATACTTATGTCATCCCCGTGGTCTTCTTTCTTATCCTTTTTACAATTTATTTTTTTCTTACCTGAGTTCTGTCAGGAGTGCGCTATATACTGTTTTAACTGCTGAATATAATTTTTAACGCCCCCCTCTATGTATCCGGTCTTTAAAAGTCCGTGACCGTTCTTGTCCAGAAGAATTATAGTAGGGAATCCCTCAACTCCGTAAAGGTCAGCCATCTGCTGATTATAGTATTTTATGGCATTCGACTGTTCAATATTCCTCGGGAAGTCAATTTTTACAAGGACAAGGTTCTTTTCAGCAAAATCTTCAAATTCGCTCTTTGAGAACACTTCGTCGCTCAGTCTCTTGCACCATATACACCAGTCGGAACCTGTAAAATTAATAAGTACTGTCTTATTTTCTTTTTTTGCCTGGGCCAGCGCGTCGTTAATGTCTGTTTTCCAGTTCAGGGAGTCGCTGGTGCCGCTTTTACTGCAGCCGGCAAACATCAGCAGAAATATGACTGGGAGTACGATAATTTTTTTCACTTTATTCTCCATTCCGGATTTTTAATAATTTTCATATAATGTGATGGTATTAATTTAAATTAGTTTCAGGAAAAATCTTTGCCTAAAAGCAGACAAAAAGAATGCCCCTCCTGCGCAATGGAAATTCCAGCGGATTCTGAAGTATGTCCCGTCTGCGGATATGAATTTCCCCGGAATAACAGGTTTTTCAGCATAATAGTAATAATAATGTTGATCCTCATTCTGCTCTATTTTGTTATTTAGAAGGTTTCCGGTTCTTATTTATTGTATTATCATCCGGTCATAATTATATTTGCTAACAAACTTCGAGGCCTATGAACTCCAGAGTAATACTTCAGACAGATTTACCCGGCTTGAATCTTGTTAAAAAAGGAAAAGTCAGAGATATTTACGATGTGGGAGATTATTACCTTATCGTATCAACAGACCGCCTCTCTGCCTTCGATGTTATCATGCAGCAGGGTATTCCTTATAAGGGAAAGGTGCTTACAAAGATATCAGAATTCTGGTTCGATTTTTCACGCGATATAATCAGAAATCACCTGGTGTCTGCTTCAGTAGATGACTTCCCCCCTTCCTGCAGAGATTATCGGGATGAGCTGGAAGGACGCTCCATGCTCGTTAATAAGGCCGATGTGATCCCTATTGAATGTATCGTTAGAGGCTATCTCTCCGGCTCCGGCTGGAACGATTATCAATCTTCCGGGAAGATATCGGGAATTACCCTGCCTGAGGGACTAAAGGAATCAGAAAAGCTCCCCGAGCCTCTCTTTACACCATCAACAAAAGCGGAACTGGGAACTCACGACGAAAATATTTCTGCCGATGAGGCGGTTAAGATTGCTGGTGAGGAAACTATAAATAAAATTAAATCAGCGGCGCTCAATATCTATAACGCTGCGTCTCACTATGCCCTGGAAAGAGGAATCATAATAGCTGATACTAAAATGGAGTTCGGAATTATCAATGGTCAGCTGATCCTTGTTGATGAGCTTCTAACCCCTGATTCTTCAAGGTTCTGGCCTGTTGAAAAGTATGAAAAAGGAAGAGCACAGGAAAGTTACGATAAACAATTTGTACGCGATTATCTCCTGTCGGTAAATTTTAATAAGAAACCTCCGGCTCCTGTTTTACCCGATGAAATTATAACCGGAACCAGCGAAAAATACCTGGAGGTGCTTTATAAACTGACAGGGAAGAGCATGGAAAAAACTGCTGAATAAATGGTACTTCCAAATCAATTAACAATACTTAGAATTATTCTAACTCCTGTATTTCTGTTTTTCTTCCTTTCCGGCAATCCTCTGTTCAAATTGATTTCCCTGGGAATTTTCATAGTCGCGGCGCTTACCGACTGGTACGACGGCTGGCTGGCAAGAAAGTTTAACTATATTACTAACTGGGGGAAATTCTGGGATCCTCTTGCCGATAAAATTTTAACTTCCTCCGCTTTTATCGGTTTTGTTATTCTCCGCATAATCCCTCTCTGGATGGTGCTTGTTATTATTCTGCGCGACCTCGTTATTACAACGTTAAGAGCTTATGCGGATTATAAGGATTTTTCCTTTCCCACCAGCTACTATGCAAAATGGAAAACGGCTATTCAGATGACGTTCCTGTATTATCTATTAATTGCTTATGTCGGGATGACTTCTGCCTCTCAGTTTATTGGCGGCGAAGAGATATTTGTTATTTTAATGAATAAAACCTTCGTTTATGTAAGTATGCTTATTATTACCGCTATAACGTTTCACTCGGGCATAACATATATTTATAAAAACAGGCGCCTTATAAAGGAATTATTCAACAGTGCGGCTTAACTTCGTTAATAAACTTCTCGGCTCGGGATTTTATTCCGGCTATGTCCCTTTCGCAAGCGGAACTTTTGGCAGCCTTGCCGGATTAATTATATATTATATCCCCGGGTTTGAAAATCCCGCCATTCTCATTCCCGCAATTATTCTCTTTGGTTTTTATGGTGTTTACGTAGGGACGGAGTTTGAGAAGTTTTATGGTAAGGATCCTGCCGAGTGTACAATCGATGAGGTTGTAGGTATGTGGATCTCACTGCTTTTTTTACCGAAAGTTCTCTGGGTTTCGCTGGTGGTTTTCCTTTTGTGGCGCCTCTTTGATATTGTTAAACCTTTCCCGGCAAGAAGCCTGGAAAAGCTCGAGGGGGGACTAGGAATAATGATGGATGATATTGTCAGCAGTATTTATGTTTTATTACTGGTACATCTTTTTATATTAATTTATGGTTTTGTTTAATAATAAAAACTGAAAGTTTACGGAATGAACGCTCAAATTATTACAGTCGGCGATGAAATTCTGATAGGTCAGGTTCTTAATACCAATGCTGCCTTCATAGGGGGCGAGCTTATTGAAAATAATATAAATGTAGGCAGAACATCTGTTGTAGGCGATACCGAATCTGCTATTGTAAGCGAGTTCGGCAGGGCCTGGGAAGAGAATGATTTGGTGGTTGTTACGGGGGGACTCGGTCCTACTCACGATGATATTACCCGTAAATGTATTGTTAATTTCTTTAATACTGAGCTTGTCAGGAATACAGAGGTTCTGGAGGATATTAAGTCCCTTTTTAGAAAACGCGGCAGAAAAATCAGTAAGGTTAATGAGGGACAGGCACTTGTTCCAAAGATTGCAAACGTTATTAGAAATTCTCTTGGTACTGCTCCCGGAATATGGATTGAAAAGGAAGATAAAATATTTGTAGCAATGCCTGGTGTTCCGTTTGAGATGAAGGAGATGATGGCCTCATATGTAATCCCTGCTCTTAAGGAAAAAATGGGCGAACCCGAAATCATTACGGTTAGAAAAACTCTCCTTTCTACGGGTATAGCCGAGTCAACTTTATTTGAACGGCTGGGTGATCTTAATGAACTCCTCGGCGATTCAAAACTGGCTTTTCTCCCCAGTCAGTTCGGTGTGCGGATGAGGGTAACTTCAGCCGCAGGGTCGGAGGAGGAGGCCGGTAATAAGATAACTGAGATTGAGCAGAAGATAAGAAGCAAAGCAGGCCGCTATATCTATGGAAAGGAAGATGAACTCCTTGAAGGAGTGATCGGGAAAATATTGAAGGAACGCGGATTGTCCCTTGCGGTTGCGGAATCATGCACCGGCGGCCTGGTCTCGGATATGCTTACCAATATAGGCGGAAGCAGCGATTATTTCGAGAGGGGTATCGTTTCTTACAGTAACGCGGCCAAGGTTGAGATACTCAAAGTAAATGAGGATATGATAGCCGAAAACGGGGCCGTCAGTATTGAGGTTGCCCGCCAGATGGCTGAGGGTGTTAAATCTATCAGCGGAACTGATCTTGGACTTTCTACTACGGGTATTATGGGTCCAACCGGCGCTACTGCTGATAAACCGGTCGGCCTTGTATTCATCGGCATCTGCGATGAAAAGGTGTGTACGGCAAAGGAATTTCAGTTTGGGGATGACAGGTTATTGAACAAACAGCGGGCGGCACAGGCGGCGCTCGATATGCTTCGCAGGCATCTCCTCGGGATATCAGATGACTAGGCTCTTTGTTGCGCTGGAAATTCCCGAAAATATTAAGGAGAAGATTAAAGAACTTAGAGAGGAAGCTGCCGGTGATAATTCAGATATTAGATGGGAGCCGTTCGGTAAGCTTCATTTAACTCTTAAGTTCATCGGAGATGTTGAGGATGAACTGGTTGAACCAATCGCTGATGCTTTAAGTTTTCTTGAAGAATATAAATGTATTAATTGCCGGCTTACAAAATTTGGATTTTTTCTCAGGCGCGGCGTCCCTCAGATCCTGTGGCTCGGATTATCGGTTGATGAAATTTTATTTACAATAGTTGAGCAGTTAAACGATAAATTATCTAAATTTGGTGTGGCGGTAGAGGGTAGAAAGTATAAACCGCATTTAACCCTTCTTAGGATTAAAAAAAGATTCCCGGAACAGCTGATTACCAAATTCAATAGCTTTATAATTCCGGAGATAAGTTTTAATTCAGATAGTATTTTACTCGTTAAAAGTGAATTACTCCCTGAATCATCTAAATATACCGTAATCAAAAAGTTTAAATTAAATTGACGGAGGAAAAATGAGTTCAGATAGAGAACAAAAACTCAAAATAATAGAAGATGCAATAACGAGTATTGAAAGGACTTACGGTAAAGGTTCAATTATGAAACTCGGCGACGGCGTTATTAACCCGGTCGAGTCAATTCCTACAGGAGCCTTATCGCTCGATGTTGCCCTTGGAATCGGAGGTATCCCGCGCGGCAGGGTTACAGAGATTTACGGACCTGAATCAAGTGGTAAAACAACTCTCTGCCTTCATATTATTGCCGAGGCTCAGAAAACTGGGGGACTCGCGGCCTTCATTGATGCTGAACATGCTCTCGATGTTAATTATGCAAAACGCCTTGGGGTTGATACGGCTAATCTTCTGATATCGCAGCCCGATTTCGGTGAGCAGGCCCTCGAAATTACTGATACACTCGTTAGAAGTAATGCTCTGGATATTATAGTAATTGACTCGGTTGCAGCTCTCGTTCCTCGTTCGGAAATCGAGGGTGAAATGGGTGACGCTACTATGGCTGTGCAGGCACGACTAATGTCCCAGGCTCTTAGAAAGCTTACAGGAGCGATCTCAAAATCGAAAACAGCGGTCGTCTTCATAAACCAGCTCAGAAGTAAGATCGGTGTCATGTTCGGAAATCCCGAAACCACCACAGGAGGTAATGCGCTTAAGTTTTATGCTTCTCTGCGTCTCGATATCAGGAGAATCGCCGCCATTAAAGATGGTACCGATGTTGTCGGCAACCGTACTAAAGTTAAAATAGTTAAGAGTAAGGTCGCCCCTCCATTTAAAGAGGTAGAGTTCGATATCCTCTATAATGAGGGAATTAGTAAATCGGGAGATCTTCTTGATTTGTCTACTAACCTTGGACTGGTGAAAAAGAGCGGTGCCTGGTTTACGTTTGATGAGGATAGGTTCCAGGGAAGGGAGCAGTTCAGACAGAAACTGATTGAAGATAAGGAGATGTACAGCAAACTTGAAAATCAGGTGAAGGAAAAGCTGAATATGAAGCTTAACAAAGTTGAGGGGGAAACAGACAACGGTAAGGAAAAAGCTTCCGGGAAAGAGAAAAAAGCGGCTAAATAATAGATGAAGATCGAAAGGGTAGTTAAGAAAGATGATGCGAATGTAATTGTCTATCTCGACAACCAGGAAAAGCTCTTCCTCTCATACGAAGTATTCTTGCAAAACCGTCTTAAAAAAGATATGGAAATATCTGAAGACGGTTTTTCTTTTTTGGTCAGGGAGAATCGCAAGTATTTTATTAAGAAGAAAGCGTTTGATTATCTCGGAAGAAGACTTCATTCATATAATGAACTGAAGCTTAAACTACTGAGAAAAAAATATGATATGGACCTTATCTGCGAGGTTCTCGATCACCTTAAAGAAAAGAAATTCCTCGACGATTATGAATTCGGAAAACGGTATGCCGAGGAGAAGGTAAGACTTAAATCCTGGGGAAAAAATAAGATAAAATCAGAGCTGTTCAAAAAGGGTGTCCCTGCGTCAATAGTCGACCGGATAGTGAATGAGGAAGACCTTTCATCTCTGGATAATGCTATGGGACTGGCTGAGAAAAAATTAAGGATTCTGTCATCAAGGAATTATGAAAAAAGGATCTTATCTTCCAAACTATATAACTACCTTGCTTCAAAGGGCTATGAGTACGATGTAATACGTGAAGTCTTGAGAAAACTAATTGACAATGACGAAACTACTTAAGGCTGCTCAGCAGTACTGATATCAAACGCGGTACTTCCGCTATTGAAACTTTTGAAGATGCTTCCTCGGTACTGAACCACTTTCTCTTCCTGAAATCCTTTTCGGGATAGTCTTCCAGCATCTTAATTACCTCCATCGAAAACACTTTCATATGGGTAACACCAATGCCTTTCTTCACTTCTACTGTTCCCAGCTCAATGGTCTCGTTTGAGCCTATTATACCGGCTTCCTCAAATGCTTCCTTCTTCGCTGATTCAAAAGGGGAAAGATTGAACTCAATATACCCTTTGGGTATTATCCACTTTTTTTTCTTAACGGAAGTTATTAAAAGGATTTCAATTACACCGTTATTCTTTCGGTAGGGAATTACTCCGGATTGTTTGAAATTGAATTCCAGTTTCAACCTGATCTCTTCTCCTCTGAGTTGGAAAATGGATAATTAAACCGGCATAACCTGGTTCTTTGCGATAACCACGATCCCGCTATCGGTAACTGTAAATTTCTTTTTGTCCCCTTCCAGATCAAAACCTATCTCATATCCTTCGGGAATATTTACGTTTTTATCTATTATCGCCCTGCGGATCCGCGCATGGCGGCCGATGTTGCAATTATTCATTATAATCGAATCGGTAATGTACGTATAGCTGTTAACCTTTACATTTGGTCCTAGCAGCGATCTCTCAACAAGTCCTCCTGACACTATCGAGCCGTCGCATATAAGCGAGTTCAGCGTCCTTCCCACACGTTCTCCTTCGTGTGAAACCGTTTTTGCCGGCGGGAACTGATACTGGTAGGTTCTCATCGGCCAGCTCTGGTCATACATATTAAATTCAGGAGTAATGCTGATCAGATCCATACTTGCTTCAAAATAACTGTCAATAGTTCCTATATCCTTCCAGTAGGGTTTTTGTTTTTTATTTTCATCATGGAAGGGATATGCCAGAACGTCTTTTTCACCCTTCACCAGGAAGGGGATTACATCATGTCCGAAGTCGTGATTCTTAATCTTTTTCTTTTCCATATCAATCAGGACTTCTCGGAGGATGTCCGCGTCAAAAACGTAAATGCCCATATTGATGAACGAAAAGCCTGGCTTATCAGGTATCTCAGGAGGGTTCGGCGGTTTTTCTATAAACGACTGAACATGATAGTTGCTGTCCACTCCTACAATACCAAACCTGTGCGCTTCATCTTTGGGCACGTCAATGCAGGCTATAGACATAGCCGCCTTCGTGTCTACGTGATACTGAAGCATCTTCAGGTAATCCATTTTGTAAATATGGTCTCCGCTTAAAACCAGTACCCACTTCGCTCTTTTTTCGGGAGAAAATAGATTCATGTTTTGATATATTGCGTTTGCGGTTCCCAGATACCAGTCGTTGTTAAGCTTTCGCTGCGGTGGAACGTTGTAAATGAATTCGCCTAGTTCGGGATTAAAAATGCTCCACGCCTCATATAAATGCTGATTCAGTGAGTCTGATTTATACTGGGTAAGAACGTATATTCTCCTTAGTCCCGAGTTCAGACAGTTTGACAGAGCAAAATCTATTATCCGGTATTTTCCTCCGAATGGTACTGAAGGTTTGCTTCTTACCTGGGTTAAAGGATGCAGTCTTTCTCCCTGTCCTCCGGCCAGCAGCATGGTCACTGTGTCGCGAAGAATCGAAGATCCGGGAAATGTCATATATTAGAGGCCCTCATATTTTAGAATGTATTGTCATTTAATATATCCAATTATGATTTGATTGGCAATTATAGAAATTGTTAATTTTATTTACGGTTAAATAAATTACTAATTATGTTAGACAAGTCACTTTCATTAGCTGCTGTAAATATTTCTCAAATAAACAGATCGGGAACTATGAACAGACGGACAAAAATTATCTCCGGAATTCTCTTTGCCGCCTTCTTTGCCGTCGGCTGGTATTTCGGACTTTCACCTATTCAGCAAAATATAAATTCGTCCCTTCATAGTGCCGCTCAGATAAAAAATAAACTGTTTACTCCTCCGCCTGTATCCGTTCCTTCGGGATATATTTCTGATGCTCAGTACAAGCTCGACGTTCTCCACTATGATATAAATCTTGATCTCTACCCTGAAGACCAGCTTCTGAAGGGAGACGTTATCATAAAAGCAGTTTTGAAAGATAAGAACCTTAAAGAGATAGACCTTAATCTCTACGATAATCTGAAGATCTCTTCTCTCCTTGTGGATGGAAAACCAGCAAAGTATGAAAATGAGGATACACAACTCAAAATCGAAGCTGATCCGGCTTCGCTTCTTGACACTTTCAATATTGAAATTAAGTATGAAGGTAAACCTGAAAGAAGGGGACTCGGCTCTTTCAGCTTCGGAAAGAAATACGGACACTGGATAGTATACAACTTAAGTGAACCCAACTATGCCTCAACCTGGTTCCCCTGCAACGATCTTCCTTCAGATAAAGCATTTCTAGATATGTCCATTACTAATGATACTACCTATATTTCCGCCTCTAACGGCATCTTAACCGCTAAGACAACAGAAGGCTCAAGGAGAACCTATCACTGGAAAACTCTGTACCCAATCTCCACTTATCTTATTTGTCTCTATTCTTCTGTCTATAGTACCTTTACAGATAGCTACGTTTCACAGGATCGCCAGGATACCATGCCTGTTCAATATTATGCTTTCCCTGAAGACCTCGAAAACGCGAAGATTGATTACAGCGGCCATCCGGAAATGATCGATTTCTTCGCTAAGAAATTCGGGGAGTACCCTTTTCTTAAAGAGAAATACGGCGTGGCTGAATTCCTCTGGCAGATGGGCGCTATGGAGCATCAGACTTTAACGGGAATCGGTTCCAACTTCGTAAGCGGCAGAAGATTTTTCACCGATGTCTACGTCCACGAACTTGCCCATCAGTGGTTCGGTGATGCTGTGGGTCCTGCCTCCTGGAAAGATATCTGGCTGAATGAAGGATTTGCCACTTATTGTGAAGCTCTTTATACAGAACACCTCGCGGGAGCAAAAGCTCTCCGTTCTTCCATGATGAGTAAATTTGATGAGAGTTTTTCGGGAACGCTCTATAATCCGGGCGAGGATCTCTTCAGTTCCCTCGTCTATGATAAAGGAGCCTGGGTGCTGCATATGCTCAGGTGGCAGATAGGGGATGATGCCTTTTTCAGAACTCTCCGTAATTATTATCAGAAGTACAAATATAAAAATGCCTCAACCGATGATTTCAAGGAAGTATGTGAAGAAACATCAGGTGAAAACCTGGATCATTTCTTCAGACAGTGGGTTTTTGTCGGAAATAATATTCCGAGGGTAGATTATAACTGGGAGTCAGAAAGTGATTCCGGAAAATATAAGGTCGCTCTCAGACTAGAACAAACTGAAAAAGGCTATAATGATTACGATCTGCCTATCGAATTCTTGTTTAAATCGGAAACAGGGTATACAAAGGTTGAAAAGGTCAGGCTCCGGGAACTCAGCGCAAAGTACAGCTTTTCGCTCGATTTTGCCCCCATAGAGGTGATCCCCGATCCCGATAATCATCTCCTGGTCTATTTCAAACTGAATAGTAAATAATTCTCAGGTCCACTTAAAATCTCTTAATATCTTAGTTTCTCATCTCCGGGCCTCATTTAAGGAATCGTCTCATCCTTCCCAAATCCCTTATTTTACACCTCATTTTGCCTCAATCCCCCCCATTTTTACTTATGAATGCATAAGCCTTCATTTTTTTAATTTCCCTTTCAAGCGTATTTTCAACGTATTTTCAACGTATTCAGAACGTTTTCAGAACGTATTCAGAACGTATTCAGAACGTTTTCAGAACGTTTTCAGATGCTTTTTAGCTCATACTTAGGATTACGTCGAGACTCTCTGATTTTCTTGCTTCCATTCTGATCCCGGGGTGCCTAAATTTGGTTTTTACTTTCAGGGTGTCATTCATTAAATTTATAAACAACCATTTTTGAGTTTAGTGAAAGATTCATACCTATTCATATCTGATATCCACCTCGGTCTGCGGTCCAGGGAAATAGAGAATAAAAAAGAACGGCTGCTGGTTCGCTTTCTTGAATTTGCGAAAAGTGAGGCGGCAGAACTATTTATTGTCGGTGATCTGTTCGATTACTGGTTCGAGTATAAAAGAGTGTATCAGAAAGGTTATTTCAGAACATTAACCGCATTGCAGGATTTAACAGAAGTGGGAATAAAAGTTCATTATTTTATCGGCAATCACGATTTTATGCACGGTGACTTCTTCGAAAAGGAGATCGGCGCAGCTTATGTACGAGGATCCGATCGAAAGAGTGCTGGATGGAAAAAAGTTTTTTATCGGCCACGGCGACGGACTCGTAAAGAATGATATGGGATACAACATACTTAAGAAAATTATGCGGAACAAAACGCTGCAGGCCTTGTATTCATGGGTTCATCCTGATATAGGTATCTCAATTGCCAGCGGCACTAGTAAAACGAGCCGTGAATATACTTCAAAAAAGAATTATGGCGAGATCGACGGTTTGTATGACGCCGCCTGCAGGAAGATAGATCAAGGTTTTGATTATGTTATATTCGGACACCTGCACGAAAGACAGTTTGAAAAATATAAAGACGGAACTTACATTAACCTGGGCTCCTGGCTGGATGCCCCATGTTATGGAATATACCGCAACGGCAAATTTGAAATTGTAGACTGGAAATAAAAGATGGCAAAAAAAAAGATTTCAGATTCTGATATGAAAAAGTATTTCAGCGATCCGAAATACCGGAATAAGAAAAGAAAGAAAAATCCTAATGCTCAGCGCAATAAAATGATTGCCGGCGGCATTATACTGGTTTTCTTCCTTTCTTTTGCGGTCTATATATTCAGCGGACTCCCTTCGCTGGAAGAACTGGAAAACCCCCGGCCTGTTCTTGCCAGCAAGGTATATTCTGTTGATGGTGATGTGCTCGGACAATTCTTTATAGAAAACAGAGTAGAAACCGATATCGACAGCATTCCTAAACCTCTTATCGAAGCATTAATAGCTACCGAAGACAGACGGTTTTATGATCATTGGGGTGTCGACTTATCCCGATTCGCCAAAGCGATGGTTAAAAATGTCTTTACGTTTTCCCGTGAAGGCGCCAGTACAATTACCCAGCAGCTGGCAAAAAACCTCTACAAGCTGAAAAGCAGGAATGAGAACATCTTTGAAACCGGCGTAAGGAAAATAAGAGAATGGATCACTGCTATTCAGATTGAAAAGACATATACAAAAAACGAAATTCTCGAGCTGTATCTCAATGTTTCATATTTCGGCAAGGGTGCCTATGGTATTGAATCAGCGGCCCAGGAATATTTCGGAAAAGATGCTTCTGAACTGACAATTCCTGAATCTGCCCTATTTGTGGCGCTCCTTAAATCTTCTGCTAATTACGATCCGGTTTCCCACTATGACAATGCCCTTGCCAGGAGGAATCTTGTTATGGCTAACATGGTCGATGTCGGTTATCTCGGTGAAGAAAAGTATCAGGAATTAAAACAGCAGCCTATCGTCCTTACTACTGAAAGGGTGGGAGGTGTTAAATCTATAGCTCCTCATTTTATGGAGTATATACGCCAGCAGATGATGGCTATGGCTAATAAATACGGATACGATCTCTACCGCGATGGTCTCAATATCTACACTACCATCGATATGAGAATGCAGAAAATAGCCAACAAAGCTTGTGAAGAACACCTGTCGGAGTACCAGAAGCTGTTCGATAAAAACTGGAGCTGGAGTAAAAATAAGAGCCTTCTTGCCAGTCTGCTCGACCGGGCAATTAAAGACTCCCCCGAATACAAGAAAGGAACCTCAAAAGAACAGAAAGCTTCAATCTATAACAGGATGAAGAACCGTGAAACTTTTGTGGATTCGGTAAAAAAAGATGCCTCAAAAATCCAGGTAGGTTTCGTTGTAATTGATCCTTCCAACGGTCAGATCAGGGCGATGGTAGGAGGACAAAATCAGAATTTCGGCCGCGGGTTAAACCACGTTACAGGTATAAAAAGGCAGCCGGGTTCCGCCTTTAAGCCGTTCGTATACACCACAGCAATAGATAACGGTTATTTCCCGGCGTATACTCTGCTTAATCAGAAATTTGATTATAAAGGCTGGTCTCCGTCAAATGCGGGGGATGAATACGGCGGCTATATGACCCTGCGTGAAGCCCTGGCTCATTCTGTAAACGTCATTGCCGGAAGAATGACAATAAGCGATATCGCTCCCCCTGCTCAGGTAGTTAAGTTTGCCCATAAAATGGGAATTAAATCTGATATAAGTCCCTACCCCTCCATAGCGCTCGGTACCTCCGAAGTATCGCCGCTGGAACTCACATCCGCGTATGGTACGCTTGCAAACAAAGGCGTGCATGTAGAACCAATTTCAATCCTGAGAATTGAAGACCATAACGGAATTTTAATAGATGAATTCGCTCCTGAATATACAGAAGCAATTTCACCTCAGACGGCCTCAATAGTAACCGATATGATGCAGGACGTTGTTAATTACGGCACCGGAGCTGGACTAAGAAGATATTTCCAGTACCCTGCCGCAGGCAAAACCGGTACAACGCAGGATTACGCCGATGCATGGTTTGTAGGTTTTACTCCAAAACTTGCGGCCGGTGTTTGGGTAGGATTTGATGATCATAGAGTAAAGTTTACCAACTGGTACGGACAGGGAGCAAAAGCGGCGCTGCCCATCTGGGGCATATTTATGGAAGGAGTATATAAAAAGCTGAACCTTCCGCTGCAGTACTTTGAACTTGCCCCTGGTGTTGTCTCAATGGAATTCTGTAAAACCACCATGGATCTTGGTGATACCAGGCTGGCAACATCAAGCTGTCCCGAAGTTTACACCGATATCATCAACCAGAAGAACCTCCCCCCCAACTGTGAAATACACTCAGGCGGCGGTAAAATCAAAAAGGAAGAAGACAAAAGAGGGGACACCGGCTGGTAAAGGAAAAAGTTAAAAGAGTTAGGAAAAATTATAGCTAAATTGTAAATTTGATACCCGAATTAAGAATTATTCATTCTTAATTTTTAATTGTTCATTGTTAATTGATCTTCGATCTTTTGCCCGAATGGCGGAATTGGTAGACGCGCTAGGTTCAGGGTCTAGTGGGAGTACTCCCGTACAGGTTCGAGTCCTGCTTCGGGCACAAGGCAAAAGCATTAAAGCTGCGAATTTATTTAAGTTTGCAGCTTTTTTTGTTTATTCCCATTTCTATATGCTTATCTAAGAAGCTGCGAAGATAGTAAAAGAGTACACCTCAACTATACAAAATACTATACAAAATTTTATAGTGATTTGCTTCGAAAGGAGTAGATCAATGTACGTAGTAAAAAGGAACAAGATATATCATTTGTTCTATAAGGATGAATCGGGTAAGCTGCATAGCGTTTCAACAAAATGTTCCATAAAGAAGGATGCGAATAAATTTTCTATTAAGTATCTTAAAGACCTAAGGGATGAAAAACAAAAAAAATCAATTCTCACTTATTCAGAATTCCAGGAATATTATAAGAAATATGCCGCGTCAAGATTCACAAAATCTTATCAGGAGTTTATCGGGTATGCATTTCAGCAGTTTGAAAGGATAACCGGTAAAGGAACTTTAATCAAAGATCTGACAGAACTACATATAGAGGAGTTCATACAGCTTAAACTGAGCGAAGCAGGACCCAGGATTGTAAATGGCTACTTGAGGACCCTCCAGGCAGCTTTTCAAAGAGCTGTTGAACTAGGATTCCTGCATAAGAATATATTTATTAAAGTTAAAAAGCTTAAGCCTGAACAGAATCCGCCAGTATTTTTATCAAAGACTGAGTTTGAAAAGATAATTGAAGCCGAGAAAATCCCTGAACTGAAATTTCTATACAGATTTGCCGTGCTGACAGGGATGAGAATGAGCGAGATAATATACTTAAGATGGGATGCAGTGGATCTAAATAAAAAGATTATCCAGATCCGTAACCACAATGAATTTACTACCAAAAGTAAAAAGACCCGTACAATACCTATACACCGGGATTTATTATCTGAGTTACAGAATATGCACAAGCAAAAAAATGAGAAGTATATCTTTCAGGTTGATGGAGTACTGTATGATCGAAGAAAACTATCAGCATACTTCAAACAGGCGGTTAAAAAAGCAAAGCTTTCTTCCGAATATCATTTTCACACTCTCAGGCACACATTCGCATCCTGGCTTGTGCAAAAGGGAGTTTCAATCTATGAGGTTAGCAAACTTCTTGGCCACGCTGATATTAAAACGACGCAGATCTACGCCCATTTAAGAGGGGATGACCTAAGAAATGCTGTGGAGAGGCTGGATTAGTCTGGTCTCCCACAAATAAATATACGAGCGATGTTTAATACACCCATACTTGATTAGTCTAAGATGCCCAAAACCCCCCTTGTAAAATAGCAGTTAAGATTTACTACAATATTTATTTTTAATTTATCTCTAAAATACTTGACCTGAATGGTGATAATATGCATACTTAAGTATGGACAGACAAATACAAATAAACAATTGGAGGGGAAAATGGATACATATACAAACCGTGATTTTTACTGTAGCAGCTATCTTATAGCAGCTGGGATGCAGTTGAAATCATTCCACAGAACAAACGGCATAACAACTTTCGAATTCGACAACTCTGAAAAACTGCAAGACTTAGTTAAAGAATATTACAGTATGAATGCGTTCGTCAACGCTATGCTGTACGGTTCAGCCATAAAAAATCTTAAAAGTGTTTTACACTCAGATACAAATACAAAATCAAATTACAATTATGAGAGACCAACATTATGCACAAGTAAATGAATTAGATAATATTACAGTATCATATTCAAACAAAGCAGACAATCCCGAACTTAGACAGACTAGCCTTAAAAGTATTCTTACTCAAATTAAAAGTGATACAGAACTTGAGAGAATCGTTGATGCAATTAGATCTGAACCAGATAAAGACAAAAGAACAAAATTAAAAGAAGAAAACCTACCTTACTTTGTTCTTGGAACATTCAAGAATAATTATCGTATTTCCAGCAACCTAATCAGTACACAGTTTATATCAATCGATTTTGATGATCTTAACGGTAATGCTGATGAACTAGATGAAAAACTTAGAGCTGATGATAATGTATTTACTTTTTTCAAATCACCAAGTGATAATAGAAAAGTAATCTACAAGCTTGATCGTGTGATAACTGATGGAACAGATTACAGGAATGCATATACCCAGCTATTACCAATGTTCACAGAGAGATACGGATTTGAGACAGATCCTAAAACTAAGGATGCTGCGAGAGAAATATTCTTAAGCTATGATCCAGATCTTTATGTTAATCCTGAACCAGAGCCGATAGATACTTCTTGGATAACTCCTCCAGTTCAGAGGATGAATAAAATTAACTTAAACAAGATTGGATCTGAAGAATTAAAATTTGTTCCTTCTGCTATTGAATATCTTAAAGAAAAGTTAGAGGGATATGAAGACTGGATGAATTGCGGATTTGCTCTTGCAAGTCTGGGTGAAGCTGGAAGAGAATATTTTATTGAGCTGAGTGATAATCCTAACTATAGTGATTCGCTTGAGGAAATTAACAGAAAGTTTGATAACCTTATTGAAACCAGGACAGGGAGCATCACACTTGCTACACTTTTCCAGATAGCTAAGAATTATGGGTATGAATATCCAACGCTTTTGGAAACGAATGAGCCTGATGTAGCTCGTTTGGATTTCGCATCAGAGCTTAGAGAAAGATTTGAGATTGATGATAATCGTGATCCTAATAAACCACTTGGATTTCCATTAACTAAATTCAAAGAGTTATCAGAACATACAGACGGTATTCAACCAGGGTTCTATCACTTGGCAGCTGAATCTAATATCGGTAAGACTGCAGTATTTACTAACCTTGCTCTTGATCTACTTGAAACAAATTCTGATTTGTCTGTTATGTACTTCTCACTTGATGATTCAAGAAGATATACTGCTTATAGATTTTTAAGCATTCTTTCACAGCTTCATATTAACAAGATTCAGAAACCAAAGATAGATCCTATTAACATTGATAAAATTGTTAAGGCAAGAAAAACACTTCTTGATCTTATTGATACAGGAAGACTGATAGTTAAAGATCTGGGGGACATTACGCACATTGATCAGCTTCAATCAATTATTACAAGCGTTAGTGATTTGAATAAGCTCGTTGTATTCGTTGATGGTTTGTATAACCTGGAAGTTACAGCAGATGGTAATCAGGGAATAAGAATTGAAAACATTGAAAGAGCGCAGAAGGTTAAACAGATTGTTGATACCTATAAAATACCATTCTTATCTACAGGGGAACTAAGAAAGAAAATGAAGACCGAAGGCAAGAATACTAAACCAACACTTCACGATCTTATGGAAACAGGCAAGTACGCTTACAATGCAAATGTAGTTTGGTTATTATCGAGTCACAAAGTTGATCAGTTAACTAACGTCGATACACTCTCACTTGAATTTGCAAAGAATAAACTATCTGATTTCAAAGGCGAGCAGTATCTGGTATTTGACAGACCAACAGGAACGATACGGGAAAGCAATATTGTCTCTATGAGCGTTATGCTAAATGATTATGATGAAGACTTTGATCTTGGAGGCGAAATTGAATAATGAACTCAACATTCCAGGTTGTGAAAATTGATAGAACAACAATCACAGAATTATTACCAGTCTTTATTAACAAAGGAATATTTTCTAACTACGATGATCTGCCCGAAAGGGCGGATCTTCTTATTAAGCATAAAGAAGAGCTAGGTGTTCCAGTGCTTACGAAAGAACAGGAGAGAGAGTGCTTATCTGCACAACGTGAGTATAAAACCAACAAATATGTTGTTCGTGATTATGGTAATTACTTGATTGCATTTTCGCTTAATGCTTACAATGGAAATCTGAGCGATGATTTGCAAAGAGTAAGATTAAACAAACTCGGACATAAGATTGCGGTGCTGATTCTTTCTGAAGTTTACAATCAAAGAAAATGGACAGATCTTGAAATACCAAAACAAAAAATAGTTGAGTACTTAGGCTATACCTCTAATGATCGGCACATCTATAGAGATATATCAAATATTATGTTTTCATTACGATGGTTGGACTATCAGATCATAGAATACAAGAATAATGTAAAAGTGCAAAAGAAGAGCAGTACAACAGGTAATTTTATTTACAACTTGATGGAAGATTCTAAGTCATACACTTTATGCATAAATAAATTCTTTGTTGGTTCAGTTGCTTACGTGATAAATAATGACAGGAACAAGTTGCCTGATAATGCTTTTAGCAGGGGATACTTTGACTACCCTACCTACCTACTACCTTTGGCAAAAGATTATTCACAGGGCGCGTATTTGCTTAGTACGTTTCTGATGGCAGAGAAGGGCAACAGTAAATTAAATACACCAGAACACAAAGTGGTTGCCTATCGAATTCCCAAGCTTATGGAAATTATGAAACTCAACTACAGCAGAGATGATAAAAACTATCAAGCTTTCTTAAGCGCTCTACAAGAGACCCAGATTATTGATCGGGTGAATCCTGACATTAGCACTTTGAAGAGGTTAAAGACTTCCAGAATCCAGGATCAGGTAGTTCATCTATATGTAAAGAAGGATATTGATCTTCTGGACTCAGAAATAAAAAGTATTCATTTGGTGACAAAATAGGCGAAAAAGTATTCATTGGGTGACAAAACGTATTCATTTGGTGACATTTTCTACCTGTAAGTCCTTTAAATACATGCACTTAATTTCACTTATATATCTTATATATACTTATATGTAAATCCCACTCTGCTTCGCGGCGTGGGATTACTAATCAACTTGAAATGAGGGATAGTAAAAATGAAAAAGAACAATATTGATCAATCAGTATTCAAGCCTATGGAACATAGACAAAAAGACAAAGCCAACACAGTATTCCTAAAACTTTATAGTAAGTTAAATAAACCAAAAAACCCTTTCGATGATGCAAGAAGTTACATTTCACCATCAATGAGAGAAAATAAACCTGGGCCAGATTATGCTTAGATATTTATATACCCTGGTTACGCTGCTGGATTCAAAATCTAAGGTCAGAAAACATTACAGCCCAGACACTATAATTTCTGATTTGTTCGATGAGGATATAAATGAAATAGATTTTATAAACTCTCTGTCGGAGCTTGAGCTTATCTATGGAATTGAAATCCCAGAAGAGCTATACGACCGAACAGATTTAACATTTGAACAGTTTGCAGAAGAACTCTCTCAGCTTCCGTTGATCCCAGATGTTCTATACGAAGAATTCTTTGACATAAAATTCACTTCGATGAAGTTGACTAAAAGGTGGATTGAGTTAGAAAATAAAACTGATGATGATTCAGTTCGTGAAATGCAGTTGATAAACGATAAGTTCGATGAACTTACTGATCGCTTGAATGTTGTACTTGGAAATATTTTAGTTAATTAAAAGGGGAGTTGCCTCCCCTGAATTTATTTGAGCAGTATCATTTTTCTTGTCTGCACAAAATCACCCGCTTGCAACCTGTAGAAGTATACTCCGCTTGGCAGATTATCTGCATTCCAGTTTAACTCATAAGTTCCAACAGCTTTTTCTTCATTCACTAGAGTCTCAATTTCTTCACCAAGTGTATTAAATATTTTTAATGACACCTGAGAAGATTTGGGAACTGAATATTTTATAATTGAAGTACTGTTAAAAGGATTAGGATAATTCTGCTCAAGCACAAACTCTGTTGGTATTTCATTAACCTCATCTTCAACGCCAACAACTCCGTCGAGTTCATCTGCGCCTATATCAGGAGTTAAAGTATTTCTTGTCTGTCCATCAAAGTCCATATATATTCCCGAGATTGAAATGCCTCGTGATTCAATATATGTAGCAATTGTATCATCAATATGTAAAAATGGTTCAATGAAATGCGGCATTTCAATATAGCTTTGTAAATCGTTTGCAGTTGCCTGCCAATCTACTAATGTGTTGTATCTAGTGCTTCCAATTCTTACTAATGAATTATTCTGGTTTGGCGCGTAATATAGAATGTTATTATCTGAAGTAAGGTTTGTAGCCGTGTGATCATAAATTGCTGACGCACAATAGGGAGAATCAACTCTTGTGTTTACTAAGATATTATTCTTTAATGTTACGTTTGAACAGGAATGATGTATGTAAAATGCTGCGGAACCCTGATGATTGGCCCCAGTACCTGAAAGATAAACTGAGTTATAGAAAATGTTCGGATTATTTTGCTGCCAGATTTGGATTCCGGCAACTCTACTGTCGGGCCAAGTCGATGTACTTTGAATATCGTATATCATATTATTATAAACCATATTACCACTCCCTGTCTTACCAACATCACCGGATAATTGAATCCCTGTTGAATGAATCCCACTAAGAGATTTAAAATTATGGACTGTATTGTTTCTAATTGTATCACCGGTACCCCAATATGAGTTTATTCCCTTATTAACACCATCCCATGTATTATTGTTATAAAGTTTGAGATTTTGAACGATATTATTTTCAGCAACTGCATTTTGAGATTTTTCGATTTGTATTCCCCAGGCAATTAAGCTATCAGTCTCAGAACCAACTTTATTCCCTCTGATAACATTACCTGTATGTTTTGTATTTGCATTTGCCCAAGAAGCTGTAACAACTATTGCTGCTCCTGCTTTTTTAATAAAATTGTTTTGAATGAGATTACTATCAGGTGCGAAAGGAGAATTAACTGAGCACACCAAAAAGATTCCTATCCCTGTCCTGTATATATCCTCACAGATAACGATTACGTTTTGAATAATGTTATGATCCGCATCATTAGAAAATACAATCCCATTGTTTTCAACATATTGTTGATTGAAAATAGAGTGGACAGTAAGCGTAGTTGTACCTTCATAGCTCACGCCATCCAATGTCAAATAGCTTATATCATTAAATGTCAATACAAAACTCCAATTACCTTCAATTGTGACATTTGTATTTGCCGCAGGTTTTATTATAACTCGGCTATTTGGCCCAGCCCCTGATATTGGTCCATTTAACAAAAATCCAAAAGTATCAGGAGGTGCTGTGTATAGATCATCTATTAATTCAAGTGTAACCTCCCCAGCAATACCGTCGATGCTAAGTTTGTTAAATGCAGAATCAATTGAGGGAAAATCACCTCCACTGCCGATAGAATATGTTCCACCAGGTAGAGGATCGAGAACAAGTTTGAGAATATTTTTAGGAGTCGTAATCTCATAACCTCCTTTGAACGAGCCAAGTACCTGCGTAAAACAAATTTGCGATATCAGCAAAAAGAAAAACAAAGTTTGAAGAAATGATTTCATAGCGATCCTCCTATTAGAAGTTGAAAAAGTTATTTCCAAAACTTCTGCTTCGGGAGAGTTTTCCGGATGTCATATCAGGACTGAACAATAAAATGCCTCTAAAGTATAGCCCTCTCCTCATAATATGAAAAAAAATTATCTATGTTGGAAGACAACAAGTTTCTGCACAGCATATACTATATCGCTGCGCCTTTATGGGGAGGAATACCGCAACAACTTTTCCCAAAAGGTCCAGTGGTCAACAGTTGGAATATTTGTTTATTAATTTGCAAATTATACGAGGTAATGTCAAGAAAATAATATTACACGATTAGCAAGTATGGATAATTAACAAAGGACCCCAAATTAGGGAAACACAATCAAGTAAAAAAATAAGTTCAAAAAAATCTTAAGGGTTTTACGTACGGATCCGCACCCCCTCCTTCACATCAGGAAATCCAACTAATGTTTATATATCTGATTTTAAGAACCCTGGCTCCACGGTCTAAGTACCTACTTTTCTATATAAATTCTGAATCCTAAAATTTTTTTACTATAAATATTTTCAAGCTAAAGGAGAATTTGATTCTCCTTTTTCATTTCTTGCGTAGTATTTTACATACAAGCTGCAACACTTCAAGTAAAAACTGTTTCATCGTATCACTCCAATTTTTTAATCTAAAAATCCTCAACCGCTAATGCGATTAAGGATATGCGAATTCTTCCAGACGAAAATATTCCAGGAACATTTCTTTCAGGTGTTTAATGATTTGTCTTATGCTTTGATATGTGAGCTGGAGGATCTCAGCAATGTCTTTTGCTTTGTATCCTTGCAATAGATGTGAGAGAATTGTCTTCTCCTGTTTTGTGAGTGTTTGTTGCCAATCTTTGAAGTCTATTTGAAAAGAAATTTGTTCTTCAACTGCTTCTTTCTTCCAGGGTTTGTTTGTCATCCATTCATCAAACTCCACAATTTCTGTATCAACATCTGGTCTTCTTCTGTAGAATGATAGCACATCGATGGTAGAAGTACCACCATATCCATATTTACATATGGATCTTTTATCAACTTCTTTGGCCCGTTGAGTAATGAAGCATTTGTACTCCTGCTTCTTAATTTCTTTATCTGCAGCAGTATCACGAATAAACTTTTCGTAGGACTGGCAAACTAGTTCCTGTACTTTGTCTTTCCGTCTGGGATCATATCGCATAACTGCCCAATAAGCCTGATCAGCTACTATTGGGTATAGCTCTTCCCAGGACAATAATTCCTCCTGTAATATTGATTACATAATTATCTTATACCGATAATTGACGATAACCTGGTCTTAAGTAATACTTAAATTGTGGTAACTGTCGGCCATATTGTCTTATGTCGCTGTTAACTTGTCGTTAACTTGTCGTTGTGGCATTCAAATTTGGTAGGCTAACTTCTTGTAGTATATAAAATTAGCTGAATAACGGGTTTTACTGAGGCACACATATTGTAAATATCAATGTAGGCAAGTCCAATTTATGAGCAAAGTTGTTCTTATAAATTGTGAAGCCCACTAAACATACCTTTAGGAGACAAACCATGGGTATTTTTAGCTCTAAAAGTTCTAAGCCTGCTGGAGGTAAAACCAGAAGAAGTTCTGCTTTGCGTAATGAAAGCCTTCTCAATAAATTGAAGAAGGAGCTTAGCTCTGTTGGACGTCTTGACAGGAGAATCGCTGTTCTTGATAAAAAGATTGCCGATATCCCAAAAGAACCGTTCACGAGAGCGAAGAAAGAACTTCTTGCCGCACGACGGTTGAGTCTTGTTGGTCAAAGGGATGAACTGTTGGTAAAGGTAGATGCTTACAAAGCTACCATCCAGCAAAGTAATCTTAAGAATCTAACGATTGCTCAATCCAAGTATAACGGTAAGGGTAAATAGAACTGACTCCAGTTAATTGAGTATAAACATTTAACACCTGGCCTGAGGAAACTCAGGCTTTGGTGTTTTAAAGCCTACCGATAATATTTCAATTAAAAACCCTTCACATAGATTGGACTATTCTTTATTTTTACTTATAAAATTTAAGACACGCATTGTTACATTTCGATTACGGACATTTCTAAGGCGAGTTGGTGGGTAAGCAAAACCATTATTTATCGCTTAACAACTATGGATAATGATAAAAGTATAGAAAACAAAAGAGTAGTTGAAAAACTTAAATCATTCAACGAAACAGTTGATCAACTTCAAGGATATAGTTTTTGGAAAAGTTTTCCATCCAAAAGCGGAATAAATATTACTTGGGACTATACTGAAAGTGGTGTAAAGGTAAACTCTAAAGTATTCGGTCCTGAAGATGAATCAATAGGTGCATTTATTTTGAAGTACAGACTTTTCATTCAAAATAAGGATGATATATCTTTAAGAAATATAGATAAGATATATTCAGAAATGGATTTGGATAAGGAATATTATGAAAAGTTTAAGTCTTACAGGCAAAGCATAAATGATATATTAGATAAACCATCAAATGTTCAGCTGAATAAACACATAGTTTCAATACGGGAGATCCACGATATGTTTATATACGGAGCCTGGGCACATTTGAGCGGAAATGATTTGAACAGAAAAAGATATCTTGGTATTAAAGATAATCCTGTCATTTACCCAATATTTGCGAATGATTTTAATGTTACACTTGTTAAGATTATGAATGAGTTGGTCAACATCAAATTTCTAAATGATTCCGTAATAAAATTATTGGAGGAGCAATGATAGAAACAGAAGGGTATCTAAAAGGAAAATTTGAAGGGTTCAAAAATTTTGATACAATTTTTGAATTTGATAATGGTGCAAAATGGCAACAAGCTGAATATAAATATCATTATCACTATGCTTATAGACCACACGCAAAAGTAATTAGAGATGGTGGAAATTATTTTTTGATAGTTGATGGATTAGACAATAAAGTGATGGTTAGAAAAGTATACTAATTTAATTAAGGATTTTTATGCAGCTTGTATTTGTTGATGAAACTGGAGACCAAGGAAACCAAAATTACTTTGGGTTATCACTCGCCTTAATTGATGCCTCTCATTACAGCATAATTAAAAGTAATTTTCAAAGTATTCTAACAAAAAATAGCTGGAATAAAGAAATTGAGTTTAAGGGTTCTTGTTTGTTTTCTTCATCAAGGGGTGATAGGAATATAAATATTGAGCAACGCTTAAATATATGTAGCGAATTGCTATCCTTAAATAAATCCAGGAAGAATGCTCGCATCAAATTTGCATATGTTAAAAAGGATAATTCACAGGACCAGAAATCGGATTATTTGGAATATCTACCAAAATTATTAAATAAAGTTTTATTAAAAGCAAAGAAGAAAAATGGTAAAGATTTGATTGCTATTCATTGTGATGAAAGATCAGATATTAAAATAAATGACATATACAGATCGATCGAAAAAGTTTTGAATGAAAAAGGATATAAACTTTTTGAAAACATTGTTATCTCCAGGTCAAATTTTGAAACTGTTGGAATACTTTATGCTGATTTAGTTGGTTACCTGTTCGGTAGAATTGACAATATTGCTAAAGATATAGATCTTTTTGAATCGCTTTCTGCTGAACAAATAGAAGAAAACCAAAGATTGAAAAAATTAAAAACGAGTAATGAACTTATAAAACTATTAAAAGTATTTAAGGCATATGAAGTTAAATAATTTTATGTGGGAGAAGTAATTTGGCAAAGAAAAAATCCGAACAACCAGAAATTTCAATTGTTGATCCTGAGCAACAGATTGAAATACCACAACAAGAAGATTTTTATAAATCCCCAGCTCGATTTGGAAGCGTGCCCGTAGATGAGGCCCCATTGGGCTGGCTTGTTGAGACTAGACGTAGTGAGACAAAAGTTACAAAATTTGAACACGCTTATCCTAAGATTTATCTTCCTTTCCAAGAAGTGCATAGGGTGGAGTTTGATAGTAATGAGCAGTTTGAACCAAACGATATATTTCCCAAAGGGGCTAATCGCTTATTCTTCGGTGATAATTTACATATTATGCGCCAGTTGCCAAGCAAATCCATAGATCTTATTTATATCGACCCACCTTTCTTCTCTGGCAGAAACTATAATGTAATCTTCGGTGATAAAAATGAGGTGCGTTCTTTCTCTGATATCTGGGAAGGAGGAATGCCAGGATATTTAATTTGGCTAAATGTGCGATTGTATGAAATGAAAAGATTGTTAAAAGATACTGGTTGCATTTTTGTTCATCTTGATTGGCACGCAAGTCATTATGCTAAGATAGAACTTGACAAGATTTTCGGTTACGATAATTTTTTGAATGAAATTCTTTGGTTATATACAAAACCATCGACAAGTAAAGCGAAGCATTTTCCAAGAGCCTCAGATTCAATTCTTTACTATTCAAAAAACAAAGGGAGTCATAAATTTAACGCCGATGAAATCAGAGTTGAATACAATGAAAAAACAAAAGCGAATTATAAAAAAGGATTGGTTGGGTCAGGCACACTATATAATGGCGAAATAAAAGATGACGAAGGTGTGCTCAATGAAGCAGGGAAGATACCTCCGAACTGGTGGGAGATGGCAGTTAGTGGCCGGTTTCCAAAAGGATCAGAGAATAATCTTGGATATCCTACTCAAAAACCAATAGCATTATTGGAGAGAATTATTAAAGTTGCAAGTAATGAAGGCGATGTTGTGGCAGATTTCTTCTGTGGGGGCGGTACAACACCTGCAGTTGCACAAAGATTAAATCGAAGATGGATTGCAAGTGATCAGAGTAGAATAGCGGTGTCTTTGACAGCAGATAGAATATCAAGATTAGTTGAAGAAAAAATAGGAAAAATGTTTCCAGTCCCCGATTTTACAACTGAGCACTGGGGCATATATGAGGCTCCAAGTCTTGAGAAATTAAATGAAAAAGATTTTAGAGAATTTGTCATTAAATGTTTTGGGGGTAAACCAGAAAGTGTTAGTAAAGATATTCACGGTATAAGACACGGTGTACCTTTATACGTTGGTGAAGCATCAAGAAGATCTAAAATTACTAGGGACGATGTTTCACTTTTTGCTAAAGCCATTTTTAGTGAGAGAGGTTCAAACTTTGGTGCTATACTCGGCTGGAATTTTGCTCCTGATGCACGTAAAGCTGCAGAAATTTTAGCTGCCAGAGAAAATAAAAGAATAGATTTTGTAAGATTAAATTTAATAAGGTTGGAAGATGATGATTTTAGAGATCACATTACAACAAAGCATAAAGACTATGACGAGTTGTTGACATTTATTCAACCGCCTGAAGTTAGAATTTCTTATGAACGTATTTCTAAGCAAACTTATCGGTTTGATGTTTCTGAATCAATAAGTCTTAATAAAGATGGAGTGATTGCAAATGTGCAATGGGATTTTGAATATCTTAATAACAGATTTAGTTCAACACAAGGTTATTCTTTCTTAAGAGATAAAAAAACAGGAAGACCATTATTGGTAGTTGAATATAAATTCCCAAAAGATGGAAGAAAAAACATTGCCTGCTCTGTGCAAGATAATCAGGGTGGTGAACGAACCATTGTAATAGATATTGATGTGGAGTAAAAAGATAAATGTTTAATGCTTTCTTAAAACACGAGCAAGATTTCAAAGAATGGAAATTAGGTGGATATTCGGATGTAAACCCTCTTACACGCGACTTCTTAGAACATCTTACAAATCCAGAGCTACCAAGAACTCTGTGGAGACATCAACTTGATGCAGTGCAAAGAGCAATATATTCTTACGAACTATTACAAAAGAAAAATCTGTTATTAAATATTGTAACAGGTGGTGGTAAAACAGCCATAATTGGGGCTGTCATTGCCTGGTTAAAATATTCGCATAGAATTAACAAATTTCTTTTGCTTTGTCCCAACACTATCGTAAGAGATCGACTCGAAGATGATTTTACAGACGCCAAGGTATTTAGAAATTTTTCTTTTTTCCCAAAGGGCGCAGAACATTATTCTAATGAATTAGGAATGCACCTGTTAGAAGCGGGTGCATCACCACAAGGAATTTTAGATAATGGAATAATACTAGGCAACATACATCAATTATATCAGACCAATACAAGCGGAAAGAGAAATCTGGCTTATATAATGAGATTTGTTGAAGAGATTGCAGTATTTAATGATGAAGCACATAACACTCCCGCAACTGAATATGATAATCTTTTATTTGCCCTTTCAACAAAGAGTAAATTTAGATTAGATACTACAGCAACACCCGATAGAGCAGATGGTAAAACTCCAGACAGTGAAATGGTTTTGGAGTATACAATTGCAGATGCACAATCTGAAGTGCCACCAATAATTAAATCAATAGTGGTTTATCAACCAAAAGTTTCTTCCGTGCAGCTAACATATACTAACCCAGAGACTGGCGAGAAAAAAACTGTCGATGAAATGGATTCTGAATTTGACAAGATTGAAAAAGGACTTTCAGCAACACAATGGGTAACTGATCCTGAACCAATGTATAAGCAAATTGCTATTGCCTTGGACAGATTGGACGAACAAAAAAGAAGAGCTTCGGCATTAGCAAATGATTCGTACAAACCAATTTTATTCGTAGTGGCAATATGTATAAAAGATGCACGAGCAGCTTATGAAATGCTTTCAACTTCTAAAGACAAACAAGGCTTTGGTGTAAAAACGTTGTTAGTAACCGAAGAATCATCAGATGAAGACAGAGTTTTGGCAAGCATTATTGGCAAAAGAGGGAAAGCACTTGAAGAGGCACAAACTATTCTTGAAAAGAAATTTGATTTATCAACGGCAAAAAAACTAATAGAAAGAGGCAAAGAGCTTGAAGCCGTGGTAAGTGTTTTAATGTTACGTGAAGGTTGGGACGTTCCTGCTGTTTCTGTTATTCTTTTGCTTAGAAAATTCTCCTCTCGCGTTTATGGACAACAAGTGGTTGGTAGAGGTTTAAGATTAAATATGCGAGGTGAAGATGCTCAGGAATTTTGTGCAATAGTTGATCACGAAAAACTTGACCATCAGTGGCTTTGGGATATTGTGGGGGCAAAGATTAAAAAGGATGTGGATCAAGGAAGTCTTTTTGGAATAGAAGATGATTTACCACCTAAACGTAAAGCTCAATACGTGGTTAATCCTGATTTGTTAATTGAGGTACCAGAGCCAACTGAAAAGGAAGAAGCTGATTTTAGTGATCTTGATGATCTTGAAATAGTAGTTGGTGATTATTCGAACTGGCAAGAGATATTAAACTCATTTGAGTATGGTGCTGATGTTGAAATTTCAAAAGTGGAAATTGACCAGGTTGAAGGCAGAAATATTATTCAGGGATCATTTACAGAAATTATCAATGGACCAGAAGGAATTAAAAATATAATTAAGGAACCATACGATCAGTATGAGTCCTTAGAGGAGCTTATTGATGTACTCAAGCATACAATAAGAGACATTGCTGAAAATTTACTTGCAGAGGAAGGGGTCGGTTCTCACGAGCTAGGTTATATATACAATATTCTTATGGATCACGTTCAGAAGAAACTATTGAATAGAAAGAGTGCAGGTAATGCTACAATGGAAGAGTTAAAAAGTGCATTAAAACATAGACACGAAATTTCTTCTAATTTCAAAAAATATCCTGGATTGATTGAAAGCATTGTTAAGTATAAAAAGGATTCATCAAATGGCAACAAGTGAGCACGGGGATTTTGAAGGTCCTAAAAAGTCGGCATATTCTGTAGAGCGATATGATTCGCATTGGGAAAAAGAATATATGTGGAAACTTGATAAAGATAAAACCGTGGCTAAATGGACTAAGAATCACGGTATTGTAATCGAATACATTACTGAAGCAGGCAACAAGCGCGGCTATAGACCAGATTTTCTTGTTGAGAAAATGATGGGACAAAAGAATTGCACGAAGTTAAAGGTGGTCATCTATTGGATAATCCAGATACAATAAAGAAAACACGATCGAGCAACAACCTGGTGCAGACAAAGAGGAATGAATTTTATAGATGTGGAAGAAATGAAGGTCTGAATTTTATATTTTATACTAATTAAATAATAAATGAAATACTATAAGAAAATTACGCATTGGGAGAATAAACGTCGGACTGATGAATTAAATTTATTTAGAAAGAATGTTGTCGATTATTTCAATAGTATGGGGCATACAACCTGGAACGAACCTTATGAGACAGCTCATACAATATATAAGGAGAAAAATAAATTTAACAATTAGTAAGATTCAAAAAATAGTACATGCTGCTAATGTTGACCCAGTGCTAATTTATACCCCTCCACCAGCGATAGGGGGCTATGTACAAAGAATAGATGTTCTTCTTAATATTTTTAATAGATTCATTACCAAATACCACATAACAAAATTATTGATTTTATAGATATCTCAATTGGTAGGTACTCCGATGATTATAATAGTTCATTATTAAGAACAGTCAACCCGTTTTTTTGGATATTTCAAATTGTTGATTGGTAGCCCGAATTCCTTTTTTCCTTTTAGGTTTAATTGGGTTTAATCAGAATAAAGTAGAGGCAAGTATATACGGAAGAATTGTTAAAGGTATAGTTACTTTAATAACTGTGATCGCCGCTATCGTAACCATTGCACAGGGCTTCGGCCTTATTGATAAATTAAAATTGATGTTAGGAATTAGTTAAAAATTATTATGGAATAAGAATAATGAAAGTATTAAATTTTATATTAAGCATTAAAAATTCGGTAAGGAGAATATGATTGTAAGATGAGCCCAGTAACTGATGATATGACTAAGCAGGAAGTAATAGAAGAATTAGCAAGAGCCTTAGCTAAAATAATTAGAAGAGAGTTGGCTAAGAAAAATCAGAATCAAAAAGACAGCATAAAGGTTCAGTCAAACTTAATAGATCATAAGAACTCGAACACATTATTAAATGGATCAAATAATATTCAATAAACACAAAATTCATTCAGAAATTTAGTCAGAAGTGTAGGCTAAGTAATCGGCAGGATGTTAAATTACTTAGTAGAATTTTTTCAATTATTTAGTATGCTCTTTGTTGATAAATAAGTAGTTACTTTTTTAGTTACTATTCTTTGAAATTTTGGATTAGTTACCCGATTAGTTACTCAGTTATGTTAAAGCCAGGACATAAAAAAAGTGCAAAAACTATTCATTTTTGCACTTATCTAGT
>CAVYUP010000004.1:0-230430 GCA_963771705.1 uncultured Bacteroidota bacterium
TTTGGGATAGCTATAATTGTGTAATCCTTATTCATTAATTTGAGCTTATCAGATAATAAATCAATGGGTATTGGGTGAATCCCATACCATTCGAGCTTTTTGAGAATTATTCTTGGTTCTCCCTTAAAAGTTTCAATTACTTCCTTGGGAATACGAATATCAAGGGTTTTCCCATCAATTATAACCCCACCTTTGAGAGAGCTTTTTAGTGCTCAGTATTACCGCCATAAAGATGATAACTACAAAAAGCCCCCCTAAAATACCACCAAGTAAAGCTTTATTAAATAAATCTTTCATTTCTATCATCGCTTATTTTATTTATTGATAAAATATAATTAGATGTCTATTAATTATTAAATTTTAAATTCTGCAAATTTTTCTCAAATTCTTTTAGCTTTCAAAAGAGGATAGATAATTATTCCTCATTAGTTAGATTAAATATTTCTTCCATAATATTGGTATAAAGTGGTGCTCCCACAACTTTAGAAAAAACAGCTTCAAAATATATAAATAGTTTTGTCCCCCAAGATTCTCAACTTCTTTGTATTTTATTATAAGATTCCTTAATTAAACTTATTATATATTCTAAATTATCCTCATTATTTACCTGAATTTGATAATCACCATTTCCCCAGTGACCTGTATTTGAAACATCTTTACTAATATTTTTGGGATCTTCTAATTCACCCCTCCTAAGATTAATCCATATTTTCAAATAAGATTTATATAAATGAAAGTCACAAATAGTTTTTTTGTTTACTATAAAGCTGATGTACATCTTAGTGGGTTTTACAGAAATTGTATTGCTTATATTAAGAATTGAAGATTTAATTTTATTGTACAATTCAATAACTTCTTCACCTGCTTTATCGGTGTGGTCGGATTCAGTATATACCTTTATTTCTTTACTGACCTTATCAATTGTTTTGCTTTTTTTAGATATAGTTTTTATGGATTCTGTTGCACCAGTTGCTTTGATTGAATTATAGCTAATTGTCTGATTATTAAAGAATTTAACTTCCCATAAATCGATAGGAAGATCTTTAAAATTTATAGACTCTTTTTGATATTCTGTAAAAGCAGGTGAAATGAAAATTACTTTTGATTGAGACCAATCTACGTCATCTTTTTTTAACCTTGAGTTTAGACTCTCATTATATTCAAGAATAAAATCTGCTTTATTATTTAACATTAATGAAAGATAAGCATAACCCTGATCAACAACAGAAAAGCTTTTCTCCTTCTTATATTCAATGATTACAAATGATTTGCTTTCTCCATCAAAAGCTAAGGTATCTATTCTAAAGCTATGTATTGTAAACTCAGACTTAATAAGATTGAGATTAAAAATTGTTCCAAGATTAATTTCCGTTAATTTTTGAATATCTTTTTCAAGTTTGAATTTTACTTCTTGGACTTCTTTTATTTTATTATCTTTTTCTAATTTATAAATGTACATTCTTATTTCCTTATAACCCGTTAATTAAGTATCTAAACAAATTCTTTTCCCTTTTCCATCTGTTTAACAATTTCCATAGTTTTAAGACTCACTGTGCAAACTTTTCTAATCAATTCAATAACCTCTTCTTTATAATCTTCAAAATGATAGTTATTAAATTTTTTAGCAATAGTTTTGTCTTTCGGTTTATGTTCCTTGTACTGTTCTAAAATCCATTCTATCGCTGTACGATTCCCTAGCTTATATTCCCAAGCAATTTTAGGTATTCTGCTTAATGTCGTTAAGTCATCAATGAAGATTTTCCCGTTTTCTTTATCTGTTTTAAGTTTGACCTTTACTTTTGGTTTAATCCCAAACATTGGTTCAGGTTCCTTAACTTTTGGGAAAAATTGCTTTTGTTCTTCATTTTTAATTTTTGGTTTTTCATCTTTACGTAAAAGGTTATATGAATCAGCATCTTCAAAGTTTAAATGCAATTCTATAAGGTCTTTACCCCATTTAGACCACTTATTAAAATTATCATATAGAGGTATTCTAGGAAGATCTCTTTTAAGATTCAATTCATACTTCTTGCGATATTGAGGGTTATGAAGAACAGCATACACATAATAAAATATATCTTCTTTTTTTATTTTTTTCTCTTTATAGTATTCCTGAAACTTTGTTAATCCCCAGTCAGTAATATTTTCTCTTTTGTTGTTATTGCTATCATAATAATAAAGAGCAAAGCATTGTGAATCACCATTAAAATGTAAATCGACAAGATACTTTGATGCTAAAACATTAAACTTTTTGGAGGAAGTATTAACTGCTATAAGTAAATTTTTTGAGTCTTTGACAGGAAATAGAGACGGGGTTTGATACCTCATTTCATTTAGTGCTGAATCAAAATATATGTTTTTCTTACAGAATACACGATAAAGACATTCCCTATATTCTTCAGAGACTTCTTTAATTGTTTTGCCATTGACTAAATATTTCTTTAAATCTCTAGTATACTTGATAGGAGAATCTTTTAATAAATCTCCGACATTATCAGCATTAACAATCTTTGAATATTTTATTAAATCTCCATTATAATTCTTTATGAAGTATTTTACTTTTTTGTTTAATTCCTCTTTTGAATAATCATATACCCATTCATCCCTATTGCTAACAGTGTCACCAGCCAGATTATTCCTCAGGTAAATAGCTAAAAAGTTCACATCATTCCCCAATCTCAGGTTCATTTGATTCCCCAGTTCTGGGTCCACATTATTCCCCAGTTACAGGATCAGATGATTCCTCAGTTTCAGGTTCACATTATTCCTCACCCATAAATAGGTAAATCTTATTCAAATCATTCGCATTTTTACTCCTCAAAACTACAAACAGGAGTGAAAGTGCCCTATAAAAAGGTGATAGTAATGGAATTAGCTGATATAATCAGAAGAATCAAAGACGGACAGAGCATAAGTGAAATCTCCCGGGCAACTGGCCGGGACAGAAAAACAATCAGGAAGTATATCTCCTTTATAAAACAGGAAGATATAGGGGAAGGAGAAACTCTGCCGGCAGATATATTACTGTCGATAACAGAGAAGACCCGTAAACCCTCCGGGAAACAGGATCTATTTGAACCCTACATTGATGAGATAAAAGATTTTCTGATAAATAAGCAGAACAGACTAAAGATAAAATCAGTTTATGAAGTAATTATTAGAAAATATGACATTAAGGAGGAAACAAGCCTAAGCAGTTTTAAGCGGTTCCTGAGGACTCATAATCTCAGGAAAGAACGAGGGGTCACTTGCAGGATAGAACAAAAACCTGGTCACGAGATACAGATCGATTATGGTGAAGTGGGTAAAATGATAAATCCACTTACCGGTAGGAAGTCTGTTGTCTATGCTTTCATTGGTACACTCTGTTCATCACGGCATAAATTTGTTGAATTTGTATTTAAGCAGGATCAGAGAAGTTTTGTAGAATCTCATATAAAAATGTTCCGTTTCTTCGGAGGGATAACCCGAACTATATCCCTGGATAACCTGAAAGCGGGAGTAATTAAACCGGATCTTTACGAACCAAGGATAAACCGTAGTTATGCAGAGCTGGGATTATACTATGGTACTTTTATAAATCCCTGCCGACCCGGAAAACCTAAGGATAAAGGAAAAGTTGAGCGGGATGTTCCAACAGTTAGGGAAGAGTTTAAGAAAATGATTGCCATCAATCCTTCCATTACTGTTACAGAGGCCAATCATCAAATCAGGCAATGGTTAATACAAGAATATGGTCAAAGAAAACATGGGACAACGCAATTAAAACCTTATGAGTTTTTTACAGAAGTTGAACAACCCATCTTGCTTCCATTGCCAGAAGTAGAGTATGAAATATCTGAATGGAAGCAGGTAAAAGTACACCCGGATTGTTTTATCCAGATAAATAAGAAATCCTATAGTGTTCCCTACCAGTATGTAGGAAAGACTCTCTTCGCTAAAGCAAAATCCAGGACGGTAGAGATTTATTATAATGAAGAGCTAATAAAACAACACCTCATTCCAAAGAACAACCGGCAGACAGATTATGAGGACTTCCCTGAAAACATACAGAAGGCCTTAGACGGAAACCTTCCAGCTTACCTGTTGCGTGAAGCTGAGAGGGTAAGCGGAAATAATCTTCGGAACCTGATAGAGAAAATCCTGGCTCCTCATGCCTTTATTAACATGAGGCGGGCACAGGGAATAATATCCATCGCAAAAAATTACAGCAGCAGCGTTGTAGAAGAAGCAGCTCTAATATGTATGGAGGAACTTACAAGTCATCATCCGAAAGATTTTAAGAATGTAATATTAAAACTCCTAAACCAGAAAGATGAAACCTCATTGCAGTTAGTTATCTCTGATAACACATTGCAGTTTGTACGTCCGATAAATTACTTTATCAACAATAACGAATAGGATAAAATACTTATGTCCAACTATGCCCAAATAAAAGAACAGCTCAGTAATCTGAAACTAGCAGGGATAATAGATACTCTGGAACAAAGATTAAAACAGGCCGATGAAAGTCAACTCGCATACACAGAACTATTATCTCTTCTTTTAGATGATGAGCTTGAGTTAAGGAGAAACCGGAAAATAGAGCGCCTGTTAATCAGTGCAGGTCTTAAGGGAAATCAAACTCTTGAAACATTTGACTTCAGAGCCAACGCCTCAATAAACGCAGTACAAATCAGGGAACTGGCAACCTTGAGATTTATAGAAAAAGCAGAAAATGTCTTCCTGGTTGGTTCTACAGGAGTCGGAAAAACACACCTTGCCAAGGCTATTGCTCATCTTGCCTGCAGGAAAAACCTAAAGGTATCCTTCTATAGTTTTGCAAATCTGATCTCTGAAATAACAAAAGCAGAACTCTCCAACAAAATAAATTATTTAATCAGGACGCTATCTAGGTCCGATCTCCTGGTAATAGATGATTTTGCTTTTAAGAAAATCTCACCTCAATTAGCCGAATACCTTTACAGTATTGTTGATGAAAGATATCAGCAACGCTCAATAATCTTCACTTCCAACAGGGTAATCGGTGACTGGATGGGTATCTTTCCGGATCCGGTAATGGCTAACGCCATTATGGACAGAATAGCTCATAATGCTCATCAAATTACAATCAAAGGGGAATCGTACAGAAAGAAAAACAGTATCAAAAAACAAAACGGTTAAGAAGGATTTTTAATGCTAAAATAAAAGCGGTATTTTGGTAATTAAGGTGAGGAATAATGTGAACCCAGCCCTGGGGAATAATCTGGTTTTTGACACTAACAGTTCCTAATGTATAAAGTTTAAAGATTGCATTTCGTTCTGATTCTTTCTTACTAAATTTTGTTTGCTTATTCCCTAGCGGTAATAATTCTTCAAAGTTATTTTCGACTAAATTAATCCAATTATTATCCTTATCAGGTTTAATATTTTTGAATTGTAAAGTTTCTAACGTGTTGTCTTTTAAATATTCTCTTTTCACTTCTGATTTAGCATAATCTTCAATAGCATTATAAAATATCTGACACCCTTTTTTATCTTTGTTCTTTATTAAGAAATAAATCGCTATTCCTACCCTAATTTGATCATCAAATATATTACCCCCTTCCTTCCTTCTAAGTTCTCCACTAGTTCTCGCATTACCTTTAAGATCAATTATCCAAACCTCATTAAAATCCTTATAAGCTAACTTTCTAAACCCATCATAAGTTTTAGAATCAATAAATGAGTTATTTGATACAAAAGCGACAATACCGTTTTTATCTATTCTATCCGTTGACCATCTTAAAAATCTAGTATACATATCATACAATTTAGTTTTCTGCGCTTTGCTTTCATTTATATAAGTAACTTTAATCCTCTTATCAATATCAGGATATTCCCTGTTTTTATTGTTTTCATTTTCATTGAGTTGATTAGCATTATAAGGTGGATTTCCGATAATTACTGATATTTTCTTTTCATTTTGCTTTTTAATCCTTTCAGCGTTCTCAGAACTAAATCCAAACATAAGTTCTTGTTTACCAGCGTATGCTAGAGCACTTGTATTATCTAAAGTGTCAACAAAGCAAAGATTCGGAAATTCAGTATAATATCCCATCTTTTGCTTAAAAGTATATTCAATATTCAGGTTAGCTACATAATAAGGTAATATTGCAACTTCATTAGCGTGAATTTCATTTTTATATTTATACTGAAGTTTACTTTGTGGAATATGTTCTATCAAATCACATATAAAAGTACCTGTACCAGTAGCAGGATCAAGTATCTCTACATTCTTATCTGAAAGGGTCTTATTGAAATGTTCTTCTAAAAGATAATCAGTACTTTCAATCATAAACTTGACAATATCATTTGGAGTATATACAACTCCTAGTCTATCTGCTGCTTTCGGGTTATATGACTTATAAAAGTTTTCATAAATAACTTTTAAGAATTTCTGTTTCTCATGATGATCAACAATATTTTTTGCAGTAGCACTAATAACATTATAATAATGTCTTATTGAATTGAGAGTATTTCTTCTTTTGTCACCTGTGAAAAATGTTTTAGCAAGCGCATCTAATTTCCTTGCTATATTATTTTCCATATGAAAATGACTTTCATCAAAAACAGCATTAAAAATTTCTTCTGTCAGGATATGCTGAATAACCATTTCTCTAACATCATCTTTAGTAAAATCAGGATTAATTTCTATTTTACAATTTTCGAGAAATTCATCTTTAGCTTTAATGTACTCTTGATTTTCCTTTCCTTCTTTTTCTATAAGTTCCCTCAATGCATCAAGTATATGTGGTAGATCTTCTTTGAATTGCTCAAGCGCTTTATGGAATTCATATATTTCGGGATGTTCATAAGATACAAATGCATTTAGTATCTCATCGAGTTTTTCTCTAATTCTCATATCAACACGATGGGTTACTTCACTATGTTGAAATAAAACTGCTGTCTGTGAATCCTCAAAAAGAATATTTGTAAGTGGATATCCTTTTTTAATCTTATTATTTATTTCTGAATCAATGTCATCTTTACTATCCTTACTTTCCCAATATCCATAATCAAGACGTAAAGCATTCTTTAAGGTTCCATCTGGTTGAACCATTTCTCCCTTAGTTCCTTTTATCCTTATTTCTGGAATTAACATCAGATTTTTTTTGTCAGCGTAATAGCTTAATAATTCTTTAAATGCATCCCTTATGCTTGATTCATTCTCTGAACCACCATATTGTATAATTTTCTGAAGTTTGTTGTAGTAGCGGTCAATTAGTTGATAAGACATTTACTGTAAGATTCCCTTTGTAATATCATTTAAGCTTACGTTGTTAAGTAAATTTAAGTTATTACCATTTAAAAAGATAATGTTTCCTTTAAAAATATTCTCATCCTCTGAATGAAATTACCATTCAGAGTTATTGAATTTGATGACTTTTTATTACTTATTTTGAAGAAAGTGCTTTTAAATTTGAGAAGAAATTAATAAGTTCCATTAAGACTAATTTTTAAACAACAAATTAAGCTCTTTGAACTATTGGTAGTTATTCGGGAATCATTAGGAAAATTGATTACTCATTTGATTACTTAACTCCCATTTAAAGTAATCAAACAGTAATCAAATCAAGTTTTGAATATGAATGGTTTAAAATAAAAAGACCCAAAATGTTCAATTTTAGGTCTTTCTTTGTAGCGGGGGCAGGACTTGAACCTACAACCTTCGGGTTATGAGCCCGACGAGCTACCAATTGCTCCACCCCGCGATATAAATTTTAGATCACAAATATAACCATAAGCCGGCGCGTTTCCAAATTAACTCCATCTCCCCGTGATTCATTACCATTATTGTCAGGCCTCTTGCTGATTTTAATCCTCTTACTGAGCTTATTATTAAAATAACCGCATTATTGTAATATTTGGCTGAATAACCTAAATTAAAGTTCCCTTCAGGATATTAAAATTTAACTTTTAGTTTTACAGACTAATGAGGTAATGTGTGTTTGCCTGTACTGACATCCTGGTAAATTTATGACGTTCGACTACCAGGTTATTATTGGAATTCTTGCGGTTCTTCTGCTGGTGTCGGCAGCTTATAATGTTTATTTGTATTTCCAGCTTAAGAAGGAAAGCGGAAAGGAGTCTTCGGTTGAGGATCTGAAAAATTCGGAAAGGTCCCTGAGAGAATTGGTGGAGGAGAGAACGGAGGAAATAAATAAAATAAACATCATGCTCATGGATAGAGCAATAGAGCTGGGGAGCATAAATCAAATTTCTGAGAAGGTTAATTCTTCCCTGAATATGGATGAGGTGATAAATAGCGCGTGCGGGGAGCTGACCAGGATCTTTCCTCTGCAGAGTGCCGGTATAGCTATGCTCAGCCGGGATAATAAGAAACTGGTTACCGTGGGTTACCATTCTGTTTTACCTGATGGTCATAATAATCTCCTGAATGAGGTTTCCCTTGTCAGCAATGGTGCTTTTGCCGCGGTGGTTGAATCCGGCAGGGAGGCAGTGATCGAAAAAATCTCCCTCCAGCTTGAAGCTCCTGCCATTAGTGAAACGACAGGTGCGGTATGTAACGTCCTTGTTGTTCCTGTCCTCGTGTTGAGGAAGGTGATCGGGGTTATATACATGATACCGGAAGCGGCTGACTATAACTTTAATAAGACTGAAATTGATCTTGCCAGGACTATAGCTGTTCAGGTTGCTGGTTCTGTTGAAAATGCGCGGCTGTTTTCGCAGAAGGAAAGGGCTCTGAATGCCATGGAAAATGAACTGGAGATTGGCAGACAGATTCAGTCTGATTTCTTCCCTTCAGGGATAGACCCTGTTGATGGATGGGAGGTAAATGCTCATTTTAAAGCTGCCCGCCAGGTTTCGGGTGATTTTTATGATGTGTTTAAGATCGGTGATAAGGGTTATACCGCCCTGGTTGTTGGTGATGTCTGCGATAAAGGGGTCGGGGCCGCTCTTTTCATGGTACTGTTCCGCAGCCTGCTGCGGGCTTATAGTCTTGACAACAGTGACTCTGGTGATCTGACTTCCTTCCTGCACCGCATCGTGCTGAACACAAATAATTATGTGGCTGAAAATCACGGAAGCTCTAATATGTTCGCGGCATTGTTCTTTGGTATTCTGGATCCGGAACGTAATAGGCTTTATTATATTAACGCGGGACTAGAAGCTCCAGTTCTCCTTGAGGCTTCCGGCAAAATTATAAACAGGCTTCAGCCTGCATCCCCTGTGATAGGTATGTTTCCCGATATTGGTATCTCCGTAAACAGTCTCGAAATGAATCCAGGCGATTCACTTTTAATTTATACGGATGGTACAACTGACACAAAGAATGACAGCGGTGAACTCTTCGGCGAACAGGCCTTGCTGAATTTGTTATCGGCTGAATGGACGTCGGGATTCAGTCTGCTTTATGAACTTAATGCTAAATTGGATAAGTTTGCCGGAGAAGATCCCCAATACGACGACATTACCCAGCTTGTGCTGAGAAGGAAAAATTCACCCGCGGAAAATAAACATTCAATTTCAAGAGCAGCTTTGCTCGATAACCTTGAGGAACTTCGCGGGTTTGTGGAAAAAGCTTCTGTTTACAGCAGACTTCCGAAGGACGCTGTTTTTGCTCTTAAGCTAGCTTCCGAGGAAATCTGTACGAATATTATTAAATATGCTTACGAACAAAATAAACCCGGAAAAATTATTATATCTTTTGAAGTACACCCGCATAAAGCGGTGCTTAGAATTTATGATTTTGGAAAAAGATTTATTCCTGCGGAGGCAGCGGCCATAGATACCGGTCTTGATTTAAATGACCGGAAGATCGGGGGATTGGGAATTCAGCTGGTCAGGGAGTACATGGATGTAGTGGATTACATCGACGGTCCCGACGGCGGAAATTGTGTCATACTTGAAAAAAAATATTAAACCTCAAATAATTCTAAAGAAGGATGATAGATGGATATAACTGACAGTTATACGGACAACCTTGTTATAATTAAACTTTCGGGGGATATCGATGCCCTGACCGCACCAAAAATTACCGAGCATATAAGAGAACATATAACAAAAGGGAATATTAACCTTGTAACTGACCTGCAGGAGGTTGAGTATACCAGTAGTGCGGGACTCAGGATGATGCTTGCTGCGGTGAAGGAAACCCGCAGCAAAAACGGCGACATGCGCCTGGCTAATATTCAGCCTGATGTGCTGAAGGTACTTACCCTTACCGGGTTTAATAATATCCTTAAAATATTTCCCAACATAGACGCAGCAGTGGAGAGCTTCGCTTAATAAATTCATAAATTTTAACAGGATAAATAATATATGGGTCTTCAGCAGGACGGCAAAAAAGGAATAACTCTTGTAATTGGTTCAGGGGCAATTAAATGCGCGGCTTCAATCGGTTTGTGGCAGGTCTTAACAGAAGAAAATATACAGGTGGACATGGTTGTGGGCTGCAGCGCCGGAAGTATTTACGGTGCCGGCATAGCTATGGGTATGACTATTGACGAAATTAAAATGTGGTCTGAAAGGACCTGGACGACGGAGCTGATGCAGGACTATATGATCAATCTGAAAGCATCAAAGGACGGCAGCCTGAAGTTCAATGAAAAAAGCGGACTTGTAAATGATTCTGTTCTTAATAAAAGAATTAAGGATATTTTCGGCGACAGAACTTTTAGCGATCTTAAGATACCTTTAATTGTGGTAGCTACCGACATGATGAGCGGAGAAAAAGTGGCCATATCGAAAGGAAACATGTTTGATGCTGTAAGGGCAAGCATAGCACTGCCGCTGATCTTCCCTCCCTGGGAGGTGAATGGAAATCTGATGGTAGACGGGGCAGCGTCTGATCCTCTTCCCGTGGATACAGCTATAAAAAATGGGGCGGGAGTTATTATAGCGATGGGCTTTATGATTGATTACAGGAAAAAGTTTAAGTCGCTTACCGCTGTCCAGGAACAGATGACCGCTATCTATATGAATAATATCTTAAAAGCGTCGTTCGCTTTTAACAATCTCGCTCACCATTCTGAGATCTTCGCGATCATTCCCGAATTTGATGAACCCCTCTCAATGTTCGATATTCATAAAATACCCGCCATAATCGAAAAAGGAGCCGAAGCCGCACGTAAACACGTCCCTCATATCAAAAGACTATTGGCTTCACTCTGATTTTACCGGGGTTAAAACCCCTTATCCGCTGTCTATTCTGAGATAACTACCGGTTTGTAGTTTCATAGTTCCCTAATATTGCTTATATATAGAACGGTTCTTATTCATAATAAAGCAAAAAAATGTATACAGCTATTATAGTAATATTATTTGCTCTTGCGATATACCTTGTCTACAGCGGTATTAAGGGCAATAAAAAAGGGAGAACAATTGCCGGCATCATTATAGGTGCGGCATCTATTATTTTTTTCTGGTCGCTTGATTTCTGGATTGAGATGCTATGGTTTGAAAACCTCGGCTACGGTGACCGCTTCTGGGTTTATATTATTGCGCAGACTGCCGCGGGCGCCGCCGGAGCATTTATTGCTCTTGGTATTGTTTCTCTTCTTACATACTCAATTCCTTCATCTAAAAGTTATCTCAGTAAAATCAGCAAAGGAATTTCTTTTATAGCCGGCGCCGTCTGGGGGTACTCAAACTGGGAGGTTATTCTTAAGTTCTGGTTCCGTGTGCCGATGGGAGTATCGGAGCCTGTCCTTAACAAGGATGCGGGGTTTTACATTTTTACACTGCCGTTCCTCGATAGTATTTATGGACTGCTTATAATTATAACTATAATATCCCTTATTGCCGTTCTTTTTACCTCTTTTCTGAAATTTGATGAGAAAGGAAACCTGACGGCTAACTTCTCGGGTATCGACCGCTATATTTCTTCCAAACCATATACTAATATATTGATAATCGGTTCGGTACTGATACTGGTTCTTGCGTATGATAAATATCTGAGCCGCTACGACTTAATGTTCTCTGACCTGGGTGTGGTAAGAGGACCAGGATGGACTGACGTTAACATTCTCCTCCCCGCGTACGATATTATTATCGTGCTGATGATTCTCGTGGCCGCAGCTCTCCTGATTAAACCGGCAAGGATTTATCTTCAGAATTTTTATTCTAAACTCAGGGTAAGAAATGTAAGCTCTGAACCCATACTTATCTTTTCGGTGCTGATTTCTCTTTTCGTTATCTGGTTTATTGGTTTAACGGCTATACCGGGATTGTTCCAATGGCTTCGGGTTGAACCTAATGAGATTACTTATGAACGCCCGTATATTCAGAACAATATAAAACTTACCCGCTATGGTTTCGGTCTTCAGAACATTGAGGAAAAGGAATACCCAGCTAAGGATGTTTTTAATAAGCAGATTGTTCAGGATAACCAGGCAACTTTTGAGAATATCAGGCTGTGGGACTGGCGGGCGCTTGATGACGTTTATAAACAGTTCCAGGAAATACGTCTCTATTATGAGTTTAAAGATGTAGATATCGACCGCTATCATTTTAATAATGAATACAGACAGGTCATGGTCTCGGCTAGGGAGATGGAGGCATCAAATCTTCCCGCTCAGAGTCAGACTTTCGTTAATACAAGGTTCAAGTATACGCATGGCTATGGCATTACTTTAACTACTGTAAGTGATTTTACTCCCGAGGGACTGCCTAACCTTCTTATTAAAGATATTCCTCCAGTTAGCAAATACCCCGCGCTTGAGGTTAAACAACCTCAGATATACTATGGTGAGCTTACAAATTCATACGTTATCGTTAATACAGATGAGCCTGAATTTGATTATCCCAGCGGGGAACAGAATGTTAATATTAAATACCCGGGTACCGGCGGTGTTCAGATTTCAAATACATGGAGAAAGTTCCTATTCGGCTGGCAGTTCGACGGTACGAAATTCTTCTTTTCCGGCTATCCCAATTCTCAGAGCCGGATAATGTTTCACAGGCAGATAATGGACAGGGCAAGAACCCTCGCTCCGTTCCTGGAATATGATAAAGATCCTTATATAGTGCTCGGAAAAGACGGCAGGCTTTACTGGATTATTGATGCTTATACCACAAGCAGCTATTTCCCGTATAGTGAAGTTTTTCATTCAACCGAAAGAATAGGGTATAAGGAGGGTGAAACAACAAGAACTCTCACCACAAATACTGCCCCTGAACTGAATGGTCTTAACTATATAAGAAACTCCGTTAAGGTTGTTATAAACGCTTTCGACGGTAAAACTGATTTTTATATTTTTGATGAGAGTGACCCGCTTATAAAAGTCTGGGATAATATTTTCCCGGGCCTCTTTAAAAGAAATCGCAGATGCCCGCTGATCTGGTTGAACATGCGCGTTATCCTATTGATTATATGATGGTGCAGGGACTAATGTACGCTAAATACCATATGACAGACCCTACTGTATTTTATAACCAGGAGGACCTATGGATAAGAGCAACTGAGAAATATTATGACCAGGTTCAGCCTGTTAATCCGTATTATATAATGTGGCAGCTCCCTAAAACACATAAAGCTGAATTTGTTCTGATACTTCCTTTTACTCCTAAGAACAGGCAGGTGTCGATAGGATGGATTGCGGGTATGTGCGACGGGGATAACTACGGCCGGTTCATCGCGTATAAGTTTCCAAAGGATAAGAGTGTCCTCGGTCCGCAGCAGGTTGAGACGAAGATTGATCAGGACAGCTTTCTGTCGGGTCAGCTATCGCTCTGGAACCAGCGCGGCTCTAATGTAATCCGGGGAAATGTTCTGGCAATTCCGGTGGACCAGACGATAATTTATGTTGAGCCTATTTATCTTCAGGCTGAGACTGCCGCATATCCTGAACTGAGACTTGTTGCAGTAATGCATAATGACGACCTGAGTTATGCGGAGACTTTCCAGGAAGCTCTGCAGGGACTATATGGCGAGACTCCTGTTAAACAGCAGACTTCTGTTAAAGGTGAGACACCCTCAGTACAGGTTGAAACGTCTGTTAATGAAAAAATAGGCCAGGCAAATGAAGCGTTCAATAATTATCTGAAGTACCAGGGACAGAAAGAATTTCAGAAGGCTGCCGACGCTCTTGAAAGGCTTCAGTCAATCCTGAAAGAATTATCGGATCGTTCGCAAAATAAACAGGAAAAGAAATAAAAATGTGTTCCCCAAAGGAATTTCTTCTGGTTCGTGCGGACTATCATTATTGCTGAAAGAGTCTGTAAGGTTATTGAAAATAATAAAATAAGGGCTATTTTAGTGGTTTAGAAAACTTAAAAAGGAGAAAATTATGGATATTCGTACTGAGAAGGATCAGGATGAATCTGTTATTATTATCGATAAACATAAATTAATCGGCGTTGAGAGTGAGTCTTTCCAGCAGCAGGTGCAGGGTGCGCTTGATGATGGAAGTAAGGAAGTATCGGTTGATTTAAACAATGTTGAATACATATCGAGCTGGGGGATCGGCCTTCTTGTTCATGCGTATACCAGCTGCCATAATAAGCATGTGCAGTTCAGTCTAAAAAATGTTAATTCGCAGGTAATGAATGTCCTCAGTCAATTAAAACTGACGACGCTCTTTAATATTAAATAAATATAGTTTTAAATACTCTTTCGGCCACCGGCCTTCAGCCGGCCTTCACCGGCCTTCATCCGGCCTCCAGGTACGGTATAAAACCGTTTCATCTCCCTATCCCGAAGGCTGAAATTTCAGCGAAGTATAACCCCCATACCTTCGAAAGATTGTCTGCTTATGGTGTACAGACCCCCTCCGCAGATTCTCGCAGCCCGCCTCACAACTGGAAGCGATAAAATTGCGGGGGATGAACGGCAAAATCTCTATTGAAGTTTAACATTATAAATAATTGTAATACCCCTGTTATTTTTTACTAATTTTATGATATTGTTACTTCAATATTATCCGGAATTGGAATGACGAAAGAAGCATTGTTGAATAAAATACGGGAAGCCGGGGTTATAGGAGCCGGGGGCGGAGGTTTTCCGTCTTATAAAAAATTAACCGCGCCGGTTGAACATATAATAGCGAATGGCGTTGAATGTGAACCGCTTCTTTATAAAGACCGCGAAGTTATGCTGCAGGAAACAGAAAGAATGATGCATGGTCTCGATCTTGTCCACGAGCTTACAGGCGCGTCTAACGTAACCATCGCTATTAAGAATAAAAATAAAGATGCCGCTGAGTTTATAAAACCGATGGCCAATAAACGCGGATATAAGATATTTATTACAAAGAATGTTTATCCCGCCGGGGATGAATATATTCTTGTATATGATATAACAGGAAGGAGAATTCCGCCTAACGGCATTCCGCTGATGGTTGGCTGCCTTGTTAATAATGTTGAGACGCTTGTTAATATTTCTTATGCTTCGGAAGATATTCCTGTTACAGAAAAATATATTACGGTTGCCGGCGCGGTTAAAAATCCTGTTACTGTTAAAGTTCCGGTTGGAGCCAGCTTCAGCGATTGTTTTGAACTTGCGGGCGGCTTTACTACTAACTCCCCGGTGATCCTTACAGGCGGGGTTATGATGGGAGGCGTTGAAACGGATATTTCACTGCCGGTTGGAAAGACTCTCGGAGGACTAATAGCCCTGCCTTCCGATCATACGCTTGCGGTTAGAAAATCATCTCCTCAAAAGGTGTATAACAAAACGGGACATAGTACCTGCGACCAGTGTTCTTTCTGTACGCAGCTGTGCCCCAGGTATATTCTCGGATACCCTATTCAGCCGCATCTTGTGATGAGGGCTCTGCAGATGACGGGTGAGGCAAAGGAGATGCTTAATATGTGGGCCGCTGCCTGCTGCGAATGCAACGTCTGTTCCTTGTTTGCCTGTCCCGAAAAACTTGATCCTAAAAATATCTGCGCGGATAATAAACTCAGATTCCGGGAGGAGAAAAAGGGATTTACGAAAGCTCAGATGGAAGAGGCTTTCAGGGATGTGCATCCTGCCAGGGAGGGAAGGGAAATTCCTATTTCAAATTTGTACCAGAGACTGGGACTGAAACCTTACGACAGGAAGGCGGAGTTTATTTCTTTCAATAATAAGATCAGGCAGGTAAATATACCGCTGAAATATAATTTCGGAAAAGCCGGCGAGCCTGTAGTTCGTGCAGGAACGAGGGTAAGGGCGGGACAACTGATTGCTTCTCCTGCTGAAAATGATCCCGGCGTACCTGTCCACTCAAGTATTGACGGAATTGTAAAATCAGTGGGACAGGGAAATATTATAATTTCTGCGGCTAAGTAACAGAGGAATTTTTTTATGAAATCAGCTATTGGATTAATTGAACTATCGAGCATCGCTAAAGGTATAGAGGTTTCGGATGCAATGCTTAAACGGGCGGATATCGAAATTATAGTTAACAGAACTATTTGTCCCGGAAAGTATATGGTACTCATAGGCGGGGATGTGGATGCTGTTAATGCAAGTATCGAAACTGGAATAGAGAAGAGTTCCGATGAGCTTGTAGATAATTTTATAATACCTAATGTCCATCCTTCCATATTTCCTGCTATCAGCGGAATAAACCCGGTTACAGATTTGCAGGCGCTGGGAGTTATTGAGTCATTTTCCGTCGCTTCGATAATTGAAGCCGCGGACGCCGCTGTTAAATCAGCTTCGGTTGAATTGATTACTGTCTATCTTGCGATGGCAATTGGAGGCAAAGGTTATGTGATGCTTACAGGGGATGTTGCTTCTGTGCAGACGGCTGTTGATACGGGGGCGGCGGCTATTGCTAAAAAGGGACTGCTGGTGCAGAAGGTGGTAATTCCTCAGCCAAGAAAAGAAATACTTCAATCATGGATATGATAAAAAGATGAAAATGAAAACAGCTGTTCCATTGGAATACAGGACGGTCATATTCATATGAGCAGGGAGAATGTTAAGAAGGATTTGTCCGATTTAATAACAAGGCTGCTTGAAAGAAAGGAAAGGCTGAAGAAATTAAGCAGGATTTATTCCAATTACCGGCTTTTACTGCTTCTTACCGGTCGTGGTAATTTTCCTCTCTCTTTTCTTTTCTGCATCAAATCTTTCGGCTTTAATCTCTGCCTGTGTTTTTCTGCTTACATTCGCAATCGTTTCTCATTTTCATAACAGGCTTGATAATGGGATTAAGAGGCTGGACCTCTGGTTAAAAATTAAATCCGCTAACCTGGCAAGGTTAAAACTCGACTGGAAAAACATTCCCCGCGTAAATTATGATCCGGAGGATGAACAGGAACCCGTTGAAACCGATTTAAACCTGGCCGGTAATGAATCGCTTCATCAACTTATAAATACAGGAACATCAAGGGAAGGCAGATCTCTCTTAAGAGGGTGGCTGAACATAAAGAACCCTTCTGCTGAAGTCATTAAGAAAAGGCAGAGCCTTGTAAAAGAGCTGATTCCCCTTACCAGGCTAAGAGATAAGCTGGTGCTTTATTCTACAGTTTCTTCAAAACATGAATTTGACGGGGATATGATACGGAAACTGCTGAGCAAAAATACAGTTATAACCAGCTCCGTGCGATTTATCTTTGGGTTACTGCTCTTCCTTGCCCCGCTAAACCTGGTACTGTTTTTTTTATTTCTTGATAAGATCATTCCTGCTTACTGGGTAATTACAACTCTCGTTTATATCATCCTTTTCCATTTCAATAATAAAGAGAAGGACAGGATACTGGACGAAGCTGAGTATATCTCCGATGAACTTGAAAAAATGGGAAGTGTATTTGAATACCTGGAAAATTATCCTTATAAAGCGAACTCCGGGCTGGCAGAATTATGCGCGGATTTCCGGGTTAAAGATCAGCGCGCTTCCGTTCTGATCAATAAAATTAAAAGCGTTGTGGGTTTCTTAAGGATCAGGAAAGGGAATCCATTTGTCTGGAACCTTCTGCTTGCTGCTTTTCCTGCAGATTTTTATTTCAGAATTAAAATGAGCAGGTATAAACAACTGGTATCTGATAAGTACGAAGGGTGGCTGGAAACCTGGTATAACCTTGAAGCTCTATCCTCACTTGCTAACTTTGCTTTCCTGAATCCTGATTACAGCTTCCCGGAAATAGCTGAATAATAATACGCGGACTATATTCAGCGGTAAGCAGATGGGACACCCATTAATAAAGAAGGAGAAGAAGATACAGAATGATTATTCATTTAATCCTCAGGGAGAAATAGCGATAATTACCGGCTCTAATATGTCGGGCAAAAGTACTTTCATTAGAACTATCGGCGTAAATCTGTCGCTTGCATATGCGGGAAGCGTTGTTAATGCTGAGGAAATGAGTATATCGTTATTCCGGTTGTTTACCTGTATAAAAGTGAGTGATTCTGTAATAGACGGAATTTCTTATTTCTACGCGGAAGTTAAAAGACTAAAAGCACTTCTTGATGAGATAGAGGAATCCGAATACCCGGTTCTTTTTTTAATTGACGAAATATTCAGAGGGACAAATAATATTGAGCGATTGAAGGGAAGCAGTGCTTTTATAAAAAAACTTGCTCATACCGGTGCAATTGGTGCGGTAGCAACACACGACCTGGAGCTGGTAAAGTTATCGGAAGAAATATCAAAGGTAAGGAATTACCACTTCAGAGAGGAAATAAAAGAGGGGAAAATGATTTTTGATTATAAGTTAAACGATGGTCCTTGTCCCACAACTAATGCGCTGAAAATAATGAAGCTTGAGGGTCTTCCTGTAGATTAAACTATTCCATTTTCATGTCGCGGGTCATAAGGTCGGTAGTTGCTTTTACCGGATCCTTATCTTCAAATAATATCTTAAATACTTCTGTAGTGATGGGGGTTTCAACGTTGTTTTCTTCTGCCAGCATAGAAGCTGAGCGGCTTGTTTCGACACCTTCAGCAACCATCTTCATCGATTTCAGTACCTGCTTCAGTGTTTTTCCTGAGCCTATCTGTTCTCCAACAAATCTGTTTCGGCTGTGCCGGCTCATACAGGTTACTATCAGGTCACCCATTCCCGATAACCCGGCAAATGTTTCCGGCTGAGCTCCCATTGCTATACCAAGTCTTGATATTTCTGCTATTCCTCTGGTCATAATGGCTGCTTTTGTATTGTCTCCGAACTTAACCCCGTCAATAATTCCTGCGCCGATTGCTATTACATTCTTAAATGCACCGCCCATTTCTACTCCGAGGATATCGGTGGAACCATATACCCTGAAATAGGAGGTGATAAACGCTGCCTGTATTGATTTTGAAGTTTCAGCATTTGTGGAAGCAGCTACAACAGCTGTTGGAATTCGCCGCGCGACTTCCTCCGCGTGACTTGGTCCCGAAAGAACTCCAATCTGTCCGGTTTCCAGGGAAGGGACTTCGTCCTTCAGCATCTGCGACATCGTCATAAGGCTTTTATTCTCAATTCCTTTCGCAACACTGACAAGTATTGAATTCTTCAGGGAAGTTTGGTCTGCGTTCTTAATTACACTTCGCAGAAACTGGGAAGGAACCGCAAGAACAATCATATTCTGCTGATGTACGGCCTCATCAAGATCGTGGGTGATGCTAATATCGCCCGGGATCGGTATGCCCGGAAGATAGCTCTCATTCTCCCTGGTTTTTTCAAGCACCTTAGCATAGCTCTTTAAATATTCCCAGAGAGTAACCTTATGTCCGTTAAAATGAAGCAGAATAGCCAGGGTTGTTCCCCAGCCGCCGGCCCCAAGAACAGAAATTTTCATCAGAGGGATTTACTTTTTTTCTTAAAGCTTACTTTGTTTTCGTTTCCGTTCAACAGACGGACTACATTTTTTCTGTGAGTGAAAATAACAAGCAGTGAGAGAAATATTACAAAAGGTAAAAGCGTATTATACCCGGGTATGTTCACATTGAAAACGTTCTCCCTGATGATAAGAGCCAGGGGAACAGATATCGCGCCCAGTATTGAACCGAGAGAAACGTAACGTGAAATGGTAACTACCAGAACGAATACTCCAACCGCGATAAGCATATCCACGGTTACAACCATCAGCAGTACTCCGAGTGCTGTAGCTATCCCTTTGCCTCCTTTAAATCCTGCAAAAATAGTCCATATGTGTCCAACAACTGCCGAGATTCCGGCAATTATCTGAACCAGGGTAAAATCATCGAAAGGAGTTACATTCTCGAAAGGCATGGAACCGTAGTGGAGTCTTGCCACAACAAGAACAGCAATTGCACCCTTGAGAGCATCAAGCAGTATAACCAGAAGTCCATGCTTCCAGCCGAGAACACGCATTACATTTGTCCCGCCGGCATTGCCGCTGCCATGTTCCCTGATATCAATTCCTTTTACAGCTCTGGTGACGATAATGCTGGTCGGAATTGAACCAATCAGGTATGACAGGATGACTATAGTAGCGAGTAAATACATTTGGTTACCATTAAAAAAGAGTGAAAACTAAACTAAGGATAAAAGCCTTAATTATCAATGAAATTGGAGTTAGAACCATTTGATTCAATTATCGAACCAGGGATTCAAAAAGTTTAAAATCTTCTTTAGTAGTTACTTTGAAGTTGAAGTTGGAACCCTCGGTAATATTTACTTTTCTACCTATACGCTTTACAAGCATGGATTCATCGGTTCCGTAAAAATTTTCTTTATATGCCCTTTTCATAGCCTTCATAAGGTCACTATATCTGAAGATCTGCGGTGTCTGAACGTATAAAACATCTTCCCTGGAAATATACTCGTAAACATAATTTCTGCCTCTGATAAGCGTATTGCTTCCCCTCACACAAACAACAGAATTCCCTTTTTGCTCAGCGGTTTTTATTGCTTCAGTAAGCACGGCGGAAAAAAGCAGGGGGCGGGCGGCGTCATGCACTATCATAAGATCACCCGGATCTGCAGAAGCAGAGGAAAGAGCGTTGTAGACAGAATCCTGTCTTTCCTTTCCTCCTTCTACAATCTGTTTAACTTTTGACAGTCTGTATTTTAATTTGAGTTTTTCCAGCAGAGGGATATAACTTTTATCTGCTGATATTATGATCTCATCAACAAGCCTGTTTTTCTGAAAGGTTTCCAGGCAGTAGACGATCAGCTCTTTTCCTTTAACCTTAATGAACTGTTTAGGCTTCGAAAACCCGCTGCGCGATCCTCGGCCGCCGGCAGGTATTAAAACAATTTTTCTCATAATAACAGCATTGCGTCGCCGTAGCTGAGGAACTTATAATTATCCTTCATCGCTTTTTTGTAGGCTTTCATAACAAAATCCGTTCCGGCGAAAGCACATACCAGCATAAGCAGTGTCGACTCGGGCTGATGGAAATTGGTGATAAGTTTGTCTGTAACCTTAAATTCATAAGGAGGATAGATAAACTTATCGGTCCAGCCTCTTCCGGGTTTAACATGACCGTCTGCGGTTATGCTTGTCTCAAGCGCACGGCAGGTGCTTGTTCCTACAACGAAAACATTATGCTTGCCGTTGATTGCTTTATTGATTTTCTCGGATGACTGAGCCGTAATTTCATAATATTCCGAATCCATTTTATGCTTGGTAAGATCCTCTACTTCAACCGGTCTGAAAGTTCCGAGACCTATATGAAGGATTACGGGGACTACCTCTACGCCTTTTTTCTTCAGTTTTGCGAGAAGTTTGTCGGTGAAATGAAGGCCGGCTGTGGGGGCGGCAACCGCGCCGTCAACACGTGCATAAACTGTCTGGTAATTCTCTTTGTCTTCCGGTACCGGTTCTCTTTTAATATAAGGAGGCAGAGGGGTTAAGCCGATCTTCTCCACCGCGCTGAATACATTTCCGGGCTGGTTGAAACGGACAGTCCTTCCGCGGGAAGTTGTATTATCAATTACTTCACACCACAGCTTATCATTAAAATAGATCTTGTTTCCTATCCTTACTTTTCTTGCAGGATCTACTATTACATCCCATATGCATTCTTCCGAGTTCAGTTCCCTCAGAAGGAAAACTTCAATCTTCGCGTTAGTTTTTTCTTTCTTTCCATACAACCTTGCCTGGAATACCCGGGTTTCATTAACCGCAAGAACATCACCTTTATGCATGAAATCAGTTATGTCTGTAAAGACTTTATTCTCTATCTCTTCGGTTTCTTTGTTGAGAACCATTAGCTTTGCTTTATCCCGCGGGGAAGTAGGGAATTTGGCAATTGCTGTCTTCGGCAGATTGTATTTGAAATCTGATAATTTCATTCTTCGTTACCTTTTATGAATTGATAAATGAGAGGGAGCCTTGGAGCTCCCTCCTTAATATTCGTTATTTTTTCTTCTTTGTCGTTGATTTCTTAGACTTTGAAACCTTTTTTGATGTAGTTGACATCTCATTTACAACTGCTCTGGCTGCTGCAAGCCTTGCTATAGGTACCCGGAAAGGGGAACAGCTTACGTAGTTCAGCCCTACCCTGTGGCAGAATTCTACTGAACCGGGTTCGCCTCCATGCTCTCCGCAGATTCCTACTTTAAGATCTTTTCTTGTCGATCTTCCTTTCTCGGTTCCCATTTTAACAAGCTGGCCTACTCCGTTCAGGTCAAGAACTTCGAAAGGATCATTCGGTAGAATTTCATTCTGTACATACAGCGGAAGGAACTTACCCGCGTCGTCTCTTGAAAGTCCGAAGGTTGTCTGTGTTAAATCATTTGTTCCGAAGCTGAAGAATTCAGCGCCTTTTGCTATCTCATCGGCTGTAACACATGCACGGGGCAATTCGATCATTGTTCCAACAAGATAGTTGATTTCTTTACCGCGCTCTTTGGCTACATCATCTGCTGCTTTTCTAACGATCTTCTCCTGCAGCCTGAACTCATTTATGTCGCCAACAAGTGGTATCATTATTTCAGGCTTTACTTTATAGCCTTGTGCAACCGCGTCGTAAGCAGCTTCAAAGATTGCTCTTGCCTGCATCTCCGTGATCTCGGGGAAAACGACGCCTAGACGGCAGCCTCTGAAGCCGAGCATAGGATTGAATTCTGCAAGACTGTGAATCTTCTCAGTCAGCTTCTGGATCGAAATACCAAGCTGGTCTGCAAGTTCCTTAACTTCTTTTTCTTCGTGAGGCAGGAATTCATGCAGGGGAGGATCCAGTGTTCTGATTGTAACAGGGAAGCCCTTCATTTCCTTGAAGATTCCCAGGAAGTCTTCTCTCTGCAGAGGAAGAAGCTCATTTAGTGCTGTCTTTCTCTCTTCTGTTGTTTCAGAGACGATCATTTTCCTGACGCTCATAATGCGGTCACCGCCGAAGAACATATGCTCTGTACGGCAAAGTCCGATACCTTCTGCACCGAATGCGATTGCGTTCGCTGCCTGGTCAGGCTGATCGGCATTCGTTCTGATATTCATCCTTCTCAGGTTGTCAGCCCATTTCATAAGACTTGCGTAAGTCTGGTAGACAGGTGAGTCCTTTGGATCGAGAGTCTTATTTATCAGCACCTGGAGAACTTCTGAAGGTTTGGTCTCTATTTTTCCTGCTATTACTTCTCCGGTTGTGCCGTCAATTGAAATGAAATCACCTTCTTTTAAATTAAGGTCTTTTCCTTCAACACTGATCGTACCGTCTTTATAGTTGATCCTCAGTGTGCCGCAGCCCGCAACGCAAACCTTTCCCATCTGCCTTGCTACAAGCGCTGCGTGTGAAGTCATACCTCCGCGGGCAGTAAGAATACCCTCGGATGCGTTCATTCCTTTGATGTCTTCAGGAGAAGTCTCTATCCTTACAAGGATAACGTTTTCACCCCTCGCTGCCATATCTTCCGCATCCTGTGCGTTGAGAGCTATTCTTCCGGAAGCAGCGCCGGGACCTGCATTCAGGCCTTTCGCGATAAGTCTTCCTTCATCAATAGCTTTACGTTTTTCATCAAGATCGAAAATAGGACGCAGAAGCTGATTTAACTGGTTGGGTTCAATTCTTGAAATTGCTTCTTCTTTAGAGATCAACTTTTCCTTAACCATATCTACTGCCATTTTAATCGCGGCAAATCCTGTACGCTTGCCTACGCGGCACTGAAGCATCCACAATTTTCCCTGCTGAATGGTGAACTCGATATCCATCATATCTTTGTAATGTTTCTCAAGAGTTTTCCTGATGTTATCAAGCTGTTTGTAGATTTTTGCGTCATCTTCTTTAAGCTTTGCGATCGGAAGGGGAGTACGTGTTCCTGCTACAACATCCTCGCCCTGTGCGTTGAAGAGATATTCACCGTAGAATATATTTTCTCCTGCGGCAGGGTCACGGGTAAAGGCGACACCTGTTCCTGAATCTTCGCCCATATTACCGAATACCATCGACTGTACGTTTACCGCGGTTCCCCAATCGGCTGGGATGTTATTCAGTTTCCTGTAAACTATCGCACGGTCGTTCATCCAGCTTCCGAATACAGCGCCTATTGCTCCCCAGAGCTGCTGCATAGGATCAGTAGGGAACTCATGTCCCGTTTCCTTCTTGATTGCAGCTTTGAACTCTTCTACAAGTTCCTGAAGATGCTCGGTTGATAACTCTGTATCAAGCTTAAATCCATGCTCTTCTTTTTTCCTGTCGAGGATAACTTCAAAAGGATCCTCGGCTTTTTTATCCTGGGGTTTTAATCCCAGCACAACGTCGCCGTACATCTGTACAAACCTTCTGTACGAATCATAAGCAAATCTCGGATTATTGGTTTTCTTTATTATACCTTCTACTGTCTTGTCGTTAAGACCAAGGTTAAGAATTGTATCCATCATTCCGGGCATTGAGGCGCGGGCGCCGCTCCTTACAGATACCAGCAGAGGATTAACCGGGTCGCCGAATTTTGCTCCCATTTCCTTTTCTACTTTCTGTAGCGCTGTTTTAACCTGGGCAGTAAGTTCTTTAGGATATTTTTTGTTGTGATCATAAAAATAAGTACATACTTCAGTTGTTATGGTGAATCCGGCTGGAACCGGTAAACCTATATTTACCATCTCGGCCAGGTTTGCTCCCTTACCCCCGAGTAGGCCTTTCATCTCTGCTTTTCCATCGGCTTTCTTTCCGCCGAAAAAGTATACGTATTTCTGTTGTTTGGACATTACTTTTCCTCCATTCGATTTTATCGCTTTAATATTATTCATAAATAAATTTGTTAATTAATACCTGATAGAATAAAGTCTTTGAATTCACTTTCGTTATCCATCCTTAGTTCAATCTTTAAGTAAAATATATCAATATCATCAAATTCTTTTGCGAACTTCGTGAGTTTAACGGCATCCTTCTCCGTCGTAACTACCGAGTGAGAATTTGTTGAATAAAATTTCTTCCTTATTTCCTGTACCTCCTTATTTGAATAATTCTTATGATCCCTGAAGATCATCTGGTTTGACGTATCAACACTGGTCTGCTTCAGAATATTGATAAATGAAAATGGGTTGGCTATTCCCGATACAACCAGGCTTTTCTGGCCCTTAAATTCCTCCAGTCCATAGCTGGTACCATGCTTCACATCGCCGAATTCAATGGCCTTATAATAGGCAGTAAATATCTTCTTGCCTTCGAGGTACTTTCTGTACTTTATCGGAATTTCCTCCTGCGGCGTAAATTTCCGGTTGATAATAACCGCGTCTGCTCTGTTGACAGAGCTGAAAGGTTCACGCATCATTCCTGTAGGCAGGAGCTGCTGCTTAAAAAAATCATACTCGGTAAGAAATCTCTGTTCAAATATTAAAAGGTTGAGATCTCTCTTTATCCACCTGTGCTGATATGCGTCGTCCAGAACTATAACTTCAACACCGGTTTCTCCTATGAAACTCCTCGCGCCTTTAACCCTGTTTTCGGAGACCGCGGCAGGCACTTTGCATTCCATCGCCGTTATATAGATCTCATCTCCGCAGTTGTTTACGGGAGCCAGTATATTCTTCCCGTCAGACACAAGAAGGTATCCTTTTGTGCTTCGTCCGTATCCGCGGCTTAATACGCCTGCGATCCTTCCGGCACGTTTCAAAAGGCTGGTAAGCGAAATAACCAGTGGGGTCTTGCCCGATCCTCCCACCGATATATTGCCTACAGAGATAACTTTTGCATTTACCTCCTGTGACTTAAAAACATTATTATCAAAGAACCAGTTCCTGATATTAATTACCAGAGCGTAAAACGGTAAAAAAGGGTATAATATCAGTTTTAATAATTTCACTATAATGTACTTTCAGAATTTCTCTGCTTGTCTCTGAAGCTCATTGAGCTTACTTTCACATTTTTCAATTATCTTTGAAATTTCATCCCGGCTCATATCAGGACCTATAAAAATAGGTTTGGAGTAAACCACATTCGCGCTTGTAAAAAACATAGGCACCTGAAATCTATCCCAGCTTTTAAGGAGCCTTTTCTTCCTGAATCCTACTCCTAAAAGTACCAGGGGAAGCCCGGCTTTCTTTGCTGCAACTACCGCCCCGGCTTTCATCTTGAATGGTGGTCCTTTTGGTCCGTCAGGAGTTACGGCAATTGAATAACCGTTCTTTGCGAAGTCGATCATTAATCCGAGGGCAACATCGCCTCCTTCGCTGCTCGAACCCCGCAGTACTTTATATTTCCATTTCTTTAAGATCCTTGCGAGCAGATCTCCATCCTTGCTCTTGCTGGTAAGTCCTGCAAAGTTTTTATTTCTGTGCAGAAACCATGGAAGAAGCATAGTGCCATGCCAGAATGCAAGAACGTAGTTCACGTTCTCTTTTTCAAACCTATCTACAGCATCCCGGTTTATAATGTTGATTCTCAGAGATCTGCAAAGAATATCCACAAGTTGAAAAAGAACATAATTTCCTGCGAAACGCAGTGTATCCTGTTTAGCTTTTTTAAGCTTCATTCAATAATGAGTAAATAATATCTGATGCCCTGCCTGATGCACCTGCCGAAGCAAGCTTTTCTCTTAACAATTCTAATTTAGATTTCATATTGTTATAAAGAGTTTTGTCAGCCAGTATTTTCCTGCATTCAGAGTATATGGTTTCTTCGTTAACGTTTTTCTGTATTAGTTCGGGAACTACTTTTTCTCCCGAAATTATATTTGCCATTCCAATGTTGTCTACCTGTACAAGGTTTTTTCCGATAATGTATGTAAGCAGACTTGTCTTATAAACAATTACCATCGGAAGTCCGAATATTCCTGCTTCAAGTGTTGACGTGCCTGACTTTATTATACCCAGCTTTGAATACTTCATCAGATCATATGTTAGGCCTTTTACAACCTTGAACTTCTTTGAGGGTGTCATTTTGTGTAACATATTTTCATCAATGTTCGATGAACATGCCGTAACAACCTGCATATTAAATTCATCAGCCAGCTTTTCAGCCGCCTTGATTACCTCGGGAAATATCTTTTCAACTTCATGTTCACGACTGCCGGGCATAACCAGGAGTATTTCTTTATCGGGCAGATTTAATTTATTCAATAATTCCTGCCTGCTTAAAAATTTATATTCGCCAATCCTTTGAATTAATGGATGCCCCACAAGCTCTACGTTTACATCATGTTTCTTGTAAAGGTCTTCTTCAAAAGGGAAGACGACGATCATTTTGTCAACGAACTTTTTTATTTTCTTTATTCTTCCGCTTCCCCACGCCCAGATTTGCGGGGATATGTAATAGATTACTTTTACGTCAATCTCCTTAAGCTTTCGGGCAAAATTCAGGTTGAAGCCGGGGTAGTCTATTAATACAACGTATTTTATATCTTCTTTCCTGATTATATCCAGAAGCTCACGCTGCACTTGCCTGATAAAAGGAAGATGCTTTACTACCTCTGCGAATCCCAGGAAAGCCATTCTCTTTATATGATACAGTACCTGCATACCGGCATCCTTCATCCTGTCGCCGCCTAATCCGAATACGTTTATCCTGTCATCTTTCTTCTTTAATTCTTCAATTAAAGCTGCTCCGATGAAATCTCCTGAAACTTCACCGGCTATCATCATTATATTTTTTTGCGGAGACTCACTCATATCAGAATCTTCTCAGGAACCAGAGCAGAAGCACCGTAATGGTAACGAGAGAAAAAGCCTGGAGACTTCTTCTTTCTGATTTCAGACCTTTCCTGATATCATACTCAGGCTGTTCCACACTGCCCGACTTGTATTTTGTTAATCTCGGGATAAACCTTGGGACATTTTTCTTATAATCTTCATATTCCTTACCAAATGTCTGTTCTAGGTATTTTTCCTCCTCCTTTACAATCATGTGGTACTGAAGTGAGAAAAAAATAAATCCTGCTATCTGAAGCCACGGAAAAAGCGCAAAAGACATAATACCCAGACCTGTGTACATCAGTATGTTTCCCAGGTATAAAGGGTTCCGCAGGTGCGCAAAAGGTCCGCTCACAATCAGGTACGTACCGCCTACGTTTCCTGTAGTTCTGGTTTCGCTTCCGGCCCAGCTTACGCCCCATAGTCTTATTGATTCGCCTGCCAGCGTAATTAAAAATCCGATTATAAGACTCCATATATTGGGGTTTGCAAATATCAGCATAACCACCACAAAAGGTATGGGTGTATAGCTGCGGTATTTGAAAAAATTGGAAGCGAGTGACATTAAAATTCCTTATTCCTGTATATAAATTTCGCGCCGTTTAAGTTCTGCCTGGTGCCTTTTCCTCAGGCGTTTCTTCTGCCGTAAGGTTTCCATTCTGTTGATAACATCATTAAAATCCCCGAATGGGAAATAGGTGATCCGTTCTTTTTCACAGTACTTTAACAGATCGTCCTTCGCGAAAATAAAATCGCAGAAGTGTACAGTATATTTATCTGAATTACCATCGCCTATGAAAACAGTATATTCATCATCAGAGCTGTTATTGATAATATGGTTTCTTTTGCAATTTGCCGAAGTTGTGCATCCGGAATCATAAAAAGGGAAGATTGGTGTCAGCGTCTTGTCTTTGTTTAGTTTTAGTTTATTTGAGTAAACTTTCAAATGATCCAGCTTCTCTCTTTTAAGGATCAAATCGATATAATAATCAAATCCATCACTTAGAATAAAAAGCTGGAAATCATGCTGGTCGCAGTATTCTACGAATGAATGGAAGGTGTCATCGATCTCTATCTGAAGGATAAACTCATCAAGCTCATGCTTGTTTATATCAGCAACAGATCCGCAGAGTTTAAGCCAGCAGTCTTTGGCGGAGATCCTGTCGCTGAGCAGATCGTCTATAATGCTTTTGACGATTTCGGAATCTCCGAATTTTGTAAATATCGCGTCGCCGGTATCCTTCCTGGTGATGGTTCCGTCGAAGTCGACAAATATTTTAAATACTTTATCCATTTTTTATCATTTTTGTCAGGACCATTTTCTTAACTTCAACGAAGCTGCCGCTTTCAAATTTGTAAAAATAAATACCTGGCTGCCTGTCGTTTGCCGTGAATGTCACGCTGTTCTCTCCGGCCGGAAACCTGTTCCGGATCTCGTCTATCTTTTCAATATGATTATTAAAGAATTCGATCTTCACATCCGATTCCTCCGGAAGGTAAAACCTTATTTCAGTAGAATCAGAAAAAGGATTCGGATTATTCTGAGTAACGATTATGTAATTTGACGACTCAAGCAGCGTAACCCTCGAAATACCTGAGGACTGTCTGTTTTCAGAGTTATCACCAGATACAACCCGATAATAAAGGGTTCCCGATGTATCAGGATTATCATAATACTCGTAATAATTAGCTGACAGATTACTGTTTGAGTTAATGGAAGCAAGTTTCTGCCAGGCGGTATTGCCGGTATCAGTCAGCATACATCTTTCTATGTCGTAACTGCTCCCAGGTGTTTCATTGGCAGAATACCAGGAAACCTTTATTGAGTCTGAAACTATTGATGCGCTGAATCCGATGATCTGGGAAACAAATGTTCCTGTGCTGAATATCTTCTGCACATATATACCGTTACTGCTGTTCCTTTTCTCCTTAAAAACAGCTACCGCCCCTCCGCTGCCGTCGGGAATTAAATTAAGATAGCTTTTGGGTGTGTTAAAATAAGCCCCGATCGCAATTCCGGTACTGTCCCACATGAGACTGCCTGCGCCGGAAACCCTCTGCGAATAAATATTTCCTGTAGCGGAAGTTGTCCTGCGGTCGAGCCATGCTATAATCGCCCCATTATGGTTATCGGGAATTATCCTTTGTCCGAACTGATCGCCGTTCATCCGGATTACAGGAACTCCTCCCGTTGCCCATTGAGGTTTGCCTGTTCTGTCGTATTTCTGAATGTATATATCCCGATCGTTATTTGTTTCGTTAGTCCACGACAAAATCAACGAAGAACCTGCCGTTATCATCTGGGGCATCGACTGTATACCTTCCCTTACAGAGCATACTTTGCCGTTCTTTCCCCATAGTAATTTGCCCCGGAAATTTATGAGCTGATGGTAAATAGCTTTATTCTTTTTCAGTACCTGGTATGCGATGTAGATATCCTCACCATGAGTTTATCGCGGTATAACTAATGACGTTAAGACTGTTGTCTGTAACAGTTAGGGGTTTTTTACCCCACAAAACTCTGCCTTTTTTGTCATAGTGCTGCGACAATATTTTGCCCCGGCCGGCCGAACTTTCAACCCAGAAAATATATACACCGCCGGAATCGTCAGGCAGAACAGAAGGACTTAGTTTGCTGGCTGGTGAGGATGAAACCAGTACACCCGTTGAGTCAAATAAGAACCTGCCTTCTGCGGATATTTTCTGAAACATTACTTTTGTACTGATTATACGATCAGGTTCCTTTGACAGATATGAAATAAATACTTCATTCTGCGCATCGGTACACATGGAATAATCACTGATTTCATTTTTATCTTTATTAATTCTTATTCCTTCCGGTTTCCAGAGACTTGTGCCGTCTGAATTTACTTTCTGAACCAGAAGGTTTCCTGTTTTTGATCCTGAAAAATCTTTCCATGCAGCAACAGCGGTATTCCTGCCTGCTTCAATAACAGCAGGATTGTTCTGATCTCCGGCTCTTTCGGATATTCTTTTCCCGTCTGCTCTGAAACTAATGTCGCCGCCAGGATCTATATGCATAAAACTAATTTCATTCTGTAAACCTGTTTTGTTATCCTCCCAGAATATAAAAGCGCCGCCGTTCTGATCACCTGCAGTTGAAATGTTTATCGGATCAGCCAGGTCGAACGCAATTTGTGTATTCTCAGCAGGATTATTGGCCCACTGTGCTGATGCCCGGGTAACAGGAATCACTGCAAGTAACAGTAGTGCCGGGATGATTTTCTTCAAAAAATAAACATCAGGCGCTTGCAAAATTCAGGGCCTCATTGAATCTGACACTCACCAGCTTTGAAATACCTTCCTCCTGCATCGTCACTCCGTACATCGTATCTGCCGCCTCCATTGTTCTTTTATTGTGTGTGACCACAATAAACTGGGTATCCTTACTAAAGTCCCGTATTATTTTTGTAAACCTGTCGATATTGGCATCATCAAGAGGAGCATCGATTTCATCAAGTATACAAAAAGGACTCGGTTTTACCAGGTAGATTGCAAAAAGCAATGCTATCGCGGTAAGGGTTTTCTCTCCTCCGGAGAGCAGGTCAATCGAAGTGGGACGCTTGCCTTTCGGTTTGGCTATTATTTCTATCTTAGCTTCGAGCGGATCCGCATTTTCTTCTATCCTGAGATCAGCTTCATCTCCCGGGTTAAATAATCCGCGGAAAATATTAATGAAGTTTTCCCTGATCTTATCAAAAGTATCTTTAAACAGCTGCTGAGCAGTCATGTTTATTTCTTCAATAGTTTTAATAACATCCTTTTCGGAATCTACTAAGTCATCTCTCTGTTTGATAAGGAACTCAAGCCTCTGCTGCTCTTCTTCGAACTCAGAATATGCAAGCAGGTTTATGGGTCCAAGGTTTTTAACCTGCTGTTTCAGCGAATGAACCTCTTCGGTACGCGATCTGAAATCAAACTCCGCCAGGTCATCAAAAGTTTTATGCTCGATTTTAACAGAGTAGTTTTCCTGGATATGCTCTTCGAGATTGGTGATCTTTATTCCGAGCTCATTAATTTTGATCTCGCTGGTATGTATCGCGTCGGAAACCTGTTCACGCTCTTTTCTGTATGAGTTCTGTTCCTCTTCAAGTTCATTTATCTGGTTTTGGATCTCAACATAAGCCGCATCTAGTTCCTCTTCTTCCTTAATCAGTACCGCCTTTTCACCTTTAAGAATGTCTGTTTCGTCGGTTTTCTCTTCGATGACGCTGTTCAGGGTCAGGATTTCCTCTTCAAATGAGGATATATCGGCTTCTCTTTTTGTGATCGTTTTATTGATAGTATCGATCGAATCCTTCGCGCGGTCTATCGCATTTAATGTGTTCTTTTTTTCTCCGAGCAGCCTTTCAAGTTCCAGACTTAGCCTATTCTGATTTTTAACCAGTTCTTCAAACTCTTCCCGGGATGACCTGAAATCTGCTTCAAGGTTCTCCCTGGACTCGTCAGCTTGTAACTTTTCTTTCTGCAGTTCTTCTATCAGCTGCTGGAGACTGTTTTTCTCGGTGTCCAGTCTGTTTGAATCGGCTGCGAGTTCCTGTATTTCCGACCGGGCTTTTTCAATATCATCTGCCGCTTTCTGTTTTTCAAACTCGAACTGCGCAATTTGTTTTTCAACATTTGATAAATCGTTTACAATCATTCGCCCCTGTTCCGAAAGAACCTTCAGGTCTATTTTCTCTATTTGTCCCTCGGTCTCAGAGATCCTGTCCTGCAGGGCATATAGTTCTTTTTCCTTTCTGGGGAGTTCCTGTTTTAGATTCTCGAGCAGCTTCATCCTGCCGAAAAGTGAATCATCAAGACGGGGGGCCGAACCTGCTTCAATAAGACCCGTATTAGATATAAAGTCGCCCTGAAGTGTAACGAAATTGAAATCTGAATATTTCTTTGAAAGGTTGAATGCTGTATCGAGATCTTCTACAATTACGGTATAATAAAGAAGATTTCTGAAGAAAGGCTCCCACTTCGCGTCTGTTTGTATGAGCTCGTATGTCCAGTTCTTAAATCCTGCTTCTTTTGCCAGACTTTTTCTCTTTCTGTTCAGTGAGAATTCTTTGAGCCTGTCGATCAGACTCTTCTTTCTTTCATGGTCGAAATCCTTTGCGTAAAACGCTGCCTTTCCTATCTCGTTATCACGGAGGTAATCGATACCGCTCATAAGATCGTCTATCGACTCAACTAGGATATTATTTATATCCCCCCGGAGTGATGCTTCTACCGCAAAACGATATTCATCAGAAGTATTACCTATATGGGCAAGTAGATTTTTATCTCCCTTGGCCCAGTCATCGTTTTCAAGTAAGGCTTTAGAACCTTTGGAAACTCCTTCGAGGTTCTCAATGAGTGTCTGGATAAAATCTATTTTCTCTTTTAGGGTGTTCAGATAGCCTTTGCCTTCAAGCTCTTTTGTTCTGAGCGATGAAAGTTCTTTTTCAAGATCTTCTTTTTCTTTCTGTTTGCGGGAGTAGACTTGTTCTGATTCAGCTAACTTCTTTTCAAGTCCTGTTTTCTCATTACCGAGCTCTTCAATAAACCCTACGGTCTTTGCGATGTTTCCTGTAAGCGTCTGGATTCGCTGATTTAATTTATTTATTGCCTGGTTCTTTGCGTCAAGCGTCTTCTCCAGGTTCGACAGATCGTTTTCTTTGCCTGTTAGTTCTTTGAACTTTTCAAGCTGTAGTTCAGCCTGCTCTCTCAGTTTCTCCCGCTTTTCCTCTATAAGTTCTCTTAAGCTTTGAACCCTGGTCTCAATTCCTGCTTTATCGTTTTCTTTATTCCTTATATCGTTTTCGAATTCAGCGATTAGCTTTGTGCTCTCATCGATGAGCTCACCGGCTTCAAGGAGACGGGCATTTAATTCTACAAGCTCCTCTTTGTATCTCCCGATATTTTTTTCCAGTGAAGCCTTACGTTCACTCGATATAGAGAGCTGATTTTCTGTTTTGAAAATTGCTTCCGTCTTAATTGTTAATTCAGCTCTTTTGTTCTTGAGAGCATTCTCAGCTGAGATGAGATTTAGTTTTACGGTTTTCAGCTTATCATTAAGCCGGGCAAGTTCTGATTCGAATGATATCTTCTTCTGCAGGTTCTCTTCTTTGGAATTACGTGCTTCCTCCTTCTGTAAGAGGTACAGGGCGAATTCTCTCTCAGCAAGGTCAAGTTCAAGTTCTCTCAGAGATGAAGAGATACGGTTATATTTATCGGCTCTTTTGGCCTGTCTTTCAAGTGAGTTAACTTTCTTCTGAACTTCAGTAACGATGTCGTTTACTCTTGTAAGGTCTGATTTTACTTCGTCAAGCTTTCTCAGCGCAAGTCTTCTTCTCAGTTTATATTTGTTTACCCCCGCGGCCTCCTCAAACATAGTGCGTCTTTCATCTGCTTTATTGCTGAGGATTGTCTCAACCATTTTAAGCTCAATAACAGAGTAAGCGTTTGCCCCTATGCCGGTATCCATAAACAGGTTGGTTATATCCTTGAGCCTGCAGAGGTTTTTGTTCAGCAGGTACTCGCTTTCACCCGACCGGAATATTCTCCTGGTGATGGTGACCTCTGAGTATTCAGTGGGCAGGATACCTTTATTGTTCTGAATGGTCAGTGAAACTTCCGCCATGCCCATAGGCTTTCTTGCTGAAGTTCCGTTAAAAATAACGTTCTCCATCTTATCGCTTCTGAGAGCGCCGCTGCGTTGCTCTCCGAGCACCCATCTTATAGAGTCAACAATATTGGTTTTGCCGCATCCGTTGGGACCGACGATCGAAGTTACACCTTCGTTAAAGCTGACGTTTGTTCTCTGTGCGAATGATTTAAAACCAAGTATTTCAAGTTTAGATAAATACAATCTTATGCCTGACCATTAAATTGGGTAAAAACAAGTTTCAAATAATCAATTACTGAATTTGTTACCTGGTAATAAAGAATGAATCCTCCTGCTATTAATAAAACCAGCAAAATGCTGTAAAAGTATACGGTTCCGGGGTTAACATCGAAGATAACATAAATTCCTTTTATAAGTCTGTAAAAAGACCACAACAGAAATAAAATCAGTCCTGCATATATATATGTGTTTGCCACTTCGGCAGAGAGCATACGGTATAGGATTATCCCGACAGGTATAAGCAAAACCATTGGGAGAAGGGACCAGATTGTAGTATAGTAAATACTTGAGATATAAACTTTGGTTCTCACAAAGAATGACGCGGCTTTAATTAAAATTGCCAGTAGAGGTACAAATATTACAAGAATGATTGTTAGCCAGACAATTGAAAGTGTCGGATGCCATGCCAGGTAGCTGAATGTAGAAAGGAGTCCTGGACTGCCGAACGCAAGCAGAATTCTTTCGAAGAAAATACTGTCCCTGATATAGAAAAGAATATTGCTGATTAATAGTGCCAGGATGCCTGCAATTACGAATCCAAGTATCGTTGAGTGGTATCCCGACATTATTCTCTGATCCCGGACATCAGCGTAAAAATTATAAGGACGCAGCAGGGCACGGGATGAATCCTCCCGGAATTTTCTCCCTGAATTTACGAGTATGCCCATTACCAGCGCGAGAAAAAGTCCGAAGATAATGAATATCATCGGCGCGTTATCCTTCTTACTGCCTATCGGGATTGTAACAGCCTCAAAATTATGCAGCCTTGCATAAACTACTTTGTAAGCCAGCCGGTTTGTATTGCTGTTCGAGGCGGCGATTCCGATATTATATAAATTTTCTTTGCTGTACCCGTTTATAAGTGATGGATAATCTCCCTCATAATCAAACATTGAATTGATGAAGAATCCTGCCATGCTGCTGTTTAACGCGTAGTTGATAACCTCTTCGAAATATTTAGCCTGTGCTTCGAAGGAATATTTATTTACGTAGCCATCGGTGTTTCCTGCATTGACTGTATATGTTGCGGAGCTTATAAAAACATTCCCGGCACCGAGCTCCGATTTCAATGAATCAAATGATTCGGAAAGATCACCAATCGGTGTATTAAGCAGTTCAACTCCGTATAAATCCAGGCTGTCGATAGGTTCAATATTTAGACTCGCGAAGGAGGCATATGACAACACGTCCCAGTTGCTCTTTAAATCTTCATCAAGTCTGTTGATAAGCTGAACATGTGCGTCTAGTTCAGGAAGGTAGCCGCTGCCCAGTCCTACAGCCGCAACAGCACTGTATTGTTTATAGCCACGTATAAAATTCAGCAGGAAATTTTTGCTTCTTTCAATAAAATTACTGCTCTCTGCAAGCGTTCCCGGGATTGAATTTATAGGCAATTCTATCAACGCAAGCAGTCCGTATCGCTCGCATAATTGAAGGAGATATGGATGCGGAACCGTTTTCGCAAACCTTACAGCGTTAAATCCGGTTTCTCTGATTAATCTTATGTCTTTTTCCATTTCTGCGTATGACTGTAGACTGCCGTATTTACCGTTCGAGGGTAAATATGCGGCGCCTTTCAACTCAAGGCCGTCACCATTGAAAATAAGAGAATCTTTTTCCGTTGTTAATGAATAAACGGCTGCGGTTCTGCGGGATTCATCCAGAAGAACATCTCCCCGCCATAATTGCATGGAGATTATATATGACCTGGGACTGGAGGCTGACCACAGAATTGGCTTGCTGAGAGTAACTTTGCTGCTGAATATTTTATCTTTATTGGGACTTAGGTTGAAATTGGTTTCAACCTGGTTCTTTAACACGCTGCTGTCCGGCGCTGTAATATTTATCCTGTAAGTAATTTCATCATTCTCGCCGAGACTGTCGGCAGTTTTCGAAAATTCCTTATCTTCCGCTCTGCAGTTTAATTGCATCGCCGCGCTCTTTGAGCCAGGGTAATATTTATATGAGATATTTATATCTCTCAGTGAGATGTTCGGAATCAGGTGAATATATACGTCGCGGATTATGCCCCCGTAATTATGAGGGAACAGAAACCTCTGTTTTACCGGGATAGTATTTTCTGAGTCAAGATTGTAGTATAGTTTTACTGAAAGTACATTACTCTTATCAACATTGAGTATGTCTTTCGGAAGATCAACCTGGAAAGGAAACTCTCCTCCGGTATGTCTGTAAATTATGTTTTTGTTGACGGAGATGTCTGCTGAGTAATTGATGCCGAAGAAGATGAGCTTCATCTGGTATTTTTTGAGATCTTCCAGCGAAATTGTAAAGCTCTTCTCGAAAATAAGTTCTCCCTCGCCATGGAAAACTGAAGGTACGTTAACCGAAACTTTCTGAGCCTTCTCGTCTCCGGCAGGGTGAACCTTCCAGGTTCCGTTAAGAGAAATGATTTTCCTTTTAGAGGTAATATCAAGGAATAGGGAATCATTATTCGCAATTCTGTAACCGGGTAGTTCTTTAAATACTATCTGTGCCCGGGAGAATGGAAGAAAAAGGGAAAAAATAATAGAAGTGAGGAAAATATATTTGGGGAATCCCATCCGAATCAGTTATCCTATTTATATATTCAATTAAACTTACAAATATACGTTAGAAACGAGGGGAAAGCAATGTAAATTTTACAGAGTAAAAACTAAAACCAAAGAAGTTTCTAATTCTTAAAGATGCAATTTACAAGCACTTAAGTCGATTCAATTATACCTATAAATGAATCAGCCTTGAGGCAGGCGCCGCCTACTAACGCTCCGTCTATATCCTTCTGCGACAGTAGCTCCCTTGCGTTATCTGGTTTCACGCTTCCTCCGTATTGGATAATAAGGTTTTCAGCGGTTTCGGGTGTAAAATCATCCTGAATATAATTGCGGATATACTCGTGCATTTCTTCTGCCTGCGCGGGAGTTGCTGTTTTACCTGTACCTATAGCCCATACAGGTTCATAGGCGATAATGATCTGCTTCATTTCGTCCAGCGAAATCTCATCCAATCCCCCCGACAGCTGGGTTTTAAGAACCTCTTTCTCTTTTCCGCTTTCCCGTTCTTCAAGGGTTTCACCGATACAGAAAATTGGTTTTAATCCCGCTTCCAGGGCAGCCTTGATCTTCTCGTTTATTAAACCGTCAGTTTCTTTGAAAATGGTTCTTCGTTCTGAATGACCGAGGATTACGTATTCGCAGCCTACACTCTTCAGCATTTTTGCTGAAATTTCACCCGTATACGCGCCGCTTTCCTGAAAATACATATTCTGTGCCCCTAATTTGACCGGTGTTCCTTTAAGCAGGGAAGAGGCTTCGCCCAGGGAGGTATAAGGGGGACAAATTATAACATCACAGTTATATTTTTTTCCGCTCAGACCGGATTTAAGTTTCGATATAAGATTCTGGGATTCTGATAAATCGTTGTGCATTTTCCAGTTTCCGGCAATAACTTTTTTACGCATTTTTTCCTCAATCAATTTTGCTGTGTTCCCAAAACTAGTAAAGTGTTTGAATTACTTCAAACTTTCCGGAGTATTTGTGAGATTGATGTTATTTTTTAATCAGTTGAATAATCCTATTTTTAAATAATGAAGCTGAAGAAGATACCGCGGCAGGTTTTAATTTTAAGTCTCGTTAGTTTGTTCACGGATATAGCAAGTGAAATGCTCTATCCTGTCACTCCCATTTTCCTTACCGCTGTTCTTGGATCGTCAATGGCGCTGGTTGGGATTATTGAGGGGGCCGCTGAAGTTACAGCCGGTCTGTTGAAAGGTTATTTCGGAAGGTTATCAGATAAATTACAAAAGCGTTCTGTTTTTGTCGTCCTCGGTTACGCGCTTTCTGCATTATCAAAACCTCTGCCCGGACTTTTCCCCGCGCTTTCTGCCGTCATCGCCTCAAGGATCACCGACAGGGTGGGAAAGGGAGCTCGTACGGCACCTCGGGATGCGCTATTGGCAACTTACGCCGAAGGTCAGACGGGAGCTGTATTCGGATTTCATCGGGGCATGGATACTCTGGGCGCGGCACTTGGTCCTGTTGGAGCCTTGATTCTTCTCCATTTCTTCCCCGGAAATTATACTCTTATTTTCCTTGTTGCGTTCGCTCCTTCTGTAATAGCGGTATCTTTTACCCTTTTTGTTAAAGATAATCCGGCATCTTTTAAAAAGGTTACTAAGAGAAATTATTCTGAGTTCTGGAAAGCGGCCCCTCATCAGTATAAAGTAATTCTTCTTTTGATTACTTTATTCTCTCTCGTAAATAGCAGTGATGTTTTTTTAATATTGAAGTCGAAAGACATTTCTAATTCGGCTTCGCTGGCTATATGGGGTTATATATTTTATAATCTTATTTATGCTTCTGTTTCTTATCCCATCGGGAAGTACTCTGATAAGGCGGGTAAAAAGAAAGTATATATTGCGGGATTATATATTTTCGCCGGTGTTTACCTCGGCTTTGCGCTTTTCCCTGATATTTATTTCATCTGGTTCTTATTCGCATTATATGGAATTTATGCCGCGTCAACTGAAGGTGTTGTAAAAGCATGGGTTTCGGATTTGATACCCGATGAACAGCGTGGGTCGGCAATAGGTCTTTTAACTATGTGCACAAGCCTGTCTATTATGCTGGGATCGTTCCTGGCAGGTTTTCTCTGGGATGAATTCGGTTCTATTGTTCCTTTTATGCTTTCTGCGGTTGTAAGCGCTCTTGTCGCAACTATATTTATCTTAATAAAGAAAAAAGATTAAATAAAAGAGGCTGTCTGATTATACTTAAGGTGTTAAGACAGCCTCTAAAAGTTTCCTCACTAAAACTTCAGCGGTTCATATTCATCAAAGAATGATATTCCTGCTTTTTTAACAGCGTCCTGGTACTTCTTCCAGCTTGTTTCGAAGAAATTGTTCACCCTTTTTATCGTTCTTTCCAGTTTTTCATCAGCAAGCAGTAGCGCGGCGTCCGCTGTTCTGCCAGGAGCTTCGTAGGAAGAATTCACATATTCATATACTGTTGAGAGACGTGAACTGACATTGTCAGGGTTATCTTTTAATCCCTGAACTTCAGGCTGGTTTATCAGCGCCATCAGGCTCTTTAATGAATCTTTTACTGCTTTCGATATTTTCTTAAGACTGTCTGATAACTCTCCTTCTTTTTCTTTCCCCCTTTCCTCTATCAGCCCCATGATTTTTTCCGCTCCCCTGATCCTGTCAGCGGCTTTTGTTGCCGTTTTAACTCTGTCCAGTATTTTATCGAGGTAATCACTCTTAGCCATCAGAGCCTCTAATGAAACTTTTATGCGGGAATCAGAATTAACCTCGGTCATAGTTGAATCTGAATGATTCCCGCTTATTACTTTTATCTTGTAATTTCCCGGCAGTACGGAGGGACCACTGTACTCCTTCTTCTTTTCAGGTTTGGCAGTTTGAGGCCACCGCACTCCCTTCCTGTCATAATTCCAGTAGATCCGGTTTAATCCCGGTTCAGCTTTTTCTTCTAGTGTCCTGATTATTTCCCCTTTCCTATTCATAATTTCAACCTTAACACTATCACCTGCTGTTTTTGCGTTATTCATGGTATCCCCGCTTTCAATTGCCTTATTCCTGCCGCTTGTATCAGAATTTACAATGAAGGATATCATTGCTCCCGAAGGCCGGTTGTCACCCTTAAAATAACTTTGCCCTGAGAAAACAGGTCCGGGTCCTTTCCAGCGGTATATTTCATCAGATGATTCGGGAACAGGGAAAAGATAAAGACTGTCATTCATAATATTTTTATTCGCGGCTATTTCTCTTAATGGCTCTATATTGTCGAAGATATATGCCGCACGTCCGAAGGTTCCTATGATCAAATCATTTTCTCTGGGTTGAATTTGCATATCCATAGTGGAAACATTGGGGTATCCTTCCGTCCATTTGTTCCAGGTTTTTGCTTTATCAAAGCTGAAGTATAACCCGAACTCGGTACCAAGGAATACCAGGTTCGGCTGAACGGGATCCTGAATAATTGAAAGAGCAAAACCCAATATCGAATCCTGATCGGCAATCCTCTCCCAGTGTCTGCCGAAGTCTTTTGTGTAATAGGCATACGTATTCCAGTCGTTTCTCCGGTGATTATCCAGCACTACCCATGCTTCCGATTCATTATAGGTTGATGCTCTTACCTGAGGGATCCACGTCCCTTTAGGAACACCTTCCAGATTACCGGATACATTTACCCAGCTTCTGCCGCCGTCTTTTGTTAGCTGAAGATTTCCGTCATCGGTACCGACCCAGATAACGCTGCGGTTAACGGGACTAGGATCGATTGCTACTATGGTTGTGAAATTTTCCGCGTCGGTAACATCGTAAGTCAGTCCTCCGCTTTTATCCTGGTTCTGTTTTGATGTGTCATTGGTTGTAAGGTCAGGTGAAATTATATCCCAGCTGTCCCCCCTGTCGGTACTCTTTAGCAGAAACTGGCTTCCGTAATATATCGTGCTCTTGTCAAAAGGATCCTGCGCTATACCCGCGTTCCAGTTGAATCTCAGCTTTACGGTATCCGGATCTGGAGGACGGATGTATTTTGTGTGTCCCGTCAGCACATCATATCTTACAAGGTTGCCTCCCTGCGACATTGAGTAGCCGTATCGTGAATCCGATGGATCCGGAACAACATCAAACCCGTCCCCGAAGCTTACCATCTGCCAGTAAACATTGGTAATTCCGTTCTGGCTCAATACGCGGGATGGACCCTTCCAGGAACCATTGTCCTGCATACCGCCGTAAACATTGTATGGATTATCCATATCATAGCTTATATGGTAATATTGGGCAAGCGGAAGATTCTCCACGAACCTCCATGTTTTTCCTTTGTCGTGTGAAATTGCCATCCCTCCGTCATTACCGTCAATAAGGAATGCTGGGTCTTCGGGACTTATCCAGAATGCATGATGATCAGGATGGATGCGGTTCCATTCTATAAGGGTTTCAAATGATTTTCCGCCGTCCTCACTCACTGAAACGACTGAATGAATGTCATAAATCCTGTTTTCATTTTCCGGGTCAACTGCAATCTGTGCATAGTAAAACGGACGATCTCCCACCTCTTTATTGTTTACCATTTTCCATTTGAATCCTCCGTCATCAGATCTGTATAAAGCATTCTTCTTTGCCTCAACAATTGCGTAAACAACATTCGGATAGCTGCTGCACAGAGCAAGGCCGATCCTTCCAAGTTCACCCTTGGGCAGTCCGTCTTTATCTGTTCTTTCTGTCCAGTTCTGCCCGCCGTCGAAGGTTACATATAAACCCGATCCGGGACCCCCTGAGTTAAAGAACCACGGCCATCTCCTGTATTCCCACATTGCGGCGAATAATTTATTGGGGTTCACCGGGTCCATAATCAAATCGGCTGCGCCTGTTTTTTTATCCACGTAAAGTATTTTATTCCATGAAGCTCCGCCGTCGGTGGTTTTATAAACTCCCCGTTCAGCGGTCGAATCCCAGGCTGAACCAATAGCCGCCGCATATACAATATCTGAATTCTGCGGGTCAATAATTATTTTACTTATATTTCTGGTTTCATCCAGTCCAGGGTGCTTCCACGATTTTCCGCCGTCTATACTCTTGTACACGCCGTTTCCGCTGGATTGACTATTTCTCGGATTGGCTTCTCCCGTCCCCACCCAGATTACATCAGGCACCCTCTGATCAACCGCTACGGCACCGATTGAAAGAACGGGCTGATCATCAAATACCGGCTCCCAGTCTACTCCAGCACTGGTTGACCGCCATAATCCTCCGGAGGCAGTACCAGCATAAATAATGTCCGTATTCCGCATTACAACATCAAAAGCAGTAACTCTTCCGCTCATACCGGCAGGTCCGATGCTGCGCGGTTTCATACCTTTTAGCTTGTCCATATTTACAGTCTGAGCCGATACCGGGACGCTGCCGCATAAAAGAAGAATAATAAGAATATAAATAACCGGTGAGATGGAATATTTTATGTTGAACATTTTAGATGCTCCCGCTCTTGTAAGAAATTAAATCCTGGGAAAAATATGCAGAATATCTTTTAAGTAAAATAAAAAATTGATGAAAGGCTGAATATCTGGTTTACGGGTCTGTGTTTAGGTCCCTTTTTTACAGCCCCAGCCCGAATGCACAGTCTTATTTTTATCCTTGCCGAAAGCGGGAGGCTTATAGAAAACCGTAACGCCGGATTCCATCCCCGGTTTCCTGTAGGATTCTATTGTTGAACAGTCGCAATTATTAATCGCGGCCGGGGTTCTGTTATTCTTGTCAGAATTATCTTCTCCTGCCGAATGTACATAATCTCGGGTCTTATCTACATCATAAACAGATATGGTTATAACCGTAAGAGTGTTTTCCTTTAGTTTGTTAAATGCATTTTCGGCAAACGCCCGCGCAAATTGATAAGGCTGGTAATTTTTAACGTTGAGGTTTTTCAGTGTTGATGAATTCATCTGCGATAAATGCAGATTTTCCGGCGAAGCCACTATATACTTTGTATAAGGAGAGAGAAGGCTGACCATTTCTGGAGTACCATTATTGCAGGTTGACAGAACTATTAAATCAAACTTATTCCCCGATGCAAACCCTTTTACAGCTTTTGCAAAAAGGTTATCGCTGAAGGGAATATCGGGATGCGTAAGGTTGTATGGATTTATTGAATTACCTTCAGGAATTTCATGTCCGTAATACATCAACATTTTTATTGTGTTGTCCCTGTCCTTATCGCGGTATTTCTCATAGAGGTTTATCTCAGAAGTAAAGGAGGAATCACTCCTGTCTCTTTTATACGAGTCCTCTTTTATTCTTTTGCCATTGCTGAAATAGTAGAAATGACTGTCATCCTCCGGAAAAAAAAGAAACCTTGAAGCTGTCCCCTGGTGAAAGATAAAAACTTCAGAGTTATCGAGATTTTTCGCGGCATCGAAAGCCTGATCGAGAATTTCCTCATCCGCATAGTGGGAAGTCCCTGAAGTATCATGATAAAGGTAGTCCGCATCTCCATGTATTATGTAAATGATGGAAAAGGATGCTCCGCTATCGGGCGATTTTCCAAATGCTGTAAGGGATATGAATAAAGTTAAGAGTAGGTAATATTTCATAGTAAAGGAGCCGGTCATCATAACCGGCTCTATTTTTTTTATAACAGAAGCGCAACTACTATGATAATAAGTACCAGGGCTACAACACTTATGGTAATATATTCGGCCGATTGCTCAAATTGCTGCATAGAATAATTGGCAAACTGATTAAGACTTGCATCGGCAACTTTATCGTAACCGTTCGATCCGTTTAATTCGTTTTTCTTTTCGAGGACTTTCTGTTTGAAATAATCTATCCCCTCGCGGTCTTGTTGTGATAGAGGCATTCGTCCTGCAGTATTAAAGGCTTTTAGAAGATCATCGAAGGAATTGTTTAATATCGCTCTTTTTTGAGCAGGATCATCCGCCTGCTTTACCTTTTGGTTAACTTTATTGAAGTAATCCTTCAGTTCTTTCTGGGTGTCATTATTTGCGAATGTAGATCCGGCCAGAAATATCGTTAATAATGAAAATATCACTATCTTAAATTTCATCATAAGTATCTCCTTTTTATGTTTTTTCTCATAGGGAGAATACGAAACTAAACATAGGAGGACTGTGAGAACTGACACCCGCTTATTCCGTATCAAGCAGCTTTAAGTGCTTTCGGGAGAAGGATTAGAGGCCTGCCAGGATGAAAGGACTCCAATCCAGCGGGTAGGAATAAATACCGCCTCTTATAAGATCCAGTTTGGCTTTTCTTAATGCGGAGGAATAATCCATTCCGTTTAGAATATTTTTGTAAAACAGAATCATAAATACTGAAGTTGATTTATCCGACACCTGCCACAAGGAAACAACAAGATTTCTGGCTCCCGCATAAAGAAAGCTTCTGGTTAGGGCATAAATACCTTCTCCATTTACTACGGCTCCGGGTTTGCTGTCGTAGGCGCTTATTACAAGCAGATCAGCTTTCAGGGTAAGATTATAAACGTCTCCGGCAGAAAGGATACCATCGTTTAGCGTATCGCTGCTGTCACGATAAAACATCAGTCCGGAAAGTTTAGGATTATCCTCATTTATGAAGCCGGGTGCGGCAAGATGAATAAATTTATATCCGGTCATTCGGTCCGAATGAAGTATTCCCTCTGTAGATCTTTCATGAAGATAAAGATCACAGGGATAATCGTGTTCCTTAAAAAGGTCTCCTATCGACTTAACCTCAGTTTCTGTCTCCGGAAGGGAGGTTAGCTTTCCACCCTGTAGGACCTCAGAACGTAAATTTCTAATCCCGGGTAAGCTGTTATCAAGGGCGGCGATATTCGCCTCATCCTCCGGCTTGTCAGAAAAGACAGGGGCAAAGCCGGCAAAAGTATTATCCTGATTATCGTTTCTTTGAAGGAGACTCTCCTTTAACAGTAATCCTGAATACTGGTAGCTTATTTCATAGTCATTTATCAGGTACGGCAGCTGAGAAAAATCACCGTTGAACCGGCGAGGGTGCGGCTTTGTGAGAAGAGCTTCAAAGGGCAGATAAGATAGAAAGTAATCAGGAATTATATAAAGCTTTTTTGTGTCTCCCAGTAATCCTTTTATTGGCTCAATCAGCTTCGTGTATAATTCTGAGGCCGAAGATAGATATTCAAGATAATTCATTTTAGGAAGCGATTCTCTGAACCTTCTTATACGGTCAAAAAAAACGGAATCACACTTAACCGATACAGCATTGATTGAGCTTTTTGTCAGCGTAAAGATCGTTACGCTGCTGTCACCTGTAAAGTATTCAACTGCGGCAGCCCCGGCGGGAAGGAGATCTCTTATCTGTCTGGAAGAAGTGAGTTCGTCGGGATGTTTCAACTTGTAGTATGCCGGAAAGTTCTGCTCCAGGTCAGTCATAAGAGCATTATAATCCCTCTGGGTTTCAAACAGGATTTGTCTGTTGTCACCTATGGCCTGAAGGTTATTCGCTTCCTCGGCTTCCGCCTGTTTCGTTTGGTATAATATCAGATCTGATTTTAGTTCTTTCTCTCTTGAAAGCAGACTGTCGGGCACGCCGGCATATTTTTGAACGTCTGATTCAGCAATAGATTCTGCTATAACGCCTGCTTTGTTGCGTTCGGAAAATTTGAAGGCGGCTTCAATATAATTACGATCTTTGCTGATATCGTACAGCCTTAGCGCCGCTGCGGCCCCCATCTTGTTGATCTGATAAGCCCTTTTTGTAAGCATTAACATGGGCTCTTCTTTGCTGAAGCCTGTCTTAATCTTCTCTGTGATCTCCGAAGCCAGGTTATATGCGTCTAAAGCTTTTTCGAGTTCTTGTAGGTCGCCTGAATTTTCCGACTCTTCAAAATAAGCATTGCCTTTTCCTGTCAATGCTGTCAGCAGCTGCCCGGCTGAAGGAATTTTTGTAAGATAGTCGGGATTAGAAACATCGGCGTTATACCCGGGCCAGGCAACATAAAGAGCCGAATCATAATAAGCCGCTGCGGATGAAAAATCCCTTTTCTTTAATAAAAGATCACCTGTATATATGTATGCGTCTGCTAATCCCAGATTAGACGGATCGGTTTTGTGGTATGTAGAAACTGCTTTATTAAGAAAATAGGCCGCATTATTTAAGTTTCCCATTTTAGCAAAAACATTTCCGATGCCCGCATAACTGTTAGCTACATCGCGCGATTCTTCTCCGGCAAAGTCTCTTCTTATCTGCATAGCTTTATAGTCATACTCAAGTGCGCGGCTGTAATTACCGGTATGACTGTATTCATCTGCAAGATTATTATAACTAATGGCTACATAAGGATGATCCTCTCCGAGTTTATCTATCCAGATCTTCAATGCTTTTTCATTGTATTCTATAGACTTTTTATAATCTTCATTTAAGAAATATACGTTCGCTATGTTGGTGTAGCAGTTGGCAAAGTAAGGATTATCCTCTGTAAGCGTGCTGTCCCAAATCGAAATTGCCTTTTTAAAATATTGGAGAGCTTTATCATAATTACCTGTCCTGTAGTAAATAAGCCCTACATTCTGATATCCTTTGCCGGTATTTGCATGTTCTTCACCGAATACTTTTTCATTTATATCCAGCATGTTTTTATAATATTTATAGGCCTTGTCGTAGTTTCCTTTTTCGTAATAAATAGTACCTATGCTGTTATATAGTTCGGCCCGGAGAGAATCCTGATTCTCCTTTAAATAGCTCACGGCATCCAGCCCGCTGTTAAGATGTGTGAAGGCCTGCGAATAATTCCCGAGGAAACGGTAATTGGTCCCTATATTTTTCTGGCACTCAATAAAGTTCTTCCAGCTTTTGAACTTCTCATAAATCGATGAGGCTTTTTCATAATAGAAGTTCGAACTGTCGTACTGGACATCCCGCCAGAAATCATCCGCTTTCTTATAGAGCCAGTCGGCTTCAGTTGAGTCAGCGGGTTCCATTGAAAATGCTTCGGATACAGGGGATACTAGAGTTAAAGCAGCAATTATTAATAAAAGTATATAATTCTTCATATCAGGATATTTGTTCATATAATCGTGATAAATCTAATTTTTACTTATGCCATTTTCAACAAATAATTAAACACCTTGCGTTTTATTTGGGGTTCGGGAACTCATTTACAAATTTTTCTGTTGTTCACGGTAAGCCACTCAGAAATCGAAAAAGTTGTTTTATAAGAGGATTTGGTTTTTGAATCCGTGTGGTGAGGTACGTTTTGACTAACTTAAAATAACAGGAGAAATCATGAAACTTAAATTTATTTCATTCTTGTCCGCGGTTCTTTTTGTGTTTTTGGGGGCTCAAATCTCTGCACAGACAGCCAGACTGCAGGTTATACATAATGCGGCAGATGTGGCTGCCGATCCGGTCGATATTTATCTAAACGGAGCCTTACTGCTTGATGATTTCGGCTTCAGAGCAGCAACACCTTTTATAGATGCTCCTGCGGGAGTACTGCTTAATATAGGAGTAGCTCCGGGCAACAGCACTTCAGTATCAGATACGCTGGCAAACTTCCAGGCAACTCTTGAGAACGGAGGAACCTATGTGGTAATAGCTAACGGAGTACTCGATCCGGCATCATATGCATCAAACCCTGACGGCAGAAGTACAGCATTTACACTGTTTGTGAAACCGATGGCCAGGGAATCAGCCGCAGGTTCGGGAGTTGACTTCTTTGTGGTGCACGGAGCAACTGACGCGCCTACAGTAGACGTAATAGCCCGTAACGTTGCTACTCTTGTAGATAACGCAGCCTACGGCGACATCACAGATTATATAAATGTACCCGCTGCAAGTTATACGCTTGATATCACTCCGGGAGATGATAACAACACAATAGTTGCATCGTTCAGTGCTGATCTTTCGGGACTTGAAGGCGGAAGTGCTGTAGTGTTTGCTTCCGGTTTCCTCGATCCTTCAATGAATCAGAACGGTGAGGCATTCGGATTGTTTGCTGCCCTTGGTGACGGCACAGTCATTGGCCTTGAACCGGTTCAGACAGCCAGGCTGCAGGTTATACATAATGCGGCAGATGTGGCTGCCGATCCGGTCGATATTTATCTGAATGGAAGCTTACTGCTCGATGATTTTGCCTTCAGAGCAGCAACGCCTTTTATAGATGCGCCTGCGGGAGTGCTGCTTAATATAGGAGTAGCTCCGGGCAACAGCACTTCGGTATCAGATACGCTGGCAAACTTCCAGGCAACTCTTGAGAACGGAGGAACCTATGTGGTAATAGCTAACGGAGTACTCGATCCGGGATCCTATGCATCAAATCCTGACGGCAGAAGTACAGCATTTACATTGTTTGTAAAGCCGATGGCCAGGGAATCAGCCGCAGGTTCGGGAGTTGACTTCTTTGTGGTGCACGGAGCAACTGATGCGCCTACAGTAGACGTAATAGCCCGTAACGTTGCTACTCTTGTAGATAACGCAGCCTACGGCGACATCACAGATTATATAAATGTACCCGCTGCAAGTTATACGCTTGATATCACTCCGGGAGATGATAACAACACAATAGTTGCATCGTTCAGTGCTGATCTTTCGGGACTTGAAGGCGGAAGTGCTGTAGTGTTTGCTTCCGGTTTCCTCGATCCTTCAATGAATCAGAACGGTGAGGCATTCGGATTGTTTGCTGCCCTTGGTGACGGCACAGTTGTTCCTTTCAGTGCGGTTACATCTGCTCAAGAAGATGAAGCCTCGGTGCCGGTTAAATATGGATTGCAGCAGAACTATCCTAATCCGTTTAACCCCAGTACAATCATAAACTTTAGTGTTCCTGAGCAGCAGCTAGTACAGTTGAAGGTGTATAATATTATAGGTCAGGAAGTCGCAACTTTAGTAAACGACGTTATGAATAGTGGTAATTATTCAGTTGCGTTTGATGCGGCTGATATGTCATCAGGAGTTTATTTCTATGAACTCAGAACTGAAGCCTATAAAGAAGTTAGAAAGATGATGCTCGCTAAGTAAAATACTGGTTAACAATCTTAAAAAAGGACCGCTCTGTACGGTCCTTTTTTTGTTTAAATATTCAACAAGTATGACAAAATGTCAGACTCCCTTTTTATAAGGTATAAGTGGTGGGGAAATAGAGTATTTGCACCGTAGTTGCTCTCAAAGTGAGACAATGGGAAAACAGCGAAAATAAGCAATATTCCGGCCGTTGAATAATTCAACGTATGACAAAATGGCAGTGCCCCATTCTGGTATTAAGCAGGTTTATTACTCCCAGATATTTAGCAAGAGTTTTCTGATCTAAGGTAAACTTCATCAATCAAACATGGAGGACTCTCTAACTCCAACGTACACCTACTCTTCCAATTATAAAATCATTTTTAGAAAGCAGACCATAATATTTATAACAAGGGAGTAAAAGTTGGAGGATCGTAATAGGATTGACTGAAGAACTAAATAGCATTATGTTTCCTTAACGCCGTTAGAAAATTGCGGTATATTCAGGAGTATCAATTCTATGGGAGAAATTATTTATGAAACTTTCGGCCCTCTTACTTACACTTCTCTTCGTAATTTCAATTGGTAAAAACAATTTTGCACAGGGTGAAGCCGCAGTACCTTTTCTGCTGCTTCAGCCTTCACCTTCATTGGCAGCTATGGGACAAACAGGTACCGCACTTCCCACAGATGATCCCTTTGCCTTTGTCTGGAATCCCGCCCAGCTTGGATATACAAGCCGCCATAATAATCTTTCATTTATTTTTTATCCGTCAAAGGTTGACTGGCTTAAATTACAAGAGTTAGAATTAAAAGGGGTAGCTTTTAATGCAGGATATAACCTTAAAGATCTTATCAACTTTCCCTTAAGCGTGGGATTTGGATATTCAAGAAATGAAATTGATTATGGAACATTTTATTCATTTGAATCAGGTAGTAGCTTTGAATCAAAGGACTATTATAGTGCCTGGTCCCTTGGACTTGGAGTTGATTATTTCATTCAGTTTAATGCCGGTTTTACGGTAAAGAATGTAACCTCAAAAATTGGAGACTATTTTGGGGTAGGAGAAGTTTCTTCCGCCGAAGCTGAAAGAACTGTAACGGATTTCGGACTGCTTCTGAATGTTCCTGTAATAAAACTTGTCGATCCGGCCCTGCACTTTGGGCTTGAGAAAAATAATAAACTTATACCTTTCTTTAACTTCTCTGTTGGTTATTCCAAATCAAACATAGGAGATAAAATATATTATATAGATCCTTCCCAGGCCGATCCGCTGCCGAGGATAGACAGGCTTGGATATGGAATAAATACAGGAATTGATCTTGTCTCCGGTGATTTCCGGATAAATACAATTAGTCTCTCCTTTACAGCCGAAGCCGATGATATACTGATATCAAGAGATTCTACGGGACAGTCATCTTACCAGTCTACCCTAAGTGAGCTGCGTTTCTGGAAGAACATAATTAACATAGAAGGCGATGATAGAATTGTTTCCCATGCAGGTTTCAAAATTGATTTATTTGAAACTATCTCATTTAGTATGGGACATTTCTCCGGCCGTGGTTACCAGGAGGTTAGAAAAACTAATGGTTATGAAATAAGAGCAAAAGGATTATTTAAACTTTATGCTTTATGGGCGGAAGCTCCTTTTACTGATTTTCTCAGAGATCATATAGATATAGCTTATTACCATACTACTTTCTTTTCTGGAATGCCCCTTGAAACTGAGATGAGCGGATTGGCATTTTATGTATCCAATCTCGATAGTCTTTTCTAAAATAAAAACCCCGGCAGCCAAAACCTGTCGGGGTTAATTCTTTCTCCAGACTTTGCTTAATGAGTCAGATCAATCACGCCGATGTCTGTATTATTACCCGCAGTTACATCAACGTTTGTTACAACCGTATCATTATATGCTGCATTATCAGGATCAACATGTACATCATAAGTTCCTTCAGGAAGCGCCATCAGGCTGAAATATCCCTCCGGGTCCGGAAATGTAGTAACGGTATCTGCCCCTGCTAATGTCCATATCGCGGCATCAGCATCTGTGGGAATGACCTGACCGGAAATTCTGCCCGATGTTACCACAGGCATTACCCTTATTACAGGATTCATCATATACTTACCATTACCCGTAACGTGTATAGATCTGTCCGCATTGAAATCAAGCAGCAGTTCATAAAGGTTATCGGGCTCAATGTCGAATTCATGATTCAGCTTTATACCTGTCTGCATCCCGCTGGGAATAGTTAATGGAAATGTTACGCCGTTTACTACAACATTGCTTCCTTCACCTAGTATAAGACGTATTTGTGTATAATGACCGGCGGTGAGAAAGGTATCGCCCAGCACTACGCTTGCTCCGTTGGTAAGCTGAAGTAGATCATATGTATGAGGAACAGGATTTATAACCATCCAGTTTCCTTCTGAACTGTCGGCCATATGTACTTCAACACGGTTAACTACAACATTAACCTCATCGTAAAGCGCAGGGGAATCGACCATCTTAATCTTAAGCTGGCCCTGTCCCGCAGGAGGATTTGTTGAATTATCTTCAGAACATCCTGCATAGAGGAAAAGAAGAAGTACAGGAATTATATAGATTAGTTTTTTCATTTATCGCACCATTAATTTTATTGATGTATTTTACGAGGGCCTATTTTATAATTTTTATGATGCAGGATTAATGTTCCTGCTCACGATAGCTTATAAATTCACTTTGACGTTATTCAGTCACATTATGAATGCAGAAAGTGTACCAGAAAGCTTAACTCACTGTTAAAGGCTATTATTAAAGTAAAGTGAATGCTGCCTGTCACAAAAATAAGGATTTAAGCTGATTCAGCATCGTGGTTAGTGGTATTATCGGTGCCGGCTGAAGCATAAATTATTTAAGTGTCAGATTCGGCAGACAAATTAGTCCCGGAAAAATTTTCATCATTAAGAAAATTAATCGTAGATATATAAACATATCCTGGTAATAAGTGCAGAATTTAATTGTAGTTGCGGGTTTAGTTGCTCCTGTTTTTTTAATAGTTGCTCTCGGGTATTTCTTAAAAAAAATTGGTATGATCAATGACAACTTTGTTAAACTTTCATCCAGGATTGTATTCTCGGTTTCACTCCCGGCATTGATTTTTACGGAAATCTCAAAGACAGATCTGAGCAGGATATTAAACCTTGAACTTATTGGTTTCGCGTATGCAGGCACTCTTATAACTTTCTTCTTTGTCTGGATCATATCTATCCCGTCAGTTAAAACAGCTACGGACAGAACTGTATTTATTCAGGGCAGCTTCAGGGGAAATTTCGCGGTAGTCGGACTCGCTTTGATCGCTAACATTTACGGAATTGATAACCTTGGTAAAGCATCGCTTCTCCTGGCCTTTACCATACCGCTCTATAATACTCTGTCGGTTATCGCGTTGACGGTCCCTCTCAGAAAGGAACGGCAGATGAATATCAGTTATACGGTTATAGAAATTCTTAGAAACCCTCTCGTACTTGCCGTTGTCTTTTCGCTCCCGTTTTCCATCTTCAAAATTGAACTTCCGTTTATTATAGATAGAACAATAAATTATCTTGCCGCCCTCGCACTTCCTCTTGCACTGCTGGGTATAGGGGGATTTATGAACTTTGCCGAGATAAAAAAAGGTTTCTCTCTGTCTTTATATTCAACTTTTCTTAAACTGATCTTATTCCCATTAGTCATTACTTACGCCGCCTTCCTTTTTGGTTTCAGGGGATATGACCTTGGTATTTTGTTTATACTCTTTGCCTGTCCCACTGCAATTGCAAGCTTTATAATGGCTGAAGCCATGGGGTCAAATAGTAAACTTGCCGCCAATATACTTCTTATGACTACACTGGCATCCCTTATTACAATTACATTCGGTCTCTTTATTCTTAAAGAATATAATCTTATCTGATATCTTTTTTAACAGACAAAACATTATATTTTTGTAATTCAACAATCTTTTTCAGGGAGAGTATTCTTTATGGAAAAAAACATAAGCGGATTAAAAGTTATAATCGACCGTGATATGTGTATCGGAACGGCAAATTGTATCAGGGTTGCCGGCGAAGTTTTTGAACTCGACAACCAGAAAATTGTAACCTTCAGGGAGGATTTGAAAGAGCCCGATAAAAAAATCCTGGTTGAAGCCTGCTCCGTTTGTCCTGTTAATGCGTTAACTGCAATTGACGGGGATGGCTCTCAACTGGTGCCTTAACCGGCCCTTTGTACTATTGAACACATATACAACTTTAAATAATTATATTTTGAACCGGAAAATAGCAGGAGGTTTAGGATGGAAGATAAGGTGCTGACTAGAGAATTGGTAAATCTGTTGGGCAAGGAACAGGCTCATGTGTCCCTCGAAAATTCACTTAAGGGTCTTGATCCCGCGAACCGTGCTAAGAAACCAAAGGAGGGTCTGCATTCGGTATGGGATGAACTTGAACATATCAGGATTACTCAGGAGGATATACTGCAATATATGATCAACTCCGACTGGAAATCGCCTTCCTGGCCCGACGAATACTGGCCGTCCGACACAAATAAAGTGTCAGATGAGGAATGGAATAAATCTGTTGATCAATGCATCTCTGACAGGGATGAGATGATAAAAATTATTAAAGAAAAGGGAACCGGTATAACAGATAGTATCCCTCATGCTGAGGTTCATACTTTCCTTAGAGAAATGCTGATAGCAGCTCAGCATAACTCATATCATATAGCACAGATTGCCCTGATAAGGAAAATGCTGGGCAACTGGAGGTAGTTTCCGCGTTCCTTTATAGTGGAACATCTTAATCCTTTTAGTTAAATTCTCCTATGTTTGATATAACTAAAAAACGGAAGCTTAAAAAAGAACTGACACTGATTGATGTCTATGCTATCGCCACCGGTACGACATTAAGCAGCGGCTTCTTTTTGCTGCCGGGACTGGCAGCCTCTGTAGCCGGACCCGCAATTGTTTTGGCCTATCTCTTGGCAGTCGTCCCTCTTATTCCCGCTATGTTTAGTGTAGTAGAACTGGCTACCGCTATGCCTAGAGCCGGCGGTGTTTACTTCTTTTTAGATAGAACCTTGGGCCCTATGTTCGGTACTATCGGCGGTCTCGGTACCTGGTTTGCGCTTATATTAAAAGTTTGTTTTGCCCTGATCGGTATGGGCGCGTATATAGCCCTTTTTATACCATCAGTACCTATCATTCCTATAGCTGTAGCCCTTGCTCTTTTAATCGGCCTTCTCAACCTGTTCAGCGTTAAAGGAAGCGGCAAGCTTCAGGTAATACTCGTGGTGATCCTCCTTGCTGTGCTTGCTATGTTCCTTGTGGGGGGAACACCTCAAATAAATTTTTCAAACTTTAAGGGTTTCCTCGATCCCGGTTTTCATGCAATATTTTCAGCTACCGGACTTGTTTATATCAGCTATGTCGGCATAACTAAAGTTGCAAGTTTATCCGAAGAGGTTAAAAACCCTGAACGAAACCTTCCCCTCGGCATTTTCCTGTCTATTGGTACTTCAATCCTGGTGTATACTGTGGGTACTGCTATCATGGTTGGAGTTATTCCTATAAATGAGCTTATGGGTGATCTAACCCCCGCTGCCACTGCAGCAGGAAAGTTCTTCGGCAATACAGGAATAATTATTACTTCAATAGGGGCAATAATAGCTTTCATTTCGGTGGCGAATGCCGGCACACTCAGCGCCTCCCGTTATCCGTTTGCTATGAGCCGTGATCATATTATGCCTCACATTTTTCAGCGCCTTTCGCCTCTTGGAATACCTTATGTGTCTATCATTTTAACTATAGCCATAATTGTAGTTATTATTGTTTCATTCGACCCCACAAAAATTGCGAAACTTGCCAGCGCGTTTCAGCTTCTGATGTTCGCGTTCGTTTGTCTCGGCGTTATAGTGATGCGGGAAAGCAGAATTGAATCCTATGATCCCGGATTCAAATCACCGTTCTACCCCTGGATGCAGCTGGCAGGTATTGGTACTGCTGCCTTCCTTATCTTCCAGATGGGCCTGCTTGCTGTTTCGTTTTCATCGGGACTAATAGTCCTTGCTGTGTTATGGTACAGGTTTTTTGCTTATGGTAAGGTTAGGAGGCAGGGAGCAGTCTATCATATTTTTGAGCGGCTCGGCAGATCAAGATATACTGGCCTTGACAGCGAATTGCGCGGGATACTTAAAGAAAAAGGTTTAAGGGAAACTGATCCTTTCGATGAGATTGTTGCAAGGAGTTTCGTCCTCGATCTGAAAGAGAAAACGGAATTCAGTGAGGTTGCAAAGCAGGCAGCCGCCTTATTCTCTCAGGTTGTTTATGTTGATGCTAATCTTCTCGCTAATAGGTTTAATGAGGGCACTAAAATCGGACTTACCCCCGTGACTCACGGGATAGCGTTGCCGCATTTCAGACTGGAAAATATTACACAGGCAGAGATGGTGGTAATTCGGGCACTTAATGGGGTTCATATAAAATTTAATAACCCGATAACAGGCAAACAGGATGATGAGGCAGTAGTTAAAGCTCTTTTCTTTCTGGTTAGCCCTGAAAAAGACCCCACCCAGCACCTGAGAATACTTGCCCAGATTGCGGGCAGAGTTGATGATGATAACTTTGCCGCCGAATGGGAGAGCGCTCGCGGCGATCAGGAGCTTAAAGAAACATTGCTCCATGATGAAAGACTGCTTCTGGTTCATATCCGCCGGCATGATCCTTCCTCGTTTATGATCGGCAGCGCGCTTCGCGATATTCATATCCCTAAAGGTTGTCTCGTTGCTTTCCTCAGAAGAGATGGTGAAACTATTGTTCCTGATGGAAACACAGTTTTCAGGGACGGCGATAACCTCACCGTAATAGGTGATCCCCAAAGTCTGGAAGAATTCAAAAAGCAAATTAATGAATACCAGACTCAGGGGAGGATTCACCGTTAAGCTTTAATAGCCGGACGATCTTTCCGGCCTTTTATAAGTTCATCTTGCTATAGTACTCTTCATCTGAGTATATAACAATGTTCTGTATACTGTCGTTGAAATTGACATGCGTTTGAAATGTTCCGCCTGGACCAGGCATACTTAGTTGTCCGCAGATTTTTCTTCCGCTGGCTAATGTATATTCTGCGTAATAACCTTTAATATTATTCCCCGAAATGATTTTCGTGGTCAATAGAAGATCCATATCATTATTTTTTAATGTGGTTTCCCATTTAACCGGCTGATTGCTCTGAAGAGCAGCTGGTGAAGGTGACATTCCGTTTGGGGTGCTGTTGCCCAATGAGAAATATAGAACTCCTCCAACCGTCATTACCAGGAGAATATATAATGTTGTGTTCATAACCCTTTCCCTTTTTAGATTTGTGAATTTTTATCTGTTCTCTGTCTGTAATTAATGGAGAATTACTGCAAAATTTCTATTTCGTTTGCCTGTCGGCTGTTTAGAATGAACTCCTGAATTGGATTTTTTTGTAGGATTTACAGGAAATTTCCTCCCTTATTGCATCCGAAAGGTAAGAATTACGATGTTTAGATAGATATTTCCACTTTTCTCCCTGTTTTTAAATATATCCTGCCCTATTTATTCAAATTCTGAGCCATAAATTTTTATAAATGCATCCTTCGGTGCCCTGGCCCCTGCTTTGGGGTAGCTAGGGACTATCTATTGACCGGTCTTTTGTAAAAAACAACCGTTGAAAGTGACTGAGTCCACCTCTCAGGCGTGAGTATTAGATTTCAAGCTGTTATATTTGTTTTATGGTGATTACAGAAGCGATTTACCCTTTTGTTTGCTCATCACACATTTTATTCGCGGGTAATCAGGTAATTTAACACAGGGTAGGTTTTATGATTAAAAGAAAATTTGGTTTAAATGGTTTTGAAGTTTCTGCGCTCGGATTTGGCGCGGGTCATATAGGCGGCAGCAATATCTCTGATAATGAAGCTGGTAAACTTCTGAACTACGCTCTGGATAATGGTATAAATCTCTTCGATACCGCCAGAGGATATGGACTCTCAGAAGAGAGAATAGGCAAGTTTCTTTCGTATAGAAGGGAAGAATTTATACTCTCCACCAAAGTTGGATATGATATACCCGGTTATGAAAACTGGACGTATGATATTATCCCCGCTGGCATTGAAGCGGCTTTGAAAAAACTTAGGACAGATTACATTGATATTGTGCATCTTCATTCCTGTTCTAAAGATGTATTGTTGAAGGGTGAGGTTATAGATGCTCTGGAAAAAGCAAAAAGGGATGGAAAGATAAAGGTCGCCGCTTATTCCGGAGAGAATGAAGATCTCTCATATGCGGTTCACAGCGGACGATTCGGAAGTTTACAGACTTCTGTAAATCCGACAGATCAGAGAGATATTGCTGATATTATCCCTAAAGCTAAAGAAGAAGGGATGGGAGTTATTGCCAAACGCCCTGTTTCAAACGCACTGTGGAGATATGATAAACGCCCGGCAGAAAATTATGCGGAGGAATACTGGCTAAGATGGCAGAAAATGAACCTGCATTTTGATATTAAACCTGAGGAATTGTTCTTAAGGTTCTCTGCTTTTACCCCCGGTGTTGATACTGCAATTCTGGGTACATCAAGTATTGAACATTTGAAGGAAGCGATGCATGCGGTTGATAAAGGCGGACTGCCGGAAGAAATTTATGAGCGTATAAGGAAATCCTTCGCGGAAAATGACGATAACTGGGTCGGGAAGACTTGATGGAATAGCAGTGAAGTTATGCGGCTGGACTTTTCATTAAACCTTTAAGCAGCGCAGTTGTCTAAATAAATAAGTTTAACACCGGAGAAGAGATGAATAAGCTATTATTAAGTATGGTTTTTATCGCGGCTCTGCTGATAGCAGGCTGCAGCAGTTCTATTGAACTTACCAGTTTACCTGTACCTGATAACATCAAAATAAACGGAGATGCAACCGACTGGGGAACAAGTCTCAAATATCTTTCTGATGAAAAAGCGGCTGTCGGTATTTCCAACGATAATAATTATTTCTATTTATGCCTTACTACAAGTGATATGAGCAAAGTGATGCCTATGTTCGCAGGGGGATTCACTGTCTGGCTAGAAAATGAAAATAACGGTGATGCGGTTATCGGTGTTAAATATCCTCTGCATAACATTCTGAATGAATCACGCATTATGGTTAATCCAGGTGAGTTCAGGGAAAAGGGAGGGGGAATGATGCTCTCAAAAATGATTAAAAACCAGGACGAGATAAGGATATTAAATAAAGATAATTATCCCTTAACAGTAATTTCAACTTCAGATAGCAGCGGACTAAAGGCGGCCATCGGCTATCAGAACGATCAGTTTGTCTACGAATTAAGGGTTCCGCTGAAAATTAATGATCAGAATAAATATGGAATAGATGCGAAGCCTGGCGATAAGCTGCTGGTAAAACTTGAAACTGAGAAACCTGACAGAGGAAATTTCGGAGGAAGGGAGGGAGGAATGAGACCTCCGGGCGGTGAAATGGGGGGTGGCTACCCTGGCGGCGGAGGTTTGCGTCCGGGCAGGGAAGGCAGAAGTCCGTTTGAACCTTTCGATTTTTCTCTTGAGGTTACTTTACACTAGGTACGTCTGTTATCGGTTGGTTCTCAATGCTTCCAGGGCTCTGCCGTTTTTTCCGGCTGCGCTGGATTCTATTGATTCAACCAGTTCGCGGATATACCCGTTCCCTTCAAATTCGCCCTGCTTTAATAATTTGATTTTTTCCTGCCGGGGTATCTCTTCATCAACAAACAGAATTATAAAAGCTTTCCTGAGCAGGGAAATATCGTCCTGACTGAAGTTTTTTCGTTTCAGCCCTTCGGTGTTTATGCTTCTTTCTCTTGAAGGATTCCCCTCCATAATTATGAATGGTGGTACATCCCTGTTAACACGACTCATAAAACCTATAAAACAGTTCCTTCCGATAGTCACAAACTGATGGACCCCTACAAGTCCTCCAATGTAAGCATAATCCTTAATGATAATGTGTCCCGCGAACTGTGTCCCGTTGGCGATAATTATATTATCACCCAGAACACAATCGTGAGCGATATGAGTGTAGGCCATAATAAGGTTATTGCTGCCGATGATTGTTTTACCCTCATTGGCAATTGTTCCCTGCTGAATTGTAACGCACTCCCTTATTGAATTATTGTCACCGATAATAACCTGTGAAGGTTCACCTTTGTATTTGAGATCCTGGTTTATGTTTCCAACTACCGCTCCGGGATGAATAACATTCCCGCGTCCCAGCTTAAGTGGACCATATAAAACAGCATGATCTTTCAGGATACAGCCGTCGCCGATTTCAACTTTGCCGCGTACTACACAGTAAGCCCCGATCTCGATATTATTACCGAGAACTACTTCTTTTTCAATAATTGCTGTGGGATGAATGTTCATTTCATTTCTAATTTTTATTACCATAAAAAATAAGAATTATTTGAACAAATTGGGGCAGATAAAAAGAGGCTGTCTCAAAAGTATCGCTCGAATCCTTCCTCAGATCTGCGGGAAGTTTTCTGCCTGAACCGTCTTTCTGTCGGGTTCGTCGATAAATACCTGAGACAGCCTCTTATGTTAAGCTGCTTTAATTATTTTATTCTTCTTCCGGTTTTCCTCTAAGGGAATCCCAGATCATATAAACGCATAGCAGGGCAAACATTATTAAAGCAAGAAGCTCTGCTGAATGCGATTCGGCCCATTCGAGGTTAACCCAGTTATATCCGAGATATCTGAGGAATGCGCTTATAACGCCCATTAAAGCACCGCCCGCAATAAAACCGGAGGCGATGAGCGTGCCTCGTTCTCGTCTTGCGTTATTAACTTTTTCATCCTTGCTTCTGGTAGACACGAAATGAGCAATCAATCCGCCTACAAGCAGCGGAGTATTCAGCTCAAGAGGAATGTACATACCGAGGGCGAATGCCAGTGCCGGAACTCCGATCATCGTGAGTACCAGTGCGAGGATCGCTCCGATTATATAAAGCGTCCATGGAGCAGGCTGCTGAGCCATCAGAGGCTGGATTACAGCCGCCATAGCATTTGCCTGAGGCGCCACCAGAGCGCCCGGACCTGTAAATCCGTACGTATCATTTAATATCATTATCACATATCCAACTGTTAATGCTGATACTAAAACACCAAGGAACTTCCACCTTTCCTGTTTGTAGGGTGAGGTTCCGAGCCAGTAGCCGATCTTCAGATCGGTGATGAAACCGCCGGCCATTGAAAGAGCCGTACAGACAACGCCGCCGATAATCAATGCTGCAACCATTCCAGAGTCCCCCTTCAGACCAACTGAAGTAAGAATGATAGATGACAGGATCAAAGTCATCAATGTCATTCCGCTTACCGGGTTGGTGCCGACGATAGCAATAGCGTTGGCCGCTACGGTAGTAAACAGGAAGGCGATCAGCATTACAATAAATAATCCCATAAGAGCCCATCCGATGTTGTGAACAACGCCGAAATGGAAGAATACAAGCAGAAGTATCGTGGTTGCAATAAGACCGAATACTATTATTTTCATCGACATATCGCGGTGGGTTCTGATGTGTTCATCATCTGCTTTTTTCTTTGCAAACAGTTCTTTTACACCCATTCCAACGGCGCCTTTGATAATCTTGGATGACCGGATGATCCCGATTATTCCCGCCATCGCGATACCGCCTATACCTACGTGGCGGATATAGTTCCGGAAGATTTCCTCGGCGCTCATCTGGCTTACAAGTTTTGTGACGTTGGATCCGAGCGGTACAGCCAGGTCGGCCCCGATATATGAAACCAGCGGTACAAGGAGATACCAGGAAACAAATGAACCTGCGCAGATGATAGCGGCATACTTTAAGCCTACAATGTAGCCGAGTCCCATTACAGCTGCACCCACGTTCAGCCTGAATACCAGCTTAAACTTATCCGCCAGCGCTTCGCCGATACCGACCACCCTCGTTGTGAAAGTCTCACTCCACCAGCCGAAAGTAGCGATTATGAAATCATAAGCCCCGCCGATTAGACCGGAAACAACAAGCACTACAGCCTGTTTTCCTCCTTTTTCTCCGGCAACCAGAACCTCGGTGGTAGCGGTTGCTTCAGGAAAGGGGAATTTCCCATGCATTTCAGCAACAAAATATTTCCTGAAAGGGATCAGGAAAAGGATTCCCAGGATGCCTCCGAATACAGATGCAAGGAAGATCTGGAAGAAATGGGCCTGCAGGTTAAGGATGTAAAGGGCAGGGATCGTGAAGATCGCGCCGGCTACAATGAGACCTGAGTTCTGGCCGATCGACTGAATAATTACGTTCTGTCCAAGAGCACCTTTCTTCTTGGTCGCTGCGGAAAGACCGACTGCAATAATTGCAATCGGAATTGCCGCTTCAAAAACCTGTCCTATTTTTAGTCCCAGATATGCAGCAGCGGCAGAAAAAAGCACTGCCATCAGCAAACCGACAATTACGGAATAAGGTGTTACTTCCTTTGGTTTCTGACTCGCTTTCATTATAGGGACGTACTCTTCTCCCGGCTTCAGCTCACTATATGCATTCTCCGGGAGACCTTTAACTTTTTCCATTTGTTCACTCATAAAACATCACCTTATTTAAAGTTAATTGTGATTGGTAATTCATATTCTGTTTCTTTTGAAGCTGAATTCGTAAAGGTTACTGTACCATAAATCTTCGATCCTTCAGGCATATCATACTGCGGCTGTGAATAATTCAGATGCATTAGCTGTTCAATTGAAGGATACAGTGATAATCTTCCTTTTGAACTTCCTGTTACTGAAAAATATGGCTGGGAGTTCATTTCTGTTTTTTCTTTAACGTTGACGGTCATACTGTCTGAAGCATTCGTAAAGGCCGGAGCAAGCATGTAATACAGGTTTGAACCATCATGAACATCTTCGGGAGATATGGTTATACTGCCTGTTCTGTAGCTTAAGCCATTTTTTGCAAGTGCTGTTCCGCTGTCGTCCATTACTTCAAATGCGAAATCAGTTACTTTATTATAATCTTCTTTGCTTAAAGTAAGTTCGAATGTTTTCGAAGCCTCACCCTCTTTGAAACTGAACGGGTATTTAAATATTTCCTTTCCGTTTAGTTTAAATTCATGGTCCTGAACGTATCCGTTAAGCTGACCCGAAACGGAATATGTCTTCTCATCATTAAAATAATTGATCAGGTTGATGGTATTATGAGTTCCGGTCAGTTCATTTTCATCAACTCTTTTTATACTGTTAAAATCAACCTCAAGATTATAAACAGATGTTGTATCCGCGAGGAAATAACCTTCCACCATAACTTCATAAACGCCCGGCTCAAGGTTATAATAGTTTCCTTCGAGGGATTCGTTATCATCTAGAGATGACAGGAGGGGTGACATTTCCAGCGGTTCTCCGCTGGGTGAAGCAATGCGGTAGCGTGCCCTCATATAATCCTTGCCTGCCTCGCTCAGCTTGATGTGCATCGTGGTCTGACCAGCCGGCATATCAACGAAATACCTGTTGATCATTCCTACTCCCACTTTTTCGTTTTGCCATTCCATCCGGTAATCATTTGTAGAATTGAACTTATAAGGAATGATTACAGTTGCAAGCATATCAAACTCCGGCATTCTGGTGTAATCATCACGTACCGCAGAAATTCTGCCGCAGTACATCCCGGGTTTGGTTATTTTGGATTTATCAAACTGTACGTTTATTGCTGTGGGCTGGTCGTTGCGGATGTAAGTTTTCTTCTGCACGGGTTTAATCCAGTCGGCATCTGTTTTAATATTAAATGCCCTGTAGAACTTGTTCTCATCCTGGAAATTATCTCTTTTGATTATATAATTGAAAGTTTCCTTTCCGGTTATAAAGGAGCCGTCACGCAGATATAAATTGGGAGCTTTATTATCAGGCATATTAGGCGCAAGGGAGGTAATGGTATAATGTTCGTAATTCTTAACCTCGCCCTCGTCTATATATTTCTTAAGCATTTCCCAGGCTCTTGCCGCGTTTATGTAACCATGTCCCTGGTCAATCCAGGTGTAGTTTTCCATATATGTGGCACTCTGCCTTACCGCTTTGAACAGAAGTTCGGAAGGGATTTTTGTATCAGGGTACTCCTTCACCGCGGCGCTCAGCAGAAGCGACATAACGCCTGTCGAGTAAGGCGATGCCATACTTGTTCCCCAGAACCTGTCGGCCGGCATAAAGTTCGGGACTGTAGAAAAAGCCGCTCCCGGTGATACAACGTCCGGTTTATCAACCTCACCCCCTCTTGATGAGAAATAGAGGATGATGTCGTGACTAAGCCTTGCTCCGTAAAGATCTCTGCCAACGCTCTGAGTCAGTACTGCACCTGATGAGAAAACATAATCTGCTGAAGAGGGTAATCCCTGTGAGGAAACACCTGGTCCTTCATTACCGTTAGCTACACAGATATACAGATAAGGATTTTTCTTCATCAGCTTCGTAATAAATTCTTCCATCTCAGCTTTGCCTTCAATCTCAGCGCCAATACCGAAGCTCATATTAACTATGCAGGGTTCTTTTCTTTCTTTGGAAATCTTGTCTGCGTAGAGATAAGCTTTCTTCATGCTTTCGGTAACTGTAGCCCCGCCTGTAAACAGGTTATTTCCGAGTTTAAGTCCTATTACTTTAGCTCCCGGAGCCACTCCGTTTATTGTAGAACCGTCGATCATATAACCTGCGGCAATACCGGCAACGTGAGTTCCATGAGAACCGTCGTCAAAAAAGAGTGATATTTTTCTCTCCTCCGGATATACATTTAATGCGAATGTAAGAGGAGGCAGCGGCGCGGATGTTTTAATATGAAATGACTGCTGTTCTTTATCATAGTCCTTTATCGGCTTTTCATCAGAGAGATCACCATCGCCGTTCGTATCAAAATATGTTTCCTGGTCGCCGGCTTTATCTTTAAATGTGACCATATAGTATTTGTCATTTGTATCGCCGTCGCCGTTAAGATCGGCAGCGCCGGAAGTCGAATTAACAAGCTGCTTTTCTGTAAGAACGCCTATATAATATTCTGTATCGGGAGCCTTAATCTTGTCGGCGCCTTTTACAGAATAATCCATATCTTCATTTACAAAATTCCCATCGTCTTCTTCTGCTTCATATATAGGAATATCACCTTCACCGGTAAAGTCGCGTATATCAATTACTTTTGTTTCGCCGGTTGAGGTTTTCTGCAGTCCTGCAATACCCATATCAACGCCGGTATCAAGAATGAAAATTATCGTTCCTCTGCCGTCATATTCGGGATGAAGGCCGAGAAATTCTGAAACACCTGTAGGATTTAAATCAAGAAACGTCTGTGCTGAATCCTGCCCGTAAATAAAAGCAGAAATAAACACACACAACAGTATTATTATTTTCTTAGAAGACATAAATATCCCCGGATACTTTATTTGTTGGTAAATTAAATGGAATTAAATTGATTGAATAAAATTCAGCGGTCGGAAAATCAGATGTTGACGATATGATATTTATAGCCATTAATCCAAAATTACATTTTAAGTGGCAGCTTAAAATTACGTACATTTGCATACAGTGACAATTAAATATTATTATTTTATGCGAATTATTTAGTATATGAACGGAAAACTTTTCCTTGTTTCTACCCCGATTGGTAATTATGATGATATAACGCTGCGCGGACTCAACTCTCTGCGTAATGCTGATTTTATTATATGCGAGGAATTTAAGGAAGCCAGACGGCTTCTGGCGCAGTATAAAATTGAAAAAGAGCTTATCGCCCTCAATGAGCATAATGAGAAGGAAGTTGTTAATGATATTCTTCTGAGAATTGTGAACGGCGAGAGTGCGGCGCTGATTTCCGACTGCGGTACACCCCTCTTCTCTGATCCCGGACACCTGCTCGTTGAGGTCTGCATTTCACAGAAAATAGAGATTGTTCCTGTTCCTGGTGCTAATTCGCTGCTTCCTGCGCTTACAGGGTCGGGACTCGATTTCGAGAAGTTCTTTTACTACGGCTGGCTTTCTCCAAAGAAAGATATCCGCAGGCAGGAATTATTTAAGCTGAAACATATGCATAATGTAATTGTCTTTCTGGATACCCCATATAGACTTAGATCCCTTCTTGCCGATGTAATTAAGATGCTGGGTAAGAATGTTCCTGTGGTGCTCGCCTTTGAGCTGACGAAAAAGGGGGAGAGGTTCTACCGCGGAACAGCGGAAAGAATCCTGCAGATTGCGGAGCAGAAAAATATGAAAGGCGAATTCGTCCTGCTCGTCGATAACTCAAAATAAGAATTCTTCCTTTTCCCCCAACGTATTCAGAACTTACCCCATCACTTCAGCTGATGGATAATCTGGTTGGTAATCCGACTATTGTATCTGACATGTTAAAATTAACACCTTATCTTTGTGTAGTAACTTTTAATATAATGTTTACCAGTATTGTGGGAAAGGAACATAATGGAAAAACGAGAATTAGGTAAAAGCGGACTAAAGGTTTCTGCTTTAGGCCTCGGCTGTATGGGCATGAGTTACGGCTACGGACCTGCGGGAGATAAAAAGGAAATGATTTCATTGATAAGAAAAGCTGTTGAACTGGGTGTTACTTTTTTTGATACTGCTGAAGCCTATGGGCCGTATATAAATGAGGAGCTTGTCGGGGAAGCACTCGCTCCATTGCGCGATCAGGTGGTTATAGCCACCAAATTCGGATTTAAATTCAATTCTGAAGGTAAACAGTCTGGGCAGGATAGCCGCCCGGAACATATAAGAGAAGTTGCCGAGGCTTCCCTGAAAAGGTTGAAGACTGACAGAATAGATCTCTTTTATCAGCATCGTGTGGATACGGATGTTCCAATTGAAGATGCTGCCGGAACTATTAAAGATCTGATAAATGAGGGAAAGGTTAAACATTTCGGTCTTTCCGAAGCTGGCGTAAAAACAATCAGGCGTGCGCACTCTGTTCAGCCTGTTACAGCGCTGCAGAGTGAATACTCGCTCTGGTGGAGAAAACCGGAGGAAGAGATCATCCCTGCCCTTGAAGAACTAGGGATCGGTTTTGTTCCTTTCAGTCCACTCGGGAGAGGTTTTCTGACGGGTAAAATAGATGAAAATACAAAATTTGATAAAAACGATTTCAGGAACATTGTACCCCGTTTCACCGAAGAGAACAGAAAAGCAAACCAGGAACTTGTTGATCTACTCGGGAGAATTGCGGAAGGAAGAAAATCCACTCCCGCTCAAATATCGCTGGCCTGGCTGCTTGCGCAGAAACCCTGGATAGCCCCTATTCCCGGCACTACCAAAATTCATCGGCTTAAAGAAAATATCGGAGCCTCATCCATTTCTTTAACACCTGATGAACTGAACAAAATAAATTCCGCACTTGAAGAGATTAAAGTTTCAGGCGCCCGCTACCCCAAAGAACTGGAGGAAAGAACCGGCCTCTGATTCTCTATTTTGTCAGCACAGCAACGTTCTCAATATGGTAAGTGTGGGGGAACATATCGACGGGTCTGAGTTTTAATAATTTGTAACCGGCTTCGGTGAGCATTTTTATGTCTCTTACCTGGGTAGTCGGATTACAGCTTACATATACTATCTTTTCAGGGCCAAGATTAATTAAATCTGCTACTGTATTCTTGTGCATGCCGCTTCTCGGCGGATCCGCGATCACTACATCAGGTTTGGGCAGTTTCTTTTCTTCAAGAAGAGGGAGAAAGGATTCATAAAGATCGGCGGTTATGAAGTTTGCATTCTTGATATCACTTATTCCTGCGTTCTCTTCTGCATCTTTAACGGCTGATTCAACTGACTCAAAGGCATAAACCTCTTTTACTTTTTCTGAAATATAAATTGCTATCGTTCCGGCACCTGAATAGAGGTCGTATACTATTTCATTTCCTTTGAGATCCGCAAATTCCAGGGCGGTGTTGTAAAGGTTTTCAGCCTGAAGGGTATTCGTCTGGAAGAATGAATTCGCGCTTATCCTGAATTTATATTTCCCTATATAATCATAAATGAAGCCTTCGCCATAGTAAACTTTTTCGTAATCTCCGGTCGCTACGGCTGCTTTTTTGAGATTAATATTATTTATGAAGGTGGTGATCTCGGTAAATTGTTGTTTGAGCATCTCTGAGTATTCTTTCATCAGCTCATTATTATCCTCTGCTGTAACAAGGTTTACCATCAGTCCTTTTTTTTCATCAGCTCCCTCAGGCGGCTGATGTCCCTGCCTGATCACAAGATTCCGGAGATACCCCTTATGTGTTTTAGTGGAATAAACAGAAACATTTCTTTCCTTAAAGAATTTCCTGGTAAAATTCAGGATATCATTGCTTAAAGGTGATTGAAGAAAACACTCCTCTATGTCAAGAACCTTGTCGTATACACCGGGTACATGCAGTCCCAGTGCAAAATCCTTATCAAGTGCTTCACCTGTCTCGATCTCCTTTTTGGTAAGCCATCGTTTATCGGCGAACGAATACTCCATTTTGTTCCGGTAAAAAAATATCTTGTCGGAGGGAATGATGTCATCCATATCAAAGTCGGTAAGACCCCCGAGCCTCTCAAAAATTTCAGTCACCTGGTCGTGCTTGTAGCTCAGCTGAACCGGGTAATTAAGATCCTGCTGTTTGCAGCCTCCGCATACTCCGAAATACCTGCACCTGGCTTCTACTCTGAAGGGAGAAGGTGATAAAATATTTTCTGTTACAGCTTCGGCAAATGATTTTTTTATTTTGGTAATTCTTGCCTCAACCCTGTCCCCCGGGTAGGAGCCGTTGACGAAGACTACGTAACCTGACTTCTTCAAGGAAGAATCTTCTTTTTGAACCTTTGAAATTCCTTTCCCTTCGAAGGCGTATTTTTCAATCTGAAATTCCAGTATGTCGCCGCGTTTCAATTATTTTTTCCTCATTATTATTACCATAAATCCCATATACGTATCCCCTCCAAGCTTAAGATATACATTCGATTCGTGGCTGGTTTTCTTTAGTAATTTCTTGTAGTAGCTTTTCTCCTGCTCACTCATATCCTTCGTCTCGTTTCTCAGCATCCTCTCGCTTTCGCGATAAAAATCTTTCAGAGTAAAGGATAGATCTTTTTTGTCGATAATTTCGAATCCTCTTTCCTCGTAATATTTATCAACTGAGTCGATATTAAGTGGACGGAGGTCGGATGACTGCCAGATATCCTGAACAAATTCAGGGGGATTGTCCTTAAGCATTACAATCTCTCCGGTGCAGTAAATACCTTCCGGTTTCAGTATTTTTTTGATCTCTTTGGTTATCTTATTTCTCGCAGGAACCGAAACGGAAGCCTGGGCATAAATTATGTCGATTGACTCGTTCTGGAAGTCGGTGTTGTCGTATTCCATCATACGGACCTCAACGTTTTTCTCTTCCGATTTCTCCAGTCTGTATCTCATCGTAATAAGCGAATCATAATCGTCAACGATAATTATGATTTTTGATGGATTACCCAGGTTAATTTTTTGAGCGATTTCAATAGTTCCGGGTCCCAGAATGAGTACCTTTTTCGCATTGACTTCGGTACTGCTGAAGAAGAAAGTGACCTGGTTTCCGCTGCCGGGAAGATATATCATCTTTGGTTTTCCGGGGAAATAGATGGTGATTAAATTTTTAGGGGTGCAATTTACTTAAAGTTTTTCAAACCCCGTAAATTGTGTGATGCAGAAGGCTTAAAATTGCCTTTATAAACAAGTTGGGCTATTTTTGGGAGGCGATCGGGGAAACAAAATGCATCTTAAACGAGATTCCCTGCGTGCACAATCAATTCGAGGCAGAAATGAAAAAATTACTACTTTTATTTGTTTTAATTCCATTTGTAATTCATTCACAGTCAAAGCATCCTTTAACTGTCGACGATCTCTGGGCTATGAAGAGAATTGGTACTTATTCTCTCTCTCCCGATGGTACAACAATAGCATTTTCAGTTACTGAGTATAATGTAGAGGCAAACAAGGGAAACACCGATATTTATCTGGTAAATACCGACGGCAGCGGCCTTCGACCCTTAAAAAATTCTGATAAAAATGAGTCGGGACCCGTATTCTCTCCCGACGGTAAAAAAATTGCCTTCATAAGAGATGGTAAAATATGGACGTGCGCTTATGACGGTTCTGGTGAAGAACTTATAGCTGATATTACCACCGGGGCTTCCGGCATTGTATGGTCTCCGGATGGATCAAAAATATTATTTGCCTCTTCAGTTTATCCTGAATGCGCGACTGATGAATGCAATAAGCAGAAGGAGGAAGAAAAAGAGAAGAGTAAGGTGAAGGCAAGTCTATTTAAACATCTCCTCTTCAGGCACTGGAACGAATGGAGGAGAGGTAAATTCAGCCACCTCTTTTTACTTGATACAAAAACGAAAAAGTTTACCGATCTTTTTCAGCATAAAGAAAAAGACGTTCCTCCGATTGCGCTCGGGAGCAGTAATGATTACTCGTTCTCTCCTGATGGAAAAGAAATCGCGATTACCATGAATCCCGATACAATGGTCGCGATAAGCACAAACAATGAGATCTATACGATTCAGCTTGGCGATGTTAGTGATAATGCGGCAGCCCCCCTTAAAAAGATATCTGTTAGTCCCGGAAACGACAACCAGCCGGTTTACTCTCCCGACGGAAAGTATATAGCCTACGTCTCGATGAAAGAGGCGGGCCATGAGTCGGGACAGCAGAACCTCGTATTATACAATCGTTCTAAAGGCGATCGAAAGATCATTACTGGTAGTTTCGACAGGTCGATAGGTCAGTTTATCTGGTCACCCGATTCAAAAACCATTTACTTCATTGCCGAAAATGAAATCTATAGCTCGATTTATAAAATCGATGTCGCCTCTCAGAAGGTTGATATGCTCTTGAAAGAGCACGATAATGCTTCTGTTGTTGTTTCACCTAACGGCAATACACTATATTTCGAACAACAGAGAAATAATCTGCCAACAGAAATATTTTCTATGAATACCGAAGGGGGTAATGTGAAACAGCTCACTGCCCTTAACAAAGACCGTCTGGCCAATATTGAGATGATCCCGATCGACACATTCTGGTTCAAAGGCGCAAATGGAGAGAAGCTGCAGTCAATTCTTGTTAAACCTCCCTTTTTCGATTCTACAAAAAAATACCCGATGATATTGCTCATTCATGGAGGTCCTCAGGGTCATTGGAGCGATGATTTTCATTACAGATGGAACACACAATTATTTGCTTCAAAAGGCTATGTTGTAATAGCTCCGAACCCTACAGGAAGCACCGGGTACGGGCAGGCGCTGACCGATGCCATTTCGGGCGACTGGGGCGGCGCTCCTTATAAAGATTTAATGAACGCGGCGGATTACGCTCTTAATAATTTTAATTATATTGATAAGAAAAATACTTTTGCTGCAGGCGCGTCATACGGCGGATATATGATTGATTGGATAGAAGGACATACAGACAGGTTTAATGCCTTGGTTTCGCACGACGGTACATACGATTTAACGAGTATGTATGGAACGACAGAGGAATTATGGTTTGTAGAGTGGGAGTTCAAAGGAACACCCTGGAATAATCCTGAACTCTATCAGAAATGGTCGCCCAGCAGCTACATTCAGAATGCAAAAACTCCTATGCTGATTGTTGAAGGTGCAAACGATTTCCGGGTCCCGGAGGGGCAGGCCTTCGAGCTGTTCACAGCGCTGCAGCGTCTGGGGGTTGAGAGCGAATTATTGTATTTCCCGGATGAATATCATTTTGTAACTAAGCCGCAAAATGCTGAACTTTGGTGGAATACTATTTTTGACTGGTTTGAAAAACATAAAAAGGAGTAGCAATGAAAGAGACAGATTTTCAGAACGGAAATGAAATGACCGAACTCGAAGAGTTTGATGCACTCGATTTCGGGGGAGAGAGCGAAGAAGAAACCAGCGAGAAAATGAATTATGTGGAAGAAAATCTCTGGGAGAAGCTCGAACGTGTAGGAAAGAAAATTTCCTTCGCAAAAGATATACTTGCTCTCGTAAGATATATGAGAGATCCGATTGTTTCATGGCATCGCAAAGCAATCGTTGTAGCCGCACTTATATATTTCATCAGTCCCGTCGATGCCATTCCTGATGTCGCCCCGCTTGTAGGATACCTGGATGATCTTGGTGTTATAACTGCTGTTCTGAAATTCCTTGGCCACGAGCTGATCCCATATTACGACTCATCCTATCGAAGCTGAGCAGATTCGAAATTATTAAGAAAATTCCTGTCTTACCGGCAGGAATTTTTTTTATAATCACATTAGTACACAGGCAGGATATTTATATTTTTGTAACTTTATAGCAAATAGCGGAGAAGAAATGAATTATAAAATTGTAGAGTCTGATATTTTATTCAGAGGTAAAGTATTTGATCTGAGGGTTGATAAAATAAAGTACGACAGCGGGAATGACGGTATAAGGGAGATCGCTGTGCATCCCGGTGGAGCAGTTGTGGTGCCTGTAAAGGCTGACGGTAAGTTAATAATGGTTTCACAGTATCGTTACCCGTTTGAAAAATTCATGCTGGAGTTTCCCGCCGGTAAGCTGGATAATAGTGAGGATCCTGAAAACTGTGCGTTCAGGGAACTGCAGGAGGAAACGGGTTATAAAACTGATAAGCTTCAGAAGCTTGGTGCGATTTCAACTACTCCCGGATTCTGTACGGAGATACTCCATCTTTATTTGGCGCAGGACCTTACTCCCGGTAAACATAACCGTGAGGAAGGCGAGTACGGCATGGAAGTAAAGGAATTTACCTTCGGGGAAATTGAAGATAAAATTCATAAGGGCGAAATAATAGATTCAAAATCAATTTGCGGATTCTATATGGCTTCAAAGCTGCTTTTAAAGTGACAACTCTGCTTATTAACTTTGAAATTCCATCCAAAATAAATTAATTTTCAGCTCAACTTTAAAGTTTGAAAATGCTCAAGTCGCTCCACATAAAAGATTATGCCCTCATCGACAGGATTGATGTTGAGTTCGGAAAAGGACTGAATATTATTACCGGCGAGACAGGTGCGGGTAAATCGATACTTATTGATGCGATGGGACTCCTTCTTGGTGAAAGGGCTTCTACCGAAGTTGTTCGTAAGGATGCCAATAAGTCGATCGTGGAAGGTTTCTTTGATGTTGAGTCGAATAAAAAAGTAAAAACACTTCTCGAAGAGAATGAAATAGAATTCTTCCCCGAGCTTATTCTACGCCGTGAAGTTTCTCTCAAAGGCGCTAACCGCTGTTTTGTAAACGATACTCCTGTTCCCTTATCTGTAGTAAAGGATCTTGGTGATCTGCTGGTCGATCTGCATGGACAGCACGAGCATCAGTCTCTTCTGCGTACAGAAACTCATATCGATTTCCTTGATGAGTTTGCCGGAACGGAATCTCTACTCGATGAATATTCATCAGCTTATAAAGAGGTTAGGTCTTTATCTTCAAAGCTTAATGAGCTGAAAGCTAAGGAATTTTCTCTTAAAGAGAAAAAAGATTTCTATTCATTCCAGATGAAGGAGATCGACGCCGTTTCTCCGAAGGAAGACGAAGAGGAACAGATCAGCGGTGAGCTGAATATCCTGGAGAATTCAGAAAAACTTCTGGGACTTACAGGTTCTGTTTATGAAAATCTTTTCGATTCGGAGAATTCTGTCCATGACCAGCTGAACCAGATAAAAAGCCAGATCGATGAACTGCTCGGGATCGATAACAGCTTTGAAGAAATAGAAAAAGAGTTCGATTCGATTATAGCCCAGGTTCGTGACGCGGCTGAGTTCATAAGGAAATACAATTCTAAGATCGACCTGGATCCGGAGAATCTGGAGCAGCTGCGTGAGAGATTGGGTGCGATAGCTCTTCTTAAGAAAAAATACGGCGGCTCGGTTGAGGCCGTCCTTGCTTACAGAGAAAAAATAGGTCAGGATTTCGATGCTGCCGAAAATTACAGCCAGAATATAATTGGCCTGGAAAAAGAAGTAAATTCAGCCCGCGAGTCAGCAGGAAGACTGGCTGAGAGGCTTTCACTAAAGCGAAAAGATTCGGCTAAGAAGGTTGAAAAGGAAGTGGTGAAGGTGTTATCGGAACTTGGAATAGCTGATTCTGTTTTTAAGGTTATGATAGAACAGCTGTCGGGCTCCGGAGGTGAGGATTTTGTCATTATTAAGGGGAAAAAATATAAAGCCGACCATAAAGGGATAGATAATGTAGAGTTTTATATTTCAACTAATCCCGGTGAGGACGTGAAGCCGCTGATTAAAGTAGCATCCGGAGGAGAAGTATCCAGAATTATGCTTTCGCTGAAAACTATTCTGGCTAAAAACGACAAGCTGCCTCTGCTGATATTTGATGAAATTGACACCGGCGTAAGCGGAAGGATCGCCCAAAAGGTTGGAAATTCGCTGAAATCGCTCGCCTCATCCCACCAGGTAATCGCTATTACACATCTTCCTCAAATAGCAGGATTAGGCAATAGTAATTTTGTGGTGGAAAAAGGAACTTCAGAAAAAAGGGTAACCAGCTCAATCAGGAAGCTCGACGAAGATGAAAAGATTAAAGAGGTGGCAAAACTGATGAGCGGGGAAGCGGTTACCGAGGCCAGCCTGAAAGGTGCCCGTGAGCTGATGGGATTGAATTAATCGGTAAAAAATGTCAATTTACAGCGCATATTATTCCCGGTAACTAATATTTATGGTTAAAACAGACCAGAATTAAAGGTATTATTTTTGTTAATACGTAGTGGTTGTGTAAAATAACGCCCTATTTCAATAAAAATTTAAATAAATAATAAGGGAACGTAGATGAAAAAGACTCTACTTTTATTGGTGCTAATATTTTTAACTGCGAGACCTGCTTTCTCACAGATAGAGGACAGGCTGGCGCAATTGGGAAAGGATAACGTCGCGGATTATATAAGGCCTTTTGTTACTTCTCTCGGTACGGCTATGAATTCAAATGGTTATTATTCTGCCGATATTTCCACAGGGTTATCTCTCGCGGTTAGTTTCAGAGGGATGTATATTCTGATCCCCGAAGATCAAAAATCTTTTACTCCCACGTTCACTCAGCCTGGTTATAATGCTTCCAAACCAACCGCTACTGTATACGGTGAAAAGGGCGCGGCTTATGCAGGCCCTGAAGGCTATATAGTAATGCCTCCGGGAATAAATCAGTCATCTATCCCTGTCGCTTACCCGCAGGTCAGCGCCAGTCTTATGGGAACCCAGGTATTAATAAGATATCTTCCGCCGACCCCAATAGCTGATAATAATGATTTGAGCATCTTCGGATTCGGCGTCGCGCACAGCATCAGTCAGTATATTCCTCTTTTCCCGATTGATCTGGCTGTTCAGTTCCTTTATAATAGGGTGGAGGTATCGGACATAATGAAACTCAATAATGTCGCCTTTAATGTCCATGCCAGCAAAACACTGGGACCGCTTACACCTTATCTCGGAATTCAATACGAAAAAACTAATCTCGACCTGAATTATACCATAAAAGGCGAACCGCAAAGCGGTGATCCGGCAATAAGAACCAATCAGACGATTTCAGCTTCCGTTGAGGGAGATAATAACTTCAGAGCTACGGTTGGCGCGGCATTAAAACTTGCGGTTATCGTTTTTAATGCGGATTTCAGTATAAGCTCACAGCCTATTGTTTCCGGCGGTTTAACTTTTGCATTTTAACAAGGAGAAAAAATGAAAAAATTTTTAATACAGTTTAGTACTTCAGCGGTTCTTTTATTCCTGGCGCTTACATGGAACGGATGTGATAAGTTCAATTCGCTGCCTCTCAATATCCCGTTTACTATCAACGTCAGTGTTTCCGGTTCTGCAGCTACCCTGACTAACAGCGAGTCGTACTGCCTGAATACTGATTCCCAGACATACACTGAATACAGTGACAAAATAAATAGTCTCCGTTTTGTTGAAGCAGCTTTCAGAACCAAAGACGTTGTTCCGGAAAATCTTTCCGGTAATATAAATGTATCCCTCCAGGATGGTGATGGAAACACTCTTTTCTCGTATGATGTACCGGGAGCAGCACCAGCGGATTATATGAGTCCCAACACACCATACATTCTTCAGCTCGATCAGTCGCAGATAGATTTTATAAATACATACCTTAATAGTCTGCTTAACCAGGGTGCCTGTTTTACAGCATCTATTACGGTTAGTAATATAACCGGACAAGCTCCCTATAGTATTGACGGCGCAATAGACATGGTTATTGAAGCTGATACTGAGTTATAAATTAAGATTAACCCGGTACTTAGAGGCTGCCTGGAGCGGCCTCTTTTCATTTTAAACCCGATGTTCTGCGTCAATCCGGTTTTTCATCTTTATGAACCTTTCTTTATTTTAATCCTTTAAAAATTATCAGGTGTTCAATGAGATTTGAAAGAGCGGCAGGAATACTGTTACATCCAACTTCTCTCCCCGGAAGGTTCGGTATTGGAGATCTCGGGAAGGAAGCTTATAATTTTGTTAATTTCCTGGAATCGGCGGGACAAACACTCTGGCAGGTTTTCCCCCTGGGTCCCACCGGATACGGTGATTCTCCTTATCAGTGTTTTTCGGCTTTTGCCGGAAATCCTAATCTTATTAGTCCTGAACTTCTTAAAGAAGCAAATCTTCTGACAGAAGACGATATATCCAATCCTCCCGGCTCTGATCTTCACTGTATTGATTTCGGGGGAGTTATAAATTATAAAAAGGAGATCCTGCGTAAGGCCTTTGAAAAATTTAAGTCGAATGACTCTCTATCCTCAAAAAAGTTCAAAGAGTTCTGTGAGGAAAACAAGGAATGGCTTGAGGATTACGCTTTCTTTATGGCCGCAAAGGATTATCATGGAGGCGGCTTATGGACGGAATGGGATAAGGGTCTTGTTAAAAGGGAAGAAAAGGCCCTTCAGGAGTGGAGGAAGAAACTTGATGACGGTATTAACTATCATCGCTTTGTTCAGTATATCTTTTTTCAGCAATGGTCTGATCTTAAACGTTACGCAAACAGTAAAAATATTAATATAATCGGTGATATGCCTATTTTCATAGCTTATGACAGCGCCGATCTCTGGGCTCATAAAGAACTCTTTTCGGTTGATAAGCATGGAAACCTGACGTTTGTTGCCGGTGTTCCTCCTGATTATTTCAGCGCAACAGGACAGCTCTGGGGTAACCCTCTGTACAGGTGGGATGCCATGGAGAAGGATGATTTTCTCTGGTGGCGGCTGAGGATGAAGCAGATGTTCAACCTTGTTGATATGATAAGGATTGATCATTTCAGGGGGTTCGACGCATACTGGGAGATTCCCGGTGGAGCCGAAACAGCGGAAAAAGGCAGATGGGTAAAAGCGCCTGGAGAAAAGTTCTTTAAAACTCTCAGGGAATACCTCGGCCCTCTTCCTATTTTAGCCGAGGATCTGGGGGTGATTACAAAGTCTGTTGAAAAACTGCGGGATACTTTTGATTTTCCGGGTATGAAGATACTGCAGTTTGCGTTCGGAACGGGGATGGAGAGGAAGTTTCTTCCTCATAATTATAATCCCAACTGCCTGGTATATACAGGCTCTCATGATAATGATACCACCGTCGCTTTCTTTGAAAAAGAAAAAAACAATGACAACGATATTTACCAGCACGCTCAGCAGTACCTCGACTATTACGGTGATGACATAACCGGGGCTCTGATAAAAGCGGCTTATGCTTCTGTAGCGGATCTGGTTGTTATTCCTATGCAGGATGTACTGAGGCTCGGCGGTGAGGCGAGAATGAATTTTCCGGGGAAACCCGCCGGCAACTGGCAGTGGAGGTTTACGTGGGACCAGGTTCATCCGGAACTGGCAGATCATTATAAATATTTAAGTGAACTGTATGAGCGCCCTCCCAAACCGGTAAATGAAACAGAGATTGAAGTTAATTAAAAATGGTAGAAGGAAATGTTTGAATATTTAAGAAGAATTTTTAGTGTACCCCCCGAAACAGCGGAAATAAAAAAATATGAGGAAGCTGCGCAGCCTCGTACTGATGAAGAAAAGAAACTTAAGGTAGCTACCTGTACACTTTTTATAGAGATGGCAAGGGCTGATAATGATTTCACTAACGAGGAAAGGGATAAAATAATCTCGATAATGAAATCCACTTTTGACCTCGACGATGAGTGTGTAAACGACCTGATGGATCTTGCTGAAAAGAGACTGAAAACCGACGATAGTATATACGACTTCACAAAACTTATAAATGAGAATTTTAATAATGATCAGAAATTTGAGCTCCTGAAGAATCTCTGGCGGTTAATCTATCTCGATAAGAAGCTTGATATGTACGAAGATCATTTGATTAAGAAGATAGGCGGACTCATAAATATGGGTCACGAAGATATAATCGGTGCTAAGATGCTGGTTAAAGAGGAAATGTCTGCCTGACCCCTGCAGGTTTAGCCGGCAATATCAAATAGGCTGTTTTCTTGTTTTTTTTCAGGGCCTTTTCTCCTGCTCTGCAGGGTATCATATGTAGCTATTCCACCAAGGACTATCACCGCCAGAATCTCCAATACATTCTCTAACATTTTATTCACCTTTTGTTATCTGGTTTACTGGTCTAAATCTAAATTATTATCCTCAGATACATATTATGGTGCCGTTAAATAACAGTTAAGTTATTGTTAAGAAGCAGGGTCAGTTTTAACGGCCCCTGAATTTCCTGCGCCCGGTGGTATAGTCAGGCCCACACTTCCACAGGCTCAATGCCTCAATAAAGGGGTCCACACTTCCGTTACCTCATATTCCCATAATGTTTTTGCTCCGTTCATCCGAAATCTCGTGCGCTGTTCCTATAACTATGTTTTCGGCGAAACATAATGCTATCCTATCCGTCATAATTATCAGAAAAACGGCATTCGTGAATATTTTAAAGGAGAGTAAAATGAAACAGAGAGTTTCTACAATTAAAAAACTTTCATTGCTGCTTATACCTGCTGTGTTTCTGATTTTAACCACAGGGTGCAGTACTTCAAACCAGGGGACAACAATGCAGTCGGATCTGAATACCAGGGCGGATCAGACTTTCTCATTTTACAAGGATGAAGATGGGAAAAATGTCCGCTGGGAAGTGAACTTTGAGGATGGTGAAATCGGTTCCTTATATAAAGACGGCGAGCGCGTACCCGACAGCGAGATAAAAGATTATAAGGATATGATATATCACAGGCTTGATAAACTTCACAATAGATCTCAACATATTTCCATTGATTTGAGTGGCTTCAAATCAGATATGGGCAAATTTAAACAGGATATGCAGAAACTGAAAGAGGAGATGAAAGATCAGAAGTTTGAATTCAACTTCGATAATGAAGATTTCAGGAAAGGGATGGAGCAGCTCTCAAAAGAACTTTCCAAACTGAAGGATAAGAAAATAAGAATAGATTTCGATTCTGATAAATTCCGTGAAGAAATGAAGCAGCTTAAAAAAGATCTCAATATACATGTGGATATCGATACGGAAGAACTTGATAAAAATCTTGAAAAGATGAATGAGGAAATGGATAACCACAGGGAGGAATTGGGACATATTAGTATTGATTTAACAGGCCTGAATGAAGCCATGGCTCACCTGGATGAGAACCTGGCGAATGTTAAAATAAATCTTAAAGGTCTGGATATAAAGCTTAGAAAGCTTAATGAATTTATTGATAAGATGAAGGAAGAGATGGTTAAGGATAATTTGCTGGAGGATACTGATGCCGAGTTGAATCTCGACCTTAATAAAAACGGAATGAAAGTAAATGGGAAGGAAGTACCGCAGGAATTATTTGAAAAATATAAGAAAATGTACGAAGATCATTTTGATAAAAAACTTTCTGAAGAAAACAATTTTCGCATAATCGATTAATTGTTCATCTTCATCTCACACACAAAGAGCGGTATTCTATTGCCGGAATACCGCTTTTTTATTTATTAACAGGCTGTCCTTCCAGGGATTTTTTTAAGCTGAGAAGAAGGGTATCTGCTTTGCCGCCTTCTTCCGGCGGGGTAAGACTTTTATACTTAACCAGCGCGTTGAACGCGTCTTCATACTCTTCATTCAGTGCATATACCAATCCCAGGTTATAATAAATATTAGGAAACTCCGGTTCTATTTCCGCGGCAATCTCGTAATGAAGCCTGGCCAGTCTGAAATCATTCTGTTCAAAATATAAATTCGCAAGGTTGTAATGGGCTTCAAGGTGCCTTGGTTCATGTTTAAGGCACTCGGTGAAATAGTCGAATGCCTTCATGGTGTTGCCCGACTGTGTTTCAAGGATCCCGAGATTACAGTTCGCATCAGCGATGCAGTCCTCCGCTATAATTGCCTTGAGATAAGCTTCCTGGGCCCCCGGATCGCTCCGTTCGTCAAGCCAGAGTGCTTCTTCAAAGGGAGTGAACCTCGACGGCAGATGCAGTACCTTTGCTTCGGAAGAAGCAAATAAATTCATTTGTCCTTCCTTTTCAAGCTCTTTTGATTTTCGTTTCCTCGCCCTCTTATAACCAAGGTTAGCAGGATGTGTGGTATCCAGTTGTATTACTTTTGCCATAATTCAGATTTCAAGCCTGTTTTTTTCGTTTCGTCTGTTTCTTTTCGGTCTTTGCAGCCTTCTTTTTTCCTTTGGCTTTCTCCATCGGCATCTTCTGCTTTTTCGCCTGTTCAAGACTCTCCTTCAGCGCCTGCATCATATCCACTACTGGCTTAACCTCTTCTTCTGTTGAAACTATCTCTTTACCTTCAATCTTTGCCTGGATCAGGTCCTTTAACGCTGCCTGGTAGTGGTCTTCCATATTTATATCAGACAGCTTTGCCGACATAGAAGCAACAAGCGTCTTTGCAAGTTTAAGCTGTTCCTTGTTGGATTTCAATCCATTTAGCAGAGGTACTTCTTTTATATTCCTGATCTCATCGGGATATCTCAGCTTATACATGACTATGCCGTTTTCCCTCGGGGAAAGCATGATAATATCTTCTCTGTCCCTTATAACAACACGACCCACAGCCATCTTTCCGGTTTCTTTCAGGGTCTGCATCAGAAGCGAGTACGCCCCCGCGGCTACTTCACCATCAGGTCCAATATAGTAAGGCGTATCGAATAAAGTGGGATCTACTTCTTTGTCTTCTACGAATCCTTCAATCTCGATTATTTTCGTACTTTTAATTTTTATTTTATCTATATCTTCCTGCTCAACAACAACATACTGATCAGGTTCATATTCATATCCTTTGGTGATCTCATTCTGCGAGAGGGATTTTCCGCACTTTTTGCATTTTTTATCGTACCCCACTCTTCCGTTATCCTCCTTGTGAAGCTGGTTGAAGCTTATAGAACTCTTCGTTTCTATCGCGCCGTAAACCCTTATTGGAATCGTTACCAGAGAAAACCGGATATGGCCTTTCCATATAGCTCTCATTTCAGAACCTCATGGTTGTTTGTAAACAAAGTACAATGACATTAGCATAATTTTATTAAATAAGCAATAAAAATTATTGAGACAGAGTACAGATTGTAGTGGCAATACTTAAAAATATTGATCCAGGCGTTTTGCGAAGTACTGCTTAATAAGTAACTTCAATAAAACATAAAGAAACGGAGAAATTTATGGCTAATGATGTCAGCGGAAAACGGCAGCACAGTTTTTTTGATGATGTACTCCAGTATTTTGAAAAGGCTGCTTCTTATACAAAATATCCTGTAGGACTGCTCGACCAGATAAAATACTGCAATAGTGTCTACAGGATGAGATTTCCCGTTAGGATAAAAGACAACATAGAAGTATTCACAGCTTTCCGCGTTGAACACAGTCAGCATAAGCTTCCGGTAAAAGGGGGAATCAGGTATAGTCTTTCAGTCAACCAGGATGAAGTAATGGCTCTTGCGGCGCTTATGACCTACAAGTGTGCCGTGGTTGAAGTCCCTTTCGGAGGTGCCAAAGGAGGAGTAAGGATCAATCCCAAATTATACTCTGAGGTAGAACTGGAAAGTATTACGCGCCGTTATACAGCTGAGTTAATCAAGAAAAATTTCATAGGGCCCGGTATTGATGTGCCCGCGCCCGATTACGGAACAAGCGGAAGGGAAATGGCATGGATATCCGATACTTATGCTGCTTTTAATCCGGGACAGATAAATGCGTATGCCTGCGTTACGGGAAAGCCCATTAGTCAGGGTGGCGTTCATGGAAGAGAAGCCGCTACAGGACGAGGAGTTTATTACGGCGTAAGGGAGGCAGTATGCCAGCAGGAAGATATGAAGAAGCTTGGAATGGAAACGGGAATAGAAGGAAAAAGAATTGTTGTGCAGGGCCTGGGTAATGTAGGCTATCATACGGCAAAATGTTTCCAGGAAGGCGGAGCTGTGATCACTACGATCGCTGAGTATGAGGGGGCTGTTCACAGCGAGAAAGGACTTGATGTTGATGAAGTGAGAAAACACAGAAATGAGACCGGCTCCATATTGAATTTTAAGAACGCAGAAAATATTAAAAATACTTCCGATGCGCTGGAAGTTGACTGCGATATTCTGATTCCTGCCGCACTTGAAAACCAGATAAACAGCGATAACGCGGAAAGAATAAAAGCTAAAATAGTGGCAGAAGCTGCTAATGGTCCAGTTACTCCTGAAGCAGAGGAAATCCTGCTTAAAAAGAAAATCATGATCATTCCCGATTTATTCCTTAATGCGGGCGGGGTGACCGTCTCCTACTTTGAATGGCTGAAAAACCTCTCTCATATCAGGTTCGGCAGAATGGGTAAGAGATATGAGGAAAAGCTCAACAGAACCCTGGTAGATTCAATCGAATCGGCAATCGGCAAGAAGTTAACAGATGCCTCTAAAAGAGTTATTATCCATGGAGCTGAGGAGGAAGATCTTGTTAATTCAGGACTTGAAGAAACAATGGTAATCGCTTTCAATGAGATCAGGGATACCTGGAAAGAAAATCCAAAAATACGCGATTTAAGAACTGCCGCCTTCGTTAACGCGATAGACAAGATAGCTACTTCTTATATGGCCCTTGGCATATTTCCGTAGTATATATCAAAATCGCCGGCTGATAAAAGTACTGTCTGAACCGGGAAAGGAAGCGGAACTACACTGCCGCTTATCCGCCTGTTATACCCAGCCGCGGAGTTTACAGGCTTCCGCAACACGGGCTACACCTACCACCATTGCTCCAAGCCGCGGATGAACTTTCTTTTCTTTGATGGCCTCATCCACGCGGTAATAGGCTTTAGTCAGCTTTTCATCAACCAGTTTATGAATGGTCTCTTCATCCCAGAAGAAAGAATATTTATCCTGCACCATCTCAAGGTATGAAACCGTAACTCCCCCGGCACTGGCGAGTATATCAGGAATAATGTGGATCCCTTTGTTATATAGAATTATATCGGCCTCGGGCGTAGTGGGGCCATTGGCAAGTTCGCAGATAATTTTGGCCTTAATCTTTTCAGCATTCTCTTTATGAATTGAATTTTCCAATGCCGCCGGATATAGAACATTTACGTTCAACTCAAGCAGTTCATCGTGTCCGATTTCTTTTGAGCCCGGAAATCCTTTTACAGAACCTTTCTTAAGTTTATAAGTAACGAGTTCTTTAGTATCAAATCCTTCAGGATTATAGATTGCGGCTTTCGAATCACTTACAGCTATAAGCTTTCCTCCGCCCAGGATTTCCTGGTGGAGCAGACCGGCCCTCTGTCCCGCATTTCCGAAACCCTGAATAGCATAAGTCCCGCCCGGATCAACATTAAGCTGCCTGCAGGCTTCCCTTACTGTTATTACGCCTCCGCGCGCTGTAGCATCGCGCCTTCCTTCGGTTCCTCCGATCTGTGTGGGTTTATCCGTAAAAGAACCAGGATGGTGCTGATTAATAATAGTTTCATATTCATCCATCATCCATGCCATTGTCTGAGGATTAGTATACACATCAGGAGCCGGAACATCCTTATCCACACCTATCATGGGTGCTATTGCCCTTACATATTCCCGGGAAAGGAATTCAAGCTCTCTGTCAGAAAGTTCTTTGGGATTGCAGCAGACTCCTCCTTTTGCTCCACCCAGCGGTAGATCGAGCACCGCGGTTTTCCAGGTCATCCAGCAGCCGAGCGCTCTTATTGTATCGATAGTTTCCTCGGGATGAAATCTGATGCCGCCTTTCGCGGGTCCTCTTGCATAGTTATACTGAACCCGGGACCCCTGGAATATTTTTACCTTTCCCGAATCCATTTTTACATGAAGTGTGAAATTAAATTCTCTCTGGGGGAGACTTAGCAGGGTAGTGGTAGGCTCATCCAGGTTTAACATCTTTGCGGCTTCAAGAATCTGCTGCTGCGCAACTCGAAATGAATTATATGACTCCATTTTAATCTTCCTCAAACTTTGATGGTTTATCCTGATCCTTTGGATTTTCTTTCTTAAGATCAGGCTCAAGTATTATCCGGTACCAGCAGTTTTTGCAGGTAATGGCCCTGTCTACTTTTAGTAATACCTGCTGCCAGGGACTAAGCTTATGGCCGCAGTGGGGACAGGCGTCCGGTATTTTCGATTGATCTTCCATAATTATTCTTTATAATTATTGATTTTCAGGCTTCAGTATAATTCCTTTATTCTTATGTCTGTTCATTTTTACTACTACAGGCTTGTCGAAACGAAGCAGGGTAGTATAAGTTTTTTTCTCTGCGGGTTTCTGCTTCAGCAGCCAGTCCCAGTTTATGAATCCCTCATGCTTATGACTGTCTACCGTGAAGTACCCTATCATAAACGAGGTAATATTCTGAAAAAAATGAGAGCCCTGAGACGGTGCTACAGAAAATTCCTTAAAGCCCGATTCCACAATTGTCTTTGCCCCGGCAATCTGCTCCCACTTCACTGGAATTCCCAGCCATGGATCCAGTGTTCCCCATCTTCCCATTCCTATAAGGATATACGGTCTGCCGGCTTCCATAAGAGTTGAATTGAATAAACTTACCTCGCGGGCAACTTCTCTCGATTTAGCTCTCTCGAATGTACCGGGATCAACAAGAACTATATCATAAATATCATCTATGATTCCGTTGCCGAGAACCTGTTTACTGGTGCATATTAAACTTTCTTGATCAAGATCCTCAATATTAAAGTTATCAGATTCACGGTTGATTACCAGGGGTCTCATTTGAAGAAGTCCGAATTCTTTCGGTTTATTCTTTCCGGGAGCCATGTTCACGGCAAACTCAATCTCAATAGGAGTTCCCATTCCCCATGTTCCCATATCCAGAAGAAGCTCGAGTATTTCTGGAAGCGGAAACAGCCTGTATTTAAGCAGAGGCGCGAATGTAACAACTCTCATCCCCGGCCTTGAGATACCGTCGGAGATTGTATCATTATCGGGAGAGTAAGTTGACCCTACATATCCCAGCGTACCGTCGGATTCCGCAGATTCGATAGGATGCTGCTTCAGTAATGTATCGCGGGTGGAAAATCCGAACGATTGACTGCCGTTCATCTGAAGCGCGAAGAAATCTCTCTGACTTGTATTAAGTGATTCTTCCACGGAGTAGAATTGAATCAGGTCTGTGGGATATTTTGGGCAGAAACGAACGGTGTTTCCGCCGTCAACAACTGTCTTCCCGAGTCCCAGCGCAACAGACACAATGCCGTCCTGCGGGTTCTGCGGAGGAAGAGGATAAAAATTGTACGACTTTGCCACACCCGAGATATCCGGATAAAATTTATCGCCGTACGCTTCTCCAACCATCTTCTGAATTATAACCGCCATCTTTTCTTCTTCAAGCCGGTATGAAGTAAACCTTATATAATTTTTTGCGCTCTGGAAGAAAGTGGAAGCATAGACTTTTTTAATGGTGTTTAGCAGGTCATTAAGCCTTGCCAGTGAATTATGCTGGTTATTCGGCAGCATAAAGGTTCTGTAGACCCCGGCAAAAGGATGGTATTGTGAATCCTCAAGGAGACTGGATGAACGGACAGCAAGAGGGGTATGCATCAGGTCGAGAAAAGCGGCCAGTTCACCGAGTATATCTTCCGGGAAGCTTTCTGCCTCAACAAACCTGCGGGTTATCTCGTCGTCATCAAGACAGTTCAGCGCGAAGGTTCTTAAATCGTTATCATCAAGGAACTGATCGAAAACTTCCGTCCCAAGTACTACTCCTGGCGGAACAAAGATTTTGATATCCTCAAACTGGTTCCGGACATTGTAATTATTTATAAGCGTATTGACAAAACCAAGTCCCCGAGCTTTCCCACCCAGAGAGCCTCCGCCAATTCTTGCGAATGAACTCTGCGGATCAAAGATCTCTTTATGGAAATCTGTTATGATTCCTCTCTGCCTGTTGTGCCTGTAGTTCCTCAGAGTTTGAATGAGATACTCGCGGAGTTCTTCAATACTGTTGTAATCGGAAACCTTCCTGGGGCGTAGTTTATGTGCCAGCCAGAATTCCGTTCTTGCTTTAAGCCAGTTGGAAAAGTGATTCCTTTCAGCGTGATACTTAATGCTATCTTCAGGAATAATCTTAAGCTGCTCCTCAAGCGAGCGCAGATCATTCGCTCTTCCAACCTCAACGCCTTCGGCTGTGCGGAAGACAAAGTCGCCGAAACTGAAGTAGTGATTAAGAAAGTTCCTTACCTTATTTAGCAGGACGGGGGAATCTTTCATTACAAAAGTAGTTCCGGCCTCTTTTGCAGCCTCTTCGTTCAGAGGATTATTTGAAAGCAGGAGAATGGGAATATCCGTGTGTTCCTTTTTAACATTTAAGGCAAACTCTATTCCCGCGTGAGGATCGTTCTGTCCCTTATGCGGAAAGTCGATGTCTGATATAATCCCCAGGATAAATTCTTTATATTTTTCATAATACTCCCATGCTTCCTCGTAAGTTGAGCAGAGAAGGATCTTAGGCCGCGCTCTCATCCGGAGGAATTTGTGTGAAAGGTTTATACCTTCGGATATCAAACGCTGCGACTGCTTGAGCATTTCAGTATAAATCAGTGGGAGAAACGAGGAATAATAACGCAGGTTGTCTTCTATAGCGATTACCACCTGAACACCCACCATTTTGGTATCGTGTTCAATATTCATCCTGTCTTCCAGGTATTTAATTATCGCTATTATAATCCTGAAATCTCCCTGCCACACGAAGATCTTATCGAAGACGGAAGTATCCTCATTTAATATCAGGGTATTCAGCTCCAGGTTATCGTGGGCTAGCAGTATGATGGGGACTTTAAGTCCCGAATCTTTAGCAAGCTTCGCAAAGTTTATCGCATGCATATCCTCAATATGCAGGGTAGTAATAATAAGGTCGAACCTGTTTTCCTCCTTCGCAAGCTTAACCGCTTCATGGCCGCTGGAAACCCTTGTTAACTCAGGCGAGTGGCTGAGATTCAGTCCCTGGTATTCATTACGTATAAGCTCATAGAGTCTGCCGTCTTCCTCGAAAAGGTAAAGGTCGTAAAGGCTTGAAACAAGTAGGATATCCCTTATGCGAAGACGCATAAGGTTTTGAAATCCCTGGAACCTGTTGCCGTAGCCATGTTCTACCCAGAGGTCATCGAATGAGGTTCTTATTTGCTCAAAGTTCGCTTTCAAAGGATCAGTTGCCTTTCAGGGAAATTAAACCCAAAATACCATGAACCAGTAATAAAAAAGGGAACAGTACTATAAGTCTGTCTCGATGCTGCCATAAAAAGTTGCTGTCGAGGAAAGCCCTGTATATAATATAAAATAGTATGACAGCAAACGAGACGATAAAAACAGAATACTTCATCAGCTGGTATGAAATAAACCAAAAATGATCTTCTGCCGGAACCTCTCTTGTTTTAATAACCAGAGGACGCAAAGCAAAAAAAGCGAGGAAAGCAAGAGCTTTAGGACCAAAGAAAATGATAAGTAAAACCGTAGCCAGTCCCACTATTACTTCGAAAGAATATGCAAATAATAAATTATTATATACTCTCATCATATTCCTCAATGATTGTCTCTGCTCTATACTCTCTTCGCTCTGCCCAATGCGCCGCGCCTATGTTCCATGCACAATGCGCTCTGCCCGACTACACCACACCCTGGTCCATCATGGCATCAGCAACCTTAAGGAAACCTCCGATGTTGGCTCCATTTACGAGGTTACCGGGAGTATTGAATCTATCGGCCATATCAACACAGGTTTTATGTATACTTTTCATAATCATCTGGAGGCGCTGATCAACTTCCTCTCTGGTCCATGGCAGTCTCATACTATTCTGGGCCATCTCAAGTCCCGATACAGCAACACCGCCTGCGTTAGCCGCCTTTGCGGGTCCGTAAAGAGTCTTATTGTCGAGGAATAACTTAACTCCATCAAGCGTAGTAGGCATATTAGCGCCTTCTGATACAACATAGACCCCATTATTAATAAGATTCTGTGCATCCTTGCTGTTTATTTCATTCTGAGTAGCGCTCGGGAATGAGCACTGCGCTTTATTATCCCACATCGGATTATGATCGGCATTAGGATCAAGTTCAGTATAAACGGCATTCTTAAATTTATCCGCATATTCCTTCATCCTTCCCCGCCTTACATTCTTCAGTTCCATAACGAATTCAAGCTTCTTATGGTCAATACCTTCCTCATCATAAATAAAGCCGTTTGAATCAGATAAAGTAACAGCTTTAGCTCCAAGGTCGAGAAGTTTTTCCACCGTATACTGAGCAACGTTACCGCTACCTGAAACCAGGCAGGTTTTACCTTCGAGAGATTCGCCGCGGGATGCCAGCATCTCGGCTGCAAAGTAAACCGCTCCATAACCGGTTGCCTCTGGACGGATTAAAGAACCTCCCCAGTTTAATCCTTTGCCTGTTAAAACACCTGTGAACTCATTGCTTAATTTTTTGTACTGCCCGAAGAGGAAACCGATTTCTCTTCCTCCCACTCCTATATCGCCTGCTGGTACGTCTGTATTTGGTCCTATATGGCGGAATAGTTCACTCATAAACGCCTGGCAGAACCTCATAATCTTCATGTCACTCTTCCCCTTGGGATCGAAGTCCGATCCTCCTTTTCCGCCCCCCATAGGCAGAGTTGTAAGGCTGTTTTTGAATACCTGTTCAAAGGCAAGAAACTTAAGTATACCCTGGTTAACAGAAGGGTGGAATCTTAATCCTCCTTTATAAGGACCTATAGCACTATTCATCTCTATCCTGAAACCGCGGTTGATATGCACCTCGCCCTGTTCATCAACCCAGGGCACCCTGAAGGTTATAACTCTTTCCGGTTCGATTATTCTTTCGAGGATTTTTGCGGCTCTGTACTCGGGGTGTCTGTCCAGAACGAGTGCTAAAGATTCAGCAACTTCTTCAACGGCCTGGTGGAATTCCGGTTCGGCGGGGTTCTTGGCTTTAACTTCAGCCATTAGGTTTTTGACGTACTCTGACATTTATGCCTCCTGTGTGGTTGTACTGTTAATTACACCAGCGTAAATCAGGAGCGGCGGTTTTACGCATTTTTAGTTGGTGAAAAACTCACCCCGGAGATATCAGCTCTCCGGCTTTAAGATAATTCCTTTATTCTTACTCCCATTAATTTTAACAATTACAGGTTTAGTAAATTTTAAATGCCTTGTGTATTCCAATTCCTCATAAGGCTTCTGCTTTGCGAGCCAGTCCCAGTCGATGAACGCAGAGGCTGAGTCTTCGTTATTATTTATTGTAAAATAGCCTACCTTAAATGAAGTTATATTCTGAAAGAAATGCGAGCCCTGGGAGGGAGTTACATTCATATCTTTGAAGCCGGTCTCAACAATAGTAGCAGCTCCGGCGATCTGGTCCCAGGTTACCGGAATCCCCAGCCAGTGATCAAGACTTCCCCATCTCCCCACACCGATCAGGAGGTACGGTGTTTTACTGTTAAGGAGCTTTGAATTTAACTGGCTGACCTCAAAAGCGACGTTTCTGCTCTTAGACCTGTCATATTTATTGATATCAACATAAACAATATCATAGATGTCAGTCATCGCTCCGTTTCCCAGCACCTGGCTGCTCTGACAGAGTATTTTATCCCTTGTATCATGATCAACGTCAAGTTCTTCAAGCTCGTGACTGATAACCAGTGGACGCATCTGCAGAAGCGCAAATTCCTTCGGCTGACCTTCATCTACTTTAAGGTTAACCGCAAATTCTATTTCAATGGGCACTCCCATTCCCCAGGTACCGATTTCGAGTATCAAATCGAGTATTTCAGCTAACGGAAAAGCTTTATGTTTTAATATAGGGGCGAATGTCACTACTCTTTTCCCGACCCTGGAGATACCGTCATACACAGCATCATTCTCTGGTGAATAGGTGGAACCCACAAAGTAGAGTGTCTGGTCTTCCTCCGCAACGGAAAGGTCGAACTTCTTAACAAACTGATCGGGAGACCATTTCGCAGTAGGTGATGCTCCTCCGCTGTACAGCAGGGAATAGAAATCCTGCTGGGCATTCCTCAGGGTTTCCTTTGTAGAGAAGAACTGAAGCATATGACGGGGATACTTAGGACAGAACCTTACAACGTTTCCTCCGTCAACAACCGTCTTCCCTAGTCCCAGCGCTACCATAGCGATACCATCAGAAGACTTCTGGGGAGGAACGGGATAAAAGTTATACGATTTGGCTACGCCCGCAAAATCAGGGTAGAACCTGCCGTCTCTCCGTGCGCCTACAAGCCGCTGAATAATTATCGCCATCTTCTCTTCCTCAAGGCGGTAATCGGTGGCCTTCATATAGTCTTTTGCTTTTTTGTAAAAAGTGGACGCGTAAACACACTTAATACAATTAAGCAGCTCAGCCAGACGGATGTTAGGATCGGGGTGATTATTCGGGACCATATAGGTTTCGTAAACACCCGCGAAGGGCTGGAATTGCGAATCCTCAAGGAGACTTGATGATCTGATCGCAAGGGGTTCCTTTACAACATCCAGAAATTCCATCAGTTTATCCTGGAGTTCCTGGGGGAAATTTTCCGCTTCTATGAACCTTTTGGTAATCTCCTCATCGTCGGTAGAATTTAAGGCGAAAACATCAAGCTGATTTTCAATAAGGAATTCATCAAAATAATCAGTTGCAATAACCACAGCTGAAGGAACATTAAGTTCAACCCCTTCAAACCTGTCTTTTATCTTGTTGTGGTTAATGAGGATGTTGATGAAACCCAGACCTCTGGCTTTACCGCCGAGTGAGCCCGTACCTATTCTGGCAAAGCTATTCTTTATATCAAATGACTCTTTATTGAATTCAGTAATAATTCCTTTGAGCCGGTATTCCTGGTAATCCCGAAGAGATTTCAAAAGGTGATGACGCAAATCATCAACGGATCTGAAATCGGAAACCTTACGGGGACGCAGTTTATGGGCCAGCCAGAATTCAGTCCTTGCTTTCAGCCATTTAGAGAAATGGTTTCTTTCGGCATGGAACATCAGACTTTCATCGGGAATTTTCCTTATATATTCTTCGAGCGCTTTCATATTAGTTGCCCTGCCGACTTCAGAACCATCGGGAAGCTGGAAAATAAAATCGCCGAACCCGAAATTATTCATCATAAAGTCGCGCAATTCATGCAGAAGCCGGGGCGAACCTTTCTGGATAAAATTCGCGCCGGCCGAGTAGGCTTTTACCGCAAAGTCGGAGTTACTCGACTGAAGCAGAATTGGGATATCCTTCTGACGGCTTTTTACCTCGCGTGTAAATTTAATTCCCGCCTCAGAATCGCGCATACCATGGTGTTTGAAATTACTATCAGTAATAATCCCGAGGATCGATTCCTCATACTTTTCAAAATATTCCCAGGCCTCCTCATAAGTAGTGCTGAGAAGGATCTTCGGTCGTGCCCGCATTCTCAAAAACTTATGAGTGAGATTAACTCCTTCGGTGATAAGCCGCTGCGACTGATTAAAGATTTCGGTATAAATCAACGGGAGATAAGAGGAATAAAACTTAACATTGTCTTCAACAAGGATAATCACCTGCACTCCTACCGCAGCCACATCGCTTTCAACGTTCATCCTGTCTTCGGCGTACTTAATAATACCGAGCAGCAGCCTGTAATCGCCCTGCCATATAAAAATTCTGTCGAAGACCGAGATATCATACCTGGAGATCAGTTCCTTTCTCTCTTTATTATCATAAGCGAGAAGGATCATAGGAGCCTTTACTCCCTCCGACTTAACCTTCTCAGCGAAGGTAACTACGTTCATATCTTCAATATGAAGAGTAGTTATGATGAGATCAAACTGATTATCCGATTTGATTAGTTCGAGAGCTTCCTCTCCGGTAGTGACGTGGGTTATTTCGGGTGCCTGACTGAGGTTCAGGTTCTGATATTCCTGGCGGATAAGTTCATATAACCGTCCGTCCTCCTCAAACAGGTAGAAATCGTAGAAACTTGAAACCAGTAAAATTTCACGTATTTTGTACCGCATCAGCTTCTGGAACCGTTTGATGCGGTTTGAAAAGATGTCCTCTAAATGAAAAGCCTGTATTTTGCTCATTGAATTATTCTGGGGCTGTATATAGTACAGCCCCGGTTAAAAGATAAAACGCTTATAATTATACCAAACCCTGGTCAAGCATAGCGTCGGCTACTTTAAGGAAGCCCGCGATGTTTGCCCCGCTAACATAATTTCCTTTCGTTCCGAACCTTTCGGCAGTCTGTACACAAGTATCGTGAATATTCTTCATAATCATCTGTAAGCGTGAGTCGACTTCCTCCTTAGGCCAGGGGAGACGCATACTGTTCTGCGACATCTCGAGTCCGGAAGTTGCTACACCGCCCGCATTCGAAGCCTTGCCGGGAGAGAACAATATCTTCGCGTCCCTGAATACTTTATACGCCTCAATTGTTGTAGGCATATTAGCACCTTCGCAAACGCAGACACATCCGTTCTTCAGCAATTCTTTTGCATCTTCTTCAAAGATTTCATTCTGAGTTGCGCATGGCATTGCCACATCCACCTTAACGCCCCAGGGTCTCTTACCTTCGTGGAATTCAACTTTGAATTTATCCGCGTAATCCTTAACCCGGTCATTCGCGCTGGCGCGCATCTGCAGCATATATTCGATCTTATCGCCTTTAATGCCGTCCTTATCATAAACGAATCCGTCAGGACCGGAAAGAGTAACAACCTTGCCTCCGAGCTGGTCTATCTTCTGAACCGCTCCCCAGGCAACATTTCCAAAGCCGGATACGCCGAAAACTTTTCCTTCTATATCCATTCCTATAGTCTTCAGCATTTCGTGCGCAAAATATACGGCGCCGTAGCCGGTAGCTTCAGGACGGATAAGAGAACCGCCCCAGTTCAATCCTTTACCTGTGAGAACGCCCGTGAACTCGTTTTTAAGCCTTTTATACTGGCCGAACAAGAATCCGATCTCTCTTGCTCCAACGCCGATATCGCCTGCCGGTACATCCGTATTCGGTCCGATATGACGATACAATTCTGTCATAAAGCTCTGGGAGAATCTCATTACTTCATTATCGCTTTTGCCTTTAGGGTCGAAGTCAGATCCGCCCTTGCCGCCGCCCATAGGAAGGGTGGTAAGGCTGTTTTTGAATACCTGTTCGAAGGCCAGAAATTTAAGAATACCCATATTTACAGAAGGGTGGAAGCGCAGGCCGCCTTTATAAGGACCGATCGCGCTGTTCATTTCAATTCTGAAACCGCGGTTTATATGAATATCGCCCTGGTCATCCATCCAGGGTACACGGAACATAATAACTCTTTCCGGTTCTGTCATTCTTTCAAGGATCCTGGCGGAGCGGTACTCGGGGTGTCTTTCCAGTACCAGGTCCAGAGAATCAAATACTTCTTCTACAGCCTGATGAAATTCAGGCTCACTCGGGTTAAGTGCTCTTACTTTAGACAGCACATTTTGAGCATATTCAGTCATGACTTTCCTTTAGATTAAAATTTAAGATTTGCTCCCATATGGAGATAAGTTTTACAACCATTTTTCTAAAAAAGTGTGCATAATTATAAAAATTAACACAAGAAAAATTAGCAATTCTTTTGATCAAATACCCAGTAATTATTCGTAAATCTTATTTTCTTGCTTGGTTCCCCTTATGTTAATAAGTTTAAGAAGTGTCTTTTTTAGAGTATAAAAATTAAGGTATTACTATGAACAAAGAAATATTAAAAGAAAAAATCGGACAGGCAGTTAATATTTTAAAGGAAAAAAAGATTGATATGTGGATGATCTTTGTGAGAGAAAGTTCAACGATCCATGATCCAAGCCTTGATATGGTTGTAGGAGGAAACTGGACCTGGCAGTCAGCTTTTATCATCAACCGCGACGGAGAAACCGCCGCCATTGTAGGCTCGCTTGAAGAGGACAACATCAAACGCACAGGAACTTTCCAGAACATAATCACCTACGTTAAATCGGTCAGGGAGCCTCTTAACGAATACCTTAAGAAGAAAAACCCGGCGCAAATAGCGATTAACTATTCAAAGAATTCTGTACTGGCAGACGGCATCACCCATGGGATGTACAACATTCTGCGGGAACATCTTGAAGGAAGCGGTTTTGAGAATAAGCTGGTGAGTTCTGAGGAAATAATTTCAGCACTTAGAGGAAGGAAATCGTCAACCGAGCTTTCGATAATGAAAGAGGCAATAAAAGAGACCATCAAAATTTTCGAAGAAACAGGGAAGTTTATTAAGCCGGGTGTTACAGAGATCGAGATAGCCCACTTTATGAAGAGCAAAGTTAAAGAAAGAGGGTACGGACTGGCATGGGAGGATGATCATTGTCCCGCCGTGTTTACCGGACCGGAAGCAGGCGGCGCTCACTCTGGTCCCACCGATGCGAAAGTACAGAAAGGACACATAGTCAATATAGATTTCGGCATCGAGTATAAGGGTTACTGCTCGGATCTGCAGAGGATGTGGTACGTACTTAAAGATGATGAAGACAAGGCTCCTGCCGAAGTACAAAAAGGTTTTGAAATTATCAGGGACGCGATACAGAAAGTTGCTGACCAGTTGAAGCCGGGAGTTAAAGGCTGCGATATGGATGATATTGCGCGAAATTATATAACCGGCAAAGGCTACGAGGAGTATCCGCATGGTCTGGGGCACCAGGTAGGCCGCAATGTGCATGACGGCGGAGCGGGATTATTCCCAAGATGGGAGCGTTACGGAGACACCCCATTTATGGAAGTTGAAGAAGGGCAGATCTTTACCATTGAGCCGAGACTTCCGGTAAAAGATTACGGTACATCAACACTTGAGGAGATGGTAGTCGTTACAAAGAATGGATGTGAGTTTATCTCACCCGCTCAAAAAGAATTAGTACTTATAAAAGGCTGATTTATCCAACCAGGGAACCTGCCGGAGGTTCTCCATACCCCCGATAATTCGTTAATCAGCAAAGGTGATGTCTGAGGGCATCACCATTTTTTATTGGATTCGATTTACGTCACTTTATATAAGAATTTTCTGGAACTTATCCCAATTATTCATAACTTCCGCTCAAAGCTTTGATAAAAATAATTAATAACGATACTCTCTTCCGGGGAGTATTGTGTGCATTTATAAATAGAAGGAGAATTCAGTATGAAAAAATTTGGTTCTTTACTGCTTTGTTTTGTTTTGTTTGCAGGGGTGAAGCTGTCGGCTCAGATAACCCTTACCCAAAGCGATCTTAACGCATTTGTTAATTTAGGCAATAACCTCACAACAGCCATGGATACAACAACCGCATCGATCGATATAGGTACAACAGGCGCTACCACGTGGGATTTCAGCGGGATCTCACTGGATCAGCAATTTGATGTAACAAGTGTAGAGCCTTCCGGAACCCCGTATGCAGGAAGCTTTCCCGGAGCAACGGTATGTCTGCACGGTACTACATCTGTAATGGGTTATTCAGCCGAAACCTGGTCATATGCAGGTGTTAACGGCGCGCTGCTTAATTACGGAGCGGGAGCTCAGACTGAGATCAGCGGGTTCCAGGCTACAATAGTAATGCATAACAATCCAGCCGAAAAAACCGTTATTGTGCCCTTAACCATGGGTACAAACTGGATGCAGGACTATGTAGAAACTGATTCCGTAAGTGCCTTAGGATTTACAACAGTCACCACGCACAACACACACGTAGAGAATACGGTAGATGCTTACGGAACTATGACTCTGCCGGGAGGAGCAACTGTGGAGGCTCTCCGTGTTATGTCTGACGTCACTCAAACTTCCGGCACGGATTACTCGCGATATATTTCCTACCTTTTTATAACAAGAACGGGTGTACAGCTTTCAGTTGAAGCAGCAGATACGACATCAGCAAATACAGGAGTAATACCCATCAATGGTCTTACATTAATAAACGCGAATATAACAGGCATCAGGCAGGCCGATAATAATATTCCGGAGAATTTCCTGCTGAAGCAGAACTATCCTAATCCATTTAATCCCTCGACACAGATTAATTACTCGATTCCTTCCGCACAGAAGGTAACTTTGAAGGTATACGATGAACTCGGTAAAGAGGTGACCACACTTGTTAACGGAGAACAAGCCGCAGGTAATTATACAGTAGATTTTAATGCCTCTGACCTGGCCAGCGGCGTGTATTTCTACCGCCTCCAGGCAGGCAGCTTTATTCAAATGAAGAAAATGATCCTGATGAAGTAGGTCCTGCCCCTCCTTAGATATATTAGTACTTATTAACCCCGCTCTCAGGCGGGGTTACGTTTATTTATCTCGATGCCATCTCTTTCCTTCTATGCTGAACCGAAGGCAAATTCAGCCCGGTGGGATCATTTCGAATTTATTTCGGAATCTATCATCTTCTGCATTTTACATAAATACTAAAACTCACAGCCTCTTATATAAGCCGAATGCAGGAGCTCGTTGTATTGTTCCATGTCGATCTCAACGGCACCGAACATTTTGAGGTGAGGAGTCATAAACTGAACGTCAAGCAGGGCGAAGTTCTTTTCTCTTAAATGATGCAAAAGACTTATAAGTGCCGCTTTTGATGCCTGGGGTTTCCGGGAGAACATTGATTCCCCGAAAAAAGCGCCTCTGAAAGTTACCCCGTAAAGTCCCCCCACAAGCTTACCTTTTTCCCATGTTTCAACAGTGTGTATATATCCCAGATTTTTAAGCCTGAGATATGCTTTGATTAGCTTTTCAGAAATCCAGGTAGACTCACGGTCGGCGCAGCCTCTTACTACGCTGAGGAAATCGGTATCGTATCTTGTTTCAAAGTCACTTTTCTCAAGGAATTTTCTTAAAGAGCGCGGGAAGTTAAAATTATCAACAGGTATCACAGTACGCACCTCGGGCATGTACCAGTTAATCTTATCAGTCTCCTCATCCGCCATAGGAAATGCCCCGGTAGCATAAAGCCGGATCATATTCCCCGGACGGAGAAGATCATCCTGATTATATAATCTTTCTTCACTCATTCAGCATATAATTTATCAGTTAGTCAATCTTGATTTCAAGCTGAATAATACTGTAGCCTTCTCTTGTTTCGTATGCCGCATAAAGCACCCCGGCCAGTACGCTCAACATCCCGAAAAGAAAAATTATTATGATAAACACATTTATATTAACCTCTGCGAAATATTGTATGGCTATAAACAGTGAGGTTAAAACAAACAGTGCAACGGCAATGGTGTATGAAAGCACCGCGTTCCGCACAAGCTTCACTCTGAACGTCAGTTTTTCAATCTGCAGGGAGATACTTTCAAGTCTCACATTTTCTTCATAACTGAATTCCCGGTCACCGGCTTTTGCAAGTACCCTGCGCCTTTCTTCGTTCAACAGTCTTACCCTGTTAACTACAAGTGAATATTTGTTGTTCATTCCGAGCAGGAGAAGACCGCAGGCTGAGATCATTATTCCCGGGGCCAGCATCAGCTGGATTACCTGGATAATGGAATTTAAGTCGGACATACAGTACCATTAAAAAATATCAAAAGAATGCTGATAAAATAAAATGAAAAAGCTGACAATTCAAAAGAACGTCAGCTTAAATCAACAGGATTATGGTTAGGGGTTATTGCGGACTATGTTTTTGCACCAGGCAAATGATAATTATCTGATTTCATAAAAATTGAACCGAAATAACTTTTTATTGTTTCAGTGTCAATAATAGAAACCCGTAAACGGGTATTCGCATCTATTGAACTAAGCATAGTCATCATGTCATTATTACCGTTTACGGGTTCTTTTAATTTCAAAGATACAAACAAAGGGTGCTCTGTTCTTATCAATTCCGCCGCTGCAATCGCGGTATAATCTCTATGCACCTTCGGCTTAGCGAGTTTCCCGAAAATCTCTCCCACCGAAAGGAAAGAGGGGGAATTCCTGATCATCATAAATTTCATATTAAAAGTCCGAATGATTACAGGGAGAAATGTAAATAAAAGGAAGGATGGATTTTGTGATTTAAATTATGAAACGAAGCACGTTTATGCACCGGCTCTTTTTATAAAATCAATTATGTCGGGATCCTTTGATTTAAGCAGTTCTTCGGGTGTACCCTCAAAATGAATTTTCCCATTATGCATCATTGCCACTTTGTCCGCAACATTTTTAACGCTGTATAAGTCGTGAGTAACAACCACTGAAGTGACGCTGATTTTACTGCTGAGTTCCTTAATTAAGCTATCTATGGAATCAGACATAATAGGGTCGAGGCCGGTTGTAGGTTCATCGTAAAGGATATAGTCGGGACTTGTAACAAGCGCCCTTGCGAGTCCCACTCTCTTCTTCATTCCCCCCGAAAGCTCCGCAGGCTTAAGGTTGTATATATCCTTAAGACCCACGAGTTCGAGCTTCTCTTTAACTATTCTGTCAATCTCCGATTTCTGAAAACCATTCTTAGACTCCACCAGCGGGAGCGCGACATTTTCGTGCACGGTCAGCGAATCGAATAAAGCGGCGCCCTGGAACAGGAAGCCAAACATTTTCCTTAATTCATAGAGATCAGAAACCGTCAGCTCGGAGACCACCTGACCTTCAACCTTCACCCACCCGGAATCAGGCTTAAGGAGTCCTACTATATGCTTAATAAGCACGCTCTTACCGCAGCCGCTCCTGCCGATAATTACTGTGGTCTGTCCCTTATCAATCATAAGGTTTACCCCGGAAAGGACTTCCTTATCTGAAAAACTTTTGTGAAGGTCGTGGATTTCTATCATAACATACAATCAAATTGAAGCATAAAAATACCGAAAATTTACATTAGATTAATGGACAGGATACATCTGATTTTATGTCATTTAAAATCTTCATAGTTTAAAGTGAGGAAAATAAACGAGGTTAAGAATGAAAAAGAGCGCAATACTTATTCTGTTCCTTTCGGTATTTTTTCAAAGCGGACTATGCCAGTCATCTTCACCGTCATATTATCTCCAGGATGAATTCGGGATAGCCTCTCCGGGGGCGTATAAATACGGGTTATACGGATACGTTAATCCCGCGCTTCTCTCGATGGTGGAGCAGCCCGATCTTTATTTTGCTTTCAGCGATGAGAGAGGGAGATGGAACGATTTCAACCACTACGGGATTTTCACTGCTTTTCCTCATTTAGGATTCGGGTTAGTGAACACAAAATTCAATTCTTTATCTGTAACCGACTACAAAATCTCCACAGGATTCGGCAGCGACGCTTTCAGTGTGGGCTTCGGCTACAGCTGGTCGTCCGGTGATCTTAACGCGTTCAACCGATCTGATTTCTTCACTATAGGCACGATCTACCGTCCGCTCAAATATGCCTCGCTGGGTATCATCGGGAACCTGTCTACTTCGAATTATAACGAGGGAGCACTGGATCTTGCAGTAAGACCCTTCGGAAATGAAATCCTCACTCTTTTTGCCGATTATGTTTTCGGAAACGGAAAATCAGAGGATGATCTGAAATGGAGTCTGGGAGCGGCCGCCGAACTGCTTCCCGGCATAAGGATTACCGAAAGGTATTTCTCCAATCATTTTTTCAACCTTGGAATAGGATTAAGTTTCGGAAGGATAGGACTTACCAGTGAGAGCCATTTTTCAAAAGACGGCACGTACGGTTATAACACGTACGGTATAAGGGTGGGGGCATACGACAGAAATATCATTCACACCCTGGAATCAAAAGAAGATTACGTTAATCTCGATCTGCTCGGAGGAATGAAATACCAGCGATATAAATTATTCGATAATTCGAACACACTCTATAATACTCTTAACGAAATTGATGCCGCGGCAGATGACAATACCGTAGCAGGCATAGTAATAAACCTTTCGGGGATGGAGATCAACAGAGAGATGATCTGGGAGTTAAGAAATAAGCTTGAAAAATTCAGGGAGAAGGGAAAAAAAATAATCATTTACCTTGACCGGGTGAATATTGACGGATACTATCTTGCCTCCGCTGCTGATAAAATTATTATGAATCCCCAGGGCACCATTACGCTCGAAGGTTATATCTGGGGGCGGCAGTATTACACAAACCTGCTGGAGGAGCTGGGGGTCGGATTTACCGAATTAAGGTATTTCAAATTTAAGTCGGCCATGGAAACCTTCTCGCGCACAAATATGAGCGAAGCCGACAGCATCCAGTGGAAGGCGATTATCGATTCATATTACGGTGTTACCAAAGACGGTATCTGCAGAAGCAGGAATATAATGCCGGACGAATTCGACGATCTTGTAAACGAGACCGCTCTGTTCCTTCCTTCCTCGGCCTTAAGGAACAACCTTGTAGACACCCTCGCGAGGTGGGAGAATATAAATGAGATAATTAAAGGCTACGCAGGCAAAGATAAAAAAATGGTATCCCCCGGCTCGCTGGCTGAGTTTCAGCTTCCGGATGACAATTACTGGGGGAAGAAACCTGAGATTGCTGTTGTGTATGCGATCGGTGTGTGTGCAATGGATAATGGGATCAATGCAAGGAATCTTGTTAAAGTTGTTGAAGCCGTATCTAACGATCCGAATGTAAAGGGGGTAGTATTAAGGGTGGATTCACCGGGAGGAGACGGTATGGCCTCTGATATAGTAGCGGAAGCCGTAAAAGAATGCAAGAAGAAAAAACCTGTAATAGTTTCACAAGGATACGTGGCAGGATCAGGAGGATACTGGCTATCTATGTACGGCGACGAGATTATTGCGGCTCCCACCACCATAACAGGATCTATCGGGGTAATAGGAGGATGGTACTACAATAAAACGCTCAAGCAGGACATAGGAGTATCGACTGATCTGGTGCAGATAGGAAAGCATGCTGATCTGCCGTTCGGAATGAGAGTTCCTTTCATCGGCGTATCTCTGCCCGACAGGGATCTTACAGAAGATGAGCTGAACAAGGCAGAGAATATGATAAGAGAAACCTACAGGGATTTTGTCGGCAAGGTTGCAGAGGGAAGGAATATGGAATACGACAGAGTTAAGGAAATTGCGCAGGGAAGGGTATGGTCTGGTATGGACGGGAAGAGAATAAATCTTGTTGACAAGATAGGGGGGTTATATGACGCAATCAATGAAACGGTGAATAAAGCAGGACTAAAGGGATGTGAGTACGATATTAAAGAGTACCCTGAAGCGCCGTGGTTCAACTTCAGTTCTCTTGTACCGAATATTTTCGGTATAAATACGCAGGATGACACTATGCTCGATCACCTGTTATTCCGGCTGAAGTACAACGGACTTCCTCTTTATATGCTGCCGCTTGAGGATATGATATACAATTTTCCTATGGAAAGTTATTAAGAATTATATTGTTGAGACTCCGAAACAATCCTGGAATGAGTCCAGGATAAAGTTCAGGGCGACAATATCCTTATTCAGTATTCTTAACCGAGGACTTTGTAACCTTCGTGTTGAAACTGCTGTCGGCAAGGTGGATCTCAACCTTTGAGCCATCGAATACATCGTCGGAAAGCTGCATAGCAAGGATCTCCGCATAGCTCTGATACTGATCGCTGTTTATCATCTCCGGAGGGACACTAAGACTTATTTCATAAGTGCTGTCTGTTTTAGTAAGTCTTGCCTTATTAACTTCATCATTGAAAATAGCGCACTGGTTTATATAATTGCCGAGACTTTCTACCTTATCGCCCGATACTGTCTGGTCATAATAGAGATTCCCGTTATTTAGCTGCTTCTTCTCATATTTATCGCTGCTGCAGCTGTATAAGAAAAGAAGTGAAAATACAAACGCGGCTGAGATAGAGAAATACGACTTATAATTTTTCATTGCCTCCCTCTCGACTTTTTGATGGTAATAAAACGAAGTAAAGAATGCTAAAAATTAGATAATGCGCCGCAATATGACTGTGATATTACGCTCATTGTTCAGAATTCCTGCTAATCTACGCCGTTCTGAAAAAATAAAAAGAATTCAAAAAAAATTTGTTACTAACAAGAATCTTTTTGTATAATTCGAAAAGCAGATTTTAAATGCTCAGTGGAGAGAAAAGACATATCCTATAAATTCCCTAAAAGATAAACGGAGGCCAGATGTTTAAAGGACATCCAAAAGGACTATATGTACTCTTTTTTACAGAAATGTGGGAGCGTTTCGGTTTTTACACGATGCTCGCAATATTTGTTTATTATTTAAGCGAAAATTTCGGCTGGGACGCCGCTACCGTTACCAACGTTTACGGAATATTTATCGCTTTTGTGTATTTCACGCCTATCCTTGGAGGCTGGATAGCCGATAATGTACTCGGTTACGGTAAGACTATAATTATAGGGGCCGTAACAATGTGCATAGGGTACGGACTTATGGCCGTTCCTACAGATACGCCTTTCCTTCTTTATATAGCCCTGGCCGTTGTATGCATAGGCAACGGAATGTTTAAGGCAAACATTTCCGTACTTGTAGGCAACCTTTATGCTCACTCCTCCGGATCCCTGAAAGACGCAGGCTACAATATTTTCTATATGGGAATAAACATCGGCGCATTCTACGCTCCATTTGCCGCCGCGGGTGTAAGGCAGTTCTTTATGGAGAACTTCGGAACAACACTGGCGCATGGATACAATGCAGTGTTTGCAGTAGCCTCAGCGGGAATGATCGTTTCGCTGCTGGTATTTACGATTTTCAGAAAGCATTACGCAGACGCAGATTATCAGTCGAAGCTCAAACCCAACGCTGACAAAGACGTCAGTCTCACAAAAGCGCAGGAAAAAGAAAGAGTTATTGCTCTCCTTACCATCTTCGCGATTGTAATCTTCTTCTGGATGGCCTTCCATCAGAACGGCGCGGCCCTCTCGCTATTCGCAAGGGACTATACGTTCAGCAGTGTTCACAAATTCACATATATTCTATTTGATGTAGTAGGGCTCCATGCCGTTCTTGCCGTAATACTGGGAGCCGCTGTTGCTTTTAATAAGAAGACTTCGGTAAAGACAAAAGGGATCGGGAGTTTTTTTGTGCTGATAGGACTGCTTGTAATCATTTATAAACTAAACAATCTCCCCGATACCAATTCAATTGCTCCCGAGCAGTTCCAGTCATTCAACCCGATGTTCATCGTACTGCTTACCCCGGTAATTGTGGGGTATTTTGCCTGGCTGAACAGGAAAGGGAAGGAGCCTTCATCGCCCGCCAAGATCGGGATAGGAATGCTGATAACAGCGCTGGCCTATATGGTTATGGTTATCGCTTCAACGGGACTGCCTCCTGTTTACTCTATCAGCGGAGGCACTTCTCCCGTAACCGTTTCGCCATTCTGGCTGATAGGGACGTACTTTACACTTACGCTGGCTGAGCTGCACTTAAGTCCCATGGGGCTCTCTTTCGTTTCCAAGGTAGCCCCTCCAAAAATGAAAGGGCTGCTGATGGGAGGGTGGTTCGGCGCCACGGCGGTAGGAAATTACCTGTCGGGTTTCGTAGGCCGGTTCTACCAGAACTGGGAGCTGTGGCAGTTCTTCCTGCTGCTGGTAGTTACGTCGTTAATTGCCGCGGGGCTGGTAGTAATATTTCTGAAGAGGCTGAAGACCGCAACGCAGTAGAAAGAGGGAAGAATACAGAAGGAAAGTCAGACTGTCCGTCGGTAAAACCGACGGCAAAGCGGTTAAAACCGAGAGCAAAGGTTAAATTTTCTCAGGGTTGGGGACGGTCATCTCATTTTGAATGTTGCCGGTATTAAGCGTACCGGCAGGTTCAAACATCATCAGGTGGACTTCCTCTTCAGCAGAAGGCTTATGCTCAATGCCTTTAGGAACAATAAAGAATTCGCCTTCATTCAGCTGGACAGTCTTTTCCTTAAGATGAATTTTCAACTTTCCCTTAATAACCATGAACAACTCATCCTCATTTTCGTGAAGATGCCAGGCGAAGGAACCCTTAACCCTAGCGATCTTAACATGCTGGCCGTTAAGCTCACCGATTATTTTAGGCTGCCAGTATTCAGCAACCGCAGAAAACTTTTCCTCAAGGTTAACCTTATTCATTTGGAACACTTTCAATTAATCTTCTGTGATAGTTTATCTGTCCCAGGTGGTAATCGAAATGATTCGCGATATGAATGAGCGTAAAACCATACTCCCTTACCTTTCCGCCGGACTTTTCAGGAAAAGTTTTATTCATATCCGCGTCATCAAGTTTCGGGAGAGATTTTTTAACCACCTCAATCACCGCATCGATCCTGTTATTCAATTCATCCCTAAGGATGTTTTTATCGGCAAATTCCGCCTGACGATCTCTTTTATATCCCGTTCCGCCGATCAGGTGACCTACGTAGTGGTTCACATTTCCCAGGAGATGGAGGCACAGGTTTCCGGCAGAATTCGCAATACCCGCCTTTACAATCCAGAGATCACCTTCATCCTTATACAGGTTTATCTCCGTTTTCAGTTTATTAAGCTCAGTTTCAAAAATTTCCATCAACCAGCCTGATATCATATCATACTCCTTTATTTTGTTATTGCATAGAGGCGGACATCGATAAAATCTCCGTCCTTTATATAATATTTTTTCAAAGTACCCTCATATTCAAACCCACATTTCTCAAGCACACGGCAGGAAGAGAGATTATGTTCGAAGACAGTAGCTTCAATCCTCCTGAGGTGAAGCGAGTCGAAGCCATACTGGCAGAAGCTCCTTACCACCCTGCTCATAATCCCCTTATTCCAGTAATTCCTTGCAAGCCAGTAGCCCAGTTCATCCTTATGAGAAGCAGGGCCGTACTTCATATGGTAGCTGATACCGCCGATAAGCTTTTTATCGCTGGTTCTTATAGCAAAATTAAGATTCATTCCCGATTTCTTTTTAGACTCACTCACGAAGCGTATCCACCAGTCAGCATCTTTAGCGGTATAAGGAAAAGGAAGGCGCAGAGTATTATTATAGATCTCCCTGTCGGACAGGAAGCGGATCAGGCTATCCTTATCCTTTTTAACAGGGTCATCAAGGTAGATATTTTCATCAACTAATATTTTCATAAAAGGACGAACGAAACTTAACTCACAAATTATCAGTTAATTTAGCAAGAGGCGGATCAAAGTCCTCATTAAAAAACTCGAACGGGATCTCACCGCCGATCTTCTTGACAACACCCGATTCCTCAATAGTGCTTTTATACGTCTCATAGCAGCTCAGAGAATCCTTCATAGCCTGGATCATGTCATCATCAAGCTTCACAACGCAGTCGATTAATTCAGGAGGCGACTGTTTAAGGACGAACATATCGCCCTGCCAGGGAGAGAAGCCTTTATCCACGATAGTATTAAAAGCCAGTCTTTTCAGATAATCGCAGCCGGAATCCCTGAGCTCCAGAAAGACGCGCTTAACAACAGCGTGCGCAACAAGGTGATCGGGAAAACCGCTTACTCCATGCACCGGATAAGAGACGATGACATCGGGCTTAATCTTTTCTATATGATCCTTCACAACTTTCTCGATTTCGCGGGGATCCATTTCAGGCAGGCCGCTGTCGGGCAGATCAAGAACGAGCATTCCGTTAAGGTTAAGCGTTTCCTTAACCTTCAACATCTCCTTGAACCTTATTTCACCCATCTCAGCCACACCAACATCAAGTTTAAACCTCTGTTTAGTAGCGCCGCCGCGGGTAAGAGTTAAAAGATAAACCTCGTGACCCTCTTTCAGCTGGTCGTACATAACAGCCGCGGGACCGAAAGACTCATCATCCGGATGAGGGTATATATACAATATTTTAAATTTACTCATGTCAGTTCAGGTAATCGATTTTCTTTATCTGAGTATCATAGATCTTCCACTCGCCGTCAGTCCTATGCAGTATATGGATACCCTCAATCCTGTTATCCCTGAACGTAGGGCCTTTTTCCTTCTTAGTAATCTGCACAAACTGAACCTTCGCCTCATCGTCCTTCAGTTCAATCACCTTAAGATCCTTCACCTGGTAATTAAGGTCGTACGTACTAAAAATGGTATTCATCATCTGCCCAAGGTGGTCGTAGTTTTTATTCTCCCTATCCATCGTACTAATATAGGCGGCAACATCCTCATCATTACCCGCCTGTGTATTTTTCATAATGATATCTTTAACAGCCTGTTCCTCGCCGCTCCTATCGGAACCGCAGCCGTTCAACAATAAAAATGACACAAACAAAAGAAACGCATACTTCATTAGATTCTCCTTGCCTGGATTTATAATAATTACTTCAGCAATTAATTTAACACAAATAAAAAAAGCCGCAAAGTCTAAAATCCTTTACGGCTTTATTATGATTCCCATTAGCGGAATTACACGATATCCTAACCTATTCACACGAATCTTCTGATAACCATAAAAGCAGGAACCACAAACCCGTCATAATCAGGAACAATATTATTACAACACTAAGCACCGGCAGCCGGAGAAACAATGTCGTCCGTCAAACCACCGTAACAGCAATTAGACGCGTGAGCAGGGAGAATGGTTTAAAAAAAGAATGCCGCTGATATCAGCGGCCTGGAAAAAGGATAATGACTCTGTGATTTAGCTTTCATAATTTCGTATCATTACATAATCAAACGTGTCACTAACTTAAGCATCGCAGCCAGAATCATTTCATATTTTATTATCTGCCATATACAACGCAATCGTTATGCCATTTTACTTTCGGAGCAAAAACAAAGTTCCCGGAGGATTTAAGTGACGATATGTGACTCCTAAACGAAGCCCTTTCGGAGGGTACGAAAAATCTGCAACCTTTCCGCCTATCGAACAGCTCACCTGCTGTCCTACTGACTACACACAAGGAAGTGATACAGAACAAGCGTTGGAGAATCAAAGCCTCCTGGCCGCGACAACAACGGTTTTCAGGTTTTCCACCATACCTGTATTCTCATTCAGAGCTTCGAGGAAAATGATGTAGATGCCTATCCTTAAAGGGACACCGCTTTCTTCAAGTCCGTCGAAAACAACCGAACCCCGCGAAGCAGACGGAGTATTATTTTCGAGTGTACGTACCAGTCTGCCCCGACTGTCAAATACTTTTATCCTGATCTGAGAGACGGCTTGTAAAAGGGAATAATTTATAATACAGAAGTCTTCATATCCGTCATTGTCGGGTGAGAAAGGATTAGGAGAAACAGAAATTCCGGTCTGTCTGTTATTGTTTTCTGTGAAGATACTGTTCCGGATGCCCGGCGTAGAACCGTTGAAAGCTGTAGAGGAACTCCAGTTCAGAGGATAGTTCCCGTCAATTTCAGGATTGATTCTTTCAAGCGATTTATTTTTTGTGATATTTATATTTCTGTTGTGCCACCGGGAAGAATAGACGACTGAATCAATAATATTTCCTGCAGGATCCCTAAGAAGAATAAGTTCTCCTTCATTAGACAACGAGAGATCTTTGGCGCCGGCAAGGTTAAAACTGTTTAGTTTATCAGGTGTATAGAGAGAGAAAACACTTGAGTCGGCAGCAAGCAGATAATACCCTGCAGGCGGTAAATTGAAATAGGACTCCGATAGTCTGAATTTTTTACTCCCTGATTCTTCAAAAATCCACCCTCCTATATTTACGGTATCGCGGCTTTTATTATAGAACTCGACGAACTCACAGTTATCGATTCCCGGATCATACATTATTTCGTTTATCACTATAGAGTTCTTTTCCCCCGGGGGGATACCTGACAGGGAATTCTTTTTGCCGGGAGTACTTCTTCCGGGACTAATGGAAGAAGCCCAGGTGCCGGCACCGAAAGAAGTATCTGCCGCATCCAGCCTTTCAAGTGAAAAGCCGTTTTTCCCGCCCCAGGAAGATTTGTAATGGATGCTGTCAATAATACCGCCCCTGAAATCATAAAGAATTAAATGATCCTCAGAATTACCGAGTGTACCGAAGTTTGCTGTAAATACATTACTAACTTCAGTATGAAATGAACTAAAAGAAGTATCTTTTGCAATAACAGCATAACTACCCGGCTGAAGAAAGTGATCGTTTTCCGTAATCAGACTTCCGGCAAAGGCCTGGGGTTCATCTCCGGCCGACCAACCTTTCAGATTTATGCTGTCCGATGAAATATTAACAATTTCAAACCATTCAGGTTCACCGTCAGCAGGGTCATACATGATTTCATTTATCATGGCAGTACGGGTCCCATAACCGGGCCCCACAACTCTCTCCAAATAATTATTTAATGTGTCTTCATCCCCGGGAAATATCACTCTCACCGCAGTAAGAATATTCTGGGTTAAATTACCTATGGGAACTGAAGAAGTAATTAAGAGGGTATCATCAGCGTTCAGTGTTAATCCTTCCAGCGAAGAAAATAATTTATCGGTGGTATTGTTAGAATCACTATCTATATAAAATTCCGCAGTGATATAGGGGGCAGACAACCTCCCTTTATTTTTTATCATCGCTGTAATAAAAACATCCTCACCATGAACAGGAAATTCGGGAATAGATGAAATCTTTATTAATGCGGCGTCTTTATCCTTAGGAGTAATGCTGTTTACCCTTCCCGGGGTTCCCATTTCTACATCTTCTGATGGTCCCCAATTCGAAGGGATATTAGTTGAAGTGGAAGCTGAAACTCTTTCAAGCGATTTTCCGCGATTGCCCCAGCTGCTGCTGAAGAACAGGGAATCCATCGTTTGCCCTCTCTCATCTTTTAAAACTATTCCATCGGCATCATTGTTCAATACAGGAAGGTTTAATACTGCCATAGGAGATGGTATGAGACGATGATATTCAAGAACGGAAGAATCCTTTACGAGCAAGATAAAACTGTTAGGCAGGATAACCAGGTCTGTATCTATTCTAGTAAGGGCTGGAGTAGATATCACATCATTAACCGACCAGTCTTTTAGATGAATTGAATCAGTGGACTTATTATAAAGCTCCGTCCATTCCGGTTCACCTCCTTCGGGTGCATACATAACTTCATTTATTACAATTGTTGCCGGAGGATAGCCCGGATAAATTTCCAATACAACATAATTATTACTCGTATCCATATCATCAGAAAAGGATGCTTCAGCATAAAAAATATGAATCTCTGCAAGGCCGGCGACTAAATAACCAGGATCTATTATTGTGGAATCACCAGGCGGAAGTATCAAACCATCTACAGAAGCGAGCAGCAAATCCGGAAAGGAATCAAGATCTGTATCCTCATACAATCTCAGTGAATAGGGGGCGGAGGACAGTCCAGTGTTCTTTATCTTTACCCGCAGAGATACATTGTCTCCGAAAACGGGGTAAAGGGGGGATGAAATAATTCCGCTGACACAAATGTCATTTTCTTTGGGAGTCAGGGAATTTATATAGCCGGGAGTTGCCTTATACCTGCTTATTGAACTGCCCCAGTTTCCGTGATCAGTTGATGAGCTGTCTGCATTTATCCGCTCAAGGGAAACTCCATCACTGCCTCCCCAGACAGGATTGTATTCCAGCGAATCTATCACCCTGTTTAGTGAATCGAGAAGGATTAACTTATCTCCGGAATTATTTAACGCAGAAAATGATTTTATTATGAGCGGGACATTAATATTGAAGTGATTGCTGATCGTGCTGTCTTTTGAGATGACGACGAAACTTCCGGGAGAAAGGATGATATCCTCCGAACATATAGTTATTGTGTCTCTCGAGTCAGCAAGCCGATGATTTATGAGATCTATAGGTATAGTGCTTCTATTAAGGATCTCGATCCATTCCGGCTGAGGATTGAGAGGATCATACATAAATTCATTTATTACGAGATCCGTCCTGTATTCATAAACTTCCATCCCCCGGAAATTCGTGAAAGCTGTATTGTTTGTTGTATCATCATCCGGGGAACCGCTTATCTTTGTGATAAAATAATTCTGTCCATTTTCAAAGTTCATTGTATGCAAAATGAATCCGGCCGTATCACCGGCAAACAAAGGACCGGAATTAGTCGATGATATAAGCTCTGAAAACTGGGCGATTGAATCTTTATTAACATCAAAATAAAGAGACAGGGAAAAAGAAGGAGAAGAATTCAGACCTGCATTCTTTACTATGATTTCAAATTCCGCAGGCTCTCCTATAATAGCATATTCTTCGGTTTCAAACGTTAATATTTTAAGATCGTTCTGCTTGGCTGTTACCGAGTTAATCTTTCCGGGAGTTGCTTTAAATAAACTCTCACTTGTCAGCCAGTTATCTTCAATGAGGCTGCTTTCATCTGCAGAAATTCTTTCAAGTGCTCTGCCTTCATCCCCTCCCCAGGCGGGAGAATAAATAAGGCTGTCAATTGTAATTCCTAATGAATCCTTTATTACAACTGCATCTCCGGTATTATTCAGAGCAGGTAGACTAAACTTAATTATCGGGGAAGGAACATCATAGAAGTTAAGTACCGAAGAATCCCGGGTAAGTACGATGAAGTCGCCGGGTAAAATAAGAATATCCTCATCCGTAATAAGTTTGGAAGAAGAATAGTCGCAAAATCTCCATTCATTAAGGTTTACTTCCTCAGTTGAGCGATTATAAATCTCTACCCACTCCGGTTCACCAGATAGGGGAGCGTACATAATTTCATTGATGACAATATCATTATAACTGATCCCCCGGGGAAAGACGGAAAAGTTCTTAAATGCAATATTGTCGGATGTATCTTCATCAGGAACATAGACAACTTTTGAAATAATGTTGTAGAATCCTTGCGAAGCAGAAATAATATATGCGTCAGCGGTTAAAGAATCTCCGGGCTGCAGATTATAATAATCCTGTGAGAATATTTCTTCCCAGGTCTGAGGAATGGAGTCGATATTTGCATCATTATATACGATTACAGAGAAGGCGTCTGCAGTGTTCTCGCCGGCATTTTTTATTTTAGAACTTATAAGAACATTATCCCCTTCAAACGGGACGGCAGGGGACAAAGAAATAGAATTTATTTCCAGGTCGTGGCTTGCCCGGGTTACGGAATTTACGAACCCGGGTGTGCCATTGACCGAAACAGAATTCAGCCAGTTCGATTGGGAACTATCTGCTCCAGCCAGGATTTTCTCATCTGAATGAGCCTGCATATTGTCAGCTGAATATGTATAAACATCAACTGTGTCATCATTGTATGAAAGCAGCCAGACAGGCCGACTGGAAGTATTCGCCATCCCGGTTGAGCCGAAATAATTATCCGAGATTTTAAGTATTAAAGCTTCAGGAGAGACCAGGTCTTTATATAAACCGTTTTCAATATCATAATCTGCTTCAAAAATGACAGCATAGCTATTAGCAGAAAGGATAGTCCCCTGTCCTATGTCCATGATGAAATCAGGCGATGAGCTATAATATTTAATTTTAAATCCGGTCAGATCAATGCTCGTAAGACCATTGTTATAAATTTCAATGAATTCATTATTACCGGATGCCGGGTAAAACATTATTTCATTGAGCTTGAGTGAAGTTTGTGCGAAACAAATAGATGTGCCTATCAATAAATAGAAGAAAACCCTGGCCATCTCCCTGAGAACCCTATAAGTTTTTTATTATTTACCTTATCCAAAATAATAAAATATTATAAATTTCATTTCTTCAGGCCGGCTAGATGCTTAGCGGCGAGGTATTCGAAGAGGGTGTTGGGGAGGATGTTGAGCAGGCGTGTTCCGAGGACGGTGGGGAGGGGGAACTGGATGGTTCTTTTTTCTTTTTTTATGCCGTCAATGATTATACGTGCGGCTTTGCCGGGATCCATAAGGAACGGCATATGGAATTCGTTCTTGTCGGTCATCGGGGTTTTTACGAAGCCGGGCCTGATTGTTATTACTTTAATGTTGTAATCTTTCAGTTCTATGCGGAGACTTTCCAGCAGTCTGCTGAAGCCTGCTTTGCCAGCATTGTAGAATCCGCTCCTGGGGAATCCTCGTACGTCGGCAAGGCTTGAAACGCCGGCTATCATACCGCTTCTTTTCGAGATGAAGTGGGGGATCAGCTTCTCAAGGAAGTAAAATTTGGAGATGAGGTTTACCGTCATCATTTCTTCGCCCCTCTCAGCACTGAATTTTTCCGCATCAATTCGGCTGCTGGTTCCCGCATTCAGAATAAGTATGTCTATTCCTCCGAATTCTTCCATCACTTTGTCTACGGCTGAATGTACTTCTTCTTTTCGGGAAACGTCGCATTGCAGGGGCAGTATAGTGTTTGAGGGAGTGCTAAGCTGCCGGGCGGTTTCGTTTAGTTTGTTAATGCTTCTGGCAAGCAGGGCCAGTCGGCAGTTTTCCCCGGCAAGCAGGACGGCCATCTCATATCCGATGCCGCTTGATGCGCCGGTAAGTAATATGGATTTGTCTGAAAAGTTCATAATGATCAGGTAAAAGGTAAAAAGGAAAAAGGAGAAAGTAAAAAGAGGGAGGAGAAGGGGAGGGGATTGCTTCACTGTATACGCAATGACCGGGGGAGGAAGTACTGGGGAAATATTTGTAAATTTATATGGGCTTAATTATTACTGTTATACACTCAATCCGGAGATTTTATTATGAGAAATTTTTCTACTGTGAAGGGTTCAATCAATACGGCTGATCTTTTTTTGCTGCCTCTGCTGATTGTTATCTTTTCATCGGGCCTGATTTTCTCTCAAGCTAATGAACATCAACAGGGGAAAGCGCACGATGCCAGACTGCATCACGAAGTGAAGGACGACGGGTATGTTCCCGTGTCGAGGGACGATATGGGAAGGTCACCGGGCTACCATTATACAATGAGCGGTATTACTACTGTTCAGGTTAATGTTGACGCGAATGGTCTGAATATTACGGGCGATGCGGCTAATGAGCCTTCTATTGCTATCGACCCGACTGATGCGGATAAGATGACTATAGGATGGAGACAGTTCAATACGATCAGCAGCAACTTCCGTCAGGCGGGTCACGCTTATACGACTGACGGGGGATTGACTTGGACGTTTCCCGGTGTAATTCAACCGGGTATTTTCCGCTCGGATCCTGTTCTGGATTTCGACAGGGAAGGAAATTTTTATTATAACAGTCTTACTGATGATCCTGATTATTTCTGCAAGGTGTTTAAATCAACTGACGGCGGAGAGACGTGGGATAACGGTACCGACGCTCAGGGAGGCGACAAGCAATGGATGACGGTTGATAAGACTGACGGACCCGGCTCGGGACACATCTATGCCTTCTGGACGAGCTTCTTCAGTACCTGCTACCCCGGCTTTTTTACCCGCTCTACGAACGGCGGTGCGAGTTTCGGCAGCTGCACGGTGATTCCTGATGATCCTTCGTGGGGAACGCTTATGACCGACGCGAACGGCAATCTTTATGTAGGCGCATCGGGCTCTTTCGATTTTGTTGTTGCCAGATCTTCCAACGCAAAGATATCTACTCAGACTGTAGCGTGGGATATGAGCACTTCAGTGGATCTGGGCGGCTATATCAGCTACGGACTGGGACCTAATCCCGACGGACTAGCGGGCCAGACTTCGATTGCGATAGATACTTCGGGCGGACCGAATGACGGCAATGTTTACCTTTTATGTTCGGTTGAGCCGTTTTCAGGCTCTGATCCGCTTGATGTAAGGTTTGCGAGAAGCACCAACGGAGGCGCCAGTTTTTCTCCTTCTATTAAGATAAATGATGATGCGGGCACCAACGCGTACCAGTGGTTCGGCACTATGGCGTGCGCCCCGAACGGACGTATAGACGTAATCTGGCTTGACACAAGGGATCACCCCGGCACCAATATTTCGGCTTTGTATTATTCTTATTCCACCGACGGGGGGCTTACCTGGTCGGCCAATGAGAGAATGTCTGATTACTTTGATCCGCACCTGGGATGGCCGAACCAGCAGAAGATGGGAGATTACTACCATATGGTTTCAGACAACGACGGCGCGCGGCTTGCGTGGGCGGCTACTTTCAACGGCGAAGAGGATGTTTACTACAGCTATATTAGTCCCGGTATTGTTCCTGTTGAGCTTACCTCATTTAATTCTTCAGCGGGGAATAACGCGGTTAATCTAAGCTGGACGACGGCGACGGAGACGAACAACAAAGGTTTCGGGATTGAGAGAAGCACCGACAGGAAGGACTGGATCGAGGTTGGTTTTGTGGGAGGAAACGGAACAACCACGGAACCGCAGGTTTATTCGTATACCGACAAGCTGGCGGGCATAACAGCGCCGAGGCTTTACTACAGGCTGAAGCAGGTAGACTTTGACGGAAGCTATGAGTATTCGGATATATCAACCGCGGAGATTGCACCTTCTTCATTTACGCTTGAGCAGAACTATCCCAATCCTTTCAATCCTTCGACGGTGATAACGTATTCCCTTCCGGAGAACGAGTTTGTTTCGCTGAAGGTATATGATGTACTGGGGAACGAAGCCGCGGTGATAGTAAATGAGCAGAAAGCGGCAGGGAAGTATTCAGTTGAATTCAATGCGTCGGGACTGGGGAGCGGCGTTTACTTCTACACTCTGAAGGCGGGGGCACGGGTTCAGAGCAGGAAGATGATTCTTGTGAAATAAGTTTTTATATATCTGCCCCCGAAGTGCCGGGGGCAGAATTTAATGGGGGCTATTTAAAGGTATCCTGCGAATCGACTACTTTAACGCTTTTAACATTCAGCTTAAAGTCTTCTGCTGCTTTATCTTCTTTAAGGATCTCATCACTCAGTCCCGCTTTAACCTGATTTGAATAGCTCATAGGGGAGGGAGTATTATTCCTGAGACTTTCAGCCAGCGGTTCCGCTTCGCTCTTATCGGTTACGATCGTAATATCCATATTATCTATCTGCATATACTTCTTTATGGCATTGTTAACGTCATCGAGCGTAAGATTTGAGAGGAGCGTGCCGAGCTCTTTAATATAATCTTTCCTTCCGTACATACGGGAATCCATCAGGTAGCCGAGCTGCTCATCGGGGGACTGAATATAGAGCTTGATATAGCTCTGCAGGAATGCCCGGGTGGCCTCAAAATCCTCTTTCGACATACCGTTCTTTATCATCTTATCCATCTCACGCAGAGCCATACGAAGCGCGAAGTGCGCGTGGCCTATCTTAACATCTTTCAGCTCGTCGTACTGCATCTTAAGCTGTTTGGCAATCTGCACGGGACGAATCCAGAGCGCGAAGTAATTAGCGTGGCGCGGTACTCCCGACGGAGGAAGCATATTACCGCCGCCGTTCTGATACCATTCGATATAAGAGTAATCGCCATAATTCATAGAGCGTTCCTCGCGGATCATCTGGTAGAGCCGTCCGTATGACTTCCTATGCTCGCCGAGGTAGGAATTAGCGACCATAAGTGCGGCGAAATCATCATTAGCTCTTGTTATATCGATGGGATAGCCGGCGAAAATTGCCGAACCGAACGCGCCGTCTTTTGAAATGATCTCCAGGTTAATGCCGTCGGGCATTTTAACATCGGGAGCGGCGGGGATATCTGGTTTGGTATCGGGAAGTTTCTTCAGGTCCTCTTTCAACTTATTAAGGAAAGCGTCGCTATAATTTCCGGCAATGCCTATCATCAGGTTATTCTGAGTAAAGAATTTTTTATACTGTGCCTTTACATCATCGAGGGTAATAGAAGAAACAGAGGGGGACGTACCCTCAACCATGTGCTGGTAGCGGGTTCCCCTAAACAGGAAATCCTCGAGGGCTTTCTTGCTATACTCCTCATCTGATGAAGCGCGGATCACCTGGTCTACGTAAGCCTGCTGGTTGGTTTTAACCCTGTCGAAATCATTCTGAGAGAAAGAAGGGTTGGTAATAAGCCCTATCATAACAGGGTAGAACTGCTCGGCCCAGTCCTTATGAAACTCGAAGGTAAAGATAGTGACTTCCTTATCGACAGAGGAACTATAGCGGGCAGCCATCGGGTAGATCTTATCCTGTATATCGCTGTACGACATATCGCCCGTTCCGCCCTGGGTAATAACGTTAGCGGTTGTAAAGGTTAAGCCTTCCTTTCCGGAGGGATCGGAGACAGAACCATTTTTGAACATAAGCTTTACAATAATTTTGGCAGCGGACGGCTGCTTTAGTTCCACTACCTGCTGAGCCATAAGAAAACCTGTTAGTAATAAAGAAATTAATAATGCTTTCATTATTTCACCCCTCCCTTCTCATCCGCTGAAATTGTGGCGATGGTTAAGTCGTGATCATTATAATATTTGTTCGCGACCATCTTTACATCATCCACTGTTACTTTATCGTACATGGCGTACAGCCGGTTGAGAGATTCGGGATCGCCGGTGAGGTAGATATAATGGCTGATGGAGTTAGCGATAGCGTCGGGATTATCTATGCTCATTGCGAAGCTGTACTTGAGGTTCGATTTTGTTTCATCGAGCATCTTCTTATCGACGCCGTTCTTTTTAACATCGTCTATAGCTTTGGTGATTTCATCCCTTACGTACTGGAAATCATCCTTATTTATGAAGGAGGCCTGTATGGTTATTAGGAAAGGATCGCGGGAATCAGTTGCGCCACCGCCCAGGAACCTGAGCTTCCTTTCTTTAACCACGAGCTTATTGAACAGATCGGAGTTACGCGAGAAGAGGATTGTGTTCATTACATCAATAGCGGGCATATCGATCTGCTTATCATTAAAGGCGGGTCCCTTATAGTTCATGCTCATATAAGGGGGGATCGAGCCGTCCTTAAGGTGAACCGTTTTCTCCTCTGTCTGTTCCGGTTCAACAGGAACATCGGCGGTATAACCGCCCCATTTCCATTCGCCGAAATATTTTTCAGCAAGGGAGTTTACCTTTTCGGGAGTGATATCGCCAACGACGACGATGGTAGAGTATTCGGGCCGGTAATAGCGCTTGAAGAACTTAAGGGAATACTCATACTGGTTAGGCATATCGACGATATCCTTGAAGAAGCCCATTGTGGTATGTTTATACGTATGCTTTACAAACGCGGTATCGAGAAGCGCCTCATAGAGCTGCTGGTAGGGGCTGGCGTAATTCTTTGTATACTCGCCTTTAACCGCGCCTGCCTCAGTTTTGAAGTCGTGCTCCGAATAATGCAGGTTCATGAACCTGTCGGACTCGAGCTCGAACATTTTATCGAGGTAATCGGCATTACCCGTCATATGGTAGATAGTGCGGTCGAGTGACGTATTGGCATTAGCGCCGGCGCCGGTCATCTTTAGCACCTCGTTATATTTTTCGCGGGGAAACTTATCAGTTCCCCGGAACATCATATGCTCGAAGAAGTGGGCGAAGCCGGTTACGCCCTGTTCAACTTCATTTCTTGAACCGACGCGCACGACGATGTAGAGGGCAGCGAGTCCCGGACTATCGAACGGCACGGTAACCACATTGAGTCCGTTTTCCAGCTTCTGCTGGTGGATAGGGTAAGGGAGGATGTTACTTTCCTCCTGAGCATTAATACTTTGTGTAAGCAAGGTTAATACTCCTATTAGTAATAAAAGACTAAATCTATACACATCAACTTCCTTTTTTTGTGTGGAATGATTGGTTTGTCGGGTTAAATAGGTGGGAAAGATAAGGAAATCAAGTAAAAAGTAAAAAGGCAAAAGGGGGATTCATGAGTTTACCCCAATTAGTAGACACCAATAAAACTCGAAGAGCAATGTGCATAGAGCCGAAGAACGAAAAACTATGCAGTATGGCGTAGGTTTAGCCCAGATTCTTTATGTCTGCGGGCTTTTTATTGAGTACTTGTACATCAGACAAGGAGAGAGGAGAAAACAGGGCGTGAGAGGAAAAAGGTGGAGGGATTGGTTAATTGGGGTAGTAATGATGGGAGGGGTGAGGGATTGCTTCACTCGAGGACTCCCCGCTCAAAGCGGGGCAAGCTGTTCGCGATACTGGAGGGGAGGAAGAGAGCATGGAGCAAAGCGCGGGGGCAGAGGGGAGGAGGGGGAGGTGTGATGGGGGATAATGGGGGGAGGGGGTGAGTGAACCTTTGGGATGCGTTTTACATCAAAATACATAGATTTTAGGAAAATTGTCCCATTATTAATGCGGTCGTTGTTTTATATCATGACTGCTTAGACTAAAATGTTTAATGTTAAACCATATTTCCAATTGGTTATATTATAAATACTTATCAGGAGAATAACCTATGAGAACTACTGTAAGGTTTCTCCTTATCCTGGTAACGGCGGCCTTTCTTGGCAGAGGACTATCCCAGGAGAAAGAAGATTTACCTGCACCTGATTTTAAGGGGAAGACGATAAAGGGAAATGAGATAAAGCTTTCAGATTTTAAGGGGAAAGTAGTACTGCTCGATTTCTGGGCAAGCTGGTGTCCTCCCTGCCGCGAAGAGATGCCACAGCTGGTTAAATTCTACAAGACGCATAATAATCCCGACTTTCAGTTAATTGCCGTTAACATAGACAACAATGCGGGCAATATGCAGAAGTTTCTGGACAAGCTTTTTCCACAACCGGAATTTCCTATCATTGAAGACGATGCCCAGAAAATTCCCGCGCTTTTTAATATAGAAGCGATGCCGACTACCATCTTCATCGACAAAAAAGGGAATATCAGGTACAGACATGACGGGTTTAAGGACTCGTATGTAAACGATTTCAACACAGAACTAACTCAACTATTAAAAGAGAATTAAATTGAACATTAAAATCCGTATTCTGATTCTTCTGGGAGCTTCTTTTCTCCTTTACGGATGCGCGACAGTTAAGCCGTGGGAGAAGGAAGGTCTTTCAGATCCAATAATGATTATAGATGAAAATCCGATTAACGCCGGAATAAAAGAGCATTTCCTCGATTACAGGGAAGGAGTTGAAGGCGCTACCGGTGCGGAGAGCGGAGGCTGCGGGTGCGGCTGAAAAGGTCTGTTCCCTTACTGCTGATCTTTTTTAACATAACTGCTCTTACTTATGGACAGCTTTTACCATCTAATGAGACGCAGGTAAACTTCAGCGGATACTTCGACAGCTTCAATGTAACTGTTCTTTACCCGAGCATCGCGATAACAAAGAGAGTGTCGGAGTCTACCAGTCTTACCGGCAGATACCTGGTTGATATGATAACGGCGGCATCGATAAGAAGCAGTAATAAGCCTTCTACGAGCACTGTTACGGGACTAGGGAAAGTAGATGCAGTAACAGCGGCCTCAGGCGTGTCCGGAGGAGGAGGCGGCGGACACGATGGTCAGCCCGCTTTCGATGAGGTACGCCACGAGTTCAACCTGGGCGCAGCCCATACATTCGGTGACGGACTATTAACCTTCGACGGACTCTACAGCACTGAGAGCGATTATACTTCATCCACTCTCATCGGGAACTACACGCAAAACTTTGCGGAGAACAACACCTCGCTTCAGCTGGGAGTAGTAAGAAGCTGGGATAAGGTATTCCCCAAAACAAAGAACTGGAAGAAGGATAAGAACGTTATGACGATAAACGCGAACTTCTCGCAGATACTCAGCACGAGGCTTATTTTCCAGTTTCTTTCATCCTACACCGAGAACAGCGGGCTGCTTTCTGACAACTACAAACTGGTTCCCATAAAAATAAACGGAGCCGACAGTCTTTTTGACCCTGTTCATCCCGATCTGAGGATAAGGCGCGCGGCTGCTGTATCATTAAAGTACCGGCTTACGGATAAATCATCACTGCAGATGGGCTACAGGTATTACTGGGATTCGTGGAACCTCAATGCCGACACCTACTCTGCTGATTACGAAAGATATCTATCGAAGCATGTGATTCTTGGTCTCGGCTGGCGGACGAACATTCAGACCAAAGCTTTCTTCTTCAAAGCCGTGTATCCTTCGCCCGAGCAGTATATGACAACCGACATCAAACTGGACGCGGGATACTCGAATGAGCTGCAGATGAACCTTATTTTAACCGGGGGCGACAGGCAGGATTATCTTCCGTTCCTTACGGACGACAGGGTGCAGTACATACTGAACCTGGACTTTTACCTGAGGCATACGAATTCGCCGTACTGGTTTAACAATCTGAACAACCTGTTCGCGACCGACTTCAACATCGGCATACGATACCGCTACTAGGAGAAAATGAACAAAAAGTTTAATAATTTAATCTATGAGGATATAAGAAAATGAAAAGAAGGGATTTTCTAAAATACAGTTCGATAATCCTTCCTGCTTCGGCAGCGCTTGGAATGATAAATCCTTTTGCGAAAAACACATTCGCTGCAGTTAAAGATGCGGGTCCTTTTTCCTTATCCGTAATAACCAATCAGCCTTCAAAGACGATCCACACGATTGAGCAGGCGATTAAATATTCAGATTACGGCAGGGAGAAGCTGGATTTTACCGAATACAGGCTGCAGGGAAGGCACCTGGGCGATATAGCTTACGTACGAGGCCAGGAGCTGGTTAACTACCACAAAGGGACTGATGAGTTCTCGCAGCTGCTGAGAGAGAGCGCGGGCTCGCTTTCGCTTCCCGAGACCCTGGATGATCCTGTGCTGCTTAGATTTTCATCCCCGCGGAATTCAGCGCAGCCGGGGGGGATCAACATCTTCAGAGGGGAGACGCTGGTGAAGCAGCTTTCACTTAACCAGGACGTGGAGGCATATCATATCGAAGGAATGAAAGGACACGTTGATATAAGCATAAAGAACGGATCGGTTAAAGTGGTATCGGCTTCCTGCAGCCACAAGACCTGTATGAATATGGCGCCGATATCGAAGCCCGGAGAGAACCTTGTATGTGTGCCCAACCAGATTAATGTAAGTATTGCGGGGAGAAGCAGTCTGGGCGTTGACAGTATAACCTTCTAGAATTAAGAAATGAAAAATCATCTTTCAGTTTATGCAGCTTTAATATTTCTGATAATCTCCTCTGCTCCGCTGAGAGCCGAGGGGGACTCGACGATGTACAACCTGTCGGTTAAGAAATACCTGATGGGCACCACTGTAGAGACCACCGCGCGAAGCTACGATGTTAATGAATGCAAGTCGGCTCTGCTTGCCGCCTACGAAGAAATGGCGCGGGTTGAGGACCTGCTGAGCTGCGAGAAGGACAGCAGCGAGATCTCAGCGATTAACCTGGCCGCGGGAATCCACCCCGTGAAGGTAAGTTATGAAACTCTGGAAATGATGAAGCGGGCAAAAGCTTACGGTAAAAAATACAAAGGCGTATTTGATGTGACGATAGGTCCTCTTTCCAATCTTTGGGGATTCAGCAGCGACAGGGAGATCGTTCTGCCTGCCGACGCGACGATTAAGAAACTTGATAAACTGGTAAACTACAGAGATATTGAAATAAATGAGAAGGACAGTACAGTATACTTAAGAAAGAAAGGGATGTCGGTTGACCTTGGAGGAATAGCAAAAGGATACGCGATCGACAGGGGATCGACAGTACTGAGGGAAAAGGGAATAACGAATTTCATTCTCAACGCGGGGGGCGATCTTTATGTATCGGGTATGAAAGACGACAGCACCGAATGGAGGGTAGGCATAAAGCATCCGAGGCGCACGAATGACCTTGCAGGAGCTTTTAATCTGAAGGATTACGCGGTTGCAACCAGCGGCGACTATGAAAGGTTCAAAATTATTAACGGGAAGAGGTACCATCATATTCTTAATCCCGCTACCGGTTATCCGGGCAGGTTATCAGAAAGTTCAACTATTATAGCGCCCACCGCAGAGGAAGCTGATGCAACGGCTACATATGTGTTTCTTTTAGGATGGAAGAAGGCTCTGAGCGATAAGCAGCTTGACTACCCCTGCCTGATCATAGCATCGGACGGGAGTATTCATTATAACGAAGTTTTTAAGAAGAAGTATAACCTGGAGCTTTAATAACCCAGAGCGAGTCCCCCTCCGCGCGGATCATCCGTCCCATAAATGATCTTATTCTTTGAATCAATTAATATACCTTCGGCTATTCCCAGCACGCGAGTATCCGCGTTCTCATCCACAAAGTGGTAGCCCATAGATGTCAGTTCAGTTCTCACATTATCGGTTAAAGCTCCGGGTTCATAATATATAGAATCAGGGATCCACTGGTGATGGATTCTGGGCTTTTCAATTGCTTCTCTGATGTTCATATCAAAGACGATACAATTTAGAACAACCTGCAGCACCACAGTAATTATAGTTGAACCTCCCGGTGAACCTATAATAAGGTATGGCTTATCATTCTTCAGAATAATAGTCGGTGTCATTGAGCTGAGCATTCTTTTTTCAGGCTGAATAGAATTGGCCTCGGTTCCAAGGAGTCCGAACTGATTCTGTGTCCCTGGCTTGCTGCTGAAATCATCCATTTCATTATTCAGGAGAAAGCCCGCTCCTTCGACCACTACCCCCGAGCCGAAAGTAGAGTTAATTGTTGTAGTGGTGCTGACGGCATTACCGTATTTATCATATACCGAGTAATGTGTAGTTTCTTTACTCTCATAGTACTGTTTAGTATCAAGACTTTTAATCTCACCTGAAGGCACAGCGGTATCGCCGGCGGCTTCAATTCTATTGAATATTGATTCCGCATAGGAACTGGAAATGAGCTGCTGCTGAGGTACAGGATAAAAATCAGGATCACCGAGATGGTATGTCCTATCCGCGTAAGCATATTTCATAGCCTCCACGAGGTGGTGGATATAGCTGCTGCTGTTCCAGGATTCACTTTTAAGATCATAGTTTTCAAGAATGTTAAGAAGCTCGATGAGAGCAATGCCGCCCGAACTAGGGGGAGCCATTGACACGACTTCATATCCTCTGTAATTTCCGGTAACCGGTTTCCGCTCCACCGGCTCATATTTCTCAAGATCTTCAGCTGTTATATATCCTCCCATCGATTTCACCTGATTAACGATTAACCGGGCAGTTACGCCTTTATAAAAACCATCTCTTCCTTCATCTCTTATACGTTCGAGTGTTTGTGCAAGTTCAGGCTGGAGGAAGAGGTCGCCTTCATTATAAGTGGAAACGCTATCCTTTAAGAATATTTTAGAAGTAGAAGGATATTTCTGAAAGACAGGGACTGCGCCGTTGAAATAACGAGCGTCCCTTGCATTAAGGCGCCAGCCTTTTTCAGCTAGGCTGACGGCGGGCTGAATAACCACTGAAAGGGGGAGAGTGCCGTACTTTTTGAGTGCGTATAATAGTCCCGCGACACTTCCCGGCACTCCCGATGACGTAGCTCCCTGCTGGCTCAGCGCAGGTACGAAGCTGCTGTCCTTATCCAGGTACATATCCCGGAAAGCGGAGAGGGGCGCCTTTTCCCGATAATCTATAGTTACGTTTTTTCCATCCGCGAGATGAATAACCATGAAACCGCCTCCGCCGAGATTCCCGGCGGAAGGGTAAGTTACGGCAAGAGCAAACCCTGCTGCCACGGCGGCGTCAACAGCATTCCCCCCCTTTTTAAGAATATCGATCCCTGCCTGAGACGCATATGAACTGGCAGAAACAACCATCCCATTCCGGCTGCTTACAGGCTCGGGGGTCTGAACACAATTAATACAAAGGAGGGATAACAAGATTGAAGAAGCAATTAATTTATGCATAGTAAAAATTAAGGGAGACGGGAGGGGCCCGTCTCCGCAAAAGGTTGTTATCGGATGAGATTCATTTTACCGACGGCCTGTCTGCCGGCGATCCTGAGCCGGTAGATATATATACCGCTTGAAACGGAATTACCTTCATCATTTTTACTATACCATTTAGTTACATAATTCCCCGCAGGAAGAACCTGATTTACAAGATGCTTCACCGCCTGTCCCTGTATATCATAAATAATCAATTCAGCGTTTTCATTGCTGAGATCATAAGGAACAGTGAACTTTATGATGGTACTCGGATTAAAAGGATTAGGATAATTTGAAACAGTAAGGTAATCTGAAATTATCTGTCCGTTAGTCTCACGATCAACCGAAGTAAGCAGCTGACCGCCTTCACCCATACTGCCACCGGTTGAATCGGCAAGGTACAGGTTAACCCAGTTCGGTCTGCCGGATGAGAACATATAATCGGAACGCCATTCATCATCTGATAAGCGGAGAAAACCCGTGGTAACATATTCACGATAACTGAGAACAGGACCGATAAAAGCGCATTCCTGACCGCCGGGAAGCTTAGCAATGAAAACCCCGGCATCTACAGGTCCCGTCCCGACGTGAGAAACCCAACCCCTCATACCGCCTCCGCAGTCGGCCGGCGTAGTATGTATATCAGCGACGATATAATTAGCGCCAATAACACCTTCATTATCAAAAGCTTCATCCTGAAAAATTAATTTCGGATACCAGCCGTCGTATGTAGTACCTGTATATGTCGATACCTCGAACATCATATTCTTCAGGAAAGCTGTTTCTTCAGGAGAAAGAGGCGTATCAGCAAGCTCTTTTTCAGAAATTGACCGGAGGGTATCGCAGGTATACTGCATACCGGAGAAGTAGTTGAGAATATTCTGTTTTAAAGTATTATCGAGGAACGGAACATTCTGAAAATAATTATATCCAAAGCTTCCCGTATTCTTCAGCGCATTGTAAAGTTCGGGGAAGGGTTCAACATAGCTGTAAGGATAAGAACAGATAGGGACACCTGTATAGGACTGCTTTGCGTAAAGCAGGTTATCGTGCCGCAGCTCGGCCCAGGAAGACAGCTGGGTATTAAGCTTTTCCTGCCAGTAAGCCGCGGTTGTCATGAATGCAGGGAGGCTGCTGCGGTCCTGAGGAGGATTAAGAGTCTTGATCATACCGAGCCATCTTTTATACATTGTACTATCCCAGTAATCTGCCGGGAAAGCATCAAAGAGGTACCTGAGAGCAGCGAGGTTAGTTCCATAGTGGTACTCATCAAGTTCGGGGATAAGCAGCTGAGCGGCGGCGTTATTACCGAGAACGAACATGGGGTCGAGAGCAGAAGGGAAGAGCCGGCATATTCTCTCGTTATTGTACCATATTCTGTCATATACAACGCTGGCGGTTACATAAGAATCATCGACATATCTCTGGCCGAACATCAGGAAGGAGGACGCAGGAACAAGACTATCGCCCGCAACGGGATTCCCCATAAGGATCTGCGAGAGTATAAGCTGATAAGCAAAGGACTGATTCCTAAGAGTATCCTGGAACTCAGCAACTTTAAGAGTATCGAGCAGCTGGGAGGCGCTGGTAAGCTGGACGGCGTTCCTGAGGTAACCCATATTATCGAGCGTTACGTTATCCTGACTGCCGACAAAAAATTTAATTACATTCTCAATCTCTTCATAGTCGGAAAACATACCAGACATTCCGAATAATTCATAGATGAGATTGGCATCAATAACCTGGCGCTGTACATCCTGTGTAGTCTGCTGCAGGCAGTCGGGGCTGCGGAAAGAGGGCCTTATAAGGTAGAGTTCCATTCTTCCGAGCCACATCATTGTTCTGAAATAAAGGCGGAGCTGTGGATAATCATTTGAATCATAATGACCCCGCGGCTTAAACTGGCTATAGTCGTGAGCCACGCAGTTAGATGAAAACAAAGTATCGTTATAAAAATTATCAGCATCCATTATGCGGCTGATAACCGTGTCGATAACACCAGTATTAGCGGTGTACCAGGGATTAACTTCCTGTCCTATAAGCTTCAGACCCACGGTCAGGTATAAGTCGACATCTCTCAGCATCTGCTGCATTCCCGGTTCAGATGAATAATTATTTACCAGCTGAGGAAAAGAATTCCTGAGCGAACCAAGAAGTCCGCTTACCTTATCGATAAGGTAACCGAGTTCCACCTCTCTCAGAATCCTGTCGTACGACACATGATAGGCATACAGGACAGCATCAGTTGAAACGAAAACCGGCAGATCATTATGATGGATATCGAGGAGTATCTCGCCGAACGACTTCTGAGCCAGCCGCTGGGTAACCATAAAACCGTGTTCCTGAATGAGCGACTTCTCATACTCAGTAAAATTATACTTTGCATCGATAGAATCGAAATAAAAAACATCCTGGTAATTAACATCGAGATTCTTTTTAAATATACCGGCCGGGTGCATTTGAAGAAGATCCTGAGTCTGCATATTCTGATGGTTCTGCAGGAACTGCTGGTAGAGAGTCAGATCAAATCCCTGCGAATATGAATCTGCTGTAAGCGAGAAAAAGGCTGCAAGAAAAAAAGCGGGCAGTAAAAGTACATTTTTCATAAGCTCCCCGTAAACTTTAATAAAATATGGAAATAAGGTAAATAATCCCTTCAAGAGTATCAATATGTATTAGTTTCAGGATAAGAAAAAGCGGCTCCGGCTCCCAGGAACGGGAGAAGCCGACAAACCGATACCAGCCGTGCTATTTAATAGCTGAAAGTCCGACCGCAGATAGTGCCGGAGACCGATGGTAAAGTCTGGTTAATCGTTACAGTACAGTTTCCATCCACCTGCGTTACCCAGTTGTCTTTGCCCACAGTGCCTGAATAGGTTAGCATAGGACTGGAAAATGTTATAGCATAGTGTGTTGTAGAAAACGTTCCGTCCGCTCCGATTGTTCCGGTAAACATCAGGTTATATTTTTCTTTAATGCCTTTGCAATAACTGAAATCCAGCACCAGGTGCATGGTGTTAATGCCTGTAGAGGCAGAAACCTCGGTGGTTCCCGTTACATGGACAGTTCCGCCCTGCGGACCGTTAACTGTAAAATCTTTACCACCTGCCGGCTGTCCAGCTATATTCTGATTCCACACAAACCAGAATATATCAACAACACCGTAGGCGAGATTTTCATCCTGGCAATTCTGGTCGCATACTGGGGCCGGCGGTTCAGAAGGTGTATTATTCTCTTCTTTATTGCAATTGCTGAGGGTAAAACTTATCACCAACGATAAGACGAAAAGGAACGCTGTTTGTTTCATTATTTCTCCTCTGATTAGTACGTGTAGGGGGGATTAAGCTGGATGTGTAAAGGAAATGTTTACACCCGGTGAAGACAACCGATAATATCCTGCTGTCTGTTCTGATCAACCGAATCTTTCAGTAAATAAACTCAATAAAATTTAATAAGTTCAAATAAAATATACCGAAATATTTAATCCTGTCAAATATTCATATTGTGAGCAGGTTCTTTCTAAAGACGATATAAAGGCGCCGGACCTTTCGCTTTGCAGGCTGCTCAACCGCAGATGGGGTGGCCCGGCACCGAAGGAGGAGGTCGTTAATTATTTACGGGGACTGATTCATTTAAGCCGCATCGGGGGTATCAAGCTTTCTTAGATCTGAGTACAGTTCCTCATCAGTTAATTCATGGTCGACGAGCTTTCCGGCGAAGAAGGCTTCATAGGCACTCATATCAAAGTATCCATGGCCGCACAAGTTGAACAATATTGTTTTCTTTGTTCCTTCCTCTTTTGCTTTAAGCGCTTCCCTTATCACCTGGGCAATACCATGATTTGCCTCCGGCGCGGGAATAATACCTTCGGTCTGTGCGAACTTAATTCCCGCCTCAAAGCATTCGATCTGATGAAGCGCTGAGGCCTCGATCAGTTTATCTTTAAGAAGCTGACTGATGATAGCGCCGGCGCCGTGATAGCGGAGTCCGCCCGCGTGGATAGGAGCGGGCACGAAAGTATGGCCGAGCGTATACATAGGAATAAGGGGAGTAAGGCCCACAGTATCCCCGAAATCATACCTGAACTCTCCTTTAGTAAGTTTAGGGCAGCTGGCAGGTTCAACGGCAATGCATCTGACATTTTTACCTTCCTTCAGATTATACCTGAGGAATGGGAAGGCGATACCGGCAAAGTTGGAACCTCCGCCGAAGGGAGCGATGATTATATCGGGGAAGTCACCCGTCATCTCAAGCTGTTTAATGGCCTCCTGTCCTATCACCGTCTGATGCATGAGAACATGATTAAGTACACTTCCGAGCGAGTACTTAGCTCCTTCAGTTGTGGCGGCGCGTTCAACCGCTTCTGAAATGGCTATACCAAGGCTACCGGGAGAGTCGGGATTTTCCGAGAGAATCTTTTTACCTGAATTTGTTCTTTCGCTTGGAGAAGAATACACCTCTGCCCCGAAAGTATTCATCATTATTTTCCTGTAAGGCTTCTGATCATAGCTTATCCGCACCATATAGACCTCGCATCCCAGTCCGAACTGATTACACGCAAAACTGAGCGCGGTTCCCCACTGACCGGCGCCTGTTTCCGTTACAAGCTTTCTAACCCCTTCCTCTTTATTGTAAAATGCCTGAGCAATTGCCGTATTCGGTTTATGAGAGCCTGCTGGACTTACGCCCTCGTACTTATAATAAATCCGGGCAGGGGTATCAAGAAGCTTTTCGAGTCCTGATGCCCTATAAAGAGGGGTTGGTCTGTACATCCTGTAGACCTTTCTCACCTCATCGGGAATTTCGATATAACGTTCCTTAGACACCTCCTGTTTAATAAGCTCCATCGGGAAGAGTGGAGCGAGGTCATCAGGGCCAACAGGTTTTTTTGTAATCGGATGAAGCGGGGGGAGAAGGGGATTAGGCATATCAGCCTGGATGTTGTAAAAACTTTCAGGCATTTCGGATTCATCGAGCAGAATCTTTTTGGGAGAACTCATGATATTACTCCGTTAATAAAGAATTAATAGAATTATAGGATTAAATAAGAATTATTTACGTACGAACGTATGTATGTGGAAATATATTAGAGGCGCCAGCGCCAGATTGGTAATTGGGTCGGGTTGAAGAAGTTATATTTAATAGTTGTGTTCAATTTGCCTGCTGAAAAAATCTGACCTCAATATATTCCTTAAAATTATATATGTCAACAGCTCAGAAGAATACTTTTACGTCGGGGCAATTATTCAGTACTGTTCCCCTGTTTAATCTGGCAGTGCTTATCCGCACTCATACATCTTTGAGCCTCATCAACAATCAGGGATACACCCCGACATATATTTTAACTGTTAATAAAAATAATATTAGAAAGGTTAAAGATCATGAACAGGTTTATGAAATATGCGGCCGGCCATTATTACATGGCGGTTCTGCTGTTTCTTTTAATAGCATTCCATCCGTTATATGCATCCGGCGATAATGATGCACTAAAGGGAAAAATCGAAAACGCGATTACCAGCAGATATGATCCTTCTGAAATTAAGGTTTCTGTAAACGACAACGGCGAAGTAACTCTTAAGGGTGAAGTGAATTCTCTTTACGACAAGTACCGTATTTATGAGATAGCCTCATATGTTCAGGGTGTTAAGCAGATAGAAAATGACATCAAGGTGAACACAGATTTACTTCCTGCAAAAATAATTCAGGCTAACGTAAGACAATTAATTGATAACAGCACTGCAATTAAAGAACCTCAGAAAATAAACGTGGAAGTAGACGGATCTGTTGTAAATCTTTCAGGCAATGTAAACTTTGAAAGGGAGAGAGTAATTGCTATGACCCTGACCTCGCAGGCGGACGGTGTAACGGACATCCAGGATAAGATGACTGTAACACCTATCGGGAAGGCTGTTGATGATAATAATATCAAAGATTATCTGCACTCAATTCTTATTAATGAATTCCCGCTGACGAATCCAAAGGATGTCAGCATTTCAGTTGACAAGGGGTTTGTTACAATTGAGGGTGCAGTAGCTAATCTCTGGACAAAAGAGAAGATTGAGAAGGAGTTCGCGAGTGTTGCGGGTGTAGTGAGAGTTATTAACAACCTGGATGTTAATCCAGATCTGACAGATTCCTAGGACAGTTCCGGAGCAGCGTATCTTATAGTGTAACTGCAAGGAAGCGTGATAACTGTACTTAGAAAACCTGTCAGCTGAAAAATTGTTATTAACCATTGATCTCCGTCATTATGCCGGCATCTGATACAGCAGGCCGCCGGCTTTTTTATTAATGATTTATTTTTACATAATATTATAGCTGCATTTTTTGTATTATAAATGACAGCTTAATAACTAATAACCCCGGAGTACATCTATTTTAATGAATGCACCTGATTCTTTGACTAACCCCCGCGTCTGGAAAGGCCTAGTTTCCAGGTATCAGAAATCTCAAACACCAAAAAGCATATGGCAATTAGTCAACTCTTTTATACCGCTTGTATTAATATGGCTGACAATGCTTTTCGCCCTCAATTACAGTTACTGGATTACCCTGCTACTGGCTTTTCCCGCTGCCGGATTCTCCATCAGGCTTTTTATAATACAGCATGACTGCGGGCATGGTTCTTTCTTTAAGACAAAAAAGGCCAATGACCGCTGCGGTATTTTCTGTAGTTTCTTCACTTTTACCCCTTATCATTACTGGCGCAAGAAACATGCTATTCATCATAAGAATGCGGGCAACCTTGAACATCGCGGAGTAGGTGACATTTATACGATGACGGTTAAAGAATATTTTAGTCTTAAACGCTGGGGAAAATTGAAATACCGTCTTTACAGGAATCCCCTCATACTTTTTATAGTTTTCCCGACGATTTTATTTCTGATCGTCTACAGATTTCCAGCCCCGGGTGATAAATCCAAGTTGAGGAATTACCAATTCAGCGTTTATATGACCAGCTTTGTTATCGGTCTTATTATAGCGTCACTTATATGGCTTGTGGGGCTGCAGGCATTTCTGCTTATACAGCTTCCGATATCGATAATAACCTCTTCAACAGGCGCCTGGCTCTTTTTTGTTCAGCATCAGTTCGAGAATACATACTGGGCGGATCAAGAGAAATGGGACTTTTCCGAAGCGGCTCTGCATGGCAGTTCCTACTATAAGCTGCCGAAAGTACTGCAATGGTTCACCGGGAATATCGGATTTCACCATATACATCATTTAAGTCCGAGAATTCCAAATTACCTGCTGGAAAAATGCCAGAAAGAGAATCCCGAACTCCAGAAAACCGCCACCGTTCTTACACTGCGCTCAAGTTTAAAGAGCGTTCTGCTGAGCCTTTGGGATGAGAAGCAGAAAAAACTTGTCAGTTTCAGGCAGTCGAGGAGGCTTCACCTGGAATCGATAAGCGAATAAGGTTTTATATATTTTTCGTTTGATTTACTTTTCGGGGCAGTGAAAATAAACCTGGAACCCTTCCCGGGTTCACTTTCTATCCTGAACAGGCCACTATTCAGCCTGATCATCTCTTTGCAGATCTCCAGTCCCAGTCCCGTTCCCTTTTCATTCGCAGTTCCGTCAGTAGAAGTATGACCGTTCCCCTCAAGTATTCGATTGATCTCCCCGGGGGTAAGACCTTTTCCTGTATCTTCGACCATAACTTCAACATCGTGCTCTTTTGAGACTGATTTAACAACCACCAAGCTCCCTTTTTGCGAGTACTTAACCGCGTTGGACAGCAAGTTCCGCAGAACAGAAGAGATCATATCCTCATCGGCGAAAACAGATGTTCCTTCGGGAATTTCTGTAACTATAGTTATATGCTTTTTTACAGCATTATGCAGAAGCAGGGAAGAGGACTTTTCTACGATTTCCGCAAGCTCAAAGACTTCCGGTTTACTAATAATTTTATCCATCTGGAGGCGAGCCCATTCCAGCAGGTTTTCAAAGAGTATGAAAGTCTGTCTTGTTGTAAAATGAAGGTTTTCGGAATAATCAGAGATTTCCTTTCTGGATAAATCCATAACATTTTGATTAAGTATTTCGGAATAACCCAGGAGAGCCTGGAACGGACTTCTGAGGTCGTGTGAAATAATAGAGAGAAGTTTATTCTTATTCTCATTCAGAACCTTCAACTCATTCTTCTGTCTGCCGATCTCCCTTATCTTTTCTTCAAGCAATCTGTTCGCATTCTTTTTTATTCTGTACCTGTTATAGATAAGGAACGCAATGATAATAAAGACGAGGAGGCCCGCGATCAGAAAGTTACGGAGCATTGTTTCGCGCTCAGTCTGAAGACTGCTGATCTTTTTCTCCCTGTACAGAAGAGCAATCTCTTTATCTTTCTTTTCCATTTTATATTTTGTCTGCAGTTCGGCCATCTTTTCTGAAGAGTTCTGGTTAAAGAGAGAGTCTTTCAGCAGAGTATAACCTTTATAGCTTTTATAAGCTTCACGGAAATTCCCCATTTTCTCATAGACAGTTGATTTACCCTTATAAGCGTCAAGAAGCAGTTTCATGCTGAAATTTTCCGCGAGGGAGGCGGCCTCATTAAAAGAGGCAAGAGCTTCATGGTATTTGCCCATATCATTATAAGCCCGGCCAATCTGGACCAGCGAAATAATTACTCCTTCTTTATTTCCGATCTTACGCTGTATGTTAACGGAACGCTGAAGGTACTTTACGGCTGCAGGATATTCTCCCAGGCTCGCATAAATCCTTCCAATGTCTCCCATAGACAATGCCGCACCGGATTTATCATCAATCTTTTCATTAAGGCGGAGCGAAGCGAGATGAAAATCGAGCGCCTTTTTAAGATCATCCTGCTGTGAGTATATGTTGGCCATGTTATTAAGTATATCGGCCCGTGAATTAAGATCACCCGTCTCTGATGTAATTTTGAGAGCTTTATCATAATATTCGAGTGCCCGTGGATAGTCGTTCTGGTCATTATAGACCGCCCCGATATTGGTAAGCGCCCTCGACATACCTGTTTTATCGCCTAGCTTTTCGCTCAGTTTCAGCGATTCCAGATAATATTTAAGTGCTTTTTCATAATTACCCCGGTTATGATAAATTATTCCGATATTGCTCAGATACGAGTTAAGCTCGGGATTATCTCCCAATACTTTACCGCTTTTATAAGCCTCTTCATAATAATTAAGGGCCTTGCTGAGATCCCCCGTCAGGTAGTAATAATTTCCGAGACTATTATACGCAGGAGGGAGCTGGTTCTTAAGATCATACCTTTCCGCGCAATCAAGACTTTCCCTAAAATATTTCTCAGCCTCCGGGTACTGACTAAGGAAACTATATGCTATCCCTATATTTTTAAGCGAGATACATATCCATTCGGCATCATTTAGCTGCCGGGCCGATCCGAGGGCCTCATTCCCGTAATTCAGGCTCTTCCGGGGTGAACTTGTCCGGTATAACCCCGAGAGATTATTTAAGATCCGGATTCTCTCAATACCCTTTGAGAATGTCAGCCGGCTTTCAAGACTGTCTATAGCTCCCCCGGCAAATGTGAAATTATTAGAAATGAGCAACACTATGAGGGCGGCAGAAAACAACGCAGATTTCAACAAATAAGATTTCCTTAATTCAATCAGATAAAAACGTCCGATTAGGACTCAATAAAATATCAATAATAATATCCAGAATAATGCCATTGCTTAAAAAAACAGAAGGGTCTTAAATTTACTCCCTTTACTACCTATTTTCCAGGTACAAACAATTGTTACTACAAACATAATTAAAAGTATAAAATAATTACAGAGGTGAAGTAAAAAATTCTGCATCCAAGGAGGGGGGAGGGTGTTTTGCATGGGCACAAATAATTATGAAGGAAATGATAGAACATTTTTGTAATTTTACCGTGTATATTATAATCGATAGTATTTCTTTTCCGTTGCGGAAGAGAATTAAGCCAGCCTGAATCAAATTATATTCTTGCCTGAATTACTTCTCTGATAAATTTCCGGATACACAGAGTTCGTATCTAAGACTGATAAAAAGTTACTCTCAGCTATAGTAAAAAATATTTTAAAGAAACAGAAAGAAACAAATGTTGACATTTAAAGAAGCCGGACTGGAAGAAGCGCTGATCCGTGCCGTTGAAGAACTGGGTTTTGAGACCATGATGCCTATCCAGGAAAAAGTAATCCCTGTGCTTATTAAGGAAGACTCTCCCGACATAATTGCGCTTGCACAGACGGGCACAGGAAAAACCGCAGCTTTCGGACTACCTCTTATTCAGAAAACCAATTTATCTCACAGGCACACACAGCACCTGATCCTTGCACCAACCAGGGAATTATGCCTGCAGATAGCGGATGACCTTATGGAATTCGCTAAATACACTCCCGGTCTGAAGATCGCGGCAGTATTCGGTGGTTCAAGTATGGAGAAACAGATAAAGAAAATTAAGGACGGCGCACATATTATTTCTGCAACGCCCGGACGTTTACTGGATTTATTAAACAGAAAAGTAATTGATCTCAAAAAAATAAAGACCGTTGTTCTCGATGAAGCAGACGAGATGCTGAGTATGGGTTTCAGGGATGACCTGGAATCAATTCTTGCGGCTACACCCAAAGCAAAGAACACCCTTCTTTTTTCTGCCACGATGTCGGGCGACATTAAAAAAATTGCCGGAAGGTATATGAATCAGCCCGTTGAATTTTCGATCGGCAGAAGGAATTCAGGTTCTGATGACGTTAATCATATCTGCTATATGGTCCATGCGCGAGACAGGTATCTTGCACTGAAACGAATCGTAGACTTCAATCCCGATATTTACGGAATAGTTTTCTGCAGAACACGCAGGGAAACGCAGGAAGTTGCCGACCATCTTGTTAAAGACGGCTACAATGCGGAAGCCCTCCATGGAGATCTTTCACAGCCCCAGCGCACCGTAGTAATGAATAAGTTCCGGAATAAAAATATAACCCTGCTTGTGGCAACTGATGTTGCCGCGAGGGGACTGGATGTTGATAATCTTACTCATATCATCAACTACAATCTGCCTGATGATTCAGAGCTCTACACACACCGTAGCGGCCGCACGGGGCGTGCCGGAAGGAAGGGAACATCGATAGTAATCTCGAATCTCAAGGAAAACATACGGCTTTCGATTATCGAAGATCAGTTAGGGAAAGAATTTAAGCATCTGCCTGTTCCCGGAGGCAAGGAAATCTGTGAAAAGCAGCTGTTTCATATGATCGACCGTATGGAAAAAGTTGAAGTTAACAACACACAGATCACCTCCTTCCTGCCCGATATTTACAAAAAACTTGAATGGCTAGACCGTGAAGAATTAATAAAGAAATTTGTTTCGCTCGAGTTTAACCGTTTCCTCGATTATTATAAAAATACGCCTGACCTTAACCCAGCTTCTGGAAAAGAAAGAGGCGGTAAAGCGAGAGCCGGAAACGAAAGAGGCAGGAATAACAGACCTGACTACACACGCTTTTTTATTAACCTCGGCGATACTGACAATCTGCAGCCGCAGAAGTTAATAGGACTGATAAATGAATATACAGGCGTAAATAATATTGACGTTGGTGATATTGAAATCCTTAAGAACTTTTCTTTTTTTGAAACAGACAAAGATTATACGGACACAATTCTTGATGCTTTCTCAGGGAAATCGCATAAAGGCAGAGAAATAAGTGTTGAGATCGCAACCAAAAAAGGAAGCGGAAACAAATCGCAAAAAAGGGGAAACCGGGAAAGCAATAAATTTTCCGGCAGACAGAAAAAAAACAAAAGAAAAAGTTATAAAGGGCAGAGGAAATAAGCAGAAATCTATTTTAAATATTTAGGATGGGATGTACTTTGAAGAAAGACATCCCCGCCTGAAACATAGATGCTGTAGATGCCGCCAAATCCTTAATTCCGGGTCATTTTCTTTATCAGTTCATTTCCCCTGTCCCAGACACGCAGATCTATACGTCCGCATTCATGCAAGTTCAGAGCCATTTCAAAATTATACTTAAAGGCCAGGGCGCGGCAGTCGGCTGCTCTGCATAACGAGGGGGCACGATCATGAATGCTGCAGCCTTCTTCCCCGAGGTAAAAACAATCGCCGTTAGGTTTATGCGCAATCATCAAAGCTCCCGGAATGAAGGAATGAGGTTCAGTAACGTAAAAGGCGGGATCATCTTCTTCAAGAAGCCTGACTGCATCCCCCTGGCAGCAGAGGGTGCAGCCGTCACAGGGTACTTTTACATATTTTCTTTTAGGCTGCATTGGTATCCTTCTTTTGTCAAACACCTTTGTAAACCCGAAACAGAAGCTATCTGGTAATCTTATACTTTCTTTAATACAGCGACCGTTACATCATCCAGGGGTTTAGCCGATTTCATGAAAGCACCATAATCGCTGAACAATCTATCCAGTATGAGATCGGGAGTATCATTACCAGCTTTCAGGTAACTATCGATCAGCCGGTTTTCTCCGTACTCATCTCCGCCCGAGAAAGACTCTGTAAGACCGTCGGTATAAATAAGGACAGTATTTCCCGGCTCCATTGAATACCGGCTCACTTCGTATTCAGATCCGCAGAATAAGCCTACGGGAATGCCTGTAGCCTTTATTTTTGTGAAATTATTTTCTTTTAAGAGGAGAGGGGGATTGTGGCCCGCTATGCAGAATTCAATGACACCATCGGGCGAACCTTTACCGAAAACCATTGTGGCGTAATTATTAGAAAGAATACTTTCACAGAAGAGTCTGTTAGTTCTTCTTACGATTTCCTGAAGCGGGAGTCCGAATGTAAGAAAGCTCCGGATAAGAGCGTGAAGCTGCGACATCATCAACGAAGCGGAAATTCCCTTACCCGAGACATCGCCGAGAATCAGGAAGAACGAGTTGTCATCCCGCTGTATAAAATCGCAGAAGTCGCCGCTTACTATGCCCGCGGGATGATAACGGTAGCTGAACTGCCAGCCGTCGATACTAACATTATTATTCGGAAGGAGACCGCGCTGTACCTTGCCCGCAAGTTCAAGGTCCTGCTCTAAGGCCCGCTGCTGTTCGACGTTGAGGTGATCGAGGCATACAGAAATCATCGGATCGAATGAGAGACGTTCCGGTTCGATGGGGTCGTGGCAGACTTCACAAATCCCGAAAAAACCCTTATCAATTCTTTCAATGGTTCTATCGATCTGCTGGAGAAGTTTATAAATTTTAACCGGTTCAGAGAGATTATCAGCGCTATCTTCCAGCCTCTGCCGTCTTTCTGTCAGTTGTTTCCGGAGGAAGGGGAGGTTCAAGTTTTCCATTCTTTAACCTCGTATTTGAAAAATTATACAGTAATATAATCTTATTTTAGGGTGAACACAATCCACCCAGGGAAGATAGAATTGCTGATATTGCCAAATAATAAAAGGAAAGCTATTTTTACACTATCAGATAAAGGAGGAGATCATGGATGAGGGAAAAATGTTAGATTCCGCACTTCGTGCTTTACGGGAAGTTCTTCATTTATCACCCGAAGATAAAGTGCTTACTCTTTACGACGTACATTCGCAAAATATAGCCGATGCTTTTATAAAAGCAGCTGAATCCGAAAACTGTGAAACAGATTCATACCTGATTGATGAAGAAAATCGTCCCCTGCAGGAAATTCCACCTGAACTTGCTGTATTGTTACCCGGAAAGACCATAGTGCTGAACATTCTGAGAGCATTTCCTGATGAAATAAATTTCAGGATCAGCTGGTTACTCAGGGTGGAGGAGAATAAAAATATAAAATGTGCCCATATGCCCGGTATTACAGAAGAAATGATGACAGAGGGAGCGATGGATGTTGATTATTCAGAGATGCTGGAAAAAGCAGTAGTCCTAATAGATGCATTGAAAGAAGCTGTATCACTTCACATCACTACTGAAAATGGTACAGACCTGACCCTGGGTATTAAAAACAGAGTATTCTCACATGATGTTTTTGTTAATCCCGGCGCAAATTGCAATCTGCCCTGTGGAGAAATTTACTGCGCTCCCGAGGAAACAAAAGCTGATGGAGTGGTTACTTTTGATGCCAGCATAGGAGATATAGGAACCCTCGATTATCCTCTTAAAGCACATCTTGAGAATGGAAAGGTTACTTCGTTTGAAAGTGAAGATTCCGACCTAGTAAGCCGGATTGAAATGCTTTCCTCTGTTGATGAGGAGGCGAGGATAATCGGAGAACTCGGTATAGGTATCAACCCGGGGGCAAGGATAACAGGCAATATGCTTGAAGACGAAAAGGCATTGCATACGGCACATATTGCATTCGGCAACAATGCTGACTTTCCCGGAGGCGGTGAGAATCATTCAGCAATTCACAGGGATTATCTCTTTTACAGACCGACTATAGATGCATTATTTGAGGATGGCTCGAGACGCCTCATTATGGATAGCGGGGAATTAATTTCGGGCTACGAAAAAGCCAGGTAAATAAATCAGGTGTTCAGATATTTCGGGGAACCGGAAGCATTTCCAGCCGATTCGCCTTTATCAATATTTATGTAACCGCTCTGTATTATATTAGGCACCGAAATTATAACAGACAGTTAGTGAATGAATTCCCCGAAGAGTCAACTTAAACTGGCATTCCGCGCATTAAGCCACAAAAACTTCAGGCTGTTTGTATCAGGACAAAGTCTGTCGCTGATAGGAACATGGATTCAGCAGGTAGCGGTAACCTGGCTTGTATACCGTCTAACCAATTCCGCGCTGATGCTGGGAATCGTAGGATTCTCAGGACAGCTGCCTTTGTTTGTGATTGCTCCTTTTGCCGGTGTACTGGCTGACAAATCGAACAGGCATAAACTGCTTCTTTATACCCAGGCACTTGCTCTTCTGCAGGCTCTTATTTTATCTTTTCTTGTCTTCACCGAAGCAATTCAGATATGGCAGCTTATAGTTCTCAGTGTAATCCTGGGAATTATAAATGCGTTTGATATGCCGGTGCGGCAGGCGTTTGTTGTAGAGATGATAGACAACAAGAAGGAAGACCTGGGGAATGCTATTGCTTTTAATTCATCGATGGTAAATGCGGCAAGACTTGTTGGTCCCTCCATCGCGGGAATACTGATTGCCACGGTAGGGGAAGGATGGTGTTTCCTGATCAACGCTATAAGCTTCCTCGCGGTTGTTATATCATTACTGAAAATGAAAGTTGAACCTCTGGTTTTTAAGCCGCACCAGGCTAAAGTTTTCAATCAGTTATCTGAGGGATTCAAATACACATTCGGCTTTGCGCCAATCCGGTACCTGATTACACTGCTTAGTATAGTAAGCCTGATGAGCACTTCCATAACCCTGCTGGCCCCTGTTATCGCAAAAGACTATCTGGGCGGAGGCGCGGATACATTCGGTTTCCTGATGAGCGCGTACGGTTCGGGAGCTTTGCTCGGAGCGTTTTACCTGCTCAATAAAAAGACAGTGCTGGGTCTCGGCAAGCTTATCGGTATAGCCGTTTCACTCTTCGGGATAAGTCTTATTGCATTCTCATTTTCACGGGCCTTTGTTATTTCAGCAGTTATAATGGCAGCGGCGGGACTCGGCATGATGCTGCACATTGCATCAACCAATACGCTTCTGCAAACATTATCGGAAGAAAGCAAAAGGGGGAGGGTGATGAGTTTTTTCTCTATGGCGTTCAGGGGTATGAGTCCTTTCGGAAGTATACTCGCAGGAGGACTGGGCAGCAGCATCGGAGCGCCGGGGGCAATTCTGGCCAGCGGTGCGGTATGTCTTACGAGTGCTGTGTTCTATCTTATTAAGCTGCCTCTGATAAGGGACATGGTAAGGCCCATATACAGGAGTATGGGGATTCTGCCACAGATTGCCGAAGGGGTGGAACAGGCCACGAATCCCACCATTAAACCGGAAAATTACTGAGTTTATTCAATTCCAGAGCGGATCATTTAACGCTGCAAACCTGCATTATATACTAAACCTGACAAGGAAAGAGGGACTAATCGGCGGCAGGGCTGATCATCTTTTCATAGCAGACGCTGTCAGGGTCATCTTTATGCTGCCCGTATGGTTTAATTTTAGTATAACCGAACTTTTCATAGAGATTCATTGCTTCAGGCTGCTTCAGACCTGTCTCAAGAACTATTCTGCGGTAATTCATCTTTAAGGCAGTGTCCTCGAGATCTTTTAAGATCAGCTTTGATAATCCTCTCCCTCTAAACTCATCTTTTACAAACATCCTTTTTATCTCCGCGGTATGATCATCGAAATGTTTCAATGCACCGCAGGCTGCGGGAACTCCGTTTCCATCTACCGCGGCATAGAAAAGGAGCATATTTTTATTTTCTCCGATAAATTCCTCTATGCTTCCCTTTCCATAGCGAAGCTCAAGGTCAGCGTGGAGAGAGGCTGACATTTCGGAAATTTCCCTGGAGTTATACGGTATAGTTATAATACTATAGTTTAAGGTATTTATTTTTTCAGGTTTCATCTTTTTATACTCAGGTTAGTCCTTCCCGTGGAGTGCTGCGGTGGAGTATCCACCGGTAAAGCAGGAGCGCAACAGCGGCTGTTAATCCAATTACAGCGAAATAATACCAGATATAATGTGCATGATCATAAGCGTGAATCATTTGTTCGGGGGTAAGAAATTCAGGGTCAGGAGCATAAGCCGTAAGGAGATAGCCTGAGATTCCGAAGCCAAGAATTGACGAAAGAAAAGAATGAAGGTGACTGAAGCCAAGGTAGAGACCCTCCTCGCCCTTAGGCGCCTGAAGGGAGAAATACTCAAGATAGCGGGGAGAGATAAAACATTCCGCAAGTCCCTGCACCACTATCCCCGAAATCATCATCACCGTAACAGGATGGGCAGTAAACAGACCGAAAATAGAAACAGACTGACCCGTAAGAGATTCAAGCACGGGGCTTGAAGCCATCAGCAATGCTGAAAGGGGCATGAGGAACATTCCCACCGTCATTGAGGAAACCGCTCTGACATTCTTCATAAGGTTAGTGATAAACACTACCGAAATCATAACGACAAACGGGTTCACATTTGCAATCCACTCAGGTGAAGCATGTTCACCAACCGTTCGCAGCACATATTTCGGCATAGTCGCGTAAAGCTGATGCTGAATAATCCAGAAGCCGGTCACAATTAAAATTAATATAAGAAGCCGGACATTTGTTACAACACGAACAAAACCTCTCCATGCTTCACCGAAAGTTTTGCCTTCACCATCCACATTAACATTTTTATAAAAGATATAAACAACTATCAGTGCAAGGACGGTCATTGAGGCAGCATAGAAATTTATTGATTCAACACCCCAGGTGAGGCGCAGAGGATAAGCAAAAGTTTTCCCGAGAAAAGCACCCACGTTAACCATTCCATAAAAAATTGAATAACCCCGCGCCCTGGTTTCCTCGTTAGTAGTTTTAGCAACTGTTCCAGTAATAATTGATTTAATAAACGAGCCGCCGAACATTAAAACGACAAGAGCGGGGAGAACCGCAACTTTATAGGGGAGTGCGCCGAGTGTAAAATAGCCGATAGTTAAAAGGCTGAAGGCAAGGAGGATAGCATTCCTAAAGCCTATTTTATCAGCGTATGCTCCGGTAAAAGGGGGAAGGAAGTACAATCCCGCGGCAAAGATACCGCCGATCCAACCTGCTTCGATATCATCAAATCCCACAACCCTTGAAAGGTAGAGGGTGATAGCAATGAAGACGGCATAGTAAGCCGCGCGTTCAAACAGTTCTACAAGATTTGCTGTCCAGAAGGCACCCGGAAAGCTCCACGATGCTTTAGGTTTCTTAATATTTTTTTCGGTCAAACTTTTATACCCGGTTAATTTGTGAAAAAAATTTCCACAAAATTAAGAAATATCGGGACAGTTAAAAGTTTAAACCGGCTATACGTCTATAATTCACTGATATCAGGAATAGATCTTCAGCGGGAATCGAAGAAACGGGAGTCATCATAATGCTTATGGCTATAATAATCAGCATCCTTTTCTCCCTGAACATTTCTTTTTAGGGAATTCTGCAGAGTGTTCTCGTAATTTCGGTCAATTTCTCCTCCAGGATAAACAGGATAAGTCTCCAGGTCTTTATCATTTATATTTACAAGCACCCTTTTCTGCTGAAAAGAGAGAGAAGCCAGGCCGATAGGCAGAAGGTAATTTCGTCCCGGTACATTTGTATCAATATCGAGGTATCTTATTTTATTTTTTCTTCTATCGACAATAAGCTCATTAATCTTTCCGAGCTTTGTATTATCAGAAGTTATTACCTCCCATCCTCTTATGTCGGGATTTTGTCCCAGCACTTCCGACTTATCAAGTTCCTCAAGTCTGAAGAGGTTCCGGTTCCTTGCTCTGTAGAATCTGCTGTCATCATAGAGGGGGTCATTATAAAAATCTTCTTTTGTTTCAGAGTCATAATCAGGGTTGAGAGTTCTTCTAAGATCCCTTTCATAATCTCTGCTGATCGAACCTCCCTGATAGGCAGGCAGCTTCAGCAAAGTAACAGTCTCGATATCCCCAACCCTCACGACATCATCCCTGCTTTCGAGTTCAGCAGCACCAATAGGTATCAGCAGGTGTCTTTCATCCGTTCCTACATCACTAATCTCATCATTTATATTTACATCGAGATAACGGACTTTCATCGCGTCGAGATCAACGATCATTTCATTTACCTTGCCAATAATCTTCTTATCGGCGCTCACAACATTCCAGCCTCTCACATCGGGATCTCTGTCTGCAACCTCATAATCGGTAAGCTCAGACAACCTGTATAAACCGGGCTCCAATCGTTTTTCATCGGAACTCATTTTAACCTCCTATTTTTAATAGCTTCTTTTATTCAGAGAATACTCACGGGACAATTTTATATGCTGAAGAGCGTTTCCTGCCTGAGCGAAAAATTCTTTTATTTTAGGCAGCTGACTTTCCAGTGTTTTATTCGTATCTATCTGCGACTCGATACGGCTTAATCCCGATGCTCCTATATTCTGTTGAGACACAGTGGAACCCGGAAATGATGCTATAGCATTAACAGCCACGGAAAACGCTGGTTTAACCTGGCCAAGGTAGTTCCGTGCAGCAGTATCGATTTTTACTATAGTTCTGTCGAGCGAATCAATGTTCTTACTTGCCTGATCTGTGACGGAATCTGTGCGGTCGGCTACATAGCTTAAGGCGGACTGCAGTTTAATAAGTCCTTCTTCCGTATAACGTTTAGGGGTAAAACTCTGTGTTGTGTCCCTTGAATATTCTATAAACTCCTGAACTTCATTTGAAGTATCAACCGGAGTACGGTATCGTTCGCTGGTGTATGTGCTGTCGCCAGGAAGCGCTCCATTTTCATTATTTCCAGGCATATAAACGTAAGTAAGCATAAACCATATGAATCCGGCGAGAATTATAATTCCTACTATCCACGGCCAGGGAGAACGCTGTCTCCTCTGGATTTTAATTTCTGCCATAATTATCCTCTGATATTCAAGAGAAAGATGTCAATTTTATTAAAGATTAGGAATGATGATGAACACGGGGAGAGGGAAATTACAAAAACGCAAAATTGCAAAAACGCAAAATTGCAGAGGGGAGCGTGATACAATACATACCGGCTTTCTTATTTAAGAGAATTGGCTTTTCGAAAAGAGAAATTCACTATATAAAGATTCAACACTATTTTAAGCTCAATATTTAAGTTTTAGTGTAAAAATATGATTCTATTAATAGTTAATGGTGGAACGCTTTTTGACCTTTGTTAATTCAAGGAGAGATTATGCGCGACGAAAAAGAGGAGAGACAAAAGAAAATAGTGTTTGCCGGCCGCCGGAACGTCGGGAAATCATCCCTTGTTAACGTTTTCCTGGGAAGGGATTTGAGTGTTGTAAGCGAAGCACCCGGGACAACAACCGACCCTGTGAAAAATACAATGGAACTTCTTCCATACGGATCTGTTCTTCTCATAGATACAGCGGGAATAGACGACGACGGAGAACTTGGAAGCAGAAGGATAAGCAGAACCATCAAAGATATTTCAGGGGCGGATTTTGCAGTAGTAGTTATAGACGCAACGCGGACATTATCCACCGAAGAATATGAACTACTGAACTACCTTGATAAAATATCGGTACCTTTCGTTATAGCTGCCAATAAAATCGAACTTGGAATTAATCCAGCCCTTCTTGAAGAAATAAAACAGCTTAGCGCCGTTCATTATGAAATATCGTGTAAGCTGGGGGTAGGAATTGAATCGCTGAAGAGAAAAGTAATAAGGGCCCTTCCTCCGGATAATGACCCTGCTCTGATAGGTGACCTTATAAGCAAGGGGGATATGGTGGTGCTGGTTGTTCCGGACGACCTTGGAATTCCAAAGAACAGGCTGATGCTGCCTCATGTGCAGACAATAAGGGAAGCTCTCGATAAAGATACTTTGGTGCTGACAGTAAAAGAAAAAGAACTAGCCGCAGCTTTAGTCTCCCTGAAATCCAAACCTGACCTAGTTATTTCCGACAGTCAGGCCATAGTTCGTGCAGCTGAAAAAGTTTCGGCCGATACCAGGATTACCACATTTTCCATTCTAACGGCAAGATACAAGGGAGACCTTAAAGCGTTCATTAAAGGATTAAAAAGAATCGATGAATTAAAAGACGGCGATAAAGTACTTATTGCCGAGGCTTGCTGTCATCATGACCCTGTGGATGATACAGCGAAGATTAAGATACCGGAGTGGCTGTTAAATCACACGAAGAAAAAACTGGTAATCGATTTCTCACAGGGCTCGGAATTACCTGAAAATATCTCTCAATACAGACTTATCATTCACTGTAATTCCTGTATGCTGTCGAGGAAGATGACACAGATTCGGCTAAATGAAGCAAGGCTAATGGATGTTCCTGTAGTTAATTACGGAGTAATTATGTCGTACATGTACGGGGCTGTTCCCAGAGCCCTCCGTCCTTTCAGTGAAGCAATCCGTGAATGGGAAAAAAATGTTCAAAAAACTTATGCATAGTCAAATTCATTATGGAAAATACAATTTTAGAAAAATATGTACCGGAAGACAAAAGCAGCCTTATACCAATTTTACAGGACATACAAGAGAAATATGGGTACCTTCCTGAATATGAACTGCAGAAAGCTGCCGATTTTGTTGGTATACCTTTAAGTCGTGTTTACGGCGTAGCAACTTTTTATAATCAGTTCAGACTAATACCTCTCGGCGAGAATGTAATAAAAGTATGCCGGGGAACCGCCTGCCATGTAAAGAGTTCCGCGAACGTGCTTTATGCCATTGAATCCGCTCTGAAAATTAAAGCCGGAGAGACCACGAGGGATAAAAAATTCACCATTGAAGTTGTCAACTGCATCGGCGCCTGCAGCATTGCCCCTGTAATAACAATAAATAATGAATATTACGGAAGGCTTACAGTTAAAGATATTCCCGGTTTATTAAAGAAGTTCAACAAGCCGAAAGTAAAGAATGAGGAAGCTGTTCCGGAGGCGGCCTTATGAAAAACTTTATGGAAAAATGCTGCGATAAATGCTGGCACACACCGGAAAAACCGTGCGATCTCTTTATAAACTGCTGTACGAAAGGTCCCCTCTGCCATGAATCTGACAGCTGCAATGAAAAGATAAAGGACCATAACGACGAATTATCGTTTAAGAAGCACGACGTTCCTTTAATATTTATTGGAATGGGGACGTGCGGTCTGGCCGCAGGAGCGAAGAAAAGTTGAGGAGGCAATTCAGAATGAATTGTCGAAATCAGGAATTAAAGCAAGGATAATTCCCACAGGATGCATCGGCTATTGCGCAAGGGAGGTCATTGTTGATATAAAACTTCCTGGCGAAGACAGGGTTTCATACTGCGAAATAACCACGAAGATCGTTCCGAAATTCATCCAGAGAACTATTGTGGAAAAAGGGGTATTCCATGAAAACCTGCTGGGAAAATTCGGAGAATCGGGAGGAGCAGCATCATCAATTAATGAAAATGATTTCTTTAAAAGGCAATTCAAGATTGTCCTTGAAAACTGCGGAATAATTGATCCTTCATCAATTGATTCATATATAAACGCGGGAGGATTCAGAGCGCTCGACAAGGTTCTCAGGTTAATGAAACCGGAGGAAGTTATCGATGAAGTTATACAAAGCGGACTAAGAGGAAGAGGGGGGGCAGGATTTTCGGCAGGGAAAAAATGGCAGCTGGCTCACAATCAGAAAGCCGATCAGAAATATATCATATGCAACGCGGATGAAGGGGATCCCGGCGCATTTATGGATCGTTCCGTTCTGGAAAGCGATCCTTTCAGAATAGTTGAAGGAATACTGATTGCCGCATACGCAATAGGAGCATCAAAAGGATATGTCTACTGCCGCGCCGAATATCCCCTGGCAATAGAGAGACTCGAAAACACGATCTCCCGGTGCAGGGAGTATGGTCTGCTTGGCACAAATATTCTAAACAGCAGCTTTTCATTTGAACTTAAAATTAAAAAAGGGGCCGGCGCTTTTGTCTGCGGAGAAGAGACCGCCCTGATGGGATCCATCGAAGGAAAAAGAGGAATGCCGCGCCCCCGTCCCCCTTATCCTGCTGATGCGGGACTCTGGGGAAAACCAACTTCCATAAACAATGTTGAAACTTTCGCGAACGTTCCCGCAGTTATTTACCGAGGAGCTTCATGGTTTAATTCAATCGGTACCAAAACCAGCAAAGGAACAAAAGTATTTGCGTTAAGCGGGAAAATAAAAAACACCGGACTGGTGGAAGTTCCTATGGGAATGACATTAAACGATGTTGTTTTCAAGATAGGCGGAGGGATTCCCGACAATAAAAAATTCAAAGCGATACAGATAGGAGGACCTTCCGGCGGCTGTCTTCCCGAGAGCGTGATAAACACTCCCGTTGATTATGAATCATTGAAGCAGGTGGGTGCTATGATGGGATCGGGGGGATTCGTTGTTATGGACGAAGATACCTGTATGGTAGACGTAGCAAAATACTTCCTCACATTCATCCAAAATGAATCGTGCGGAAAATGCGTACCCTGCAGGGAAGGAACTAAAAGAATGCTGGAAATAATCGAACGCATTCCCACCAGCTACAAGAACACAAAAAATAAATTAGATCAGCTTCAGCGCTTTAAAGGAATAGTTCACCTTCAGAGGCTTGCCGATGTAATCCGCGATACCTCTCTGTGCGGACTCGGGCAATCGGCGCCCAATCCTGTTCTGTCGGGCCTTCAGTATTTCAGGGAGGAATACGAAGAACATCTGTATGACAGAAAATGTTCAGCTGGAGTATGTAAAGAGCTACTTACTTTCACGATTGACAATTCGATATGCAACGGATGCGGAGTATGCAGACTAAAATGTACGGTTGACGCCATAGCGGGAGAGAAGAACAAAGCTCATTACATAGTTGAGGATAAATGTATTAAATGCGGAATGTGTTTTGAGGCCTGCAGGTTCAAGGCTATTTCGATTAACTGAAAACTGAATTTGGAAAATGTATGCTTTCTTTAACGATAAACAATATTAAAGTTAACGCAGAACCGGGAATGACAATACTTGATGCCGCCGATTCTGTAGGAATATCAATACCAACTTTATGTCATCTGAAAAATCTGATTCCTTCGGGCGCGTGCAGAATCTGTTCTGTTGAAGTAGAAGGACAGAGAGGCCTGGTTCCGGCATGTGCTTTCCCTATTTACGATGGAATGGTTGTTCAGTGTAATTCCCCAAGAGTAAGGCGCGCGAGGAAAACAATAGTTGAACTTCTCGTAGAAAATCATCCCGATGACTGTCTTATATGCGTACGAAATAAAAACTGCGAACTGCAGGATCTTGCCGAACAATACGGATTGAGAGAACACCGTTATGCGGGAGAGAAGAAATGTCATGCTATCGATGTATCAAGTCCCTCAATTGAGAGAGATCCCGCGAAATGCATTCTATGCGGAAGATGCGTACGTGTATGTCATGAGGTCCAGAAAATAGGGGCGATTGACTTTACCAGTCGCGGATTTACCAGTATTGTTTCCACCCCCTTTAACAAAGGCCTGAACATAAGCGACTGTATTCTATGCGGTCAGTGCATCCTTGTTTGTCCCACCGCCGCTTTAAGAGAAAAAAGTTCGCTGAAAGAAGTTTCCAGCGCATTGCTGAATAAGAAGAAATATCCTGTAGTGCAGATAGCTCCGGCTGTACGTGCTACGCTTGGTGAATTATATAATTATCCTGCAGGAACCGATGTAACAGGACAGCTTGTTACAGCCTTAAGAAGGCTCGGATTCAAAAAAGTATTTGATACAAACTTTGCAGCCGATCTGACAATAATGGAGGAATCTGAAGAGCTTATAAACCGTATACAGAACAAAACGAAACCGCTGCCTATGTTTACAAGCTGCTGCCCGTCGTGGATTAAATACGCCGAGATGAACCACCCCGATTTACTTGATCACATATCAAGCTGCAAGTCGCCCCACGAGATGGAAGGAGCAGTAATTAAAACATATTACGCTGAAAAAACAGGCATTGATCCGCAGGATATTTTTGTTGTTTCGATTATGCCGTGCACAGTTAAGAAATATGAGGCCAAACGCGCTGAACTTTCTGAAAATTCACTGCATGATGTAGACGCTGTTTTAACAACGCGTGAACTGGCAAGATTCTTTAAGATTGCGGGGATAAAGTTCGAAGACCTGCCGCAGGATAACTTTGACAATCCCCTGGGAGAATCGACAGGCGCCGCGGCGATATTCGGAGCAAGCGGAGGCGTTATGGAAGCAGCGCTGCGAACCGCTTATTTCAAACTAACCGGGAAAGAATCGGAGAAAATTAAATATAAGCCGGTAAAGGGTCAGGCCGGGATAAGAGAAGCTTCATTCTGCATTAACAGTATTACCCTCAACACGGCGGTAGTGAACGGGATTGGAAACATCGGACCCATACTGCAGGAAATAAGAGAAAACAGGAGCAAGTATCATTTCATTGAGGTGATGACTTGTCACGGCGGCTGTGTAAACGGAGGCGGTCAGCCGATAAACAATGAACCGGAAAAGATAATAAAGAGAATGAAAGCGCTTTATCGTCTTGATGAAAACGCAGCCCATCACTGCTCGCATGAAAATGAATTTGTTAAACAGCTCTATGAAGAATTTTTTAATGAACCTGACAACCATAAGGTCCATACCATTCTTCACACAAAATATTCAGGCAGGCAGGAAGTTCCTGCGGAAAATATAAAATGAACAACGGAATTGTCAGCACAATATTAGATAAATGCAAGAGATGCTACTCGTGCATACGCGAATGCCCGGCAAAGGCTATAAGTGTTGTTAACGGCCAGGCAGCTGTAATGAGCGAACGATGCATTGCATGCGGTCATTGCGTAAAAGTATGCTCACAGAACGCAAAGAGGATTAAATCTGATATTGAACTGGTATTAAATACGTTGATACCCGCCGGAAATACAGCCGCTATCATAGCCCCCTCATTTGCCGCGTCGTTTCCTGACAACTCTGAAAAAGTACCTTCAGCTTTGAGAAAGCTGGGTTTCTCGAAAGTAATAGAGACCGCCTTCGGGGCAGATCTTATAAGCGATTATTATTTCGAAGAATTCCAGAAAGAAGACAGCAGAACAGTAATAAGTTCCGCCTGTCCCGCCGTCATTAATTATATAGAAAAGTATCATGGAGAACTGGTGCCCAATCTTGCCAAAGTGGTTTCCCCTATGATAGCCGTTGGAAAATACTTACGGGCTTTCAGCGGAGCGGACCAGAAGATAGTATTTATTGGTCCCTGCGTAGCCAAGAAGCAGGAAGCGGAAGCCGACGAAGTTGCAGGAATAATTGATGCTGTACTAACGTTTACCGAGCTGAAAGAAATGCTGGATATAGCAGGAATAAAGGCGGATGATCTTCCGGAATCTGAATTTGATCCACCCCATGCTTACCTGGGTAAATCTTTTCCATTAGCGGGAGGGCTGCTTAAGACGGCGAACATTTCGGGTGATATTTTAGCCGAAAACATTATAACCGTTGAAGGTAAATCCAAACTCCTTGAGCTGATTGATGAGATATCGGGGAACCGGATCAACGCGAGATTTGCAGATGTACTTTTCTGTGAAGGGTGTATAAGCGGACCGGCAATAGACAGCAATCTTAATTACTATTCCCGCAGGGAAAAAGTAATTAAATATATAGAAAAGAAAATCCACACCGTAGACAAGCAGGAGTGGAAGAGCAACATCTACAACGCCAGGAATATCGATTTAAGCAGGACATTTTCCGTTAAAAACCAGAGAAGGCCTTATCCCACCGAAGAAAAGATAAAAGAAATACTTGCCGAGATAAATAAATACACGGTAAAAGATGAATTGAACTGCGGGGCCTGCGGATACAACAGCTGCAGGGATTTTGCTGTTGCCATAGCGAAAGGATTAGCCGAAAAGGAAATGTGTCTTCCGCTTCTTATTGATCAGCTTGCCAAAGCTTACGATGATCTGCAGAGTACGCAGGATCAGCTTCGCACGGCCGAGAAGCTGGCATCAATAGGACAGCTTGCCGCCGGTGTTGCGCACGAGATAAATAATCCCCTTGGTACCATCATGATATACGCTTCAATTTTGAAAAAAGAACTGAAAGTAAAAGCTGATGGGGCTCAGTCCTCTGAGGATCTTAATCTTATCATCGAAGAAGCAAACAGGTGCAAGAACATTGTAGGGAACCTGCTGAACTTTGCCCGTCAGGGGAAATTAAATCTCAGTGTAATAAACGTGAGAAGTTTCCTGAAGAACATTCTGAAAAACATAGGAATAAATCCCCTTTACAAAGATTATGAAATAAACTGCGGTTTGGTCTCTGATTCATTAGAGATTGAAGGAGATGTTGATCAGCTAAAGCAGGTTTTCTTAAATCTGCTCAACAACGCGCTGGAATCAATGGAAGAGAGCAGCAGGAAAATACTGACAATCGGCATTAAAGAAGACGAAGAATACCTGATAATAAAGATAGAAGACACCGGGTGCGGAATAAGAAAAGAGAATTTCGGAAAAATATTCACACCATTCTTCACTACGAAGAAAATGGGTCGTGGAACGGGTCTTGGACTTGCAATAACCTACGGCATCGTGAAAATGCACAAAGGCTCCATTGAATTCCAGAGTGATGAAGGAGAGGGGACAGCATTTACGATAAAACTTCACAAAAAATTAAAAAAAGTAAGTACTGAAACTATTGAGGAAAATAATGAATACGTCTGTTAAAAAAATATTGCTTGTAGACGACGATATCGACCTGCTAGAACAAAACAAACTGATGCTTGAATCGAAAGGTTATGAAGTTGTTACCGCAGAGAGCGGAAAAGAAGGATGGGAACTTTTCAAAAAAGTAAAACCGGATGGTGCTATAATCGACTTAATAATGGAAGAACATGATTCGGGCTTTATTCTCAGCTACAGGATAAAAAAAGACAAGTACGGAAAGACAATTCCCGTATTTGTTCTTACATCCGCGACGTACATAACTGGATTTAAATTCAGCGCGGCAACCGATGAGGAAAAAGAATGGATATGCTGCGACGAAATAATCAACAAGCCGGTAGTTATAGATGAACTTGCGCAGAAACTGGAAGAATATTTCAGTGTGAAAGTATCTTAATGGAAGAAAAAATTCAGCCGAAGGTTTTAGTAGTTGATGACGAAAAAGGACTGCGGCTCGGGACAAAAAGACTGCTCGAAGCCGAGGGCTACATTGTGAGCTCCGCGGAGAACGGTACTGAAGGGATAAGGCTGGGAACCTCGGAAGAATTTGATCTAGCGGTTATTGATATGCGGATGCCCGACAAGGACGGGATAAAAGTGCTGAAAGAAATATTGCAGGCATACCCGAATACTATTTGTTTTATCGCTACCGCATATGCCAGTTACGAAACGGCAATTGAAGCGACAAAAACAGGAGCGTTTGGTTATATACTGAAACCATTCACTCCCGAAGAACTGCTTTCACGGCTCAAGGAAGGATATGCAAAGAGGCTCCTGCTGCTGGAAACAGAAAAATGGAAAAGCGAAAGAGAAGAAAGATTACTTGAGGTCGCGTTTGAAAAAACCAGACTAAATACCATTGTAAATTCGATAAGCGACGGTGTCTTTGTAGTAAACAAGAAGGGTGAAACAGTTCTTTTCAATCCCGCTCTCACCAGGTACATCAACGTAAATCAAATAGAAATCGAAAAGAATACGCTGGAAAAAATCCATCCGAAAATAAAAACTCTTATTAATAAAATCCTTCGTGCCGAAAACCCGGAAAACAAATCGTATTCAGATCAGATTGAATTAAAAGAGAGAGGTGAATTATTTATTGAGGCAACATCTTCGGCCGTACCTCATCCTGACGGATCACTTGCCGGGGTAGTTGTTGTTATAAAAAACATCACCGAACTGAAGAGGATAGAACACCTGAAATCGCAGTTTGTATCGATGGTTTCGCATGAGCTGAAAGCCCCTCTGGCCGCCGTATACGGTTATCTGAAACTGCTTACTGACGATGCTTTTGACACCAGCAGAGAGCAGAGGATATCATATATGAAACGTTCGATGGTGAGACTCGATTCATTATTAAAAATGGTGAATGACCTCCTTGATATCAGCAGGATGGAATTAAAAACTGTTCAGAGAGAAATAAAACAGGTTGATATTTCTGAAGTTCTTGATTCAATATTGGATTTATTCAGCGCGGAAATACAAAAGAAGAACCTTTCGGTTAAAAAGGATTATGATATAAGCTGCGAGCATTTTTTTGCGGCTAAAGAAGAATTAGTAAGGCTATTCACAAACCTTATCAGCAACGCAGTAAAATATAACCGTGAACAAGGTTCCATTCATATTACGGCAGAAACAACGGAAAATCATCTGATAATAGAAATCCATGACACAGGGATTGGGCTTAAAGAAAACGAGAAAGAAAAGCTCTTTCAGGAATTCTACCGCGCAAAAAATGAAAAAACAAAAGATATAAGCGGTACGGGGCTTGGTTTATCGATAGTAAAAAAGATCGTTGAATCTTACTCAGGTAAAATAGAAGTAGAATCTGAATTCGGTAAAGGAACCTCATTCAAAATATCATTTCCTCTGACAGTGAAGAAAAAAGTTCTAAACGAAGAGAGTAATATACTCATTCAATAAAATAAACTAACGGGACGAATAAATGATTAAAATAGTAATAATAGACGATGACCCCGACATACTGGATGTAAGTAAAATAGTTCTGTCCTCTAAAGGGTACAGCGTATTTACGGCTCAGAATCCTGATGACGGCTATAAATTAATAAAAGATCAGAAACCTGATCTTATTATTCTCGATGTAATGATGAATGAACCGGACGACGGATTTTTCCTTGCGCAGAAATTACGAAGGGAAAAAATCGACACTCCGATCATAATGTATACATCTGTTTCAAAGACCCTGGGGTTTGAATTCGGCAAGAGCGAAATGGTTCCTGTGGACGAATACGTAGAAAAACCGATATCACCCGATGAACTAATCGCAAAAGTTGAAAAACTTCTGCCCCAGAAAGTAAAGGAGTAGCATATGCTGGTTTACGAAAAAAACAAATTATCGGAGGATGTAGAATCCTTTGTAGAAAAATACGGATCAGACCGATCCGCGCTACTGCCAATTCTGCAGGCGATCCAGAGAAAATATCATCATATATCGGGATTCGCGCAGCAGGAGGTTGCAAGACTAATGAATATTCACCCTGTAGAAGTGAACAGTATAATATCCTTTTACTCCTTTCTGCATGAAGACCCCCAGGGGAGAAATATAGTAAGGTTATGTAAAACAATCTCCTGCGATATGGCGGGAAAGACAGAAGTTGAAAAAGCTGTTCAAAGAGAACTAGGCATTTCATTCGGCGAAACTACTAAAGATAACCGTATTACACTGGAACATACCAATTGTCTCGGTATGTGCGATGAAGGTCCTGCTATGCTGGTAAACGAGAAAGTTTACACTCAGCTTGATCCTGAAACTGCGGTAAAAATACTGAGTGAAATAAAGTAGGAGAATGAAATGAACACATCATACGCAACAAAAAAGCGCACAGGTCCCGTACTTTTTTCCGAATACACAAAAGGGGAAGGAATAAGGCATCTGGCCGAAAAATCGCGCGAAGATATTCTATTTGAATTAAAAACCTCCGGACTGAAAGGAAGAGGCGGGGCAGGATTTCCGACCTCCACGAAGTGGATGCTGACAGCCGCGGCTATTTCCGAGAAGAAATATCTTGTATGCAATGCCGATGAAGGCGAACCGGGCACATTCAAAGACCGTGTTCTGCTGCTGGAGTACCCAGAGCTGGTATTTGACGGAATGGTTATAGGAGGATACACGACCGGTGCTCAGACAGGGATAGTATACCTTCGGGGAGAGTATGAATATATGCTTGAACACCTTGAAGAGTACCTTATGAAGATGCGTGAGGATAATCTGCTCGGTAATAACATTATAGGTAAAAAAGATTTCAATTTTGATATTAGTATAAGACTTGGCTCAGGAGCATACGTCTGCGGTGAGGAAACCGCACTTATAGAATCCCTTCAGGGGAACAGAGGAGAGCCGCGCAACAGGCCACCTTACCCGGTGAATACCGGTTATATGGGATACCCCACATCAGTAAACAATGTTGAAACACTCGCCTCGGCCGCGCACATAGCGGTAAAAGGAGGGGAGTGGTTCAGGCATTTCGGCACCGACAAATCCACAGGATCCAAGTTATTTTCAGTTTCCGGGGACTGCGGCAGGCCGGGTGTTTACGAACTTCCCTGGGGAAGCTCAATTAAGCAGCTGCTTAAAATAGTTGAGGCCAAAGATACCAAAGCCGTGCAGGTAGGCGGCGCTTCGGGGATATGCATTCCGAAGACACAGTTCGATCGTATCCTAGCTTACGAGGATGCCGCAACAGGCGGATCTATCATCGTCTTTAATGAGACGCGTGATATGCTTAAGGTGCTAAAGAATTTCCTCGAATTCTTTGTGGAAGAATCGTGCGGACAATGTACACCCTGCAGGATAGGCAACGTTAAACTGCTTGAGGGTGTTAAGCAGATTGAAAAAGGAGAATTCACTTTTTCATATATCAACACATTGAAGGAACTCGGGAAGACAATGCAGGTCGCTTCAAAATGTGGACTTGGTCAGTCATCGCCGAATTCTTTTATTTCAATACTGGAAAACTTTAAGGATGAAATATTCCACACAAACGGAAAGGTGAGAAGAAATGGAAAAGAATAATAACAGCAGGTCGCCGGAAAGCCAGAGACCCTTTGTAGTTGAAAAAGCACCAGGCGAAAAAGAAATGATCGGTGGAATGGTTTCAGTTGAAATAAACGAGAAAAAGATCTCGATACCTCTCGGCACAACCATACTTGAAGCATGCAGGATGAACCAGATCCACATTCCTTCCCTATGCTACCATGAAGACCTCTGCATAGCGGGAGTATGCCGTGTATGTGTAGTAGAGGTTGAGGGGATGAAGACATTACAGACAGCGTGTTCATTCCCGGTAACCACTCCTATAAAAATTCACACATCAACACCTCACGTAAGAAAAGCAAGGCGTCATATAATCGACCTTCTGCTAAGTGAGCATTACGGCGAGTGCTATACCTGTTCGAGGAACCAGAACTGCGAGCTTCAGGAACTGGCAAAGGAATACGGAGTTGACGGATTCACTTTCGGGCACATTGAAGAACCAAAATATCCTGTAGACAGATCATCGTCATCTGTTATAAGAAATATGAACAAGTGTGTCCTTTGCAAGAGGTGTATAAGGACGTGTATCGACCTTCAGGAAGTAGGCGTGCTGGAAGCCCTTAACAGGGGGCACGAAACGAAAGTTGGTACTTTCCTGGACAAACCGCTGGCAGATGTAATTTGCATAAACTGCGGTCAGTGCATTAACCGTTGTCCCACCGGCGCACTAAAGGCAAACGACCCATCTGATGAAATATGGAGAGCAATCGATGATCCTTCTAAACACGTAGTTATACAAACCGCGCCTTCTCCGCGGGCAGCAATAGGTGAGGAATTCGGTATAGAGCCGGGTCACTCTTTTACCGGCGAGCTCAACACAGCATTAAGAAGGATCGGGTTTAACAGAGTTTTCGACACAAACTTTACCGCAGACCTTACCATTATGGAAGAAGGCACAGAGCTGCTCAACAGGCTTAAAAAAGCTCTTGTTAATAAAGACGAGTCGATTAAGCTGCCGCAGTTCACCTCCTGCTCGCCAGGCTGGGTAAAGTTCATAGAGCACTTCTACCCTGAATACCTTGATTATCTTTCAACGGCAAAATCTCCCCAGCAGATGTTCGGGGCGCTCATAAAAACCTTTTACGCTAAGGAAGCAAAAGTAGATCCCGCTGATATAGTTACCGTTGCGCTTATGCCCTGTTCGGCCAAAAAATTTGAATGCAACAGGCCGGAAATGAATGATTCAGGATTCAAAGACGTTGATTATGGTTTAACCACCCGCGAAATGGCTCAGATGATTAAAGAAGCGGGAATTTATCTTCCGGAAATGCCGAAGTCGCATTTTGACGATCCCTTCGGGGACGCATCGGGTGCGGGACTGATATTCGGAGCGACCGGAGGAGTAATGGAAGCCGCTTTAAGGACGGTATACGAGCTGGTTACGGGGAGACCTGTACCGTTTAAGAATCTTGATATCACTCCCTGCCGCGGTTTCGACGGTGTTAAGCAGGCATCCGTTAAACTTGAGAACTGTGTTAACGAGTATAAATTCCTTGAAGGAATAGAATTAAAGTTCATCGTTGCACACGGAACAGCCAATGCAAAGAAGGTAATGGAAATGCTGCGGCGGGGTGAACTAAAGGACGTTCACTTTGTAGAGATAATGGCTTGTCCCGGCGGATGCCTTGGAGGTGGAGGGCAGCCTATACCGACATCTTCCGAAATAAGGCAGAAGCGGGCGCAGGCAATTTATGAAGAAGACGCATCATTACCCGTCAGGAAATCCCATGAAAACGAGCATGTTCAGTACATTTATGAAAACTTCCTGACCGAGGGTCCCTGCAGCGAACTATCGCATAAACTGCTGCATACCCATTACACAAAAAGAGGCAAATTCATTTCATAATTAGTAATTTGAGGCTGCCGCCAAAGTTAATTCCGCGGCGGCCTCATTTTATATGGAGTAAAATGATTTCCCTTATTCCTACATGGGCCCATCATTACGATGAATTCTGGAAAACCCTGAGGGGGAGGAATCTCTGGTTCATCAAGCTGAGATACGGAGCGGCCGCGGTACTGCTTCTGGTACTCTTCGGTTCAGATTTCGTTATCAGCATTAAATTTTCTCCTGTTCAGCATTATGCCATTCTGCTGGTTACCTTTATTATTCTCGGCTATAACGTTATACTTCATTTTCTAAGAAGGTATGTAGTTCCCAGGCCTGACGGCTTCAATCCTATTCATCATTCACTCATCCAGATGCTGCTGGACATCACCGCTCTGTTCCTGCTGGTTTACTTCACAGGAAGCATTGAATCACCGCTGTTTCTCCTTTTTGTATTTCATATGATCATAGGGAGTCTCATTCTGCCGGGAGCAGTGATTTACGGAATCGCGTTCTGCATAGTAGCTGTATTTACGAGCATTGTTCTGCTTGAATATAAAGGCGTGCTATACCATCATTCAGTAGCGGGATTTTTAAGTGTTCCTGTTTACCAGGAATTCAACTACATAATAACAGTAGCAGTACTTTTCGGTTTCCTGATATTTATAATTGTACTTCTAACGAACAGGATAGCAAGGCAGCTTTACACCAATGAGCAGCAGCTGGTTGAAACAATTCAGAAGCTCAACAAGGCGGAAGAAGAGAAACAGAAATATATAATAGGCGTGGTGCATGAACTTAAGTCGCCCATAGCCGCGGTACAGTCGTATATAGAAATGATCCTGCAGAAATTCCTGGGGCCGCTGAACAAAGATGTAGAGCAAAGACTACGGTCGGCCAGGGAAAGAGCTGACGAAGCAATAGGGATGATAAATAACATACTTAAAATTTCACGGCTGAGACTGATGAGCGAGATAGCTGTGGAGAATATAGACATCAAGGAGATCTTCTGTTCTATTCTCGAAAAGCTTAAGGGAGGGATTGAAACAAAGAAAATTAATGTTAAGCTGACCGATGACCGCCTTCTTAGGACCCCGGTGAGGGGGGATAAATTTTTAATAGAGATGGCCGTTTCAAATCTTTTATCCAATGCAGCAAAATATGTACCCCCCGAAGGATCCATTGATATAATTATAACCGAAACCGAAAAGGGGATTGACATCGATGTGTCGGACAACGGGGTAGGCATTCCTATTAAAGACCAGGAGAATATATTCAAGGATTTCTACAGGGCCTCGAATATAAAGAACAAGGGATATGAAGGCGCGGGGCTGGGATTATCCATAGTTAAGCAGATAATTATGAGGCATGGGGGGACGATATCAGTTGAAAGTCCCGGCAGAATTGCCGATAATGAAACTTCAGGAACGACGTTTAAGGTATTTATCCCATTCCAGTCGGGAGACAATTAAAGAAGGCATTTATGGCGACATTTATCCTTTGGCTAATTCTTTTAATCGTATGCTGGCCGCTGGCGCTGGCCGCTTTGATCCTTTACCCCTTTCTCTGGCTGATACTATTACCCTTCAGGCTTATAGGAATAAGCGTAGACGGCATTCTTAAACTCATCTCATCGCTGATAAAGCTGCCGGCAAGAGTGATGGCGAAGCGCTAATCCTTCGGAGCCCAAACCCTCAGGAAGGACATGAATTTTTCAGGATTATAATCTTTCCCTTGTTCCAGTTTGCCGGTATCCTGTGAATGGAGAAAACTGCCGTCCTTACCAAGTACGAAGAAATGGGGGTAGCCAGATATCTTCGGGTAGCCCGACAGAAAATCTTCGTTTTTATTCTCCTGGCTGTAATTAACCTTCATTACAATATAATTGCTGTGAAGGAAGGTGTTTATCTCTTCGTGGCCTTCGATAAAAGCATCGATCCTATGGCACCAGATGCACCATTCGCCGCCGACATCAAGAAGAATATTTTTCCCGGTTTTCTGAGCCTCAGCTATAGCGGTCTGCAGATCAGCCGAGGGGTTTCTGCCTGGATCAAACTTTGTTACAGGCTGGTAATCTGTTTGAGCAGAGACCTTAGCAGAAAGTAAAATTAAAACAGCAAAAAAGAATAATGGAATTTTCATGGTTCAAGTAAAAAGTAAAAGTTAAAAGTAAGGAAGGAAGATAAGGGAAAATGGAAAAAGTAAAAAGGAAAAAGTAACGCAATACGCTAAGTACGTTAATTCGTACTATTCGTACGATCCGCACTATTCGTCATCCGGCAAGTTTGCTCAATTCAAACCAGGTATCTTATCACGAAGAATCCCCCGATAAGGAGCAGCGTAAACGCGATAGCCAGGGAATTAAAATATTTATCGATGAAAGTTTTAATCCGGGGACCGAATTTCCATATTAATCCAGCCACCAGGAAGAACCGTGCGCCGCGGCTTATAAAGGACGCAATAACGAACATGGGGAAAAAGATATTAAAAGCTCCCGCTGAGATAGTAAAAACCTTATAAGGAAGCGGGGTAAATCCGGCAGTAAAGATGATCCAGAAATTATACTCATTATACAGGTGCTGTATCCTGTAAAAGACTTCTCTGGTGAACCCGGGTATATTCCTGAAAAAGAAATCGGCTACAGACGTGAACTCGCCGTTCGGGGTCCACCAGACATAATGGCCGATAGCGTAACCGAACAAGCCTCCGACCAGGGAAGCGGCGGTACAAATAGCAGCGTATTTGAAAGCCTTTCTTCTGGCTCCAAGCACCAGGGCGATAAGGAGGGCATCGGGAGGAATAGGGAAAAACGATGACTCAGCAAAAGCCAGAACGAAGAGGGCTATGCCTCCGTAGGGAGTTTCCGCCCAGCTGAGCACCCAGTCATATAATCTTCTTAGAACCTTCATAAACCTTTTTTTTCAGGAAGTAAACATAAGGATTTTCAGGGAGTATTTAATATTATATCGGGCAAAAAAAAATCCCTTTTCAGCTAAAAACAGTTTACTTTGAGCATTAATGTTAATAATTTAGCACCGAATCAAAATTCAATATTTAAAAAGCGACCAAAGTAACTATTCATTTATTCATAAAAACTTAGGAGAGTCAGAATATGAAAAAACTGTTATCACTAGCAGCCGTATTGGTTATGATTTGTGCTGTCAGCAACCAGGCTCAGGATAAATTTCATTTAGGTGTTGGACCTTTTATTGGTATTCCTATGGGAAGCTTTGGTGATGTCACCAGTATCGGTTTTGGCGGTCTTGCAGAGGGCGAACTGGAATTCACACCTCAGGTAGTTGGTACTGCGGAAATTGGTTATATAGTATTCAGTGGTAAAAGCGTAACTGAAAGCGGTTATACTTTTGATTATGGTAATTGGTCAGCTGTTCCAGTCCTTGTAGGTGCAAAGTATTATTTTAGTCCTATGTTTTATGGTCAGGCTCAGATAGGATTAAACTTCTTATCATATTCAACAACAGTTCCTGATTATAATTTCTTCACCGGAACATACACAACCAGGGAAGTTACTGCCAGCGACACTAAATTCGGATATGGTTTTGGTGTCGGTTATGAACTTCCTGTAGGAGCAAAAGGATCGCTTGATTTCTTCGCTAAATTCGGAAGTCTTGGTTCTGATGCTCAGTTCTTAGGCCTTACAGTTTTCTACAAATTTATGTAAGAAGAGCGTACTTTTCTTAAGGCTGCTGCATGGCAGCCTTTTTTATTTTAAAATATTGATAATCTTCATAACTTATTATAATTAAATAAGTTAATAGATTTAAGATAACATCATAGTAACAAATAATTAGGAAATGCTTAAGGGGGAGTCAAATAGTTTTCTCAACATTTTCAAAATATTTATCTATTTCATTTTGTAAATCAATTGTTTTTGAAAGAGAAGTTACAATTTTGCAATAGGTTTTTATTTCCTCTGAAGTAAGAGTTCTGCCTTTTCGGTCTTTTAACCATTTTTCACAAACCTGATAACCTCCAATTTGATATTGCCAAACTTCTTCTTTTATTCCATCAAAATATTGTCCTTTGTTTATCCAGACTTTCTCATTCTCATATTTTGGTTTTTCTACTTTGTTGTTTCCGTCTACCGGAAATTTCGAAAAAGTCTTATCCAATTCTTTTGATTTGAGCAAATGCAATTCTGCAAGTTGTTTACCAAGTTTACCAAGTTGAATAAAAAGTTTGTAATCCTTGGTGAAAGGAACACGCGGGAAATCTATCTTTAAGAATTCTGCATATTTTGAACGGTAGGAATTGCTATAAAGCACGGCATAGATGTAATAAAATATTTCTTCCGGTGTTAATTCTTTTTTAAAATTCCTTTTAAGCTCTTCAAACAACTCTGATTTTATGTTTGGTTGTTTTGATTTGTAATTTGTTTCAGGTTCGAACATCATTATTTGAGAAAGTGGATTTTTCTTTTTTTCATTATTTATCGTTTTCGGATAGAGATAAAGTGGTAATAAATAATTTATTTCACGGGTCCTATTTGAAATAACACAAGCTTCTGAAATTCTATTTGTTACAAATGAATGATAAAAACCAAGTTTATTTTGCTGTCGACAAATTAATAATCCAACATTTTCTTCTAAAAAATGTTGCATAACTTCGCTTCGTGGCATACAATGGAATCCGCGTGATTTACCGGTATAGTAAGTATAGCGAACATCAAAAGGACGATATAATATTTCAGTTAAATGATTTTTATCTAAACCACTTTCTTTCAAATCATTTTGTGCAAATTCAACTTTCCAATCTCTTGCATCCTGGCCAAGTTGATATGTTTGTCTTGCTAATTCGGATTCAAGTCTTGCAAAATTTTGTACCCGCTTCCAAATTTCATCTTCACTCCAACCGATAGTTAAAGCATCTCGGGCAGTTACTATGCCAACACTGTTCACCGGAAATATTTCTGTTATTTTCCAAAAAGACTGATAACTTTTATGCAAAGTTTGGTCTTGTGGAATAAAGAGATAAAACTCCTTATTGGGTTTCAGTCTTTTCCACTTAACATTCTTAATATTGTGTTTATTAAGCCAATCGTATTTGGTTTCTCTTAATCCAAAAATCTCGTGATGAACAATTGATTTAGTTTTTGCTTTCTTATGTTTAATAAAAAACGCTATAGCAACGCCTTGCTGAATATCAAAAACATTTTCGTCTTTGCTTCCGTCGGAAGCTTTTTCTTTCCTCAGACTATTACCGTGTAAATCGAGGATATAAATATCATCAAAACTGTTCATTAGTGATTGGCGCATTCCTCTGAATGTAGGATTATCGAGATAGCTGTGGTTTGTAATAAAACCAAGTACACCTTCACCTGCCTCATCAATTTTCCACTGTGAAAAGCGGATAAATTTTACATAATCATCTTGCAGCCATTTGGGATTTTTTTCACCGAGTGGTTTTCCATCAACTTGATAGTATTCTTTAATAACATCAGAAATCCATTCGCCGGTATTTGAAGAATGCCCAGAATAGGGTGGATTGCCGAGAACAACAAGAATCGGAACTTGCTTTTTAACTTTTCCGGCTTCGTGGCTTTCATGGGAGAGTGAGGACATACCCGGAAATTTGGATTCATCAAGTTCTTTCATTTCGAGAGTGTTGGTTAAATAATATTTTACACGCTCATCATCTTCCATTCTATAGCCAAGTTCTTCCAAAAGGAAAGACATTTTCATATGCCCGATTGCATAAGGAGCCATCATCAATTCAAATGAATAATAGTTTTGAAGGATCTGATCTTTAAGAAATGTTTTAACCGCACCTTTGCCGTATTTGCTTTCAAATTCTTCGACCGCTGTTTCAATTGCTTTTGCCAAAAAGCTAAGAGTCCCACCGGCGGGATCGAGTAAAGTCACTTTCTTTGAAGCAAGTCCGTCAGAAATATTGAATTTATCTTTTAGAATCTGATGAAGCGAGCGGACTATGAAAGACACAACAGGTTCGGGTGTGTAATAAACTCCCCTCTTTTCTCTTGTTTTTGGGTCATAAACCGAAAGGAATGTCTCGTAAAAATGTAATACCGGATCGCTTCCTTTGCCTTCGTGATAATAATGATCGAGAATCTTCTTTGCATCTGCAACATTAAGAACTTCCGCAATATCATCAATAATAACTTCCATCTGCTGAGGTAAGTCTTCCAAAGAAATAAATTTGAAAACATCCCTTAAAATTCCAATAGATTTTGGGATGTATGAATAAGCAAGTTTTCTGTTAAAGTCTTTTTCAGCACGGAGACGGGCAGCGAACAAACCGTAAGTAATTGTCTGCGAATAAAGATCGGCAAATTCACTTTCATTTATTCCGGCGATTAAAAACTCTTTAAACGCATCATAAAAACCGTGTATTGATTTTGTGCCTAGCTTCAATTCCTCGCTTACAATTTCATCTTTAAGAAATTTGGTTCTTTTTGCAAGTTCAACCGCAAGAGTTTTTGCTGTGTAAGTTTTTGGAAGCGAAAAGTCTAAAAATCTTTCGAGCAGTTCAAATAATTTGTCTTCGTTTTCAAGAGGCGGAACCGTAGAAAGCTTTTTAATAACAAAAGGACGAGCAATAGAAATTTGGTCAATCTTTTCACCGTTTCTATATAAACGAAATTCTGTAAAGTTTGTTAAAATAACATTTGGGAAAGTTGATAAATATCTTTCAAGTTGCTCACTGTCTTCAATCCTGTCAAGATCAACACCTAAATCCTTTGCCTCAATGTAACCGACTATTTTTTGTCTGCCATCCCAAACTCTAAAATCGGGGTTTCCGGCTTCTGTCTTTTTCGGCAGAATTGTTACATCAATTTTCTTTTTTCGTTCAGATTCAGAAAATACGGTAATAAAATCTGCAAGATGTTTATAATAAGATTCTTCCCTTGCATCTCCCTTTTGATAAGCCTTAAATATATTCGATAAGTAATCTTTAGTCATAATCTACAAAATGATGAAAAAACTCAGGGATAAGAGCACCCTTAATATTTACTTACTATTAAAAATAACTATTTTTTGCTTTATTTCAGCTTTCCACTTTCTTTTTTGAAATGATCTTTCAATTTTCTGTAATTCCTTTTTCCAAGCATTTCAATTTCATATTCCGGTTTGCATTTTCAATGTCATTGAACTTCGTTTCTTTTAAGGCCTCTTTATTTTGGTAACGCTTTTTTTAAAGCGATGTATTTTATGGTTTTAGGGGAGGCTGCAAGGGTTTATATTTGGGCAAATGAAAGATTCGGCTTTATATATACATATTCCGTTCTGTGATCATAAGTGCATTTACTGCGACTTCTATTCGATTATCACTTCGGATAATATTGATCCTTTTCTTGGCTCACTTAAGAAGGAAATCGATTATTATTCTGATATTTATTCGGAGGGAAGGGAGTTCTCATCGATATACTTCGGCGGGGGCACGCCTTCATTGATGACCCCATCCTACATAGCTGAAATAATCGATTACCTGAAACGGAGATTTACGGTTGCCGCGGATGCCGAGGTAACGCTTGAAACCAATCCCGGTACGGTGGATAAAAACAAGCTGAACGATTTCCGCGATGCCGGCATCAACAGGCTGAGCGTGGGGATTCAGTCGTTTCATAATGACGAACTGAAGTTTCTTACGAGGATACATGACAGTAAGACAGCAATTGAAACGATCCTTAACGCGGAAAAAGCGGGGTTCAGGAATTTGAGTCTGGATCTTATTTTTAATCTGCCCGGGCAGACAAAGGAGAGATGGGCGGAAAACCTGCGGCAGGCGTTAAGCCTTCCGGTTACGCATTTGTCGGCTTACAGTCTTATTCTTGAACGGGGAACCATCCTTAACAAAATGGTGCTTGATAAAAAAGTTGTTCTTCAGGATGACGATTACGATGCAGACCTTTACGAGTTTACGATAGACTTTATGACAGCGCATAATTTTATTCAATACGAGGTTTCCAATTTCTGTATTCCGGGTTACGAGTGCAGGCATAATAATGCGTACTGGAGGTACAGGGATTATCTCAGTTTCGGAACATCAGCACATTCGTTTATGAACGGCAGACGATGGTGGAATTATTCGAGTCTGAAAAAATATGTATATGAAATAGAAACAAATCGAAAGGCCGAAGCGGGGTCAGAGATAGTTAACGGGAAGCAGCAGGTTGATGAATACATAATGCTTGCGCTGCGAAGTTCAGGACTGGATTTTAGGGAATTCACTGCTACCTTCAGCGGAAAGAATGACGCTGTTCCGGTCGAGGGAATTATTACAACCGGGGATGGGGAGGAACCGGCGGGAAGGGATTCAGGTGAATCTTTCTCTGCGGTAAATTGGATAAAAGAGAAAAATGATTATTTTATTCAGTTAAAGAATCAGAATCTTTTGGAAATTGATGATCATTCTATCCGGCTTACAAAAAAAGGTTACGCATTATGCGATGAAATTCTGGGGAACCTTCTCTAGTTTACTCTCTTTTTTTCTGAAAACAATCACTCCGGTAAAATGCTTAAAATAAAACTCCACTGGCAGATACTAATCGCGCTGGGACTTGCAGTAATTTATGCTCTGTTTTTAACTGAGTATGTTGAATATGTAACCTGGATGGGTGAGCTTTTTCTTCGCGCTTTGAAGATGATAATTATTCCGCTCATTCTTACTTCGATTGTTTCCGGTGTAACCAACATTGGTGATGCCCAGAATCTTGGTAAGCTGGGGTTTAAGACCATATTATATTATCTGACCACGAGTCTTTTCGCTATTCTGGTCGGGCTAACACTTGTGAACCTTTTTCAGCCAGGCGCAGGCGCCGATCTCGGATTAACCAAAGAAGTAGAAGGATTAAGCGCCGCGCAGGGGGGAGTAGGGAATATTCTTTTAAGGATGGTACCGACAAATTTCTTCCAGGCTCTGGTTTCAGCCGATATGCTGGCGATAATCTTCTTTGCGATACTGGTCGGTTTTTTTATTACTAAAGTATCTGACGAATACAAGAATCCCCTCATTAACCTTTTCAATGGCGGCTTTGAGGTAATGATGAAGATTACTTCGTTCGTCATAAAGTTTACTCCCCTTGGAATTTTCGGAATAGTTACAGGAGTAATAGCTGAGCAGAAAGACCTGCTTGAAATGGTTCAGAGGCTGGGGATCTATATGCTGGCGGTGCTACTGGGACTAGCAATACATGCAACAATAACCCTTCCCCTGATACTAAGACTCTTCGGCAAGGCAAATCCCTGGGCGCATTTCAAGGCGATGACTACTCCGCTGCTTACTGCTTTTTCAACATCATCATCTTCCGCCACATTACCGCTTACGCTTGAAGCTGTGGAACACAATGACGGCGTTTCAAACAAGATAACAAGCTTCGTCCTTCCTCTGGGGGCAACTGTTAATATGGACGGCACAGCTTTGTATGAATGTGTGGCTGCTATGTTCATTGCCCAGGCGTACGGTGTTGACCTCTCATTTATGCAGCAGGTAATAGTAGTATTTACCGCGCTGCTTGCGTCGATAGGCGCGGCTGGTATACCTATGGCGGGGCTGGTAATGATATCGGTTATACTCTCCGCTGTGGGACTTCCACTTGAAGGCGTAGGGCTTATACTGGCTGTAGACCGTATTCTTGATATGTGCAGGACTTCGGTTAACGTATGGAGCGACTCCTGCGGCGCGGTTATTATAGCTAAGACCGAGGGTGAAATACTTAAAGTATGAGCACTTACAACAAATATTTTCATATCAGGAAAAAAGAAATATATTTGTAGAGTCTTCAAATGTATGATATGGTGTTGAAAAAGTGTTAGTAAGAGGAGTGATTAAGTTCAGATTATTCTGCTATCTCCAACAGGTGCTTACATCCGGCCTACATCCGGCCTTCTCTCGGCCTGCAAATACTCTATTAATACCAGATAAACAGGGAGATATAACTTCTCTTCGGCCTTTGTTCGGCCTTTGTTCGGCCTCCTTCCCCAAGATAAATATAGGGTCATTACCAAGATCAACCTGTCTCCGCAGCGTTAAGAGTTAATGCTGTAGCGGTACTATCGTACCTGGTTATTTACTGATCAAAGGGATGCCGATATTTCCTGTCGTTTCATCAATTCCCAGCAGATTGCAGACCGTTGGGGCTATATCCACAACATAAGCCGGAGTATTGATTTCTTTTGCCGGGACATTCCAGCCGTAAAAAAGGAGCGGGACGTGCGTATCGAAGGAAAACGCCGATCCGTGAGTAGTGCCGTATTTGCCATTTCCCCCCATATAGTTCGGCTTCAGATCAAACTCCACGTTTCCCGACCGCATCGGGTTAAATCCATTCAGAATATAATCATACGGCATCCTTGAGGCGGAAAGATCATGCAGGTTATGCCGGCTGAAAACTTCATTTATTTCGGGGAAATCATCCTGAAGATACTCCGCGAAAGTATCTTCAACATCCGAAGTCTTCAGATTATTTTCTTCCAGAACACTCTTATTAAAATATAGCTGGTTATTGGAAAAGTTTTCGATAAGCTTAGAGGTACCGAACTTTCTTTGGCTGAAAGCCTGAAGTGAATCTTTACAGGCTTTATAATCGAAGCCTCCGGCAGGAATATTCATACTCTGCAGGTAAGGAACAGATTCTGATACTGCATGGTCGGCTGTGAGAAACAGGATATAATTCCCCTTACCCACCTGTTTATCGAGCGTATTAAGGAATTCCGCGACCTGTCTATCCATTCTTATAAAAGCATCCTGAATCTCGACAGAGTTAGGGCCATAGGCGTGACCTATATAATCAGTAGACGAAAAACTTACCGACAGAAAGTCGGTATAGCGGCCGCTTCCGGGTTTTTCGTTTTCAAGCAGGGCCTCGGCAAACTTAAGAAGCAATTCATTTCCGAAAGGGGTAGAGCGTATAAGATCGTACTTCTTATTCATCACGCTGCTGAACGAATGGGGAAAGCCGGTTTTTCCTTCATCAAATACATCGCTTTCCCAGGGCGCCTGATCGGGGTAGCTTAAACGGTAATCTTCTTCAGGGAGCAGGAGGTTCCATCCTCCCTTAAACAACCGGCTTACATAATTCTCCTGGTTGAAATCGATTACCCATTGAGGGAGCGCGTTTGTATAGTAGGAAGAAGTAATAAACTTTCCGTTTTTATCGCTGTACCAATAGACCTGATCGGGGGAATGTCCCCCTGGCAGAACGGCAGCGCGATCTTTAAGCGAGATGCTGTAAACTTTTGATTTACCATTTGTAACTATTTTTAACTGATCAGATATAGTTGTTGTTAAAAGTCTTTTAGGGGAAACATGTCCTTCAGTGCCGGTTTCACCGATAGTTCTGACGGTATCATCCTCAACGCAGTTAACGAACGATTTGCTTTTTTTGCTGAACCAGTCGTTGCTGATAATACCATGATAGTAGGGGGTAGTTCCCGTAAAAATTGATGCGTGTCCTGGTCCTGTATAAGTAGGCACATAATTATAATGAGCAAAAGTAAAATTACTTCCATCTTTCATAAGGCGTTTGAAGCCGTTTTCGCTGTAGAACTTTTCATACTTCTGAAGATAGTCATACCGCATCTGATCGATTACGATACCCACAACCAGGCGGGGGCGTGAGTTCTCCTGTGCAGGAGAGGACGCGACAAAAAGCATTATTATTACAAGGATATATTTAATTCTGTTCATAGTAAGTTTCTCCGGATTCCTCTGAAATGCCCTCTTATAAAACATTAATTATTCACTATCTAAATTTATTAAGAAAAAAATCTTAATTTACAATTTGATAAAATTAATAATGTTTTAATAATCAAACTATGACCGCGGGGTTAAAGCAGTTTTAACCGTGCAGGATTCCAGGGATAATCAGGATAAAAAGTTTGGCAGGATCGTCATTCTAGCAGCAGGAAACAGGCAGGATATATGAGCGATATAATTATCAATGTTCTGGAAGAGACCCTTCAGATAACGTTATTCATTATGATAATGATGATAACCGTTGATGCGGTTAATATATGGTCGAGAGGGAAAATAGCGGGACTGCTGAGGGGGAAAAGCAGGTCGCGCCAGTATGTTATTGCATCCTTTATCGGCACTATACCGGGGTGTCTCGGCGGGTTTACCGACGTTACCTTATATATGCACGGACTGATAAGCTTCGGGGCTCTTGCCGGTTCAATGATAGCGTCGTCGGGAGACGAGGCCTTTGTAATGCTTGCTATGTTTCCGGGAACCGCGCTTATTTTATTCTTAATACTTTTTGTAGCGGGGATTGCGGGAGGAATAGCAACCGATTTCCTATCAAAAAAGTTTAATATGAAAACCTGCGGCGATTGTCCCGAGCTGGTTGTACACGACACCGAGAGGAACCTTAAGCACTTTCTTACAGAGCATGTTTTCCATCATATAATTAAAAAGCATATATGGCGGATAGCGCTGTGGACATTCGGCGCGCTGCTTGTTGTGCAGGTAGGATTTCAATACCTTCATCTGGAAGAAATAAGCACGGGGTATAAGCTGCTGCTGTTGTTACTGGGCGCGCTGATTGGCCTGATACCGGAAAGCGGTCCCCACCTGATATTCGTTACACTTTTCGCCCAGGGAGTAATCCCTTTTTCGGTACTGCTTACCAGCTCGATGGTACAGGACGGACACGGTATGCTTCCTTTGCTTTCATATTCGCTTAAAGATTCAATAAGAATAAAAGCGTTTAATTTCGTGTATGGAATTACCCTGGGGCTGATACTATTTGCCGCGGGACTATAGGATATTTTAATTCACAAATAAATAAAAAGGGAATGAAGTGGAGAGGAAAGCCATACAGGATTATTATCCCGAGCAGCTAAGCTACTGCTTCGGTTGCGGGAGACTTAACGAGCATGGGCATCAGCTTAAAACCGTATGGGAGGGGGATGAAACAATTTCCCGGTTTACACCGCAGCCATACCATATGGCCATACCCGGTTATGTTTACGGAGGACTTATAGCCTCATTGATCGACTGTCACGGTACAGGGACGGCCGCACTTGCAGCCTACAGGAATGAGGGGAGGGAGCCCGGAACAGAGCCGCCGTTCCGTTATGTAACCGCATCGCTGCAGGTTGACTACCTGGCGCCGACCCCGCTGGGTCCCGTGCTTGAGATAAGAGGAAAAGTAAGGGAGATAAAAGGGAGGAAGGTTATTTCTGAAATTACTCTTGCAGCGGACGGCAATGTTACAGCGAAAGGGAGAGTAGTGGCGGTTCAGATGCCCGAGAATATGGTAGAGCAGGGGGGAGCTTAGGTTAGAGAGCCAGGCTGAGACAGCCGGCGATGGGTGAAGCAAGGGGGAGTCTCTGGGTGTATGCGATAATCTTTGGGATAAAGCCGGGGAAGTGTGATAAACAGAGGGGGAAAAGAACCGGGATTGGGGAGGTAAGAACAGATTCCCGGGGCGATTACTTATCTGACTGTTCCTGAATTATATTTATCAGTCCCTTTATATCATCGATCAAGAAGTCGGGTGAAGCTGATTTCAATTCCGCTCTGGTTCTGTACCCATAAGTTACGCCGCAGCTATATGTACCGGCATTCTTTCCGCAGTTTATATCAAGCTCAGAATCGCCCACCATAAGAGTATTGCTTTGCTCCACACGGAGTTCACTGCAGATAAAATAAAGAGGTTCGGGTGAAGGTTTTATCGGCAGGTCATTCCTTCTTCCAGTAACAAGCGAGAAATATTCCCGCAGGTTAAAGTGATCTATAAGCTTATCGGCCTGATCCTGTCCTTTTGTAGTTAAAAGCGAAACCTTAATTTTCTTCCGGTGCAGATGCTTAAGCACGTCAATTACGTCCGGATAGATAACCGACTCGTCGATGAAATCGAAGTAATATCCTTTATAAATATCGATGAATTCCTCTATATCAGAGACAGGGACATCGAGATCCTTAAAGATGTGAAGGAAATGGTGACCAATTCTTTTATGGAATTCCACCTCCGCCAGAGGTTCTTTTATTTTAAGATGCTGAAGAGTTCTTAAAGTAGTTTTGAAGATAGTCTGATAAGAATCAATCAGCGTTCCGTCAAGATCGAAACATATATGTTTTATTTTCTGCATTAAAACAAGTTTTTTATTTATAAAAAGTTAAACCGGCAGGAATAGTGCGCGATAAAAACCATGTGGCTCAGAGTAAATACAAGAGGGTGTTAATATCTTATATTCCTAAAGTTACAGAACAAAAATAACAATTAATGAAGCATCCCAAAATAATATGGCAGCTGACAAAACAAACCGGCAAGGAGTGGGGGAACCATAAACCCCTGTTTGTAGGCGCGGGAATTTCCTTTTACATAATTCTATCCCTTGGTCCTATTTTAACCCTTCTTGTACTTTTGGTAGGTTCCTTTATGGGAAAGGCCAACACGATACAGCAGATAGTTTCGCAGATGCAGAATATGGTTGGCGATAAGCCCGCCCAGGTAATACAGCAGATAGTTGAGAAAGCCTCAAGTTCATCCACTAACTTTATGACAATACTATCGAGCATTCCGCTTCTCTTTTTCGGTTCCACAATGATCTTCTACCAGATAAGGAACGCGTTAAATACTATCTGGGATATAGATGCTGAAAAGCAGAAAGGAATAATGAAGAAAGTTAAAAAATACGGATTTTCATTTATGATGCTTTCGGTTGTGGGACTTCTTTTTCTGGCGCTTGTGCTGAAGAATCCTATTATGCAGAACGCAGAGTCGCGCCTGAACGACATAGTACCGATTCCTCCTTTTCTGATATCTGTAGCCGACTATGTAATTTCATTTCTGCTGCTGACCGTACTGTTTGCTATGGTTTACAAGATACTTCCGGAGGTGGACATCAGCTGGTCTGACGTATGGGTAGGGGCCTTTGTAACAGCGTTTCTGTTTTTAATAGTGCAGGTTATAGTAGCCTTCAACGCAAAGAACTCGAATATCGAATCGGCGTTCGGATCAATTGGAATATTCACAATTTTATATTTATGGATATTTTACTCATCACTTATATTTCTGTTCGGGGCGGAATTTACAAAGATCTACGCCAAGAGGTACGGAACATTTAAAGAGGAGGGAGAAGAAGGAAGCGATAAGTAAGATTACAATTTCTTTTCCCGGCCCTCATCATAACGCAGAATACTTATCATAATAGCGCAGCCGCAGACAGCCGCAAAAATAAATAATATCATTGCTATGCCGGGATAGCCGAATATTGTAAACTCCGTTTTTACACGCATCATAAGGGCGGCGGAGATGATGAAAGCGGCCACAATTGCACCGAGGGTAATCCTATTAGCGATTTTCTGAAGATCCCTTGTAAGTCTGAGTTCATCAATCGCATCAATTTTTATTCTCAGTTTATTATTTGAGATGAGGTAAAGCAGTTTATTTATTCTTGAAGGGAGCTTTTTAACAAGCTCATTCATTTCAAGAAGAGAAGAGAGGATACTGCCAGGGGATAAGTTCTTCAGCATATGCTTCTGCATTACATAATCGGCATGCTGTTTAATCACCTCGTTAGGATTAAACCCAGGTTCAAGCAGCTTACCTATTTCATCGAGGTTAAGGAGAGTTTTACCGAGCATAGTAAGATCGGCAGAGGGCCGGAGTCCGTTTTTAGCCGAGATCTGTGCCAGCTCCGCAACCACCCTGCCTACCTGGATATCATCAAGGGAAGCATTATAGTAGCGGGTGACGTAGTAGCTGATATCCTTCCTCAGCTGTTCCTCGTTGAAGTTATCGAGCGGCTTACCGAGCTTAATGCTTATTTTTGCCGCCTCATCACCCTTACCCTCACTAATTACGAGCAGGAGCTTAAGAAGCAGATCGCGCATAGCGGGAGTAACCCTGGCCGTCATACCAAGGTCGATGAGGGCGATCTTTTTATCGTGGGTAAGGAAAACGTTGCCGGGGTGAGGGTCGGCGTGGAAGAAGCCGTGGATAAGAACCTGATCGAGATACGCCTTCAAGAGGTCCGTTGACAACTTATGGCCGTCAGTATCGAGTCGCGCTATGGGACTAAAATCCGATATCTTAATGCCGTGGATGAGGTCCATCGTAAGCACCTTCGAAGATGTATAATCACTTACAGGCTGAGGTATAATTATATCATCATAACCTTTCACAATATCACTGAGTTTTACCAGGTTCTGAGCCTCTTTAAGATAGTCGAGTTCAAGAAGAATCGACCTTCGGAACTCTTCAAGAAGATCTTCAAAAAGATATTTCCTTCCGATTTCCGTATGCTTATCGACAGTTTCAGCGATATCCTTGAGGGCATTCAGATCCTGCAGAACAATATTCCTTATACCGGGCCTCTGAACCTTCACGGCAACCTCTTTGCCGTTTCTCAGAACCGCGCGGTGAACCTGACCCAGCGAGGCAGCGGCAATCGGTTTCTGATCAAACTCTTTGAAAGCCTTTGACAACCTTACACCCAGCTCTTCAGTTACTATTTCCTCCACATCTTCAAAAGGGAAAGGAGCAACCTTATCCTGCAGTTTTGAGAGTGATTTAATGTAGGGCCGCGAGAGGAGGCCGGGGCGCGTAGACAGCAGCTGACCCAGCTTAATGAATGTGGGTCCCAATTCCTGGAGCTCCTCACAAAGTCTATCAGCGTCCTTTTTAATCTCCTGGCTTTCCTGATCCTCCTCCGGGATATTATTCTCATCAAATTCCGACGTCCTGAAAATAGACTCGTTATTATGCCTTATGATAAGCATTGCGATATTCTTATATCGTTTCAGTTTTTCCGGATTTAATGTGATAAGCATATTTCTTACAGTTTTAGCCTGATTTATGGAGTAAAAGAGCCTGTTTATTCTTAACTTTGCAGGAATATAAGGCAATTCCGGGCATTTGTCTGTGCTTTATTCTAAATCAATTTGAGGGAGGAAATCGTATGAAAAAAATCTCCGTATTGGGGGCGGGTATGGTTGGAAGCGCCATAGCCATCGACCTTTCAAAAGACCACGAGGTAACCCTTTGCGATATCAGTGAAGAGAGGCTAAGAAAGATATCCGAAGGGACAAACATTAAAACACGACAAACTGATCTATCCGATAAAAAGCAGCTGCGTGATGCTGTAGCCGGCGCGGATATAGCAGCGGGAGCGGTTCCAGGGTTTATGGGCTTTCAGACCTTAAAGACGATAATAGAAGAAGGTAAAAACGTAGTTGACATTTCTTTCTTCGATGAAGATCCCTTCAAGCTTGATGAACTTGCGAAGCAGAACGGGATTACTGCTGTAGTAGACTGCGGGGTAGCTCCCGGATTAAGCAACTTAATTCTCGGCTATCACAACGCAAAGATGAAGGTGGATTCCTTTGAATGTTATGTGGGGGGACTGCCGGTAGAGCGCAAGTGGCCCTTTGAATATAAAGCACCCTTTTCGCCGCCGGATGTAATAGAAGAGTACACTCGTCCCGCCAGGATAAAAGAAAACGGAAAAGTTATAACCAGGCCGGCATTATCGGACCCCGAGCTGATTGAAACAGAAGCAGGAACACTTGAAGCCTTTAATACGGACGGGTTACGGTCGCTGCTTACCACAATAAAAATTCCCGATATGAAAGAGAAGACCCTTCGGTACCCAGGTCACATCGAACTGATGCGGGTTCTGAGAGAAACGGGATTCTTCAGCAAGGATGAAGTTGAAATAGGGGGGAAGATGATAAGACCCCTTGATCTATCTTCAAAACTTCTTTTCCCTATATGGAAGCTTGAAGAAGGGGAAGAGGAATTCACATACCTCAAAGTTATAGTTAAAGGCGAAGGAAGAGAAATTGAGTATTCGCTTTTAGACAAATATGATAAGGCAACGCACACAACATCAATGGCAAGGACCACTGGATACACCTGCACGGCGGCTGTGAACCTGGTATTAAACGGAAGCTATGAGCGTAAAGGTATCTCGCCGCCTGAGTATATAGGCAGCGAAGGGAACTGTTTTGATGAGATACTTAAATACCTTAGCGAAAGAAATATTAAAATTATGGAGAAATAATATTATTTTTAATCTGTCATTTGCAACCTTGTAATATACACTATGAAAAGTGAACCGGGACATTTTGCAATACCGCGCAGTACTCAGACCACATTACTTGTAATATCTCTTTTTACGCTAATCCTTCATTTAGCAACAAACCTGATTGCAAGCTACGGAATTTTCAGAGATGAATTTTATTACTTAGCGTGTACGAATCATTTGGCGGCGGGATATGTAGATCAGCCGCCCTTTTCCATTTATGTGCTGGCTGTAAGCAGACTTTTATTCGGTGATTCACTTTTTGCGATAAGGCTCTTTCCTGCCATAATAGCAGCATTCACCGTCTATTTTACCGGCTTAATCACTATAAGGTTAGGAGGAGGATTCACCGCTGTGCTGATTGCATGTATTACTCTTGCCTTCTCTCCAATTTTCCTGGGTATGAACACCATTTTTTCAATGAACTCTTTCGACCATTTCTTCTGGATTCTATCCGCATATCTGGTTGTAAGGATCATTCAGGAAGATAGATCTTCTTTATGGATTATTCTTGGCGTTGTAATTGGACTAGGGATGCTGAATAAGATAAGTATGGCCTGGTTCGGGGCGGGATTATTTACCGGCATCATCTTAACCCCATTGAGAGCAAAATTAAAGACGCCCTGGCCGTACCTTGCTGCCTTAACTGCCCTTATAATTTTCTCTCCTTTTATTATCTGGAATATTACGCACGATTTTGCCCACATTGAATTTATGAGGAACGCTTCTCAATACAAATATTCCACACTGACGCCGATAGATTTTATGAGCGGACAGCTGCTGCTGCCAGGACCGCTTGCTATATTCGTCTGGCTGCCGGGAATATTATATCTGCTGTTCGGCAGGCAATTGAAGGATTACAGAATATTAGGAATCATTTTTCTTACGACATTTATTATCCTTGTGATCAACTGGCACAGTAAGGCAGAATACCTTACGGCAGCATATCCGCTGGTATATGCAGGTGGCGGCATATTCCTGGAAAGAGTAGTCTCAGGCCGTAATTATGGATGGCTGAAGTATGCTGTTCTAATTTCAATAATTATCACAGGTCTTATCAGTATGCCTATGGCTCTGCCGATACTTCCCGTAGATACTTTTATCTCCTACTCAAAATTTTTAGGTATATCACAGCAGAACTCAGAGGATAAAGAACTTGCGGATCTCCCCCAGTTTTACGCTGATATGTTCGGGTGGGAGGATTATGCTGCTGACGTCTCAAGGGTTTATCGGTCGCTTCCTGACACGGAGAAGCCTTTTACGGTGGTCTTTGCGCATAATTATGGTGAAGCAGGAGCCCTTGAATATTATTCTTCCCGGTATAAGCTGCCCGCTGTTATTTGTCCTCACAACTCATACTGGTACTGGGCGAACCCCGATACAAGTAAAATAAAGACCGTAATCATAACGGGTGGGAATTTAGAAGATCACAGATCTGCCTGCAGGAATGTTAAGGAAGCGGCGATTCATAAAGCAAAGTATTCTATGCCGTACGAAAACAATCTTCCGATTTATATCTGCCGGGATATTTACCGCTCGCTCAGGGAGATCTGGCTGCAGTCGAAAACATTCATCTGATGTTTGATTAAAATTCCAACTTACGAGAGCTGTTTTAAGTTATCTTTTTGAAGGAGAGATAACAGAGAAAGAGTTCACAGGTGATTATCTTGCTGTAAAACCCTCTTTCTCTGTTATTTGGGGGAAAGAGTTAAATATTAATAATCACTTAACCGATGATTAATTTCTGAAGCAAGATATGGCTTAAGATTTAATTATCCTGTGCTTTGACTACGGGATATAGAGGATTCTTGCCTGTAGTCACCCCTGATATTCAACCGGCCCGCTGTTAACGCAGGCCGGCTGAATAAGCTTGTATGATATCACAAATTTTGTTTACTTCTTTGAAAGAATCTCTTCCATCTGATCCATCACATTATTCATTTTCTTCATTGTGAGTTCAAAAGGCTCGGCCGAAAGAGGGTCAATTCCTGCTTTTTTTATCAGCTCTATTGGATATTCAGAACTTCCACCCTTCAGGATATTATAGTACTTATCAACCGCGGGCTTTCCTTCATCCAATACTTTCTGAGCAAGAGCCGTTGAATAGATAATAGATGTTGAATACTGATATACATAGTAAGTATAGTTGACGAAATGAGGGATATATTCCCATTCATATGCAACGTAAGGATCAACAATACAGATTCCCTTATCATTGCCGTAATATTCCTTTACAAGATCATAATATATCTTGCTGAGATTTTCGCCGGTAATCGGTTCCTGATTCTCAGCCATTTCGTGTGCTTTCAGTTCAAACTCAGCAAAGAGGGTCTGACGGAATATCGTAGTTCTGAGAAGATCGAGATAACTTCCGAGCAGGTATAACTTCTCATCATCATTTTTTACATGATTAACCATGTAGTTATTCAGGAGGTTCTCATTGAAAGTTGAAGCAATTTCAGCAACGAAAGTAGGGTAATCTGCCGTAGCGAAGGGCTGGTTCTTACTTGAGAAATAACTATGCATAGTATGACCAAGCTCGTGAGCCAGAGTAGAGACAGACTCATAATCATCATTCCAGTTCATAAGAATGTAGGGATGCACATCATAAGCGCTGCCTGAAGAATACGCACCGCTTCTTTTGCCGACGTTCGGGAGGAAGTCTATCCATCCGCTTCCGAAAGCTTTATTCAGGGTAGCTATGTAATCTTCGCCCATCGGCTGAAGAGCCTTCTTAATTACATCTTCACCCTGCTCAACCGTGAAATCCATTTCAACTTTTTTAACCAGGGGAGTATAAAGATCATAATAATGGAGAGTATCTACCCCAAGCATTTGCTTTTTAAGTTTAAGAAAACGCTGAAGAGTAGGGAGGCTGTTATGTATCTGTTTAACAAGGTTGGTGTACACGCTGACGGGGATATTAGGACCGTCGACAGAGGCAGCCAGCGAAGATTCATATTTTTTGTCCTTCGCATAAACCCAGTCGGTTTTAACTTTGCCTGCATAGTTCGCGCCGATTGTATTCTCGAATTCCCCATACTTATTAAAGAAGGCGTCAAATATCTTTGCTCTGTCTTCTCTAACGCCAGTTGACCTGTACTTTGTATAAGCAGAGTTTGTAAGAGTAACCTCTTCGCCTGTAGAAAGATTAACCTTAGCATAAGGCATTTCGGCATTATTAAAAACATTATAAACCTCGGAAGGTGTTTCTGTGATAAGTCCGAAAGAAGCCAGTATTTTTTCCTGATCGGCAGAAAGAGTATGCGCTCTCATCCTCTGGGTATCTTCAATATACATTTTATACTGATCGAGCTTTGGTTCTTTAGCAAAAAAATCTTTTACTTTTGCGGGATCCATCGCGAGAATTTCGGGACTGATCCATGAAGTAGCTTCAGAGAATTTAGTTCCCAAAGTAGAGGCTTCCTGCCTTAATGCCTGGTTGGAAGAAATAGAAAGATCCTCGTCGGCCAGGAGTCCTGAATAGGTAGAAAAGCGGAAGTATTCCTTTAGTGTATTGAAATAAAGATCCATCGCGTTAAGGAGTGTAGACGCGTCCTGATCGAGTTTACCTTTATAGGATTCAATTTTATCGATGTTGCTGCTGACTTCTGTTTTAGCACTCTTCCAGTCGGCGAGCGAAGCATAGAGGTCGGTTAAGCTCCATTTATATTTCTCCGGAATTTCTTTCCTTGTTTTGGTCTGAGGGAAAGAACTAACCACGAACGTTACTAATAGAATTATGATAAGGTAAGATTTAAGTCGTAACATAAAAGCTCCCTGAATAATATTAAAAAATTAACACCGTAAATTAAATAATTTAGCGGATGGATGGAAAAATAAGGTTTTATTATAACCCGGAACAATAAATATGTTGGCCTAATTCGTTAAATTTAAAGACTTGTTCAATAAAATTAAGTAAAGTATGAATCGTGATTTCGACGTAATTATAATAGGGGCAGGACCAATAGGCATCACCTGCGGTATTGAGGCCGTAAAGAGAAAATACAGTCATTTAATAATCGAAAAAGGCTGTCTGGTTAATTCTCTCTTCCACTATCCAACCAATATGGTATTCTTCTCTACTTCAGAGAGGCTGGAAATAGGCGAAGTTCCTTTTGTATCTCACGGCGATAAACCAACCAGACGCGAAGCTCTTGAATATTTCAGGAGAGTTGTAAGCAGCTGGGGATTAAACATAAAAACTTATGAGAGAGTAACCGCGATTAATGAAGCGGGGGATTTATACCGGGTGATAACAGATAAAGCGGAGTACACAGCGCGAAACATCATTATCTCTACAGGTTTTTACGATAAACCCAACCTGCTTAACATTCCCGGTGAAAACCTTCCAAAAGTAAAGCATTACTTTGATGAGGCTCATCCATATGTTTATCTGAAGCTGATAGTAATAGGAGGAGGGAATTCGGCAGTTGACGTAGCGCTGGAAACATACCGACGCGGCTCAGAGGTAACGATGGTTATAAGGGAGGATTCACTTAAAGAAGGGGTTAAATACTGGGTACGGCCCGATATTAAAAACAGGATAAACGAAGGATCAATTAAAGCATACTTTAATTCGAAAGTAACAGAGATAAGGGAGGATGAGGCTGACATCGAAACGCCTGAGGGGATACTGACTGTTAAAAATGATTTTGTATTTGCAATGACGGGCTACCATCCCGACTTTGATTTCCTTAAAAAGGCGGGAATTGAAATATCGAAGGAATATTGTCCCATTTATAACGACGAAACCTATGAAACTAACAGAGAAAGGATTTATCTTGCAGGTGTAGTTTGCGGCGGAATGGATACGAGCCGGTTCTTTATAGAGAATTCCCGTTCACACGCAGAGGCTGTTTTTAACTCAATTGACAGTAAAAGATCACAAATCCCGGCCGGGAAGACAAAATAACTTCCTTAGGTTTGATGAGAAGAATAAATAACATTATCTTATAAAATATATGAAGAGAAAAATAAAGAGGAGAAATTATGGCAGATAAAATAAAAGAATTACTCGGCAGTGATGCAGAATCACTTCTGAGCTATAAAGCGAAATTTCCCAAAGAGCAGCTGAACCTGCCGGGACCGGACTTTGTAGACAGGGTATTTGCGCAGACCGACAGAAATATAAATGTAATGAAAAATCTTCAATGGATATTCAGTACAGGCAGACTAGCGGGCACAGGCTACGTTTCGATTCTCCCTGTTGACCAGGGAATTGAACACAGCGCAGGAGCATCATTTGCTCCTAATCCCGAATATTTCGATCCGCTGAACATAGTAAAACTTGCTGTTGAAGGAGGCTGCAACGCGGTTGCTTCGACCCTTGGAGTGCTGGGAATGTGCTCAAGGAAGTACGCACATAAAATACCTTTCATTATGAAGATAAATCATAATGAACTGCTGACCTATCCGAACCACTATGATCAGATTATGTTTGCAGGGGTAGATCAGGCCTATGATATGGGAGCCGCTGCAATAGGCGCTACAATATATTTTGGATCAGAAGAGAGCGACAGGCAGATTATAGAAGTAAGCGAAGCTTTCCAGTATGCGCACGAGCTGGGACTTGCCACAATTCTGTGGTGCTATCTTCGCAACAATGATTTCAAAAAAGATAAAGACTATCACGTTGCCGCTGATCTTACAGGTCAGGCAAATCATCTCGGTGTAACAATTGAAGCCGATATAATTAAGCAAAAACTTCCCGAGAACAACGGAGGTTTTAACGCTATAAAGTTCGGTAAAACAAGCAAGAAGGTATACGAAGATCTTACGACTGACCACCCGATAGATCTTACACGCTACCAGGTTATAAATAATTATCTGGGAAGAGCGGGCTTGATTAACAGCGGCGGAGCCTCAGGTGAAAATGATTTTGCCGAAGCTACAAAAACCGCGGTTATAAATAAAAGAGCGGGCGGAATGGGTTTGATCTCAGGAAGAAAAGCTTTCCAGCGTCCGATGAAAGAAGGAATAAAACTTCTCAACACTATTCAGGATGTTTACCTTAGTAAAGAAGTAACCATCGCCTGATCATTTCAGCAAATCTTAAAGTTGGGACTGACCGCTGTCAGTCCCACTTACTTCAGTTAATCTTTTTAATTCAGCCGGCTATTTCAGATTCAGAAGGTACTCTGAGATCTTCCCTAATTCCTGCACATTTATATTAGTGAAAGAAGGCATAACCATGCCCGGATACTCCTTCTGATATGCCTTAAACCTTTCCCCGTCCATAAAAGAAGAAGGGTTTCTCAGGTAATTTGTCAGCTGGTCCTTACTCCAATACTGGCTCAGGTTCTGTAAAGAGGGGGCCATCCTGCTTCCCTCGAGATCCTGTCCATGGCAGTTTCTGCAGCCCAGCTTGTTAATAAGTTCTACCGGGCTAAGGTCTTCGTTCGAAGCCATATTCTGCTGGGAAACAGGACTATTCATCGGACCGGTAGATTTGCTCCCCGGCTCATTAGTTACTCTCTGTAGAAGAAATAACAGTATAAAAAGAACCAGGAAAGCTGCTACCCATATTTGCGGTTTTGTCATTAGTCAGTTCAGTTTTTTATCGGAAAATTATTCTATTTCAAAAGAAGCGTTAACAACTGCTGTTATCTCTTTTTCTATAGAGCTTAAATCGTTAATACCATAATCAGATACCTGGTTAGACAATCTGGGCGTAATTTGTATAACACCCATCCTTGCGTCGCGCATAGATCCCAGCGAACGCCCCGTTGCCTTCGCTATTTTCTTGGCACGCACCATCGCATCTTTTGCGGCATCCGCCTGTATATCAATCTTAAGATCGGCAAGTTTAGTGTAGTGATACTCAGGCTGTTCCACATTAAAGTTAACGCCCTTTTCCACAACAGAGGGAATATCGAGTGAAATCTCTTTTATTTTGTTTACGTCAGTCGATTGTATCTCCAATCGCTGACTGTAATTATATGCCCGTATTACACCCGTCTGGTAGCCATTTGCGCCAATTTCATATACGGGAAAACTGTTTATGGTATAAAACTCAATTTTGTCTTCAGGAAATCCTTTCGCTGAAAGATAAGAGATAAGCACGGGCTTCATCTTCGCGAGTTCCCTGTAGGCTTCCTCCGCTGTAGGGGCTTGAGTACTAACCGTACCTCTTAGAACACCAAGGTCAGAGATGATATCCTTTTTCGCTGAACCCGTAACGTTGATCGTCTGGTTCGAGGTATAATTAGACTTCCAGGTTACGGCGAGTATGATTGCGCAGATAATGATTGCCGCAGAACCTAGTACTGCAGGTATTAAAAGATTGTCTTTGTTGTTCATAAGGAAATATTAAAAAATGTTTGAGAAAATTATTAAAAATGTATCTTCTTAACAACTTATAAAGGAAGGCAGTTCCAATACTTAAGGAAATTACTCCCTTTACGGGATATATGCTTTGCGCATTAAAAAGAACAATACTACTAGGGCGCGTAATTATTACAAATTATTTAATGCCGCTCACTTTTTTACCGGGGCGACGCCGTTTAATTGGGGTAAGTGATGTCAAATTGTTATCTTCATTTAAATAAAATTATAAGTGATGAATAGATGAATCGGCTATCAGAAGAAAATAGTCCTTACCTGCTTCAGCATGCGGGTAATCCGGTTGACTGGTTTCCCTGGGGAAGCGAGGCATTTACAAAAGCGGCTGAAGAAGACAAACCGGTTTTCTTATCGATAGGATATTCAACCTGCCACTGGTGCCATGTAATGGAGAAAGAATCGTTTGAGGATGAAGAGACCGCCCGGAGGATGAACGAGGTTTTTGTATCGATAAAGGTTGACCGGGAGGAAAGACCCGATGTCGACGGGATATATATGCAGGTGTGCCAGATGCTTACGGGGAGCGGGGGATGGCCTCTTACAATTATAATGACACCGGATAAGAAACCGTTTTTTGCGGGGACATACTTTCCGAGGGAATCGAGGTTCGGCAGGCCGGGTATGAAGGAACTTATATCGCGGATAAAGAATATCTGGCTTACCAAGCGCGATGATATAAATAAATCGGCTTCAGAAATTACCGACGCTGTAAGAGATGATTCTGCTATGGCATCAGGTGAATTAAACGAACATATTTTTGAAGAAGCATTTGACGGTTTCAAAGAAAGATTCGACAGCGAATACGGAGGCTTCGGGAGCGCTCCCAAGTTCCCCTCGCCTCACAATCTCAGTTTCCTGCTGCGGTATTATAAGAGCTTTAAGAATCAGGATGCCTTGAAAATGACAGAGAAAACTCTTGATGAAATGAGACGCGGAGGCATTTACGATCATATCGGTTATGGATTCCACCGGTACTCAACCGACAGACAGTGGCTGGTTCCGCACTTCGAGAAAATGCTGTACGATCAGGCTCTGCTTACTACCGCTTATGTGGAACTGTACCAGGCAACAGGTAAAAAAAAATATAAAGAAACTGCGGAAGAAATTCTTGAATACGTACTGCGCGATATGACCTCCCCTGAAGGAGGTTTTTACTCGGCTGAAGATGCCGACAGTGAAGGTGAGGAAGGGAAGTTTTACCTGTGGACACAAGAGGAATTTGAAAAGGTCACGGGAGAGAACGCCGGGTTACTATCGGAGATATTCAACCTGAAACCTGAAGGGAATTTTTCTGATCCATTAAATGAAAGCACTGAGCCTGGCAATATACTTCACCTTAAAAAGGCATTATCCGAATTGTCCCGGGAGGCGGATCTCTCCGAAGAAGCGCTTAAAGAAAAAATAGATGAGGTCAGGGAAAAATTATTTAAGGTAAGCGAGCATAGGGTGCATCCGTATAAGGATGATAAGATACTTACCGACTGGAACGGACTAATGATCTCTGCTTTTGCCAAAGCCGCCCGAGCATTCGGCAGCAGCTTATATGAAGATGCCGCCGTTAAAGCCATAAATTTTATAATGACTAACCTTAGAACGGAAGAAGGGAAACTGCTTCACCGGTTCAGGAATGAAGAAGCCGGGATCACCGGAAATATTGATGATTACGTGTTTATGGTTTCGGCACTGATCGATTTGTATGAAACTACGTTTGATATAAGTCTGCTTAAAACCGCGATAGAACTGAACGATCATCTATTTCAACATTTCTATGATGATAAAAATGGAGGGTTCTACTTTACTCCCGATTACGGTGAAGAACTTATCACCCGAAGAAAGGAAATATATGATGGAGCCATTCCGTCAGGGAATTCTGTAGCAATACATAATCTTCTGAAGCTGGGGAGAATTACCGCGAACACCGATTTAGAAGCTAAAGCCGATGAAACCGCCCGCTTCTTTTCCGGGCAGATCAAAAGGATGCCGTCTGCATTTGCAGGGTTTCTTTCGGGACTATTTACAGCTTACCGGGATTCACTTGAGATAGTTATTGCGGGGAGTAAAGATGATCAGTCGACAAAAGAAATTCTTGAATATTTCGGCAGGAATTTTATTCCTCACAAAATAATATTGCTGAAAGAACCGGGCGAAACAGAACTGGCCAAGCTTGCCCCTTTTACAGAACAAATGACTCAGCAGGGGAAGTCAGCCTCGGTATACATATGCCGCCATTACGCCTGTGAAATGCCGGTAACTTCTGTTGATGAAATTAAAAGAATACTGGGGTAAATTATTTCTTCCGCTTCGGCTTATACATATGAGTACTCTGCCCGAAGAATGCTTCCGCTGCCTCCATTATAGTTTCAGATAATGTAGGATGAGGATGAATAGTCAGCTTCAGGTCGGTAACATTCGCGCCCATCTCAATGGCCAGCACACCTTCTGCAATAAGCTCTCCGGCGCCGGGACCGCAGATACCTACACCAAGTATCCTCTGCGATTCAGGATCAAGTATAAGCTTTGTTACACCATCACTCCTCCCGAGTGTAGTCGCTCTTCCTGATGCAGCCCAGGGAAACTTTGCGGTTTCATATTTTATGTTTTTCTCTTTGGCCTGATTTTCCGTTAAACCTGCCCATGCAATCTCAGGATCCGTAAAGACAACAGCAGGAATCGCAAGAGGTTCAAATGCAACTTTCTCACCCGCAATAGTATCAACAGCAATTCTTGCTTCATGCGATGCCTTATGAGCAAGCATAGGCTCACCGGCTATATCTCCTATCGCGTAAATATTATCTCCCTCTGTCTTCATCTGCGCGTTTACTTTTATCCAGCCTCTTTCGTTTGTGGTAACATGAGTATTTTCAAGTCCTAATCCCTTTGTAGAAGGCTTCCTGCCGATTGACATCAGCACATAATCATATTCCAGATCCTCGGTACCCTTCTCAGTTTCAATTTTAACTTTAATACCCTTTTTAGTTTCCTTCATCTCAACAACTTTAGCATTAAGCATAATTCTTTCGAATTCATTGCCCAGCTTTTTTGCAAGATGAGAAACAAGGTCGCGGTCAGCCCCGGGGAGCAGACCCGGCATCATCTCAACAACCGACACTTTAGTTCCAAGTGCATGATATACTGACCCAAGTTCAAGACCTATATAACCTCCGCCGATCACCAGCAGAGATTCGGGAACCTCCGGAAGATCGAGCGCTGAAGTTGAGTTGAGCAGCCGCTTACTGTCGATGTTAAGCGAAGGAATTGTTGCTATGATCGAACCGGTTGCGATGATAACATTTTCGAATTTTTGGTTTTCTGTTGAACCATCCTCTTTTTTAATTTCAAGTGTATTAGAATTTATAAAGCTTGCTGTTCCCCGGATGTAGTTAACCTTTCTCTGTCTGGAAACTGTTCCCAGTCCTCCCGTTAATTGTTTAACAACCTCATTCTTCCATTCACGCAGCCGGTTTATATCAATTTTAGGAGTACCAAATTCAATTCCCCAGTTTTTGGCTTCCTTAGCTTCATTTATAACTTTTGCTGCGTGCAGGAGAGCCTTGGAGGGGATACATCCGCGGTAGAGGCATACTCCCCCCGGATTTATTTCTTTATCTATCAGGGTAACTTCCATTCCCAGATCGGCGGCATAAAAGGCGGCAGCATACCCGCCTGGTCCTGCTCCTATAACTGTTACACTTTTATTTTGTGATGTCAATATTCACCTGAAGTATTAAAATTAGATTACTATCTTGTAAAAATTATTTAGAATGCTCGGGTACAACCCAAATACTATTTTCAATTTCCAGTTTTACGTCATCGATAAAAACTGCTCTGCCTGATCCTCCCGGGCGGAAATCAGTAACAACATCCACGTGCTGAGCTGATTCGTTATAAATCCCTTTTGATTTTAATTCGGAGATCAACTTACGACCGGCATCAGAATTTCCATCACTCACATAAGCCTCTTCATAACTTTGCCCAATGGCTATATGTAGAGTTCCTCCTACTTTTTCAACAAACAATGGATGCTTCAATACTTTATCCATTCCGTTGTTCATACCGAGAGCAACCTCTCCAAGCCGGTGTGAGCCCTGATCTGTTTCAATTATTTTCCTCAGAGCTTCAAATCCTTTTTCTGCTGTGTATTCTTTAATAACTCCGCCCTCAAACCTCAGATAAATTCCCTGGATATCCATTCCGCCCTGAAAGACAGGGAGGTCTACAAATATTTCTCCCTCAATAGAATTTGAATCTGGACTGGTAAAAACTTCGCCGTCAGGAAAATTTCTATCCCCGGTGCATTTGATAATGTTCCTTCCGGCTATATTCAACTTAAGTTCAAGCTCCTTTTTGGTTTTGGGATGAACTGTCTGAACTCTTATCTCCGAGCTTTTTTTCATCAACTGATAAATGTCTTCTTCCACATCATCAAGATACCTGGGATCAATAGTAGATGCCTTAACAATAAAATCGGAATACTCCTTCAGCGTCATTCCTTCTATATCGGCAAAACCCTGAGTAGGGAAGAGAGTTATTACCCATGGTTTTGAAAGTCTGATATCTTTTACTGGGGCATCAACTTTCATAACTTTCTGCTGAAGTTCTTCTTTAGCATCGTTGAACAGATCCGGGTTCGACACTCCGAGGATCTCAATAAACTTTGTCATTGATTTATATCTGTCTACCTGCCATTGGGGGACTTTATTTATCTGTTCTTCACTACCGAATTTTGCTATAGATGTGCCCCATACTTTTCCGCGGTCATTATCCGGTGCAACTATATTTATATCAGCAATTCCTCCGGCAGCGAAAATTTTATCCTGCAGAACACTTATTAAAGGCCAGCAGATATCTTCACCCTTTACCATTATCACATCATCTTTTGTAACACCGCCCAGACTGTAGTCCAATAAATAGTCTGCCCATTTTTCCAGATCACTCTTTGCTATTGTATTCTGCATATTAGTTAGAATATCCTTCCAGTTTATATCAATATCTTTAGGGGCTGTTCGAGAGCTTCGCAGACCCATCTTAAAAATCTTGCAGCATCGGCTCCGTCGATTATTCTGTGATCGTATGATAATGATAACGGAAGCATAAGCCGGGGTACCAGCCTGTTGTCCTTATAAACCGGCACCATCTCACCCCGTGAAACTCCCAGTATCGCTACTTCAGGAGAATTTACAATAGGTGTAAATGATGTCCCTCCTATTCCGCCCAGGTTGGTTATGGTTATAGAGGCGCCCTGCATTTCTTCGAGGGAGATCTTTCTGTTCCTTGCCTTCTCCGCGAGCTGACCCATTTCAGCCGATATCTCCTTCAGGCTCTTGCGGTCGGTATTTTTAAGAACAGGAACCAGTAGTCCGTTCTCCGTATCAACGGCAATACCGATATTAAAATATTTCTTATAAATTATTTCCTGCTTCTCCATATCAATGCTCGAGTTGAACTGAGGAAACTCCTTTATTGCCGCGGTAATTACTTTTACGAGAATTGAAGTTACGGTTAACTTTCCGCCGGCTTTTTCTACTTCGGGATTGAATTGTTTTCTAAGTTTCTCAAGTCCTGTTATATCAGCCTTATCAAACTGTGTAACGTGAGGGGTAACTGCCCAGGCATAGCTTAGATGCTCCGCTGTTTTTGAGCGGATCTTGCTCATTGGTTTACGTTCAACTTCACCGTACTTTGTAAAGTCGGGCAGCTCTTCCTGTTTTACGCCTACACCTATACCGCGTGATTCAATCTCCTCATTTATGTTCTTCACGAAAGCCTTAACGTCGTCCATAGAAATTCTGCCGTTAGGACCTGTGCCCTTAACTTTATTGATATCCACACCAAGCTCACGGGCAATCCTTCTTACGGAAGGTGCCGCAGGCGCAGCGTTTGTCATTATCGGAGGCTGATCTTCAATCTCTCCGGGCCTGAAGTCAGCCCGCTTACCATCCGTAACCTTCTGTGGTTCCTCTTCTTTTCTTTCAGCTTCCTTTTCCTGTATCTCTACAGCTTCAGAAGCCTCCTCTTCAACTTTTTTCTCTTTTGCCTCTTCCTCTTTTTCTTCCTCCTCTTCTTCAGACACCTCGCCGCTAGTTTCCACTTTTATTATAGTCTGACCAACCTTGGCTTTATCTCCCTCCTTTACCAGAACTTCGGTCACCTTTCCGGTTACATCAGAAGGGACTTCAATTGTTGCCTTGTCAGTCTCAATTTCCATTATTCCCTGGTCGTATTCAATCGAATCACCCTTACTTACAAGCATACTTATAATATCGGCCGAATCAATATTTTCACCGAGCTCGGGAAGCTTAAACTCTACAACCTTATTACCGGCTGCTTTTTTTGTAACTCCCTTTTCAGGCTTTCCGGTAACCCGTGCCTTCACCTCCTCTGTCTCAGCAGGTTTTTCTTTCTCCTCCGGTTTCTCTTTCTTCTCCGGTTTTTCAGATTCGGTCTTTTCCTCTTTCCCCTTAGGGGACTGCTGCTTTCCATCCTCAACGGTGAAGATAACCTGTCCAACTTTAACCTTATCTCCCTCCTTAACCTTAACGTCCTTTATAGTTCCTTTAAGGGTGGAGGGTACTTCTATAGTAGCCTTATCGGTTTCTATTTCAATTACACCCTGGTCGATGTCAATATCATCACCCTGCTTTATCAGTACATTGATTATGTCAGCCGAATCGATGTTCTCCCCCAATTCGGGTAGTTTAAATTCTTTAGCCATTTGTAATTTCCTGATTAAGATATTTCATTCAGAATTAAGAAAAATTTGTATTTAAGATACTACGGGATTTGGTCTCCCCGGATCTACATCAAGCTGCTTAATAGCTTTCTCCACTGTCTGCATCTTTATTTTATCCTCTTTAGCCAGTGCGTAGAGAGTTGCTACAACGATATGTTTCGCGTCCACCTCAAAGAAATCTCTGAGTTCTGCTCTTCCCTCGCTTCTGCCGAATCCGTCTGTTCCTAACGACATAAGAGTCCCCGGAACCCATTTAGCGATAGAATCAGGGAGTGCTTTTACATAATCGCTTGCCGCAACATAAACACCTTTTTCATTCTTAAGCTGCTGGGTAATGTAAGGAGTTCTCGCCTTCTCCGCGGGATGGAGCATATTCCATCTATCTACATCAAGGGCATCACGTCTTAGTTCCTTATAGCTTGTTACACTCCATACATCGGCGGCTACCTTATAATCCTCTTCAAGAATTTCGGCGGCTTTAAGAACTTCGTTCATTATGGTGCCGCTGCCGAAAAGCTGAGCCTTCAGTTTTGCCTGCTTTTTACCGGAAGATTTGAATTTATACATCCCTTTCACTATACCTTCCTTAGCTCCTTTCGGCATTTGGGGCATCGGGTAGTTTTCATTCATCACGGTCAGGTAGTAGAAGATCTTTTCCTGATCCTCGTACATCCTCTTTATTCCGTCGCGGACAATAACCGCAATTTCATATGCGAAGGCGGGATCATAAGTGATAAGGTTTGGTATTGTGTAGGCCAGTAGGTGGCTGTTGCCGTCCTGGTGCTGAAGTCCCTCACCGTTAAGTGTGGTCCTTCCCGCGGTTCCGCCTACCATAAATCCTTTAACCTGCATATCACCAGCTGCCCATACAAGATCGCCCATACGCTGGAACCCGAACATCGAGTAATAGATGAAGAAAGGGATCATATTTATACCGTGGGTTGCATAAGCGGTACCGGCGGCTATAAATGACGACATTGAACCTGCTTCGGTAATGCCTTCCTCGAGTATCTGCCCGTTCTGAGCTTCCTTATAGTAAAGAAGACTTTCTCTATCTACCGGCTCGTATAACTGTCCCGCATGCGAGTAAATTCCTATCTGCCTGAACAGGGCTTCCATTCCGAAAGTCCTTGCCTCATCCGGTACAATAGGAACGATAAGATTTCCGATTTCTTTATCCTTAAGAAGCTTTGCAAGTATCCTTACGAAAACCATAGTGGTGGAAACTTCGCGGCCTTCAGTGCCTTTGTAAAATTCCTCAAAAATATCTTCGGGAGGGGTCTTAATAGGACGGATGTTAGCGTTTCGCTTAGGTAGAAATCCTCCCAGTTCCTCTCTTCTCTCTTTCATATATTTCATTTCGGGACTATCCTCTCCCGGTCTGTAAAACGGAGCGTTCGGAATTTCTTCATCTGATATAGGAATACCGAAACGCGACCTGAATTCTTTCATCTCTTCTTCATTCAGCTTTTTCTGTTGGTGGGTAATGTTTTTCCCTTCACCACTTTCTCCCAGTCCGTATCCTTTAATTGTCTTTGCAAGAATTACGGTAGGAGAACCCTTATGTTCTACTGCTGCATTGAAAGCGGCATAAACCTTCTCGGGATCGTGGCCGCCTCTTTTCATTTTCTTAAGCTGTTCATCCGAAAGGTTCTTAACCATATCAAGCACATCCTCATCCGCTCCGAAGAAATGCTCACGTATATACGCTCCCGATTCAACAGAATATTTCTGATACTGGCCGTCTACAACTTCGCCCATTCTTTTAACCAGCTTCCCTTCGGTATCTTTTTCAAGCAGGGGATCCCAGTCGCTTCCCCAGACAACCTTAATAACATTCCACCCCGCTCCGCGGAAAATAGCTTCAAGTTCCTGGATAATTTTACCATTTCCCCTTACAGGTCCATCCAGTCGCTGCAGGTTGCAGTTTATTACAAAAATCAGGTTGTCCAGCTTCTCGCGGGCGGCAAGACTAATTGCGCCCAGTGCTTCAGGTTCATCTGTTTCACCGTCACCAAGAAAAGCCCATACGTGCCCTTCTCTTTTTCTCTCAATTAAACCGCGGTCTTCCAGGTAGCGGTTAAAGCGGGCCTGATATATTGCCATTATGGGTCCCAATCCCATAGAAACCGTCGGGAATTCCCAGAAATCAGGCATAAGCCACGGGTGAGGGTAGGATGACAGACCGCCGGAAGGTTTAAGTTCCCGTCTGAAATTTTCAAGCTGTTCTACCGTAAGCCTTCCTTCAAGAAAAGCGCGGGCATAAATTCCCGGGGAAGCATGCCCCTGGAAGAATACCTGGTCGCCTTCATAATCGTCTTCCTTTCCGCGGAAGAAGTGATTGAAGCCTATCTCGTACAGAGTAGCGGCCGAAGCATAGGTAGATATGTGTCCTCCAATTCCGCTCTCCAGTTTGTTAGCCTTAACCACCATAGCCATCGCGTTCCAGCGGATGAGACTTTTAATCCTTCTTTCAATTTCGCGGTTGCCCGGAAAAGGAGGCTGCTGCTCGCGGGTAATCGTATTTATATAGGGTGTATTCGCGGAAAATGGTATATCTACTCCCGCTTTATGAGCCCTTATCTGGAGCTGATGGAGAAGTTCTTTTACTCTTTCCGATCCTCCATGTTCAAATACATAATCCAGTGAATAAAGCCATTCACGGGTTTCAAGTTCTTTTACTTCTTCTTTTTTTGTTTTTTCTTTAGCCATCTAAGAATTCCTCTTTCAGAATTTTTCCTGATAATACTACACCATTACGGTTCAACGGCTGCTGACCGAAAAACTATATTCTGGTTGTTTTAAGTTAAAAATTGATAATCCTGACAGATAACTTAATTGATTATTCAAAAAATTACAATTAAGCAAGGTTTTGTGGTGAAATAGGATACAGTTCCCTGCAGAATACCTTCCGTAAGATGACCCTGCCCGAATAAAAACTTTCTACTACGGCGCACAAAAGCCTTTACACATATACTGATCTGGTAGTTGAAAGCTTGTTGATGGCCGAGTGATGGCCGAGTGATGGCCGAGAGAATTTTTGAAATCTAAGGCTGAAGTACAATCCTGGCTGTTTAACTTCGACTAAATTTAGCAGATTTATTCATTAATTAAAAATAGGAATGATCTGAATTTGATTTATCTTTATTTTTATCTTTGCCAACTCAATTAAATAGCAGGACAGGATGAATATACCATCAGTAATAGCAAATGAACTAAATGTAAAAGTTTCACAGGTTGAAGCAGTAATAAAACTTTTCAGTGAGGGGGCCACAATACCCTTCATTGCAAGATACAGGAAAGAACATACAGGGGGACTCGATGAGGAAATCCTGCGCCAGGTTGAAGACCGGCTGAATTACCTTACTCTCCTTGAAGAGAGAAGAGAGGCAATCCTAAAGAGCATAGAAGAACAGGGAAAACTGACGGATGAGCTGAGACAGAAACTGAATGCCGCTGTAAAGCTGCAGGAGCTTGAAGATATTTACCTCCCTTATAAACCGAAAAGAAAAACCAGGGGGACGATGGCAAAGGCAAAAGGACTTGAGCCGCTTGCCCTGTTCATACTGCAGAACCCTCAGTTTAAAGGAAGTTTCGATGAGAAATTATCTGAATTTGTCAACGTTGAAGTCGGGGTTAATAATACTGAAGAAGCGCTCCAGGGCGCGAAGGATATAATTGCCGAAATGGTAAGCGATACCGCTGAAGTACGTAAGTCGGTAAGGGAATACCTGCAGGCAAATTCGCTGGTTAAATCTGAAAAGGCAAAGGGAAAGCAGGAGGAGAAAACCAACGAGAAGCTGAAGGAAAGGGATAGGAAAGAAATTTACCAGATCTATTATGAATTCAGCATCGATATAAAGAAACTAAAGCCTTACCAGGTACTTGCCCTGAATCGAGGGGAAAAGGAAAAAACGCTGAAGGTCTCTCTTTCCTTTGAGCATCCTGAGGTTCTGCGGATAATAAAGGATACGTATTTTGAATCAAAAGATTCTGTTTTTAAAGAAATACTTGATGAAGTTGTTGATGATTCTTTTACACGACTTATTTTCCCTTCTATTGAAAGGGAGATGAGAAACCTGCTTACAGAAAATGCTGATCTTCATGCAATCGAGATCTTTGCCGCTAACCTGAGACAGCTCCTCCTTCAGCCCCCGCTTTCAGGTAAAATGATTATGGGTATCGATCCGGGATTTTATTCAGGTTCTAAAGCGGCGGTAATTGATGAAACCGGCAGGTACCTTGAAGGAACAACCATATATCCCCATCCTCCTCAGAACAAAACCACAGAAGCTAAAAAAATTATTACTGCACTGGTTGAAAAATACAAAGTTGAGGTTATTGCTATCGGTAACGGTACGGCAAGCAGGGAGACGGAGTTCCTTGTGGCAGAACTGATCAAAGAAAAGAATTTAAACTGTCATTATATAATAGTTAATGAAGCAGGGGCTTCTGTTTATTCAGCTTCTGAAACAGCTAAAAAAGAATTTCCCGATCTTGAAGCAAGCCAGCGCGGTAATATCTCCATTGCAAGAAGAATACTCGATCCTCTTTCCGAGCTTGTAAAGATTGATCCCAAATCGATAGGCGTAGGCTTGTACCAGCACGACGTCGATCAGAAGCTTCTATCGCATAAACTGGATAACGTTGTTGAAAGCTGCGTTAATTATGTGGGTGTTGATCTTAATACCGCTTCGGGATCGCTGCTTAATTACGTATCGGGATTAAATAAACGAATTGCCGATAATATCATTAAATACCGTGAAAAGAAGGGAAGGTTCGCCAACCGGACTGAACTTAAAGAGGTGTCAGGACTGGGAGACAAAATATTCGAGCAGTCGGCAGGCTTCCTTAAAATACCCGGAAGCGGCAATCCTTTCGATAATACGTTTATTCATCCGGAATCCTACCAGGCTGCCGAGAAGCTTTTAAAAATGTTCAACATTCCTTTAAGCAAGGTAATCGAATCAGGATCTCTTATCGATCTGTTCGTTAAACAGAAAGGATTGAAGAAACTTGCCGAAGAAATAGGAATAGGCGAACCAACTCTCAAGGATATTATTGAAAACCTTAAGAAGCCTGGCCGCGACCCCCGCGAGGAAATGCCCAAGCCTATACTCAGAAGCGATGTATTAAAGATGGAAGACCTTCAGGCAGGGATGAGACTAAAAGGAACTGTTAGAAACATCGTCGACTTCGGAGCGTTTGTTGATATCGGAGTTAAGCAGGACGGTCTTCTCCACATATCTGAGATCGCTAATAAATATGTTAAAAACCCCCTCGAAGAACTAAGCGTGGGCGATATAATAAACGTGAAAGTCATTGCTGTTGATGCTGAACGCGGCCGTATCTCACTGAGCATGAAGGAATAAATATATTCCTGTTCAGCTCAATCTTTTTTCTCTTGGGCAAAATTCCTATATTCAAACACGCATTTCAGTATTTCTAAATGAAAACTTACAGTTATCTCTTAAATACAATTAAGCAGAAAGGTGCCTCTTACCTGATCCTGATTGATCCTGATCATTTCGATGAGGATAAACTTTCCAGGTTCGTTAAGCACTGCAGCAGCTCCGGCGCCGATGGTTTCCTTGTGGGCGGAAGTCTGCTCTTAAACGGAGATATCGAAAGCTGTATAAAAATAGTTAAAGAAAATACTTCGCTTCCTGCAATCATATTTCCCGGTGATGTAAACCAGGTGTACCGCCCGGCGGATGCTATACTCTTCCTTTCGGTTATCAGCGGAAGAAATCCCGAACATCTTATCGGAAAGCACGTCCTTGCTGCTCCTCTCGTGAAGAAGACAGGTATTGAGCCGATATCTACCGGGTATATGCTGATAGAATCGGGAGTTTCCACCACCGCCCAATATATGAGCGGAAGTCTCCCCTTGCCCAGAAATAAGCCCGAAATAGCCGCTGCTACCGCACTTGCGGCAGAGTACCTTGGCATGAAGCTTATCTACCTGGAAGCAGGATCCGGTGCCGAGAATCCGGTTCCCGATGAAATGATCAGAGCAGTATCGGAGAAATGCAGCATTCCTGTAATTGCCGGGGGAGGAATCAAAACCCCAGCTGCAGCAAGAGCCAAAGTAAAAAGCGGAGCCAAAATTATAGTAACAGGAAATTTCTTTGAGTTAGAAAATAACTGGGACTATATAAAAGAATTTGCGGAAGCTGTTCACATAAACCTGCCGGTCAGTGTGTAACCATAATTTTATTTATGAAAGAAAACATTGGATAAAAAGAAATTTATAATCGACTCCCTTAATGAAAGCTCTGATACAAAAATAGCAATGGGAGAAAAATGTCTCGGCGATATTATGAAAGCCGCTGAATTACTCGCTGATTCATTCAGATCCGGTAATAAGCTTCTCTTATGCGGCAACGGGGGGAGCGCGGCCGACTGTCAGCATATCGCCGCTGAATTCGTAATCCGGCTTAGTCACGATCTTCAACGTCCTGCTCTCCCGGCCATAGCACTTACTACAGATTCCTCAAACCTTACGGCCGGCGGTAATGATATCGGTTTTGAAAATGTTTTTGCCCGTTCGGTTGAAGGCCTGGGAAATAAGGGGGATGTCCTTCTGGCAATTTCAACAAGCGGTAATTCTTCTAACGTGTTAAAGGCTGTACACACCGCTAAACAGAAGGGTATGAAAACTGTTTCTTTCCTCGGCGGCAGCGGAGGAAAATTAAAATCCGAAGTCGATATCTCAGTGGTTATCCCTTCTTCGAATACGCAGAGGATTCAGGAAGGTCATATAACGGCGGGACATATAATCTGCGAGCTGGTTGAAAGAGAATTATTCGGAACGGATCACTGAGTTTCGGTCCATTCAACTTTATCGCCTGCTGAAATGTTGTGCCTGTCGGCAAATCCCCCGTTTACTTCAAGCACGTACTTAGCGGGTCCGTTTGATGTGTACGATACATCCGCATAGGGAGTGGTATTCTTCGCAATATTAAGAATGGTCTTTGAGGGACCAATAAATATCATATCCAGTGGAATCTCGGTATTCCGCATCCAGAAACTCCTTACCTGAACATCGGGAAAAATAAAAAGCATTCCGTGGTTCTCTTCCATACTCTTCCTGTACATCAGCCCTAGTTCTCTGTCAAATTCCGTTTTCGCTATCTGTATATCTATCTTAACCTCACCTGAACCTGAAGATATTACAAGCTCTCCGTTTTTTCTGAACATATATTCCTCATCAGGGTTTGTCCCGTTACTTCCTGTGTAAACAAAAATAAAATATACTGCTACTACAGCAATTATTACAATTGCCGCAATTTTATAAATGGCGGGTATATCTCGTTTAACCGGCTGCGGTTCAGGATTTTTATTTTTAGTCATCGGGTTGATTCAGCTTTTATGAGAACAGTAAAAGAATTATTAAGTTGTATTAAAATAAAAATGACAAGAACAAATTACTATGAGCTCAAATATAATTCATAGAGAGCAGATAACATTAAGTGAGACCCAGACTAAAATGGCTCTCAGCGGCTGGGGAAAGGATGTAATTGATTCTTCGGTAGTTGAGAAGATAACCTATTTGTCCGATGACCTTAAAGTAAAAGGATATCTTGCATACCCTTCTGAAAGACCGGAAGGAAAGAAAATTCCTATGGTAATCTGGAACCGGGGTGGCTACCACGATAAGGGTGCTATTGATAGGTTTACAGCCAGAGGTATGTTCGGTCAGCTTGCGGGCTGGGGCTATGCTGTCCTTGCCTCGCAGTATCGCGGAAATGACGGCGGAGAGGGAAAAGAAGAGCTTGGAGGAAGTGAGATAAATGATATTAAGAATCTTTTCCCGATTGCCGAAGAGCTGGGCTTTATTGATACCGCTAATGCCGCCGTTGAAGGATGGAGCAGGGGAGGAATGATGACGTTCATTCTCCTTAAAGAAAAATATGATTTCAAATGCGCCCTACTAAGCGGAGCTATCAGCAATCTTAAAGCGCTTGCGGACTCGGGTGAGAAGGCCAGAGAATATTACAAGAAAAATATCAGCAAAGGAAAATTTGAAGCAGAACTTAAAGAAAGATCCGCGATAACATTTACTGTTAAACTGCCGGATATTCCCTACCTGCTGATGCATGGAGGCAATGACGATATGGTGCCGGTACAGCAGTCGATTGACCTTGCTCGAAAATTTTCAGATGAGGGAAAAACATACCGGCTCGTAATCTTTGAAGGCGGCGATCACTTCTTAAAATCGCACAGAAAAGAAGTCGACCAGCTCCGCAGATCCTGGCTCGGTAAGTATCTTGTGAAGTAAATAAAACGGCATTATCATCGGCCGCCTTTATCGGGTATCAGATCGCCGGTCTTTCTGCTTATTCCTCCCGCAGGCTTCACCTGGAAAGCACCTATAATTCGCTCTTATAAGTGCGGCCGCATTCCCAAACTTCAAACTGATCAGTTCCGCTTACATAGTTTTCGGCGGTGCCGCTTCAGGATATTTTCCTCTACCATTTCGATAGTTTTACCTCCTGTTTGAGTAGTATTTATCTGGTGGGTGAGACGGTTCAAAGACGGTTCAATACGTATTTTTCAGAAAATTTGATGAATTATTAAACAGTGAACCAGACGGTTCAATTAGGGGAGAAGTCTCACTAATTCAGGCAAATCAGCAAAACCAAAACGCTGAGGTAAAAAAGTTATAACACTATTTAACAGAAAAATATTTAATATTCAATAGCCGGTCTTTTCACGCATATCAATGTAAGACATTGCAGAATAAAAAAAAGGCCGTCTGTTGAGACGGCCTTTTCATTAGAAATTAGTACGAATTACTTAATTCGTTTAATCTCAATCCTTCTGTTTTCCTGTCTTCCTTCAGGAGTAGAATTGGTTGCTACAGGATTGGATTCGCCGTAACCGACTGCTTTGATTCTTTCAGGATCAATTCCTTCGCGAACCAGCCAGTCTCTTACAGATTGAGCTCTTCTTTCAGAGAGTTTCTGATTGGAAGACTCGCTGCCGACGTTATCAGTATAACCGGCAATCTCAACAGTAATGTCCGGATATGACTGCAATGTCTTCAGGGTTCTTCTCAATGTGTTCTCTGATTCTGGAGTAATATTCGCTTTTCCGGTTGCGAATGTTATTCCTTTTAATATCATAGGAACACCGACTTTAACTACATCGTCTTCGGCATCCAGAGGATTGGTTCCACGGTTTACTTCAGTGCCGTCATCAATGCCGCCTCCGTCAGTGTCTTTTACAAGAGGATTAGTCTTGTAGGTTGTAACTTCTTCATAATCGGTTAATCCATCGCCGTCGGTATCCTTGTTTAACGGATTGGTTGAGTATGTCATAACTTCCTCACCGTCAAGGAGTCCGTCGCCGTCTGTATCAGGATTGGTAGGATCGGTCTTCCATTTTATAACTTCATCGCCGTCATTGAGACCATCATTGTCTGTATCTGCTTTTAGTGGATCTGTCTTGTACTTATTTACTTCTTCACCGTCATTTAATCCGTCTTTATCGGTGTCAGGATTCAATGGGTCTGTCTTGTATTTCTTTACTTCATCAAAATCATTTAAGCCGTCAAGATCGGTATCTGATAGCAGCGGTTTGGTTTTGTATATCTTTACTTCCTCACCGTCTGTTAGTCCGTCGCCGTCTGTATCAGGATTGCGGGGACTCGTACCAAGTCGCTCTTCTTCACATTTGCCTAATCCGTCCATATCCCGGTCAGAGCTGCAGCTTTCACCGGTTATAGTAAGTCCAAGCGAAACATTGTAGTAAGCGTCAACAATGTTATTTCCGTTGTCATAATTATTCAGATCAAATCCTGATGAATATGCTCCGCCAATTGAAAAATCGAGCAGCACCATATCACTTAGAGCAAATTCGGCTCCTATGCCAAGAGGAAATAATCCTGTCCAGCCTTCGGAATTAACATCCTTCGGTGATTTTACAGTATTTTGCTCGGGATACTTATTGCTGTAGTGCGCTATTCCGCCTCCTAAATACAGGTAAGGGTTCCATCCTGTAAGGTCAAACGGTGCGATCCTGAATCTCAGGCCCACAGGTATTATCTCTGATTTATAATACCCTTCATAATTAAATTGATATCCTGCATATGATCCGTAACCCGCATTAATATCTAGTTCCAATGCCGGGGTCAGCTCGAAGCCGACAAACCCTTCCAGCAGGTATGACATTGTGTAATTACTAAATGAAAATTCATCATTTGCTCCGAAGCCCACATTCGGAAATTCGTTTTGAGGTAAAAGAAGGCTGTACCTTGCTCCGAATTTAGACCCCCAATCCTTGAACTGGGCATTTGTGGTGATGGTGACACTGAATAGTATCAGAATTAGAAGAACGTATACTTGTTTCATTTTTGATCCTATAATTGTGAATGATATTTCTTGCTAAACAAAGTCGAATTAGTATTGTGTGCTTAATGTAACGAATTATTTTCAAAAATGGTTCCAAAAAAATGCCCTTAAATGAAAATTAATGAGCTTACAGGGTGAAAACAGCCGTATATCTGCCATTTCTTCCTTTTTACTTTGTAAAATGGCTGTTAAAAATCTATTTTTAACCGGAAATTAATTGAATACTGGAATGTATATACTCGGAATATCTGCTTTTTATCACGACAGTGCTGCGGCACTGGTTAAGGACGGAGAGGTAATTGCTGCCGCCCAGGAGGAAAGATTTACACGCAAAAAGCACGATCATAATTTTCCTTCAAATGCTGTTCAATACTGCCTGGATTATGCGGGGATTAAAAGCAGTGAACTGGACATCGTCGCCTTCTATGATAAACCCTTCCTGAAGTTTGAAAGACTGCTGGAAACTTATCTTGCTTACGCACCCGTCGGAATTCAATCCTTCATTAAGGCAATGCCTCTCTGGATTAAAGAGAAGCTCTGGATGAAGGAAATGATAAAGGATAAACTGGGTTATGAGGGGAAGGTAATTTTTCCTGAACATCATGAGTCTCACGCGGCTTCTGCTTTTTTTCCATCTCCCTTTAAGGAAGCAGCAATTCTAACTATGGACGGCGTAGGCGAGTGGACTACATCAAGCTACGGTACCGGAAAAGACAACCACGTTGAACTTATAGCCGATATAACTTTTCCGCATTCGCTGGGACTATTATATTCAGCCTTTACCTACTATACCGGCTTTAAGGTAAACTCTGGGGAGTATAAGGTAATGGGACTCGCTCCCTACGGCGAACCAAAGTACAAAGACCTTGTGCTTAAAGAACTGATCGATGTTAAAGAGGACGGTTCTTTCAGAATGAATATGGATTATTTTAATTACTGTGCGGGACTAACGATGACCAACGACAGGTTCAATAAGTTGTTCGGTGGTCCTCCCAGGGAACCTGAATCAAAACTTACTCAGAAGGAAATGGATCTCGCGCGTTCCATTCAGGATGTTACTGAAGAGATTGTACTTAAGATGGGGAATCACGTTCATAAAGAAACAGGTATGAGGAATATCTGCCTAGCCGGGGGTGTCGCTCTTAACTGCGTTGCCAATGGAAAACTTTTACGTGAAGGTCCTTTCGAAAGTATCTGGGTTCAGCCTGCCGCTGGTGATGCAGGCGGTGCTCTCGGTGCCGCTCTGCTTGGATGGTACCAGTACCTTGGAAAAGAAAGGATCCCGTCTGATGGAGCTGATTCACAAAAAGGATCTTACCTGGGACCCGCGTATAAAGACGATGATATACTGGAATTTCTTAAAGAGAATAGTATTAAATATAAAAAGTTTGAAAATGGCGAGATGCCCGGTAAAGTGGCTGCCATACTTGCGGATGAGAAAGTTGTAGGATGGTTTGAAGGTAGAATGGAATTCGGACCGAGGGCTCTTGGTGCCAGGTCTATTCTTGGTGATGCACGCTCTTCAAAGATGCAGTCGGTCATGAACCTGAAGATAAAGTTCCGTGAAAGTTTTCGTCCTTTTGCTCCTGCCGTCCTCGGTGAAAAGGTATCGGAATATTTCGAGATCGATAAAGAATCTCCCTATATGCTCCTGGTTGCGGATGTAAAGAAAGAAAGAAGAAAAGAGATGTCCGATGAAGAGAAGAAGCTTTTCGGCATTCAGAAACTCAATATTGTAAGGTCTGATATACCTGCAATAACCCACGTTGATTATTCAGCAAGAATCCAGACTGTGCACAGGGAAACCAATCCTCTCTTCCATCAGCTTATTTCAAAGTTTGAAGAAAATTACGGAAGTGCCGTGCTTATAAATACCTCCTTTAATGTCAGGGGCGAACCTATCGTCTGCTCTCCGGCCGACGCGTATAAATGTTTTATGCGCACGGATATGGATTACCTTGTAATGGGAAATTACCTGCTGGACAAAGGCGAACAGGAGGAGCTTGTAGGTGATACCGACTGGAAGAAAGAATTTGAACTGGATTAATTATGAAAGAAATTTTCAGCGAAATAAAAAATATTAAGGAATCTCCTGCGGATCTGAGGAAGTTCGGGTTAACCATCGGGATCGTCCTTCTTGTAATCTCGGCTATTTTGCTTTGGATGGGTAAATCAACATATCCTGTATGGGGAATCATAGGTGCCTCTTTTATTCTGGCAGGATTATTGTTCCCCCTAATCCTTAAACCCTTCAATAAAGTGTGGATGGCCCTGGCAATTGTTCTCGGCTGGATAATGACGCGGGTAATCCTGGCTGTCCTTTTTTATATTGGTCTTACCGGCGTAAAATTTATTGCGATGATTTTTAATAAAAGATTTCTGAATTTAAAGATCGATCATTCTGCGGATTCTTACTGGGAGAGAAGAGAAAAGAAACCGTTTGATCCCACAACTTATGAAAGACAATTTTAAATGAGCAAATTATCCATATTATCGGAATTGTGGCAGTTCCTGCGTGTCAGAAAAAAATGGTGGCTTGCCCCTATTATCATATTCCTGCTGCTGCTGGGCGGGTTGATAATTCTGACGCAGGGTTCGGCACTCGCTCCTTTTATCTATGCTATATTCTGACATAAATTCGTAGATTATTTAATGGCCGATAAAATAAAAATAGAGAAAAAGAAAAAGAGGATCCCTGTTCCGAAGAAACCGCCTAAAGTAGAAAAAGATAAACAGGCGTACGACAGGAAAAAAGAAAAGGATAAATTGCGCAAGAATAAAAATGGGGATAAATAATCTGAATGTTCCATACATCTGTCATCATTGCGGTTTATAACAGGTTCGACTTTCTCGAGCTGGTGCTGGCGGGACTCGAGCGCCAGACTATGTGGGATTTTGAAGTTGTTATCGCTGATGATGGTTCAAACGAAGACTTTGTAAAGAGAATAAAAAAAATCACTCCTTCACTTTCCTTCCCTTTGATTCACATAAGTCACGAAGATAAGGGTTTCAGAAAAAATAAAATTTTGAACAAAGCTATTGAAGCGGCTAATTCTGATTACCTTACTTTCATTGACGGGGATTGTATTCCTCATTCCAAATTTCTTGATGAACATTCCAAATACCGGAACAAATACGTATGCCTTACCGGCAGAAGAGTGAATCTTTCAGAAAGTATAAGCGGTAAACTTACTCCCGAAATGGTTAAGGCAGGATGGCTTGAGAAGAATACCTTCAAACTTGTAAAAGATGGATTGTTCGGAAAATCTAATTATGTTGAAAAGGGATTTTACGTGAAGAACAAAACTCTTCGCGGTATTCTTAACGATAAACCAAGGGGACTACTGGGCTGCAACTTCTCTATAAACAAAGAAGACTTCCTACGCATAAACGGATTCGACGAAAGATATGAAGCCCCTTCAATAGGGGAGGATTCTGATGTCCAGTACCGTCTTGAACTTGCCGGTATGAGGATCAGATCACTAAATAATATTGCGGTACAATACCATCTTTATCATCCCCTCCAGAAACGCCTCCAGCAGAACCTCGACCTCTTCAACAAAGTAAAAGCTGAAGCCAAAGCCTTCACCCCCTACGGCATTAAGAAAACCGCCCGTCAAATTTAGTATCCAGATGAAATGCCGGTCCTTAATTAAAAAGAGCTAACCCTTTTACCATCCTCGATTTGATCAGACCATAAAAAGAATATTTGCCGGTATACTTCCAGCCAATATGATTATTGCAGCGGCTGCATATGGCATATGACCAGGCATGATCCTTAAACCAGGTGAATTCCATTGTAGGTTCCCCCAGTACAATGCAACCCTCAGCATCGGTAAAAGTAACAATATCGAAGTAATACCCCGCAGGATTGGTAAACTGAAATTCGCTTTGATTCTCATACTCAAACCTGTCTTTATCCGATGTAATCTTTTTATGGCAGACAACACATAACCAGTCGTCTGCCTTGAGCACTGTTTTAACATCTGTCACGGGTTCAATTTCCGGTACGGCAATATTCTGCTGTTTTGGATTTTCAGTCTCTTCCATATCCGTTATCATTTTCCAGTTCAACTATAACCTGCGGGTAAAATAAAAAACTTTTATCCCTCTGTCGAGAGAAATTCAGGTTCCCTGTGATTGATCGTCACCCATCCTAAAAAAATCGGCAGGATCGATTAAAAACATTTGCATAATTGTCCTGACCACCTTATATTTCCAGCCATATTTTCTAAAATAACTAAATAATTAAGGTAATTAGTGGTAGATGCTTTAGATATTAAGATTCTCAATATCCTGCAGAATAAAGGGAGAACAAAGAGAAACCAGATAGCGGAAGAGGTGGGATTGTCTCTCCCTTCGGTGAGCGAGAGATTGAAGAAGCTTGAGGAGAACGGAGTAATTGAAGGATATTACACGAAGCTGGATAAGAAAGTATTCGGTTACGATATAATGGCATATATTCTTGTAGTGATGGAATCTTCCAAACATTACAAGACCCTGCTGAATAAAGTCGACCATATTCCCGAAATACTTGAATGTCATTCCGTGCTCGGGGAAGGTTCGCATCTTCTGAAAGCGATAACAAAGAATACCGAATCGCTGGAGAAACTGCTTGGCGAGATCCAGTCGTGGCCCGGGGTAACAGCTACGAAAACCACATTTGTACTTTCGACGATTAAAGAAACTACGGTTTTAGATATAAATAAATAAAAACAAAAGGAGCATTATGGCTAAACAAACAACCCCTGTTGATGATGTATTGAAATACATAAAGGATAAGAAGATCTCATTCGTGGATCTTAAGTTTATGGATTTTCCGGGACAGTGGCAGCACTTCACAGTACCTTCTTCACAGCTCAGCAAAGATTCGTTCGATGATGGTTTCGGATTTGATGGTTCATCAATAAGGGGATGGAAAGCGATAAATGAATCTGACATGCTTATTATTCCCGATCCGAATACTCTTTTCCTCGATCCGTTTATAGAAGCCCCTACGATAAGTCTCATCTGCGATGTTTATGAGCCGGCTACAAAAGAAAAGTATTCGCGCTGTCCCCGTAACATAGCTCAGAAAGCTACTGCGTATCTCAATTCTACCGGTATTGCGGATACGGTTTATTACGGACCTGAAGCCGAATTTTTTGTTTTTGATGATGTGAAATTCGACTCCCAGCCGAACGGAAGTTTCTATATGGTAGATTCTGTTGAAGGCAGATGGAACAGCGGCAGGGAGGAAAACCCTAACCTTGGTTATAAACCCAGATATAAGGAAGGATATTTTCCTGTTCCCCCCACAGATGCTTTGATGGATCTGAGGAATGAGATGGTCCTTAATTTAATAAATTGCGGAGTGGATGTAGAAGCTCAGCACCACGAGGTGGCAAGCGGGGGACAGTGTGAAATTGATTTGCGCTTTCAGCCTCTTGTAAGGGCTGCCGATCAGCTGCTTATGTTTAAGTATATCGTTAAGAATACGGCAAGGGTGAATAACAGGACCGTAACCTATATGCCGAAACCTGTTTTCGGGGATAACGGAAGCGGTATGCATGTTCACACCAGTCTCTGGAAGAAAGGGAAGCCTTTGTTTGCCGGTACCGGTTATGCCGGATTGAGTGAAATGGGATTGTATTTTATAGGCGGCTTGCTTAAGCACGCTGCTTCTCTTCTCGCGTTCACAAACCCGACCACCAATTCTTACAAAAGACTTGTCCCCGGCTTTGAAGCTCCTGTTAATCTCGCTTATTCTCAGCGTAACAGGAGTGCGTCGATAAGAATCCCTATGTATTCGAGCAGCCCAAAAGCTAAAAGAGTTGAGTTCCGCTGTCCCGATCCTTCGTGCAACCCTTACCTCGCTTTCTCGGCTATGCTGATGGCAGGTCTCGATGGTATTATAAACCGAATAGATCCGGGAGAACCGCTGGATAAAGATATCTACGATATGCCGCCGGAAGAGTTGGCGAATGTTCCTTCTACGCCCGGAAGTCTTGGTGAAGCATTGAAGGCTCTGGCAGAGGATCACGAATACCTGATGAAAGGTGATGTGTTTACCGAGGATGTTATAGAGACCTGGATAAAGTATAAGATCGACAAGGAAATAAGACCGATGGCGCTTCAGCCTCATCCGTATGAGTTTGCGTTGTATTATGACGTGTAAATGCAGCTAAGTAAAAGTAATACCAAAAGTGTGGCTAAAGTTTAAGGATTTATCAGTCAGTTAAACTAACTGTAATATTGTAGCTTTATATTTCAGTTCACTTCAGTGAACTGATAAAAGGAAGCAATAGTAAAAAAGGGCTTTAGCCCCATTAAATCAGAATTCCTTCAAAATTTCCTGTGTGCGGCGGGAACGGGGGAAGCGGCTCTTGATGCCGGCTTTGGAAATTACTGCTGTTCCAAGAAGAAGGTCTTTGTACTTCACTGCATACTGGCCGTAACTGCCGGTGTCTTTTTTTATAGTACCCCCTTCAAGATAAACCTTAAGTTCATCCTGGTTTTCCAACTGGTAAATACTTTTGGTTATAGAATCTTCAATTACCTGTGCGGCGTTTGTATGAAGTACGATCTCATCATTCCGGTCTACTGTTCCTAATTTAATCCCTATCCTTTCAAACATTCCGGGATTCTCATCCTGCCAGTCGGCAGTGATAAAAAAGATATCGTTCTTCCTGTAATAATATCTGTAATTCTCAAAGATAATCATCTCTATTCCGAAGATGGAGGAAAGTTTTTCCAGCTTTTTAACTATATCCTTCGATCTGGGATTAAGGAACCTTAACTCGCGGTGCCGCGGAGGAACCTGTTCGGGCGGTTCTGTCTCTCCTGTTTTCTTCAGCTTGATTATAAAAAATCCTTCAGAACCCGACTGCCAGGGGAGAATGCGTTTCGCTTTTTTGAGCTCAGGGTTAAGGCTTATGTCATTATAAGAAACGATCCCTTCTTCAGCCTTAAACGGCAGATCGATATCAACTGCTTCCACAGGATATTTCCTTAAAACCTTGTCAAGCACCATCTCATTCTCCTCAACTGTAAGGGTACAGGTAGAGTAGACAATCTCACCGCCGGGACGGGTCATCTTCACGGCGGCAATCAGCAGTCTCAGCTGAAGTTCTCCCAGACCTTCCGCTCTTTCTAGCGTCCACCAGTCGCCCACTTCTCCTTTTTTCTGTACTATCCCGAGGCCGCTGCAGGGAGCGTCAACCAGTACCTTATCAAAATGATCAGCGTATACTTTGCTCAGCATCTCTCCCTTTGAGTGGATTACTCCCGTGTTTGCCAGCCCCATTCTTTCAATATTAAAAACAAGCATCCTTAATCTGTCGTTCTGAATTTCATTGGAGATCAGCATCCCTCGGTTATTCATCAGCTCCCCGAGTTCTGTTGTCTTTGATCCCGGAGCCGCGCACATATCAAGTACTAAATCGCTTGCGTCAGGCTTGAGAACCAGCGGAGGAAGCATTGAAGAGAGACTCTGGATGTAGTAAAGTCCGCAGATGTGTTCTATTGTTTTCCCCAGCAGTCCGTCTTCATCTTTCGTTATAAGTAAAGCATCGGGTACGTCCGATACCTCTTCTGTCTCTATCCCGTAATTGATTCGGAGTAAAGTATCCAGTTTGTCAGGAGATGACTTAAGCCGGTTTACCCGGATGTATTTACGCGGCTCGCTGCCGGCAAATTCATCGTAAAGATCGGCAGATTTTTTCCCGTACAGGCTGCTTAAATAATTGTAGATATTCTCGCTGAGGTTGTTCATAGTCTCTTCAGGTTGAGAAGCCGGAATACTTCATTTACTACAGGACTAACATCTCTATCTTCCGGGAAAAGTGATCTGTACTCTTTCTCGGTTTCCTTTAAGATACCATCAAGGTATTTTTCATATTTCTTTACAACTGATTCAATATCTTCATCCTTAACAGGAATACTTATTTCACTGTTTTTCCGGGCGGCCGCATAAACAAGGTACTTAGCTCTGGCGAGGGATTCAGCATGACAGAAGAGGCTTCCCCCCGTCGTTAATACTTCGCGCGATCCGAAGAACTCGCTTCCGAGAATAAGAGTTTGAGGAGGCAGTTTAACAGGAACAGTTTTACCGGCAGTGGGGAAATCATCGGGGAAGATCCGCACGCCTCCGGCTGAAATTTGCTTAACGGTCTTTGTTATAAATTCTTTTGAAGTCAAAGTCAGGTCTGCTGTTTAAGGAAACTCAGCACCAGTTCCTTAAGCTCGTTTTTGCTATGGTATTGTTTTACATAAAGGAGTTCCGAATCACCACCCGTGATCATTGCTGATACTTTTTCAACTTCCGCGTCGTAAAGCGCAAGTACCGGAATTTCACGCGTATAAAGAGCGTAGGCAATTTCAAAACCAACGCCAAGACTTGGTCCCGATATCTCGGCTATCATCACGCTGCTTTTCTCAATCCACTTAATGTCGCGCTGAAAAACCTGCTTTTCATTCAGCGGGAAGGCTGGTTTAAAGTCGGGATTAAGTTCAGAAAGGGCGGAATGTCTCTCATTCTTTACTATATTAATTATATCGAGGTAACTCTCCTGAAAGGAGGAATCTCCCTTTATGGCGCCTGCACAGTATACTATCATTTGTTTAAAAACTTTTTGTAATATTCTTCATATTGGGGAATTACGATTTTCTTATCGAACAAAGAAACCGTTCTTTCTCTGGCATTATTAGAAAAAAGTTTATATTTCCTTTCATTAGTTAAAAGATCGACTGTATACTTGGCCATCCTTTCGATATCGCCAATTTCTGCAATATATCCAGTTTCATTGTGTCTTACAAGTTCCGGAAGTCCTCCCACACTTGAACTTATTACCGGGAGACCGCATGCCATCGCCTCCAGCGCTGCAAGTCCGAAGCTTTCCGACTGAGAGGGTATAAGAAAAATATCAGAGGCGTTCAGTATTTCAACCAGTCCGTCCTGCTTGCCGAGGAATTTTACGTGATCGCAGATGCCCAGCTGCCTGCACAGTCTTTCGCATTCGGAACGGTCGGGACCATCACCTACAAGCACAAGCTTTGCGGGAATTTCCTCGAGTACTTTAGCGAAGATCTTTAGTGTATCGGGTACTCTTTTTACCTGCCTGAAGTTGGATGTATGAACAAGCACCTTTTCGTTATTCGGAGCTATATGCTTGCGGAAGCCGCAGCACTCAGACGGTTTGAAAGTGTCGGTATCAACAAAATTCGGTATTACTTCAATATCCTTCTGTATTTCATAATTTGTAATGGTTTTCTCTTTAAGGAATCTTGATACTGCGGTAACTCCGTCGCTTTCTTCAATAGAGAATTTAACCAGAGGAAGAAACGAAGGCTCAAGCCCTACTAAGGTTATATCGGTTCCATGCAGAGTAGTTATTATTTTCAGATCGACCTTATCCTTCAGCATCTGTTTTGCCAGGTAGGCGCTGCTTGCATGGGGAATGGCGTAGTGCACGTGCAGCAGATCCAGCTGCTCATACTGCGCTACCTCAACCATTTTGCTTGCCAGAGCAAGACTGTAAAGCGGAAATTCAAACAACGGGTAGCTGCTCATCTCTACTTCGTGAAACACAACGTTTTCCACAAACTGCGTAAGCCGGAAAGGCAGTGCATAGCTTATAAAATGCACCTGATGCCCTCTTAATGCCAGTTCTTTACCAAGTTCCGTAGCGATTACCCCGCTTCCCCCGTAGGTTGGATAACAGGTTATTCCGATTTTCATGCTTTTATCAATTTCTGTATTTGATTTTGTATATCCGTATTTCAGCTCAATTTATCAGGTAAATATATAACAAATTTCAGGAAGATTGAATTCCATTATGTGTGGTTCATGCATGGATTTTCAGTTGAGTGAGAGAGGCAGCACATATGCCGGCAAAAAAAATAATGATAGGAGCAGATGATTTGAGCTTTTTCATAATGAAAAAATTAGGGATTTTAGCGGTATGTAATTTGGAAACTCTTTTTATATGAAATTTCTCCTGATAGGACAATCAGTCGAAGACCATATCCATTTTAACGGCGGGTATGAAGTAAAGCCTGGCGGAATTTATTATTCTGTTAACGCGCTGCAGAATATTAAAGCTGATGATGATGAAATATTCCTCTGCACCGCCTATAAAAAAGGCGATGAACTGTTTTGCGGTCTGTATGATAAGGTTAATGATTCTTACCTTAATTATACCGATGTTATACCTGAGGTGAGATTGAATATTTATGATGACAGGGAGCGTGAGGAGATCTATAAGAACATTACGGGCAGACTGGATATAGATTTTTCTGATATAAATAAGTTTGACGGAATACTCATAAATATGATAACGGGTTTTGATATTTCACTTGAACAGCTTGAGGAAATTAGGAATAATTATAAGGGACCTGTTTACTTTGATGTGCATACCTTCTCGCGGGGACTTAATAAGGATATGAGAAGGGAGTTCCGGGTAATTCCCGGCTTCGACAGTTGGCTCAAGCATATCGATATTCTGCAGGCTAATACCAGGGAGTTGTTTACTATTACGGATAAAGACTGTAAAGATGACATTATCCAGTACGTTCTCGGAACAAATGTTAGGTACCTTATGGAAACACAGGGTGACAAAGGTGCTGTGTGTTACAGCATTACAGATGGAGAAATTATTACTAAGGAAATGCGCGCGCTCAAAACGAATGTGAAGAACCAGGTAGGACTTGGAGACGTTTTTGGGGCAGTCTTTTTTTATACTTATATTAAAAAAGGGTCCGTTGAATCAGCACTAAAGGATGCGGTAACCGCTTCGGGATTTGCTGCTTCGTATAGCAATATGAACGACTTTAATAAATTAAGGAACGATGTTTTCACACGACATAATTAAAAAACGGATACTTCTCTTTGGAGCAAACGGTATGCTCGGTCAGCGGCTTGTTGAATTTTACAGCAAGCAGCAGGGGATACAGCTGCTTTCCTGTTCGGTGGAGGCGGAGCCGGTCTTTGAAGGTGAAGAATATAAGCAGATCGATATGACAAAGCGGGAGGAAGTTAAGGATCTGGTGTATGATTTTTACCCTGATGTTATAGTAAATGCCGCCGCGTATACGAATGTTGACATGAGCGAGACGGAACGTGAGCAGGCCTGGAAAACTAACGTTAAGGGTGTGGAATATATCGCGGAAGTTTCAAGGGTGATTGATTCCCATATAATCCATATTTCAACTGATTATATTTTTAACGGTACAAAGGGTCCGTATTCTGAAAAAGATAAACCGAATCCCCTCGGGTATTACGCAAGGACCAAGCTTGCAAGTGAGAATGTTCTGAGGATAAGCGGAACGTTTTATACAATATTAAGAACAAATGTTTTATACGGTATTGCTCATAACAGTCGTCCCGATTTTGTACGGTGGGTGGTAAATTCCATTCGAAGCGGAAAGCAAATCAGGATTGTAACAGACCAGATAAACAATCCAACTTTTATAGACGATCTTATCCAGTCAATAAGCAAAGTAATTGAATATAAAAAATATGGGGTGTATAATATCGGCGGTAAGGAATTCCTCAGCCGCTATGACTTCACTATGAAGATTGCCGATTTCTTCCAGCTTGATAAGAGCCTCATTACCCCTATCACCACAGCGGAACTTAATCAGGCGGCGCCGCGACCATTGAAGTCAGGATTGCTTATCCTTAAAGCACAGACCGAACTTGGCTACAAACCTCATTCAATAGATGAGTCGCTCGCTAAAATGAAAAAAGAACTTTCCCTATGAAAAAACAGGTCCTCTTCCTGGTTTTATCTTTTCTGCTTATCGTCTGTGATCTCAGAGCACAGCAGAACTTCCCGGAATGGGCGAAGGGAATTGTCTGGTACCAGATATTTCCTGAACGTTTCGCCAACGGGGATACATCAAATGATCCCGAGGCATCAAAGGTCTTTATAAACTATAGGTCTGTTCCCGGAGACTGGAAAGTCACCCCCTGGACGAGCAGCTGGTTTGATACAACTGTGGTGCGGGAAAATGACTCCACTGCCGGGTTCCGTAGGCATAACTTTGATAGACGGTATGGTGGAGACATACAGGGTTTAATCGATCATCTTGATTACCTGCAGACACTAGGTATTAAAGCTATATACCTGAATCCCATTTTTGAGGCTGTCTCTATGCATAAATATGACGGCTCAACATATCATCATATAGATGTGAATTTTGGTCCTGATCCTTCAGGAGACCGCAGGATTATAGCCTCTGAGGTTCCTGATGATCCCCGTACCTGGAAATGGACCTCCTCAGATAGTCTTTTCCTGAAACTGATTTCAGAAGTTCATAAAATTGGTATGAGAATTATAATTGACGGCGTCTTCAACCATACCGGAACTCAATTCTGGGCCTTTCAGGATATCGTTAACAACGGGAAGGATTCAAAATATAAGGACTGGTATCAGATAAAGTCTTTCGATGATCCTTCAACGCCTGAGAATGAATTTGACTACCAGGGTTGGGCAAATGTGAAATCTCTCCCTCAGTTCAGCAGGAGTGACAGCGATCTTGCGCCCGGACCCAAACAGTATATTTTTCATTCAACAGCAAGATGGATGGATCCTGATAATGACGGCGATCCGTCGGACGGAATTGACGGCTGGAGACTTGACGTGGCAAATGAGGTGCCGCTGGGTTTCTGGAAAGACTGGGATAAGCTTGTTAAGTCGATTAACCCCGAAGCTATTACAATCGGGGAACTGTGGCATCTATCTCCTGATTATATTTCAGGCCATGGTCCTTTTGATGCGCTGATGAATTACAACTTCGCCTTTGCTGTTAACAGGTTTTTCGTGGCGGATACAACAAAAATACAGGCTTCACAGTTTATAGGGCAATTGAAGGAGATTGATAAGAACTATCCTGAAGAAAACCTCTACCTTCTGCAGAACCTGGTTGATAGTCACGACACGGAAAGGCTCTCATCGATGATCAAAAATCCCGACAGGAATTACGACCGGGATGCTAATGAGAGTAATTCCGATTACAATCCGGGAAAACCATCGCGGGAAGATTATGAGAAGCAGAAGATGATTGCCGCATTCCAGATGACCTACCGCGGTGCGCCGATGATCTATTACGGGGATGAGGCTGGTATGTGGGGTGCAGATGATCCGCACGACAGAAAGCCGATGGTATGGGCTAATCTGAAGTACGATGATGAAGTGATAACCCCCGCTTCGGGATTTAAGAAGGGTTTCGGTAGATATAAAGTCGAAGTTAATGAAGACCTTCTGGCGTTTTATAAAAAGATCATTGCGATCCATAATTCGAGTGAAGCATTAAAGACAGGGGACTTAAACTTTATCTATTCAAAAGATGATAAAGCATCGTTTGCTTTCAGCAGAAGTTCCGGAAACGAATTATTCGTTGTGGTATTTAATACTGGTGAAGCATCTGATGAATTTAATGTTTCCCTGGACTATCCTGAGGCTTCATTCACGGAACTTATAACCGGTGAAGAAGGGTCAGTTACTGCTTCAGATCAAAACGCAAAACTTCATATAAATATTCCTGCAGGTAAATTCCGTATTTACAAAATCTATCCCTGATGCTTCAATCTGAGGTGTTGCATTTTTTCATTCTGCCGCTCCCGGGCAATCTGTGATTATTAACCTGAAATTGATGAATACATTTCCGACTATCCTTTATATATAACGCTCATCATATGAATTATTCCTTTCCTCTTTTATTTGGGTAATTTTCAGCGTCTTACACCAACCTTTTGGGAAAGCTGTAGTCTAATGAAACAGATACGGACAAATAAATGATACAACAGGAAACAGAACTAATAATAAGAGCGCAGAATGGTAACGTATCGGCTTTTGAGGAGCTTATATATAACTACGACAAAAAAGTACTGGCACTCGCTATGAAATATGTAAAAAATGAAGATGATGCGAAGGATATTTATCAGGAGGTCTTTATCCGTGTTTTTAAAGGACTGAAGAAGTTTAATTTCAAAAGCGAGTTCTCAACCTGGCTTTATAGAATAGTTGTAAATGTCTGCCTTACTCACAAAACCAGAAGCAGCAGAAGAGAATTTGTTTCCATTCATCCTGAAAGTGAAGATGAAAATATGAACAGAGGAATTGAAATAGAAGATAATCAGTCGGTTCCTGACAGGGCAGTAACTAGTATGGAGATTTCAGAGCACATAAATATGGCGCTGGAAACTTTATCGCCCAGACAAAAAATGATCTTTATTCTTAAACATTATGAAGGCTATAAGCTTAAAGAAATTGCGGAAATGCTTCGCTGCGGAGAAGGTACAATTAAAAAGTATCTCTTCGAGGCGGTAAGGAAAATGCGGACGCAGCTTGCAGATCTGTATTACGCTTAATTGGAGAAAGTTATGGAGCATAAAAAATATAAAAACTTGATTGACGAATATTTCTTCGGAGAAATAAATAGTCGTGAGAAAATAGAGCTTGAAGAACACCTTAAGAAGTGCGATCTCTGCCGTTCGGAGTTTTATTCCGCAAAGCTTCTTAAGGAATCGCTTCAGCAGGATGAGCTTCCTGAGCCTGATACCAGGCTGTTGAGCGATGCAAGGAGTGAACTTAGAGCAAATCTGAGGAAAGAGAGACAGCAGACCGGGTTATGGGATTATATAAGCAGCAAGTTCGGCTCTTCTTTCTTCATCACGCCCCAGCTTGCGGCCGCCGCTTTTTCTTTCCTCATAATAGGAATGATTGCGGGATATTTCATCTTTAATACTGCTGGAACAATTCATTACTCAATGGAGAATCCGAATCCCGGCAGCCGGAATAACCAGGTTCTGCTTTCAGGCGATACCCGAATAAGCGATATCAGGTTTATTAGTAAAAATGCGGAAGACGGCACAGTCGACTTTACCTTCGATGCGGTAAAGCCAATGCATATAAAAGGAAAAATCAGTGATCCGCAGGTGCAGAATATCCTTACTTATTCAATGCTGAATGTCGATAACCCGGGGACCAGACTAAATACCATTAACCTGATTAACTCCAGCAATAAGTCCGGTATCGACCCTGAAATTAAAAACGCTTTGCTATCGGTTGTAAAGTTTGATAATAACCAGGGGGTAAGACTCGAGGCTGCAAAGCTGCTTAACAAATTCAGCTTCGATGACGACATTAAAAATGCCATGCTGTATGTATTGCAGCACGATTCGTCTTCCGGAATGCGGATCGAGGCAATGAATATGCTTGTACAGGCAAATAAAAAAGGGAGTACTTTTAATAACGAAGACCTTTCTGTCCTGAGGCAGAAAGTTCAGCAGGACGACAACAATTATATCCGCTATCAGGCGAAAACAGTTCTAAAGGAGTATAAGTAAAATGAAAGCATACAGAATAAAATTATTGATAATAGTATTAATTGTACTGTCGGGAATACTTACCGCTCAGGCCCAGCAGAAAGAGAAGTCCTTCACCCTTGGAAAGAATGGAAAGGTTGAGGTAAATATTGATTACGGCGATATTACGCTGAACACCTGGGGTAAAGATCAGGTGTCTGTAAAATATGCAGAGGATGAAGATTCTGATTCCCAGCCTTTTAGAATGGTGCAGAACGGAAATACACTAACTATTACATCAGGAGATTATCCCGGTGAAGACATTGTTCTAACTGTTCCTTCTTCTATCGATCTTAACCTTAAAACCAGCGGCGGAGAAGTAAAGATAACCGGCGACGTAACCGGGAAAGTTGAATGCACTACGGCAGGCGGAGATATTGAGGCAAAGAATATAAATGGTAAGGCGGATCTGAATACAGCAGGCGGGGAAATTCGGACCGGCAGGATTGACGGCGACGCGGAAATAAATAGCGGTGGCGGAGATCTTCAGATAGGAACTATTACAGGAACCGCGGTGCTAAACACAGGTGGCGGTAACGTTCAGGTTTATAATGTAAAAAAGGATCTTACAGTTAAAACCGGTGGCGGTAATGTGAAGTCTGGCGATGTCGGCGGTGTCTTCAGTGTAACTACCGGAGGCGGTAACGTTGAGGTAGATAGGGTTTCATCATCGGCAAAAGTAACTACTGGCGGCGGTAATATTTCTGTTGGCAGTGCTTCCGGAACTACAAAAGCTTCAACAGGCGGCGGCAACCTGTCATTTAAGAATATAAATGGCGGTATAAATTGTTATACCGGCAGCGGTGATGTATACGTTGAACTGAACCCCGATCCCGGCGTTAACAGCGAAATAAAATCAGGCTCAGGAAGTGTCACATTGTACCTTCCGGCCAGTGCTAAAGCTACGGTTGTTGCTAAGGTAAAAGGATGGGATACCTGGGGTGAAGATAATAAAAATCCTGTGTCATCCGACTTCAAGGTTACCACAGAGGATAAGAGCAGCAGCACTATAAAGACAACTTATAAATTAAACGGCGGCGGGAGTACTATCGAGGTACAAACCACCTCAGGCGAAATCCGCATAAAAAAACAGAAATAATTATTGAATAAACCCATAGAGAATTTATGCAAAGAATAATAATACTGTCTGGATGTCTGGTGATGCTGATATTCAGATTAAGCTTATGTGAAAATAAACCTGAAGAAAGGGTTACAGCAGTAAAACTAAATACAGAAGTTACAGTCGATGGTCTTCTCGATGAACCAGTTTGGAAAAGCACCGACTTTGTTACTGGTTTTACCCAGCTCGATCCAAATGAGGGTAAGACTCCCAGTGAAAAAACAAAAGTTTATATAGCCTATGATGATGAGGCCCTGTATATAGGCGCCCGTATGTATGATTCCGCTCCCGATTCAATTTATGCAAACCTTGTGAGACGGGATGAGGATGCTAACTCCGACCAGTTTACAGTTTTCCTTGATCCTTATAATGATAAGAGATCAGGAAATTATTTCGGCATTACAGCAGCCGGCACGCTGAAGGACGGGGTTCTCTACAACGATGAATGGGATGATTATACCTGGGATGGAGTATGGGAGGGAAAGGTTCATATTGATAAAGAGGGATGGACTGCCGAGATGAAAATTCCTTTCTCTCAGCTTAAGTTTGCATCTACTAATGTTCAGACATGGGGAATAGATTTCAAACGTGAGATAGCCAGAAGGCACGAGAGAGACTACCTTGTTTACATTCCTAAAAATGAAAGCGGGTTCGTATCGCGTTTTGCTTTACTTAATGGTATTAAGGATGTAAAGCCTGTTAATAAGCTGGAGATACTTCCGTACGTTACCACTAAAGCTTCTTATACAGGTCATTCTCTAAATGATCCTTTTAATGACGGATCGCAGTACTCTGCTGACTTTGGCGCTGATCTGAAATACGGCATTGGTTCGAACCTCACACTGAATGCTACAATAAATCCTGATTTCGGCCAGGTTGAAATCGATCCTGCGGTAATAAACTTGAGTGACGTTGAAACATTCTTCGATGAAAAGAGACCCTTCTTCGTTGAAGGATCAAATATCTTCAACTTCGGATACGGCGGGGCTAGAAACAATTGGGGATTTAACTGGGGCGGTCCCGATTTCTTCTATAGCAGAAGGATCGGTCGAACGCCGCAGGGAAGTGTTCCCGATGCCGATTATTCAGACGTACCCGATGGAACCCATATAATCGGGGCTGCAAAGCTTACCGGAAAAGTAGATGGTGATATAAATATGGGCGTGATTCAGGCTGTTACTCAGAGAGAGTATGCCAGTTTGTCAACCGGCGATGTAAGGTCTTCCGCAGAGATAGAACCAGCCTCCTACTACGGAGTATTCCGGGCTCAGAAGGAAATGAATGAGGGGGCTCAGGGACTGGGATTCATCTCAACTGTTACTAAAAGATTTTTTAAGGATAACAGACTGAAGGATGAATTAAACGGTGAGGCGTACAGCGGAGGAATTGACGGGTGGACCTTCCTTGATTCTGATAAAGAATGGGTCTTTACCGGATGGGGAGGTATGAGCTATGTAGCTGGTACGCAGCAGCGGATTCTCGATCTTCAGCAAAATGCTCAGCATTATTTCCAGAGACCTGATTCAAAATTCCTTAAACTCGACAGCACTGCTACGTCGCTTGCGGGATACGCGGGACGATTTACTATCAACAAACAGAAAGGCAATGTTTTCCTTAATACCGCGCTCGGCGTTATCTCACCGCGTTTCGATGTAAATGATCTGGGATTTTTATGGAAAACTAACCTTGTCAATTATCATTTTGTAAGTGGTTATACCTGGCACGATCCAACTAACTGGTTCCGCAGTCTTCAGCTTGGCGGCGCTCTCTTCAGAAACTACAACTTCGATGGTCAGATTACCTGGGAGGGTATATTTGCTCTGGCTAATATGACTACCTTAAATTATTTCGATGTAAGTATGGACTGGGCTTATAACCCTCAGACGATAAATGATCGTGGTACCCGCGGGGGACCTGTAATGCTGAATCTTCCAGGCTACCAGTTTGAGATCTATGCTAATACTGACACCAGAAATAATATCATCTTTAATGCGGGATATAATTCATACATACAGGAAGGCAACTCGAAGAACTGGGGAGTGAGTGCGGGAATTGACTACCGGCCCGCAGCTAACGTTCTGATAAGCATAAATCCGTCTTACAGTAAAAACCTGAATAACTCGCAATACATCGATACATTCACTGATCCGCTTGCACAGGAAACATACGGGAAAAGATATGTATTCGGAGAACTCGACCAGAATACACTCTCGGCAGGAATAAGACTTAACTGGACCTTCACGCCGAACTTAAGCCTGCAGTTCTATGCACAGCCCCTTATTTCAACAGGGAAATATGCCAGGTATAAGGAACTGAGGAGGCCCGGGACTTACACATTTAATGTTTATGGTGAAGATGGTTCAACATACAACCCCGAGACTCATATGGCTGACCCCGATGGCAGCGGACCTGCTCAGGCCGTAGACCTGGGTGAAAACGATTTTAAGTTTGTTTCTTTAAGAGGCAATGCTGTGCTGAGATGGGAGTATCTCCCTGGTTCAGTGGTTTATTTCGTATGGACACAAACAAGGAGTGAAAGCTATTCCGATCCCGAATTTCAGTTCAGCAGGGCAATAACAAATCTTACTGATCTTCGCCCCGATAACATCTTCCTTATTAAGATGACTTACTGGCTGAATATGTAAAAGCGCACTCGCAAAAATTGGATCTTGTGAATAACGCTTCAGGCTGATTTCACCTGCACCTTCATATTTTGCTTCAGGGGTAACTCTATACTTCATATATTTGAAGTTCAAATTTAATCTGGTGAAGTAATGAGTGAGAAACATTCTGTAAGACAGGCATTTATTGACTATACCGCAATTACTCTCGGGGCAGCGCTGATGTCTATCGGCATTGGTGTCTTCCTGGTTGACGCAAGGGTTGTGCCCGGGGGAGTTAGCGGGCTTGCGATGGCTATTTATTATTTGTCGAATAACACTATCCCAATTGGATTAACTATTTGGGTATTTAATATTCCTCTCTTCATATGGGGGATCATCTCACTCGGCAAAAGTTTCGGGATACGTACTTTTGTGGGCTTCACTCTAAGCTCATTCTTTATCGATTTTTTCCGCGGCGATATTCCGGGATTCGGATACATAAGACTTCAGGATACGCAAACAATAAGAGATCTCCTTCATCACGACTTCCTCTTCCTGGTCCTCGTTGGAGGAGCCTTATTAGGGATCGGCCTGGGCATCATCTTCAAGTTTAAAGGAACCACAGCCGGCTCCGATATTGTAGCCGCGATAATGCAGAAGAAGTTTGGGGTTAAGCCGGGTATGGCCATAATGATAATTGATTTCGTTGTTATCACTATTGCTGGATTTATAATAGAGTTTAAACACCTTTCTCCCGATCGCCCTGCGTTTGCCCTCACCCTTTATGCGTTCTTCCTTCTTTTTATAGCTTCAAGGATTATCGATGTTATCATAGATGGGTTTGATTATGCAAGGGCTGTGTATGTTATCTCCGATAAATATCCGGAAGTGGCGAAAGGTCTAATGGAGAAAACAAGCCGCGGTGCTACAGCACTTAAGTCCAGAGGACTCTATAAAAATGTGGAGCGCGAAGTTATTGTTACAATCGTAACATTAAAGGAACTGGGAACTGTTACGAATCTTGTTAAAGAAATAGATCCTGATGCTTTTATGATAATCAGCAATGTTCACGAGGTTAGGGGAGAGGGTTTCAGAAGAAGGATATAACATTTTTGGTATTCTGCTTCCTGCAGAATAATGTTTTTCCTGGCTTAGGCTGAACCTTCCAGTGAATGAAAGAGGCTGTCTTAAAACTTATAGTCAGCCCCTCACATTAAAATAATTCTTCGTTAATAGTTAATTAACATCTACTTTTAGAATCTCTCCGAAGCCTGGTATTGCAGGTCCGAATCCTTTATTTGAAACATAAAGAGCGCCGTCTGGACCCATCGTCATCCCGGTTGGAAAGAACAGAGTATCAACCAAAACCTCCTGCTGTCCTGAAGGCTGTATACGTACTATTCTGCCTGTTCCGGGTGTAGGGTCCCCCGGTGCTGTCGACATTTCAAGTGCATACATCCTGGCCTGGTTATCAAAAACAAGACCTACCACGGTTGTAAGTCCTGTTTCCCGCTGCTGGATATTTCCGCTCGGTGTAACCTTATAGATACTTGAACTTCCAGGTTCTATAGGAAATGTATTCAGGTTGCCGAAATAGAAATTACCATGGTATGCCAGGGCTGTAGGAACTATGTGTCCCTGCGAAGCGGATACATCAACAACACGACTTATATTTCCGCTTGTGGTAACTTTCACAATTTCACCATGATTGGGTTCAACCGCATAAAGATCACCACGTACGTTCAGCATGCTGTACCATGTCCCGTCAGGTTCGAAATCATCCTCTTCAGGATTGGCTACGGGATGGGTTTGCTGCCAGTAACTGAGATCAGCTATAAGATCCCAGGTGCCGTCATTGTTCACTTTAATAATTCCATTAGGATCATTTTCAAAACCGTGAGAGCAGCCTGCGCCCGCAAGCAGTGCGTAGAGGGTATTCCCTACAAATGCTACATCTGCTACACCGCTTACCAGTGAGCCTGTTTCGGCACTTGTCTGATCTGAAGGAAGTCCATCTGCAACAATTGAAACGTCGCCTGAGGGACTTACCTTGGAGATACTGGCTGTGTAATCACCTGTATAAGGCCCTATAGGGGGTATAACCTGTTCACAAAGGCCCGAAGTTAAATTAGCTCCTCCCAGGCCTCCTTCAGCTACATAAAGGTAGCCGTCGGGTCCGAATTTAAGTCCGCGTGGATTATTCAGTCCTGTAGCGAATACAGAAACTGTTGCATTAGCAGGCTGTGTAACGTTGGATTTTTTTTGAAGAGTACCTGTAACAGAATCAGTTTTATCAGAACAGGAATAGAGAGCGGTAAGGAAAAACAGAGCCAAAACATAGATGCCTATCATTTTTATTTTCATTTCATCACCTCAATTTGTTTATTAAATAACTCGCTACATTGCCCACCCTTTCAGGAAAGAAATGATTAGCTTGTATTCATAATACCCTCCCAAAAAATTATAAAAAATATTTGTTAAATCTGATGCCGGCATAAATAAAGAGCTAAACGGGCAAAAGTAAAGCAATTACCATTTCGGTAAAATACACTGTCGTTCAGAATTGGAAGAATGAACACGACCAAATTTAGGGCTGTGTCATTATGTGTTGAGGTAGATAAAATCTTTCCCCTGAACTTAAGTCTTACAGAATTAATATCAAGTAAAAAATTGAAGTAATTCCCTGAACTGCGGAAATGATGCTATGGATCACAAACACAGGGAGTTTATACATCCGGGCTCCCGCCTCCTTTAGAGTTCTGCCCCGATTATCCTTTGCTTTCACAGGCGGCTGTGGATGTCCAGTTTATCTGAGAACAGTCATCATCTTTAATGATCGTAAAATACATAATCCATTTTCGGTAGCCGCTTAGCCAGTTTAACGTGAACGGATAGGCATCGAAGATCAGATCGAATTCTCTTTCCGCCTTTGATCCTTTTCCTTTTACTTCCGTGGTGATTTGATAGAAACGGAAGTATTTTTCTTCTTTGCCGACCGGATCATATGCATAAATAACCATAAGTGCCTTTAGTGGAGGAGGCATTAGCCTGCCTTTGATTTCAAGATGAGCTTTTATAAATCCATCCGAAATATCTGCTTCAGAAACTACCAGAGTCTCTCCGGGTGGAGAAATTATGTTTTTAGTGGTGAGATGTTCCCTGGCTGCGATATTCGTGTTTGCACGCATCAAACTATGATATGCGCTAAAAGACCCTCTGTCTGCCATTTCCCAGACCTTCTTAATTGGCGGTATCTTGTTAACGAAACTCGCCAGCCTGGATGTATGTCCGAAACGTTTCTTGGGTGCCTTACAGTTTGGGTGATCATTTTTGTTTCGTTTTGGAAGAGAGGCAACTACTGTTTTATCTTTGAAATCCCTGTAACAGACATCCCCGATTTTTCCGCTCAGTCTGCCGAGGTAATTATCCTTGATTATTCCCACTTAAATATTCCTTTTTAGCCGTTTTTAATAAATCAACGGAGGAATTTAGATAAAAATCACAAAGATAATTTAGATCACGCCTGCCGATGATAAATAATGAAAAAGAATACAAAATTAAGTTGAACTTTGTTCAGCTCCGATGCCTTAAAAGCCGGCTTAACCTTAGAATTGAGTAATATATACCCTGGGGAAGAGACGGTTCATCGCATATTTTAAGGATAATTTATGGAAAAGTTAAGAATTCAGTTCCCCGGAGAACAGAAGATTTTCGAACTTATTATGTGTTTTTTCCCCTAATTTCAAACTCGTACCCCGGAGAGGATTCGAACCTCCGACCTGCGGTTTAGGAAACCGACGCTCTATCCTGCTGAGCTACCGGGGCGGAAACTTTAATTTTCAAACCTTGCAAATATAAGCAAAACAAGTATTTCTTAAAATTCTATACTACTTTTTCTCCTCCCCTATAAGACTTGTCCTGGGTCACACTTATGCGATGCTAAGTTGAAAATGATTACACGCATATCATATAAACAATGAAGTGACTATTATGCGTATGCAAAAAATCCGGTGTAAAAATGAAAAAAGCAGTTAAGAAAATATTGGAAAATAAAGAGTATTACGATGATATATTGGGGACGACAATTACGCAGAACAAGTTTAAGATATGGGCATTAAGGATAGGATTATTACTGGTTCCGTTGCTTGTTTTCCTCTTTCTTATGGATAAACTTTTTTAACCTCTGAGTTTATCAAGAAGTTTATTCAGAGTCTCCACTTCAGCTTCGTTCAGGATGGAGAGCTTTTTATTGATTTCTTTCAAATCTTCATCAAGTCCTTTTAGAAGATCGAGGCCCTGTTGCGTTATGCACACATCCATGTGACGCCTGTCGGATTCGCACGTCTTCCTGTCCACAAGTCCTTTTTCTCTTAATCTTTCTATAAGCCTGGAAACATCCGACATCTTGTCAAGCATTCGTTCTTTAATGAGTTTAAGGTTAACCACCCCCGGGTGCTGCCCTCTTAATATCCTTAATATATTAAACTGGGGGAGAGTCAGGTTGTAAGGTTTGAATACATCTGTGTGCAGGTTTGCCAGCCAGTTAGAGGTATAAAAAATATTAACTGCTGTCTTATGGTAGCCGCTTTCAAATTTTTGCTGAACTATTTCTTCTTCTATTTTCATTTTTAATTCATTGGTATTTCGATTAATATAAATTCACTATCCTTCTCTGACTTAATTATGAATTGTTCGGAATCGGTTATCCCGACAGCATCACGCTTGTTTAAGGTGGTATCATCCAAAATAATTGAACCTTCCAAAACAAACAAGTAGACTCCGTGGCCTTTTTTATTAAAGCTGAATGTAAACCCCTTGTCCTTTCCTAATTTTCCCTGGTATATTGAAGCATCCTGATTTATAAATAATCCTTCTTCACCTTCCTCCCCGGATACAACTTTAATTACATTATTTGGAGAAATATTGAAATTCCTCTGGTCATACCTCGGTTCAATACCGCGTTTATTGGGGATGATCCATAGCTGAAGAAAATTGACCTGATCAGTATCCGAAGGATTAAATTCAGAATGAGTGATACCCGTTCCTGCCGACATAACCTGCACGTCCCCTTCGTTTATTACAGATCCGTTCCCCATACTGTCGCGGTGTTCCAGCTGTCCCTTCAGAACAATGGATATTATTTCCATATTGTCATGCGGATGAGTTCCAAATCCTTCTCCGGGCTCAACAATATCATCATTCAACACTCTCAGGAGCCCGAAACTCATTTTTTCAGGATTATAATAGCTGCCAAAGCTGAAGCTGTGCCTGCTGTGAAGCCAGCCATGCTCAGCAATCCCTCTATCTATGGAACGGTGGATTATTGTCTTCATAATTATCTTTCTAAATTAACAGCTTCTTCTTCCTTTATCTCCAATGGTGAATTAAATTTATTGGAAAAAAGTATCTCTTTCAAAGGAATTCTGCTTCTTACGGCATTCTCCTTTTCCTGCAGTAGAGGGGAAAGATCTTTTACTTTACCTTTATACCCTACGGCCGTGACTGTCACTGGAAGGAAATCATCGGGAATTTCAAATATTTCCCTGGCGCGTTCAGCATCAAATCCACCCATCTGCCTTACATATAATCCTGAGTGAGAGGCCTGCATTGTAAGGTATGCTGCAGCCTGGCCGGTATCATAAAGTGCATACCGGTTTATTCCATTCTTCCTGCTGCTGCGGATCCTGGATACCGTCAATATAAGCAAAGGGGCATTCCCGGCCCATTCTCTATTAGATTCACTCAGCACAGACAGCATCTTATTAAATGATGATCTATCTTCCTTCACCGCGATTATGAATCTCCACGGCTGCTCATTCATTGAAGAAGGAGACCACCGGGCAGCTTCAAAAAGACTTAGAAGAACCTCCTTATCAATTTTTTCATTTGCAAAAGATCTCGTACTGTACCGTTTTTTAATAATTTCATTAAGCATATTAATTCTTTCTCTAAAGAAAAGGGAGGTCCGGCCTTAACCAGACCCCCCAAAAAACTTATTCAGCCTTTATTAACTCTACATGACAATTCAGTTTGATAATTTTTCCTACAACAGCGCCGCCGGTTTCCATCAGGTTATTCCATTTCAGATCATAGTCGAAGCGGTTTAACTTGCCTTCTACCTGGAATCCTACTCTTTCATTACCCCAGGGATCTTTTACCTTACCGCCGTAAGTAACATTAAGGTCAATCGGTTTAGAGATTCCACGGATTGTAAGATCACCCTTAAGTTTGAACTCTTCATCGCTGACTTTTTCAATTGAAGAGCTTACAAATTTCATTTCTGGGTGATTGACAGCATCGAAGAAATCGGGACTTTTAAGATGATTATCCCTGTCGGTGTTTCCTGTATCTACACTGGCGGTTTTAATAATTACTTCAACTTCACTGTCAGTGAAATCCTCACCGGCGTCAACATTTATATCGAACTCTCTGAACTGTCCCTCAACTTCAGATATTACCATATGCCGCGCCGAAAATCCAAGTTTAGAATGCGCTGTATCTACTTTCCAGCTCGATTTAACCAGATTATCAACATTTGTATTTTCCATTTTATTTTCCTCTTAGTTATGTTTTCAAATTACACACTACTAACATACGGAATAACATTTAAAGTTCCAACATCTATTAGATATTAAATGGATGTAGTCACATATAATACATTCATAATTCCGCCTCTTAGGGTTCGAAAAACGATTCTATTGCTTCTAAAAACACTCGATAAATCTAACTAAAAACTATGTTTTTTGGTTTATAAATAGGATTTTCAAACAGCCAATATTTTCTCACTTAGTAATGGTACTCTTTCTCTGCACTGCGAATAAAATTCCATCCATGCGAAAAATGTGGGATAGAACACAATGTGAAAATGATCAAAGATGGATAAAAGAGATTATTTCTGTGATTTTCCACACTGGCATACTACTTGTGTAATAGGGTTGAAGTTCTTTAAGCGGAGAGAGTGTTGTGCAGCTATCTCACCGAATTTATTGAGAAACCTAAACTGTGAATATACACTTGAATTTAGGTATTAAGTAAGCATCGTTGGGAAACTAGGAGGATTATTCCGGGGTCCGGATTCAGAGCTCATCTTATATGTTTTTAATCGAGTTTCTTTTTCCAATAAAGAGCAGAGCAGAAATATAAAAGATGCAGGGTCTTAATAAACAGCAAACTTAATATCAGTAATCTCAATACCAACTAAAGAAGACATAAATACTATAATAAATGATGACAGAGGTGGGTCTATCATTAAAGAATAGTTGTTCTTACAGCAAACAATGGCCTTTCAAAGAATTCATAGAATCCAAGGGAACAGATTTATTGAGCTAGGATTGATAGTAATTGTGAATGTTGAATAGTGAATGTAAGGAATTAATCAATAGTTAAACCTATTGGTTATAGATGCAGGAAAGATAATTCTGATTTTATGAATCCCCAAAAATTTCCTCGAATAAATAAATGGTAGTCTTTTAGGGTTAGATATATCTAAGCCTAAAAGACCTATTGTGAATAATATATGTAAGGAGTGAGTCAATGTTGAAGCAAGTAAAGATGTACGTTTATTTGTTGTTGTGTATTGGGTTAACAATTCCGGCCTATGCCTCAAATTATTATGTGGATAAAGATGCCGGTGGAAGCAATAACGGAAGCAGCTGGACAAATGCATGGGAGAGTTTTTCAGACATTAACTGGTCAGTTATAGGGCCGGGGGATGTCGTTTATATAAGCGGGGGACCTTCGGGTAAAACTTATACTTCAGGGTTATCCATTGGAGCATCGGGAGCTTCCGGATCGCCTGTTACCATAACCAAAGGGATAGATGCTAATCATAATGGAAATGTTACATTAAGCGGTTCGGGCGGCACAGGTATTACCTTAAATAACCATCACGATGTTGTTATCTCCAATCTTATGCTTAATGGATGGGGAACAGCAGTCAGTCTTGATGGAGGTACTTCGAATGCTACCTATAATATTGTTCTGGATAACCTGGATGGAGAAATGGCGGGCAGGTACGTACATATTGAAGGTTATCCTGACGTTACAGGCTCTTACTGCCACGATATTACGATAAGAAACTGTGATGTCACCACAGTTACTGATGTAAATGACCAAACTGACTTTATATATGCTCAATATATGAAAGGGTTAATAATAGAGGATAATCACGTAGTAATCTCCAACGAGAACCCGAGTCCTCATTGTGACGCTATTCAAACATATTATGTAGACGGGCCGGTCATCGTAAGAAATAATTATTTTGAACACGCTGACCACAAAACAAGAAACTCACAGGGTATATTCTTTGAAAACCACGAAGGGGACTATTATGTATATAATAACATAGTAGTAATGCCTAATTCTCTAGATGGAAAGATATACTGGAAATCAAGCAGTGTGAATAATGCCCACACCTATATCTATAGTAATACGATATATGGATTATCGGGAAATCTGATAGAGACAACAGATCCTAACGCAGTTATAAAGAATAACATTTTATACTCAACCGGTTATCAGTCCAACGGCAGTACGTATATGCTGATATTTAATGGAGTCTCGGGCAATAATGCTCAGGTATCGAACAATCTGTTTTATGATCCTGCCGGAAATATGAATAATATGAATTCGGGCAGCAACCAAAATGGCGTTGATGGTAATCCGATCTTCACAAATATAAATGGAAGAAATTTTACAGTACAGTCAGGTTCTCCGGCTGTCGATATGGGTACTAATTTAGGAAACTCATACAATGTTGATATGGTAGGAACCAGCAGACCTCAGGGTCAGTCGTATGATGCGGGAGCTTATGAAAAAGTAACAGGCGGAGGAGGTAATACTCCCCCGGTTCAGGCAGCTAATCCATCTCCATCTAACGGAGCACAAAACCAGGGAATAAATACAACATTAAGCTGGAACTGCAGTGATCCGAATGGAGATCCTTTAACATACAACGTGTATTTCGGAACATCGGTTAATCCGCCTGTAGTTTCGAACGGACAGACAGCTAAAAACTACAACCCTGGACAGCTGCAAAATAACACTACATATTACTGGAAAATTGTAGCAAACGACGGTCAGGGAGGTACATCAACAAGTCCTGTGTGGAGTTTCTCTACTATAGGAAGCACTAACAATCCTCCAAATCAGGCAGCTAATCCATCTCCATCTAATGGAGCACAAAACCAGGGAATAAACACAACATTAAGCTGGAACTGCAGTGATCCAAATGGAGATCCTTTAACATACAATGTGTATTTCGGAACATCAGTTAATCCACCTGTAGTGTCGAACGGACAGACAGCTAAAAACTATAGCCCTGGACAGCTGCAAAATAACACTACATATTACTGGAAAATAGTAGCAGATGACGGTCAGGGAGGTACATCAACAAGTCCTGTGTGGAGTTTTTCAACCGAAGCAAACGTCGGTGATACCACTTCTCCCGAATTAAGCAGCGTAGATCTTGTGGGAATGTCAAATGTAGTGATTTATTTTTCAGAAGAGATGGATCCGGTTTCGATAAGTAATCCATCTAACTATTCAATAAGTCCCGAGATAACAATACAAAAGCTATCTGTTTATCCGGGGAATACTAAAGTCGTTTTACGTACAAACTCGCATACTCCGGGTACCAACTACAAACTGACGGTTCAGAATGTGAAAGACCTCGCAGGAAATTTAATTTCTCCCGAGCATAACAGCAGTTCATACATTGCTAAAGATAAAGTAAAACGTCAAATCGTTAATGCTAATGGTGCATGGTCTCAAAATTACGAACCCTCCAGATCAATTGATGGGAATGCTGATACAACCTCTGAATCAAGATGGATCACTTCAGCCTCAGATTCGATTACTTTTGATCTTGGTAGCAGTAGTTCTATTGAAGAAACCCGAATCTCCTTCTATAGATGGAATTACGACAGGATATATAATTACTCTGTTCTTACTTCAACAGATAATGCTAACTGGACGGAAGTTGTCTCCAATCAAAATTCTGGATTAGAAGAATGGACAGTGGATGGTTTTAGTGCGATTGAAGCCAGGTATGTCAAATTAGTAATCTGGAGTTCCAATGAACCTGGCCCGAAGGGTTTATGGGAGGCAGAGATCTATGGATCAGAAAGCATAACAGGAACAAATGAAGATCCAGTTTCTCCGGATAATTTTACACTTGAGCAAAACTATCCGAACCCATTTAATCCAACAACAACTATAAAATTCAGTGTTCCATCCGATCAGATGGTAAAGATAAATGTATACAATTCAATCGGACAGCTGGTTAATCAATTAGTAAATCAAACTTACTCGGCCGGTAGTCATTCAGTTACGTTTGATGCTTCTAATCTTCCATCAGGTGTATACGTGTACAGAATTGATGCAGGTAAATTTACAAATACGAAAAAGATGGTTTTGATGAAATAGTCGTAAACGACTCTCCTTACAGGTCAGTCGGTGATGATCTGATTCGCCGACTGACTTTTATTTTTAAATTTAAATGCTCTTCAATTTTTCAACTCAAACTGATCATTCCCTGTGACCTCAGTAAATTTCATTCAGCCTGGTGGTTAATGAACTTATACAGTATTAAATTAAATCATTACTTAAAAATATTTTTATGTTGTAATGCTGAATCATTTTTTCCAAAAAGGCTTTAACTCATTTAACAAACTTGCCACCCGATATTATTCAAGAAAAAGTTTTAATCTAAACCTCTCCAAACCAATAATTTCTTTTACATTTGATGATTTCCCCCAAAGTGCAGTAACTCATGGTTTGGAGTTATTGGATAAATATGGCTCGAGAGCTACTTATTATATTGCTTTTGGTTTAGTTGATAAAGTTACCCCCACAGGTAAAATAGCAAATCTTACAGATATTAAACAGGTTGTTGATTCAGGAAATTTCCTGGGTTGTCATACATTTAATCACCTTGGTGTTTTAGAACAAAAGCTATCATCCTTCGATAAATCGATTGAAAGAAATAATATTTTCCTTCAGGAAATGTTCCCCCCCTTAAAATTTAATGTCTTTTCTTATCCAAAAGGTCAGGTAAAACCAGGTGCAAAAAAAATAGTTGAAAATCATTTTATATGCTCCCGTGGAATAACTCCGGGAATAAACAAAGGGATGGTTGATCTGAATTTATTAAAGGGCACGAGAATTTACGGTAATGTTAGTAATTTTGCCTGGATTAAAAATTTTATTGAGGATAATGTTTTGGCAAATGGTTGGCTTATTTTTTATACACATGATATAAGTGATAACCCTACCCCTTATGGATGTACACCGGAACTTTTTAACGAAGTAGTAAAATATTCGAAATCAAGCGGTGCTTTAATTCTCAGTGTGAACGAAGTCTGTGATTTGTTAAAGTTTCCTCAGGTTGTTTGACCCTGAATGAGATTCGGGTAACCTCTTAATAATATCTGTAAATCCCCCGTTTAATTACGCCGCCGAACACTGACCGGCTCTGTCCGAAATATTTAAAACCCCGTTTAGAAAAAAAATAATCTTAACATTCCCTTCTTACCATCTCAGTAATAATTACTCCCGTGTAACACAATTAATCTGAAAAATAAAGTAAAATGAAACTTTTCGTGGAGGTATTATTATTGATGAGCGGCGCAAGGGTATATTGCAGGCTTTTTTAAATTTAGTTATGCTTTTATAGAATGGATTTAAAGGAATTAGTATGAGAATTCATTTGAACTACTTCACCTATGGACTAATTGTATCTGCTTTAATAATTATTTCCGGCAGGGTAGAAGCCTCAAATTATTATGTGGATAAAGATGCCGGTGGAAGCAATAACGGAAGCAGCTGGACAAATGCATGGGAGAGTTTTTCAGACATTAACTGGTCAGTTATAGGGCCGGGAGATATCGTTTATATAAGCGGGGGACCTTCGGGTAAAACTTATACTTCAGGGTTATCCATCGGGGCATCTGGAACTTCCGGATCGCCTGTTACCATAACCAAAGGGATAGATGCTAATCATAATGGAAATGTTATTTTAAGCGGTTCTGGCGGCACAGGTATTATCTTAAATAACCATCATGATGTTGTTATCTCCAATCTTATGCTTAATGGATGGGGAACAGCAGTCAGTCTTGATGGAGGTACTTCGAATGCTACCTATAATATTGTTCTGGATAACCTGGATGGAGAAATGGCGGGCAGGTACGTACATATTGAAGGTTATCCTGACGTTACAGGCTCTTACTGCCACGATATTACGATAAGAAACTGTGATGTCACCACAGTTACTGATGTAAATGACCAAACTGACTTTATATATGCTCAATATATGAAAGGGTTAATAATAGAGGATAATCACGTAGTAATCTCCAACGAGAACCCGAGTCCTCATTGTGACGCTATTCAAACATATTATGTAGACGGGCCGGTCATCGTAAGAAATAATTATTTTGAACACGCTGACCACAAAACAAGAAACTCACAGGGTATATTCTTTGAAAACCACGAAGGGGACTATTATGTATATAATAACATAGTAGTAATGCCTAATTCT